>NZ_JBARWZ010000276.1:0-63162 GCF_049647105.1 Actinophytocola sp.
GGATCAGGGATGATGACACAGCAGGCACGGCCCTCTCACAAGATCATGCGACTTCGACAATCACATGATCAACCAGAGGATCGTGCCTGCTCCACGCAGGTGATCGACTTTGACGGAACCCTGCCCGAACCCGGGGGGCCACCCCGAGGCCAGTCTATCGGCGTTCACCGACAGTTGCGGGAATTCTGTGCTGGCTGTGGATAACCGGTGCCGCTGTGGACTACTGGTACGGCGGCGGTCAGCGGATGGTGACCTGGCGGCCGATGAGACCGTCGCGGGCGCGGCGCTCGTCGCCCGTCAGCGGGGTCTTCTCCAGCGACGCCAGTGCCTCGTCCAGCCGGGCACCCAGCTCCTCGGCGGGCTTGGTCCACTCGCGGGCGTGCTGCTCGGTGTCGAGGTCCCACACCGGCACCAGCAGGCCGTGCGCGCGGAACGAACCCGCGTAGCGCGACCCCTCACCCAGTCCCAGCTCACCGCGCGCGTGCAGCCTGGCCAGCGCGAACAGTAGCTGCTCCTCCGGCTCCGGCCGCACCCAGCGCAGGTGCGCGCGGTCGCCCGCGTCGACCCAGTACGCGGCCGGGCCGATGCGCTCGGTCGGCATGATGGCCTGGTTCGCGCGCTCCAGCGACAGCGCGACCTCGCCCGTCGGCTCCTCCCCCTCCGGGAGCCACCACGAGAAGTCGCTGTGCAGCGTCGGGTCCAGCTCGGCCTTCACGTCCAGCATGTCCTGCAGGCGCTCGCGCTCGCCGTCCTCGGTCTCCGGGCCGACGACCGGGAGCACGTCACCCGCCTCGGCCTCGACCGCCCAGCGCAGCGCGCGCGCCACGTCGCGGCTGATGTCGCTGGAGCGGGTCTGCACCTGCAGCCCGACGTACGCGCTGCCGTCGGCGCGGACCAGCGCGGCCGCGGCCATCGGCAGGACCGTCGCGAGCGTCACCGTGCGGTCGGTGCTCACCGACAGCGCGAGCGGCGAGGTCGCCGACGGCACGAACTCACGCAGCGCGATCAGCTCGCACTCACCCGCGAGCCCCTCGAACGGGCGGCCGACCGGCACCTCGATCGGACCACCGGTCAGACCGTGACATGCCTTGTACCGCTTGCCGGACCCGCACGGGCAGGCCTGCCTCGGGTTGATGCCGTCGGTGGTCTTCTTGCTCTTCACGGCGGAACGCTTGGCCATGGTGCGAGACGCTACCGGTTGAGCAGACGCCGGGTGGTGGCCGGGGAGTTCGTCGCGAGGTAGCGGACCCCGAGCTTCGCGCACAGATCCACGTCGGCCGGTTCGTCGACGGTCCAGACGTAGGCCTCGTACCCGAACGACCGGGCCCGCTCCACGTAGTCCGGGTCGGTCCGCAGGAGGTGCACACCAGGGCCGACGTAGTCGGCGAACATCGGGAGCGTGCCGTCCCACCGGGCGACGGACAGTTGCTCGAGCAGCAGCACGGTGGGGAGCGTTGGGGTGTGCCCGCGCACGCGCCGCACCGCCCGCGACGAGAACGACATCATCACGACCTGCGAGTCCTCTTTGGACTTCGGGCGGGCGAGGCCGTAGCGGCGCAACATCGCGATGAGCTTGGCCTCGACCAGCCCGCCGTACCGGACGGGATGCTTGGTCTCGACGAAGAGCTTGACGTCGGGGTGCGCCTTCGCCAGCTCCAGAAGGGACTCGAGCGTGAGCACACCGCGCTCGGACTCGTCCGGTGTGCGCAGCACGAGATCGTCGGCGTGCTCCGGCATGCCGGGATGCCAGCTGCCGTAGTCCAGTCCGGACAGACGGTCGAGCGTGAGCGTGGAGACGACGCCACGTCCCGTGGACGTGCGGTCGATACGGCGGTCGTGGACGCAGACGAGGTGACCGTCGCGGGAGAGGCGCACATCGCATTCGAGGCCGTCCGCGCCCTGCTCGATGGCGAGCGCATAGGCGGCGACGGTGTGCTCGGCTCGGTGTGCGGACGCACCCCGATGCGCGACAACAGCGGGCTGCACGGCGGGGATCATCGCACAGCTACCGTGGAGGCATGGTGTTCGGTCCGCGCGACCCGGCCTTCCTCGCCGACCCGTACCCGGTGTTCGCGGCGCTGCGGGCCGACGGCCCGGTGCACTGGCACGAGGAGCTCGGCGTCGCGGTCGCGGTGTCGCACGAGGCGTGCTCGGAGGTGCTGCGCAACCGGTCCTCGGGTCGCTTGTGGAGGGACAGGGAGCCAGCGTCCGACTTCGCGGCGTTCAACCTGCTGCACCAGAACTCGCTGCTGGAGAACGAACCCCCGCGCCACACCCGGTTGCGGCGCCTGATCTCGGCGGCGTTCGCGCGCGGTCACACGGAACGGCTGCGGCCGTGGGTGCGGTCGCTGTCGTCGTCGCTGGTGGCGTCGCTGTCGTCGGCGATCGAGGCGGACGGCGCCGCCGACCTGCTGGCGCACGTCGCGGCGCCGCTGCCGGTGGAGGTGATCGCCGAGCTGCTCGGGGTTCCCGAGGCGGACCGGCCACGGCTGCAACCATGGTCGAACGCCATCGTGAAGATGTACGAGTACGGGCTGCCCCCGGCACAGGCGGGCGCCGCCGAGGACGCGGCGAGCGAGTTCGTCGACTACCTGCGCGCGCTCGCGGCCACGCGGGTGTCGGCACCGGGCCCGGACCTGATCAGCGACCTGGTGGCGGTCCGCGACGGCACGGACCGGCTGACCGACGACGAGCTGGTGGGCACTGCCGTCCTGCTGCTGATGGCGGGTCACGAGGCGACGGTGAACGTCATCGGCAACGGGATGCTGGCGCTGCTGACACACCGGTCGGAATGGGAGCGCCTCATCGCGTCGCCGTCGCTGCTGCCCACCGCCGTGGAGGAGCTGATCCGGTTCGACGCGCCGCTGCAGTTGTTCGAGCGGACGGCGACCGCGCCGACCACGGTCGCGGGGTACGCCCTGGAGCCGGGCGACAGGATCGCGGCACTGCTGGGGGCGGCCGCCCGGGATCCCGAGGTGTTCGAGTCGCCGGACCGGCTGGATGTCGGGCGGTCGCCGAACGCGCACCTGGGGTTCGGGGCGGGCATCCACTACTGCGTTGGTGCGCCGCTTGCCCGGGTGGAGATCGCGGCGGCTCTGGAGGCGCTGGTGACCGAACTGCCGGGGCTGCGCCTGGCGGCGGAACCGGACCGCCGCCCGGAGTTCGTGATCCGGGGACTGCACTCACTGCCGGTCACGATCTAGCTGTCAGCGGCGGGATGGGACGCGGCGCGTGGCGCGTAGGGGTGGCTCCGGGGCGCCTTCCACGCGGAGGACGCGCAGGTAGCGGACGGTCGTGGGGTCTATCGGGGCCAGGAGCGTGGACAGGCGGCGGATCGTCAGAGCCGTCAGTACCGCAACCGCCGCCGCCGACAGGTCGGTCAGCCCGCTCAGGATGATGCCGTCCGCGTGGGACTGGACGCTGTCGCGGAAGCGCCAGGCCACCGTCACCGCGAACAGGATTCCCGCCGCCGCCCACACTGCCCACCAGATGGCGACGTGCTTCGTCGGTCGGGGGCGTTCGGCGGCCGGGCGGCGGAGGATCTGGTGTTCCAGTTCGGTCAGCACCACGCCTGCCATGGCCAGGTTCACGCCGGGGACCAGCAGGTACACCAGCACCTGCCAGTCGGGGCGGCTCACCTCCTGGTCGGCCAGCTCGGCGGCCGCGTGGCGGGCCAGGTACAGCCACCACAGTGCGACGATCGCCGCCAGCACCGTGAACGCCATGGTCAGGACGCCCGCGATCGTCACCACCGCGTCCGACATGCCCACCAGGCGCGACGACAGCGCACCCGTCCGGCTTCGGAGCAGCAGCACGTAGCGCCAGACCTCGCCGCCCGCGGTGATCACCGCCAGGCACGCCAGCGCCCACATCATCGACGAGGCGTGGCCTGCCACCACGCGTACGCGGTCGACGGTCACCGGCTGGTCCGGGTTGGTGCCGGGGATGGTCGTCGGCCAGCGCCACGCCAGTGCCGGGAAGCCCCACCGAGGTGGCGCGCTGTACCCGGGCGGGCCCGCGTACGGCAGGCGCCTGCGCGGGCGTGAGCGGCGACCGGCGCCAGGAGGCGCCGTCGCGACCCAGCGCTGACGGGGCTGCGTCACCTCAGATGACCGTCGGTGCGTCGTTGTCCGCGTGCAGCGGGCGGCCCGCGGCCTGCCACGACTGCATGCCTCCGTCGACGTTCTTCGCGTCCCAGCCGTTCGCGTTCAGGTACGCCGTCACGCGGGCGGAACGGCCACCGCTGCGGCACACCACGTACACCTCGTTGTCCGCCGGGAGATCGTCCAGCCTGCCCGCGATCTCCCCCATGGGGATGTGCACCGCTTCCGGGGCGTGACCGGCGGCCCACTCGTCGTGCTCCCGCACGTCGACCAGCGTCACTCCCTCCGGCAGCGACTCCGGAAGATCCGGAACGATCACGGTCGGCACCTGCTGTGGCATCACACCACGATGCTGCCACGTCCTCCCGTAGAACGCGTGTGAGCTGGTCAACCCAGGATCGCCACCATCCTGGTCGCGATCTCCGCCAGCTGTTTCCCCGTGGCCGGTAACTTCCCGCGGCCACCTTCGTACGTGTATCCACCGCCCGCGACCGGCGCCATGTCCTCCTCGCTCCACCCGGCGGCCGTGATGATGTACTCGCGCCCGTCCGGCCGGTAGATCTGCAGGTGCTGGCTCGGCTGCTCCGGGTTGCGGTTCTCGAGCTGGAAGAGCTGCAGCACGGTGCCGTCGTCGAGGACGCGCCTGGCGGGGGCCTTGCAGTCGCCGTAGGCGTACAGCGACGCGTCGGCCATCTCGACCGGGGTGCCGCCGTACACGTACGCCTCGAGCTGGAGCTCACCGTTGCCGTTGTCCATCGGGACCTCGAGCTGGGAGTAGCCGCGGGGCCCCTCCGCCTTCGGCGAGTACTCCGGCCAGTCCGAGTAGATGGCGATCGTTGGCGAGCCGAGGACGTCCTGGGCCACGCCGGAGAACGCGGGCTCCACGACCGACGCGGGCAGCAGCTTTTGCGTCGGTGCGGCCGGCAGGTTGGCCGACGGGCCCTGCTTGCAGGTCGTCTCGTCGATCTCCATGGTCTCCCAGCCCGGCAGCGGCCCTGCCGGGGCAGGCGTCGGTGTGGTGGAGCCGGCCACCCGCACGCCGCTGCCACCGTCCCCGCCCGGCCGTAACAGCACCGCCGTGAGCCCGATCGCGGCGACCACCGTCACCACGCCGGCGACCGCACTCGCGCGCTGCACGAACACGCGCCGCCTGCCGCGGCGCAGCACCTGGTCGACCGTCGTCGCGACCGGCGGGGCCGGCTCGTCGTTCAGCGTCCCGAGCGCATGGCGCGCCGCGTTGTCATCGTCGAACATTTCGCGCTCCTCGCGTCTCTAGGCTGACTTCGCCCTGGTGGTAGGCCGCACGCAGAGCGGACAGACCACGTGCCGTCTGGCTCTTGACGGTGCCGGTGGAGCAGCCGAGCGTCTCGGCCACCTGATCCACCGACAGGTCCGCGACGAACCTCAGGACCAGCACCGCACGCTGACCCGGCGGCACGGCGAGGAGCGCGGCCCGCAGCGCGAGTCGCTCCCCCGGCCCCGCGTCGGCGGGCGCGATAGTGTCCGGCGGTTCGGCCACGACCTGCTCACGGGCTCGGCCCCGTCTTCTCGTATCGAGGAAGACTCTGGTCACGACCGTGCGCAAGTACGCGTCGACGGTCTCTATGCGGATCTTCGACCAACGCGCGTACAGCTTCACGAACGCGGATTGTGCGATCTCCTCCGCGTCCGCCCAAGATCCGCACATCGCGTACGCGATCCGCCGAGCCCCCTCGAAGCGCGCCGAGAAGAACTCGGCGAACTCCTGGTCTCGCCCTCGCACCGTCCGACCTCCTCATGTCCTGCCCCTTCTACGCGGATCCATGAGCGAGGGTTGCACGCGAAGGTTGACCTCGTGCTTGGTCGAGGTACGAGCCTTGTGAAGGTGAGCGACATCGACGAGATCAGGCAGATCGTGGCGGACGTCGAACGCGGGTTCAACGCGGGCGACGCCACCCTGATGAACAAGCACGTCGCGCCGGACGCGGCGCTCGTGGGTGCCACGGGCGTGCGGCTCGTGGGCATCGACGAGGTGATGGCGGCGAGCGAGGCGTTGCTCGCGGGGCCGTTTCGGGACCAGTACGCCAGGTACGTGGTCAGGGACGTGCGCTTCGTGCGGCCGGACGTTGCGCTGGCCTACAAGGAGGCGTACGCGGTGACCGCCGACGGCGAGCCGATCGACCTGGACCACGCCATGTGCGCGCTGTACGTGCTGGTCAAGGAGGACGGCCGCTGGCTGATCACCGCGCGGCAGAACACGTTGGTGCCCAAGTGAAGCCGAACGGCCCCGGCGGAATCGCCGGGGCCGTTCGGGTCACGTGGAACTAGTGGGCCACGGCCTTCTCGGCGCCCGCACCGGTGAGGCTGCGGACCTCCATCTCCGCGTACTTCTGCTCGTCGCTCTCCTTCGAGGTCTTCGAGCCGATCCAGCCCAGCAGGAACGCCACCGGGATCGACACCAGGCCGGGGTTGGCCAGCGGGAACCAGTGGAAGTCCACAGTCGGGAACATCGAGGTCTCCTTGCCCGACACCGCGGGCGAGAACACGATCAGGACCAGGCAGACCACGAGACCGCCGTAGATGCTCCACAGCGCGCCCCGGGTGTTGAAGCCCTTCCAGAACAGCGAGTACAGGATCGTCGGCAGGTTCGCCGACGCCGCCACCGCGAACGCCAGTGCCACCAGGAACGCGATGTTCTGGCCGTTCGCCACGATGCCGCCCGCGATCGCGACCGCGCCGATCACCAGTGCGGTGATGCGTGCGACGCGGACCTCGGCCACCTTGTCGTCCGCAGCGCCCTTCTTGATCACGTTGGCGTAGATGTCGTGTGCGAACGACGCCGACGCCGTGATCGTCAGGCCCGCGACCACCGCGAGGATCGTCGCGAAGGCGACCGCCGCGATGATGCCCAGCAGCACCGTGCCGCCCAGCGCGTACGCCAGCAGCGGGGCCGCCGAGTTGGACTTTCCAGGCGCGGCAAGGATTGCCTCCGGGCCGACCAACGCGCCCGCGCCGTAGCCCAGCACCAGGGTGAACAGGTAGAAGATGCCGATCAGCCAGATCGCCCAGACCACGGACTTCCGCGCTTCCTTGGCGGTCGGCACGGTGTAGAAGCGCATCAGGATGTGCGGCAGGCCCGCCGTGCCGAGCACCAGCGCGAGCGCCAGCGACACGAAGTCGAGCCGGGACAGGCCGGTCGCGCCGTACTGGGCGCCCGGGTTCAGCAGCGCCTCGCCGCCCTCGCCGACCTTCTCCACCGCGCCGCCGAGCAGCTCGGACAGGTTGAAGCCGTACTTGCCGAGCACCCACAGGGTCATCACGAACGCGCCCGCGATCAGCAGCGTCGCCTTGATGATCTGCACCCACGTGGTGCCACGCATGCCGCCGATGATCACGTACAGAATCATCACGACGCCGACGATCGCGATGACCAGCGCCTGGCCTGCCTTGTTCTCGATGTTGAGCAGCAGCGCGATGAGGCCGCCCGCACCCGCCATCTGCGCCAGCAGGTAGAAGAACGAGACGACCAGCGTCGACGTGGCGGCCGCCGCGCGGACCGGGCGCTGCCGCATCCGGAACGCCAGCACGTCACCCATCGTGTACTTGCCGGTGTTGCGAAGCAGCTCCGCGACCAGCAGCAGCGCGATGAGCCACGCCACGAGGAACCCGATCGAGTACAGGAAGCCGTCGTACCCGAACACCGCGATCGAGCCCGCGATGCCGAGGAACGACGCGGCGGAGAGGTAGTCACCGGAGATCGCGACGCCGTTCTGCGCGCCGCTGAACGAGTGACCGGCCGCGTAGAAGTCGACCGCCGTCTTCGACGACCGGCTCGCACGGAACACGATCACCAGCGTGACGACCACGAAGAGGCCGAAGATGCCGATGTTCAGGGCTGTGTTGCTGCCCTCGACGCCCGCTGCCAGGTTCATTCCGCACCACCCTCGAAGTCGTTGCGGATCTTGTCGGCGACCGGGTCGAGCTTCCGGTTCGCGTGCCGCACGTACAGGCTCGTGATCAGGAAGGTGGAGACGAACTGGAGCAGACCGAAGATCAGCCCGATGTTGACGTTGCCGAAGACCTTGGTGCTCATGAAGTCGTGCGCGTAGTCCGACAGCAGCACGTACAGCAGGTACCAGGCGAGGAACGCGACGGTCATCGGGAACACGAAGTTGCGCAGGCGGCGGCGCAACTGGGTGAATTCCGCGCTCTGCTGGATGGCTTCCCAGTCAGGGTTTGGCGGACCCTGGTCGGTAGTGCTCACGGTGCCTCCATGGGGATTCAAACCGGGTGGTAAGACCCTAGGAAGGCGTTGCCGTGGCGTGTATCGATCGTGGATCAACCGCTTCGTCGCACGACTAACGGTCGACGAACGGTGCGATTGCGCGACGAGTGGCGCAGATCACATTTTGGTGACGTGCAAAAAGCTTGCCCAACCGGCGGTGGACACGACCAGGGTCCCTCGCTTGGGCGACTTAGAGTCACGGACAGCTACAGAGAGTCCAGGGAACGACACCTCGACACAGTTGCCGTTGCTGCCGTTCTGCGTGCTGCGGCTGCTCTTCCGCCAAGTGGACACTTTGACCGCCTCTATCGTCCTTGGCCGATTCGCTTGATCAGCGCGACCGAGTCGTCAGGGCTCAGCGCCTCGACGCCCAGCCGATCGAAGTTCAGTCTACAGGCGCGGACCTCGGGGTCTTCTTCAATATGCAGCGCTCCGGTGCCGTACTCGACGAAGAGCAGATCGGGTTCGTCACGGTCGTGAAATGACAACAAGGTGAAGCCACCGTCGAGTGCGCTGTGAATCTTGAGAGGCAGCACCTGAAGGCTGACGCACGACAATTCGGCCATCTCGACGAGGTGCCGCAACTGCTCCTGCATCACCGCTTCGTCTCCGACGTCACGGCGGAGCGCCGACTCGTCGATGATCACGTCCAGCTCCAGCGGATCGCGCTCACTAGTGAGCCGCTCCTGGCGGATCATTCGAACTTCGATGTCGTTGCGTAGCTGTTCGGGTGAACGACGTCTGCGGCTGTGGGCGAACAGTGCGCGGATATATGCCTCGGTGTGCAGCAGACCCGGCAGTTTCAGACCGGAGAACTCCTTCACCGAAGCCGCGTGGGTTTCCACGTCGACGTAACCCATGTCCTCGATGCCGTAGGAGCGGAACCACGGTGGCTTCATCGCCTCGCGGGCTTCGCCGATGAGGGTTTCGTCGTAGCGGTCGTAGACGTCCATGGCAGAGCGGATGAAATGCACGTCCGCGCGGGTGGCACCCGTTTCGATGCGCTGTAAGGCACTTCGGGTCTTGTCCAAGCGCTTCGCGGCCTCGGCCAGCGTGAAGTTGGCCCCCTCGCGGATCTCCCGCAACCGGCGCCCCAGCCTGCGCCGCAGAAACGGTGCTCGCTTGCCCACGTGAATCATGATCTCAGTTGGTGGACCCAACCCTGGGAAACCCAGCCCTGGCGAGTTCATCCGCACAATGAATTGCCATGGAAGGACGACTGTTCACACTGGTCAGCGCCGACGACGACGACAACGTGTTCGCGTGGGGACTGGAGATCACGACACCGAACGATCAGGAAGCCGTAACCTATTGCAGAAACCTCAGCACCAACCAGGCCGTCTTCGGTCTGCACCCGAACGCGGAATCCGCGCTACGGCGGTACGGCAGCACATTTCAGCTCCGGCTCGTCTGGGACGGCTGAGCGCCCTCGCGGAGCGCGCGCAGCCGGTCCGCCGGGGTCTGTTCCCGGTCCTCGTTGAGGTGCAGGCGAAGCATGGCCGTCCGTGCCCACGACGGTGGCCTGCCGCGCAGGGACACGATGATCATCGTCAGAAAGGCTAGCGGGACCGTCCATGGTGCGGGCTGTGCCACGAGGATCGCGAGCCAGCCGGTCACCGGCAGGCCGAGCAACGTGCCCGCGAACGCGCTCGACGAGGTGAACAGCCCGACGAGAACCCCGGACATCGCACCCGCGACCGTGAGCCGCGACCACCAGATGCCCAGCACCAGCAGCGGGCAGAACGTGGACGCGGCGACCGTGAACGCCCACGTCACGAGCACGCCCGCGTCGATGCGGATCGCCTGCAGCGCAAGGAGAACCACGACCGCGGCGGCCAGCACCACGGTGACGCGGAGGCGGCGGAGACCGCCTGGCAGCAGGTCGTAGGCGATCGCGCCGGAGACGACCAGCAGCAGACCGAGCGAGGTCGCGAGGAACGCGGCGAACGCGCCGCCGGTGAGCAGGGCGGTGAAGAGGCTGCCTGCCCAGCCCGTGTCGACCTGCGCCGGAAGCGCGACGACCGCGGTGTCCGTGTCGCCGGAAAGGTAGAGCTGCGGGACGAGGACCCGGCCGAGGACGCCGTAGATGCCGGGGAACAGGTAGAAGATGCCGAGCAGGCCCACGGTGAACGCGGCGGTGCGGCGAGCGGCGCGGCCGTCGGGGCTGGTGTGGAAACGCATGATCACGTGCGGGAGACCCATGGTGCCGAGCGCCAGCGCGACGGTCAGTGCCCAGGTGCTGAGCAGCGGATGATCCGCGTCGGCGATGTCGAGTAGCGGGCGGGCCCAGCCAACGCCGCCTGGCCGCGCCTCGCCGACCACCTCCGGCACCGGTGTGCCCTCCTTGAACTCGACGGTGGCGCCCTGGGGGATCTCCCAGCGTTCGCCGTCGCGCTCGAGGGTGGTGCCGATGCGGAACTTGACGGTCGTGTCCTCGGTGAAGCGGGTGAACTCGACCGGGTTGAGGGCGTCGTCCCTGGTCTGCGGGCTGACCTGGATGAGGAGCCAGATCGCGGGCACGATGAACAGGACCAGTTTGAGCACGAACTGGAAGGCCTGCACGTAGGTCGCGGCACGCATCCCGCCGAGCGCGAGGGTGATCGCGACGCCAGCGCCCGAGATGACGACGCCGACCCAGTAGGGCGAGTTGCTGACGGCGGACAGGACCAGCCCCGCGGTGCGGAACTGCGGGACGAGGTAGAGGCCGCCGATGACGAGGATGACGGCGGCGGTGACGCGGCGCAGCGCCGGTGAGGCGAGACGGGCCTCGGCGAAGTCGGGCACGGTGAGCGCCCCTGAGCGGCGCATGGGGGCGGCGACGAGGACGAGCATCGCGATGTAACCGGCGGTGAACCCGACCGGGTACCAGAGCGCGCCGATGCCGTCCTTGACCACGAGCCCCGCCACCCCGAGGAAGCTCGCGGCGGAGAGGTACTCGCCGGAGACCGCCGCGGAGTTGAGCAGCGGGGACACGCGGCGGGAGGCGACGAGGAAGTCGGACGTGGTGCGCATGGCGGCGACCCCACGCAGTCCGATGAGGAGCGTGATGAGCACGACCGGGGCGACCGCGAACGCGAGGATCACGCGGGCCTCGCGTGGCCGGACCTGGTCATTCGGTGTCCTCGGCTCTCTCGGCTCTGCGTAGCTGCCAGCCCGCCAGCAGGGCCAGCGCCGGGTACGGGAGCACGGCCAGCGCCAGCCACGAGACCGGGATGCCCAGCAGGCGGACCTCGTCCAGCGCCGGGAACAGGGCGAACAGCATCGGCAGGCCCAGGATGCCCGCGAACAGGACGGCCAGCGGGGCCACGGCCAGCCGGAGCTGGCGGCGGTGCAGTTCGACCGCGCGGTCGGCACCGGGGCCGTCCAGTTTGGGGACTCGCCAGCGGCCGCGCGCCCTGCGGCGGGAAAGGGCCAGCCGGGTCTGCGGGCTCATCACCGCGACGCGCTTGTGGCCCGGCATTACCGGCGGTCCAGTTGGCCGGCCTTCGCCGCGGAAAGGAGCTTCTCCCGCAGGTCCCTCGCGTGGCGGCGGGACACCGGGACATCGCCGAGGTCGGTGTGCGCCAGCAGGCCGCCGACCGAGTCGCTGCGGAGTTCGCGGACCGCGTCCAGTGCCACCAGGAAACTCCGGTGGACACGGACGAAACCCGCCGGCGTCCAGTACTCCTCAAGCCGCGAGATCGGCATCCGCACCACATGCACCCCGGACGCCGCGTGCAGGCGGACGTAGTCGCCATGCGCCTCCACGTAGTGCACCTCCGTGCGGCGGACGTACCTCGTGCGGCCGTCGGACTCCACCGGCAGCGCGGCCATCGTGTCCGGGGTCTCCTGCGCGGGGCGGATGGCAGGGAACATCCGGTTGACCCTGGCCAGCGCGTCGGCGAGACGTTCCGCGCGGACCGGTTTCAGCAGGTAGTCCACCGCGCCGATGCCGAACGCCGCCACCGCGTGCTGTTCGTACGCGGTCACGAACACGATCACCGGCGGCTCGTTCAGCCGCGCCAGCAACGACGCCAGTTCCAGACCGTCGAGGCCGGGCATCGAGATGTCAAGGAACACCGCGTCGTAGCGGCCGTTCTGGATCATGCGCAGTGCGGACAGCGCGTCGCCGGCACTCGCGACCGCCGAAACTTCCGGCGAGCCGGCCAGCAGGCGGCACAGGTCCGCGAGTGCGGGCGGGACATCGTCGACCGCCAGCACGGACAATCCCGTCATCCTGGCATCACTCCCGGTTGGAACCTGGGGATCCGGACCACCACACGTGTTCCCTCACCGACCGCGGTCTCCACCACGAGCCCGTACCACGGGCCATAGACGCTACGGAGTCGTCTGTCCACATTGGCCAGACCGACACTGTCGACGCCGCCCCGGCCCGCCAGGATCGACTCCGCCAGCGCCGGGTCCATGCCGAGCCCGTCGTCCTCGACGCTGATCACGCAGTCGTTCCCCTCCGCCTCGCCGCGGACCTGCACGTGGCCGGTCCCCGCGCGCGGCTCGATGCCGTGGCGGACGGCGTTCTCCACCAGAGGCTGGAGCACCAGGTACGGCAGCGCCACGGCAAGTACCTCCGGCGCCACCCGCACCTGGACCTGCAGCCGGTCCCCCAGCACCGCACGCTGCAGCGCCAGGTAGGTCTCGATCGCGTGGAACTCGTCGGCGACCGTCGTGTACTCGCCGTGTTTCGCCAGGCTGTAGCGGATGTAGTCGGCGAAGTCGAGCATCAGCTCACGCGACCGGTCCGGCTCGGAACTGACCAGCGCGGCGATGACCGTCAGTGCGTTGTAGACGAAGTGCGGCGAGATCTCCGCCCGCAGCGCACGCAATTCGGCCTGCGCCGCCTGTTCCGCCGACGCCGCCAGCCTGCCGCGTTCGACGGACTCCACGACCCACGTCGACGCCTCACGCACCGCCGCCCGCCGGGACGCGCCCGCCACCACCAGCACACCGGCCAGCTCGTGGTCCACATGCAACGGCACCGCCACCAGCGGTGACCGGCCCTCGCGGTTCTCACTGTGCAACACGCGTTCGACCAGCGCGTTCGCGTCCTCATAGAACGGTGGCTCGTCCGGGGCCCACACGGCGTGGCCGGACAGGTCGGCCAGCGCGACGAAGTCGGCGTCCAGCAGCCTGCGCAGACCGCGGGCCGCCGAACGCACACCGGCGCCGGCCAGCCCGTCCTTCAGCCCGTCCGCGATGTTGCGTGCCATGCCGAGCACTGACACCGCCATCCGGGGCTCCCATCGTCCACGACCGAGCTCGCCTAGATGTTAATGGCGCGATCGCCCGATCCCGCTACTTGCGATGGCGACCGTCCGCCAGTCGTGATCGCTCCTCCGCCGTGCCGAAGCTCGCCACCGCGCGGTCGCGGGTGAGCCCGAGGTTGTCCGGCGCGTGCATGCGCAGCCGGATCTGTGCCACATCGGCGGGGATCCTCGTCGCGGTCGCCTTGCTCACGAGGATCACCGTGAGGAACGCGACCGGCACCGTGACCAGCGCGGGCTGGCCGAGCTCGGCCGGCGCCCAGTTACCGGTCAGGCCGCTGATCGTGTTGATCACCAACGCGGTCAGCACGAGCCCGCCGCCGACGACCATGCCCGCTGCGGCACCCACCCACGTGAGCCTGCGCCACCACACCCCGAGCAGCAGGACCGGGCAGAACGTCGACGCGGCCAGCGCGAACGACATGCCGACGGTCAGCGAGATGTCCGTCTGCCGCACGGCGATCGCGAGCACCAGCGGCACCCCGCCCGCGACGGCCGTCGCGAACCGGAAGTCACGCACCCGGCCACGCAGCACGTCGGTCGACAGCACCCCGGCCACGCTCACCACCAGGCCCGACGACGTCGCCAGGAACGCCGCGAACGCACCAGCGGTGAGGATCGCGCCAAGGATGTCGCCGAGGATGCCTGGCGCGATACCCGCTGGCAGGGCCAGCACCGCGGCGTCGGTCTGACCGGTGACCAGCAGCTCCGGCACGTACAGCCGCGACAACGCGCCGAGCATGGTCGGGAACAGGTAGAACAGCGACAGGAACATCAGCACGTGCAGCGTGGTGCGGCGCGCGGCGCGGCCGTCCGGGTTCGTGTAGAAGCGGACCAGGACGTGCGGCAGGCCCATGGTGCCCAGGAACAACGCCAGGATCAGCGAGTACGTGGTGAACAGGTCGCCCGTGCTCGACGTTGGCGAAAGCCAGCTCGCGTTGTCCGTCGGCGCGCCGGCGACCACCGGCACCGACGAGCCCTTCGAGAAGTACAGCGTGGTGCCCGCACTGACCTCGTGGAGGCCGGGACCCCAGTAGACCGAGCCGCCCGCGGGCTCGCCGTTGACCTCGCCCCGGGCCGCGAGCCACACCGGTTCCTCGACCTGCAACAACACCGGCGTCTTGACGTCGATGGCGGTGGCGCTCGTGAAGGTCGGCGGCAACGCCTCGGTCAGCGTCGTGGCCTGCCCGTCACGCGGACCGCCGTTGCCGATGAACAGCAGGCACATGACGAACGTCGGCGCCGCGATCGCGAACAGCTTCAGCCAGTACTGGAACGCCTGCACCACGGTGATCGCGCGCATCCCGCCGCCGAACACGTTGACGATCACCACGACCGTCACCAGCGTCGCACCGACCCACGTCGGCACCGGCAGGATGTTCGCCAGCGCCTGGCCCGCGAGCTGCAGCTGCGGGACCACGTACAGGATCCCGATGAACACCACGAACACCGCGGCCATGCCGCGCAGCGCGCGGGAACCGAGCCGCGCCTCGCAGAAGTCCGGCAGCGTGTAGGCGCCGGAGCGGCGCAGCGGCGCGGCGACGAACAGCATGAGCGCCAGGTAACCCGCCGTGAACCCGATCGGATACCAGAGCGCGTCGGCGCCGTCCTTCAGCACCAGGCCGGCGACCCCGAGGAACGACGCGGCGGACAGGTACTCACCGGAGACGGCGGCCGCGTTGCGGCGGGAGCGGACGGTGCGGCGGGCGACCAGGAAGTCCTGCGCGTTGCTGGCCTGACGCGACGAGCGCCAGCCAATGGAGAAAGTCGCGACGATGACCGCGAGCGCCCCGGCCAGGGCCCAGATGTTTGCGCTCACCGATCCTCTTACTTGTCTACCGCTACTTCTCGACCATCGCCACGAAGTCGCGCTCCTGCCCCTCGGCCACCACGTTGTACCAGTATCCGACGCCGAACAACAACGGGAACGGCAGCAGTCCGAGTACGAGCCATGGCAGACGCACGCCGACGAAGTTGATCTGCGACAGCTGCGGGAGGAAGAAGAACAGGGCAGGCAGGGCCAGGAAGAAGCCGATCGTGCCAAGCCAGAACCTCACCGCGGTGCGTAACTGCGCGCGGATCAGCTGGCGGATCAGCTCCTCGCCGTAACTGGTCTGTTCCTCCAGCTCGATGACCGTGCGCAGCCGGGTGACCGGCGCCCGCGAGTCGGCGAGCACCACTCGCTTGCGGCGCGGTTTCGTCGGCGGGTCCTGGTAGGACCTGCCGCGCGCACCCTGTTCGTCCCGCCCTGGCGGCCCTGCCGAATGCCTGCTCACGAGCGCCCGCTCACAAGCCGCCGCGCCGGACGATCCGGTCCTTCAGCTCACGCGTGTGCCTGCGGCTGACCGGCAGCTTGCGCTCGTCGTCGCCGATGACCACGTGGTAGCCGTTGCCGCCAAGCTGCAGCTCGGTGATCAGGTTGATCGGCACCAGGTACGAGCGGTGGATGCGGACGAAACCCGCCTTCTCCCAACGCTCCTCCAGCTGCGCGAGCGGGATCCGCACCAGGTGCGAGCCCTCGGTGGTGAACAGGCGCGCGTAGTCGCCCTGCGCCTCCACCCAGCGCACCGACGAGCGCGGGATCAGCTTCGTGTTGCCTGCCAGCTCGACCGGGATGACCTCGTCGTCCGCCGGCTCCGACGCGACCTGCGGCGCCTCGCCGACCAGCCCGTCACCACGCAGCTTGGAGATCACCCGCTGCACCGCGCGGTCCATCCGGCCCTGGTCGCACGGCTTCGGGATGAAGTCGACCGCGCCGAGGTCGAACGCCTCGACCGCGTCGTTGCCCTCGCCGTGCCCGGTGATGAACACCAGCACCGGCGACGGTTTGAAGCCCGCCAGTACCTTCGCCATCTCCATGCCGGTCAGTCCCGGCATCTTCAGGTCGGAGAAGACCGCGTCCACGATCGGCTTGCCCGCGTAGCGGCGCGCGGTCAGCTCCGGATCGTCGCCGCCCAGCTGGCGCAGCGCCTCGGTCGCGTCGAACGCCGGGATGACCCGGCGCACGTAGCGGTTCGCCTCGAGCCGTTCGACCATCAGGTCCATGCCGTCTTTCTCGTCGTCCACGGCTAGGACGACGAGACCCGGGGTGTTCGGTGAAGTACTCACGGTGACCCGCATCTTGCCGATGGGAAGTGGAATCTGTCCATGGGGTTGCCCCTCGTGGGTGACACGGTCAGAGTCCGTAACGGGACCAGATTGCCCGATGCTCGACGGCCGCGAGCAGGGACTGTGCCGCTCCACCCACGCCGAGCCGAGCCAGCAGCGGGCGCTTCGGCTCGGCCACGACGAGCTCCGCCTCCGGGAAACGCGAGGTCAGCACGGCGCGGAGGTTGCCGACCCCGTCGACGAGGCCCAGCTCCTTCGCCTTCGCGCCGGTCCACACCTCACCGGTGAACAGGTCGTTGTCGTCGTTCAGCCGGTCGCGGCGGCGCTCCTTCACCCACGACACGAACTGGTCGTGCAGCTGGGACTGCAGCCCCTTCAGCCACTCGACGTCCTCGTCGTTCTCCGGCCGGAACGGGTCGAGGCGCACCTTGTGCGCACCCGCGGTGTACACGCGGCGCTCGACACCGACCCGCTCGAGCAGCCCGTTGAGACCGAACCCCGCGGTGACCACCCCGATCGAGCCGACGAGCGACGACGAATGCGCGTAGATCTCGTCGGCGGCGCACGCGAGCCAGTAGCCGCCGGACGCCGCGACGTCCTCGCAGAACGCGATGACGGGGACCTTCTTGCGGTCGGCCAGCTCCCGGATCCGCTCGCTCACCAGTGCGGACTGCGTCGGGGCGCCACCAGGCGAGTTGATCGCCAGTGCGACCGCGGACAGCCGCTCGTGGTCGAAGGCCTTGATGAGGGCCGGTTCCACGGTGTTGATGTTGATCGTGCCCCGGCTCAACGGCGACGGGGTCGGGGTGATGACGCCGTGCAGCTTGACCACGGCGACGACGGGTTTGGCGGAGCCCCGGTTCATGGGGAGCCGGGCCGTCAGCTTTTCCGTGACACTCATGGAACCACCCTACGTATCCCGCGCGTGTTCGCTCGCTCATGTTCCGTATGGGGAGGCAAGTGCGCTGGCGGGCGTGGCTTGGCATGGGGGACGAGTCGCACCTGTCGCAGATCGATGTCGCCGAGTTCGCGACGTGCGAGGCGGCACAGGCCTGGGTGGAGCGGCGGCTGTCGGCGGTGTGGGCGCGGCCGGGGCTCGCCGTGTTCGGGTCGGTCGACCGGGGCGCCTACCAGGACGCGACGCCGGGGGCGGCGTCCCACTGGAAGGTCGACCCGCACTGGGCGGGCATGGACGCGGACGTCGTCGACGGCCACGTCCACTGGCACCACCCGGGCCACCACACCACACCCCCCGCGAGTTGAACCCGTACGACCCGCGTGTCCAACCGGGATGAACCCTGAGTTCGACAAACGCGCCACCGCCGCCGACGTGATTGTCGCACTCGCGGGTCGTGCCGGTTCAACTCGCGGGTCGTGCGAGTCGAACTCGCGGGTCGTGCGGGTTGGACTCGCGGGTCAGGTGGTGGGCTGGGTTGTCTTCGTGTCGGTTTCCTCGCCGAACTTCGGGAGGTCCGGGCGGACGCCGGGGAAGAACTTCGGCACGCGCAGGATCACCTTCATGCCCGCGCCCGGCGCGGTCTCCGCCATCAGCGCGTACTCGTCGCCGAACACCTGACGCATGCGCTGGTTGATGTTGCCGATGCCGACGTGGGAACCCGTCTTGTGCGCGTCGCGCAGGTCGGCGAAGAGGCGGTCGGCGTCCATCCCCACACCGTCGTCCTCCACGCTGATCAGCGCCTCGTTGCCGTTGTCCTGCGCCACGACCGTCACCGTCCCACCACCCGGCTTGGAGGCCAGGCCGTGCTGCACCGCGTTCTCCACCAGCGGCTGGAGCACCAGGAACGGCACCACCACCGACAGCACCTCCGGCGCGATCTTGATGCGCACGTTGAGGCGGTCGGCGTAGCGCTGGCTCTGGATGGTCAGGTAGCGGTCGATGTTGCGGAGTTCGTCCGCGAGCGTCGTGAACTGGCCGGTCGTCCGGAACGAGTACCGCGTGAAGTCGGCGAACTCCTGCAGCAGGTCACGCGCCCGTTCCGGGTCGGTGCGGATCAGCGACGAAATCGAGTTCAACGCGTTGTAGAGAAAGTGCGGCGAGATCTGGGCGCGCAGCATCCGCACCTCGGCCTTCGCGAGCTGCTGCTTCGACTCGTCCAGCTTCGCCAGCTCCAGCTGGATGCAGACGAACTGCGCCACCTCGTCGGCGGCCCTGATCAGCCGCTTCGAGTTGACCCCGCCGACCACGATCAGGGCGCCCTCGACCTGGCCGTCCGGGATCAGCGGCACGATCACCGCCGTGCGCATCGGGCAGCGGCTTCTGTGGGCGCAGTCCAGGTTCGTGTGGTGGATGTGCGCGCGCTGGCCGTTGCGGACGGCGATGTCGATCGCGCCGGTCAGGTCGGCGTAGTGCTCGTTGGCATGGCCGTCCCACGACAGCAGGTGCCCGTTCGCGTCCGTGATCCCGATGGCAACGCACCTGAGCATCTCCACCAGGTGCTTCGCGCACTGGTCGGCGGCCTCCTCGGTGAGCCCGCTGCGCATGGCCGGGGCCGTCTTCGACAACCGCTGCACGGCGTCCAGCACGGCGTCGTCGACCGAGTTGTCCGACTTACGCGACCGGAACCAGAGGAACAGGGCAGCGACCAGCACTATCGCGACACCGCAGCCGATGATGGTCTGCTGGTTCCACAGGTCGGTCACCGGTCAATGCTCCGGCCGCGGCACCTTCCGTGGCAAGGGAGGGTCATTTGAGCAACCTCGACATCCGGCGGTCGGCGAGCGGCTTTCCACCGGTCTGGCAGGTCGCGCAGTACTGGAACGCCTTGTCCGCGAAGGACACCTCGCGCACCGTGTCACCGCACACCGGGCACGGCATGCCCGCGCGGTTGTGCACCCGAAGTCCGGATCGCTTCTCGCCCTTCAGCGTCGCAGCGTGCTGACCGACGGACCTGCTCACAGCGCTGGTGAGGATCTCGCGCATCGCCTCGTACAGCCGGTCGGTCTGCTCGTCGTCCAGCTTGCCCGCGGTCGCGAACGGCGACAGCCGCGCCATGTGCAGGATCTCGTCGGAGTAGGCGTTGCCGACACCGGCGATGATCTTCTGCGTGGTCAGCGCGTTCTTCAGGCGTTCCGTCCTGCCGGCCAGCACTGTGACGAACTCGTCACGGGTCACCGCCAGCGCGTCCGGGCCGAGTGCCGCGATGCCCGGCACGTCGTCCGGATCGGCCACGATCCACACCGCGAGGCCCTTCTTCGTGCCCGCCTCGGTGAGGTCGAAGCCGGGGCCCTGACCGGGCGGCCCGAGGTGCACGCGGAACGCGAGCGGGCCCTTGCCCGGTTTCGGCGGCGCGGCCGACAGGTTGCCTGCCCAGCGCAGCCAGCCCGCGCGGGCCAGGTGGATGATCAGGTGCAGGTCCCCGACCTCGATGTCGAGGAACTTGCCGTGCCTGCCCGCACCCGTCACCTCCTTGCCGTGCAGCTCGGTCCACGGCGGGCTCACGGTCTTCAGCACGGACAGCGAGGCGACGTCGACCCGCGCCACGGCGCGGCCGACACCGTGCTCGCGGATGTGCTGTGCGAGCGCCTCGACCTCGGGGAGTTCTGGCACGGCCTCAGTCTTGCCCGATTCCGGCGGTTACGCCACGGGTTGCAGCGGACCTTCGAGACCCGGCTGCGAGTCGAGTTGGATGTCCTTGGTGATGCGGTTGACCTGCTGACGCACGGTGAACAGGCCGCGGACGGTACCGACCCAGCGTTCCTCAGGCTCGCCATCGCCCATGTTCCCGGTCTCGGCGACCACGGTCCACGGCCTGCGCAGCGCCCAGCGGGCCGGGAAGAACAGGATCGCGAGCACGATGAGAAGGCCGAGCCACAGCATATTGCTGCTCCACGGCGCGACGACATCGTCGGGAATCGCCACCACCAGGACCACGGCCAGCACGACCACCAACGCGAGCAGCACGAACGCGGACAGATTGCCAACGCTCACGTCGTGCTCGAAGTCGTCATCGGTGGCAGGCTGGCGCCACTCCATCTCGCTGCGAATGACCCACTTTCGCCCGTCAGCTCCGTCCACAATGCGCGTCATTCGATCGCCTCCCGGCGCCCGGCAACATCAACTTCAATGATGGCGCATGCCCGGGGGCGTTGTCAGGACCCGGTCAGGTGGTTGGTGCGCTCTTCGCCGTTACCCCGGGTTCCCGGGGCTGCGTGTAGGACGTCGTCGACCTGGTGGTACGCGTCTGATTCAGTGAGTTCACCTCGGTGACCGTGGTCGTCTCCTGGACGAGCGTGTAGTCCCCGTACTCCTGGCTGTAGGTCTCGACCGTGGTCTCGCGGTACACGATCGGCACGCTCTCGTCGAACGTCGCGGCCTCGCTCGACATGGGCACGTCGGTGCGGCCACCGCCCTCCGTCGTCCTGACGGAACCCACCGGCGGCGTGCCTGCCCGCGCCCCCGACGTCGGCGTCACGGGCGTGCTGGTCTCCTGCGCGCCCGCGTCCCGATCGGATGGCTCGTCGTCCTTCTCCGGCGGAGAGATCGAGTCCTCGAGGCTGCCGCGCCGCACGTCGATCGTGGTCGGCGGCCGGACCGGATGGGCGTCGGCGTGCGTCCCGATGGCCCGCTTGCCGGCCAGCTCCATCGGCTTCGAGTCGTCCCCGCCGCCCCACGGCGCGAACGCGATCCCCAGCACGCCGACCGCGGCCGCCGACGTCGCGGCGAGTCCGACCTGGATCTTCGTGCTCGCGAACAGGCCCTTGAGGGCGGCGCCCAGCTGCCACAGCGCGGCCCCGGCCACCGGCACGGTCGCGAGCGCGGTGTGCGGGCGCAGCCCGACGAAGATGTCCCGCAGTTCGGCGTACATCGCGGTGCAGGACGTGCAGGTGGAGAGGTGGGAGCGGATGCGGCGGCGCTCGATGCCCGACGTGGTGCCCGCGGTGTAGGCACCGAGCTTCTCCAGCACCGACCGGCAGCCGACGGCACTGCGCTCGGAAGCCAGGTGCGCCTGCAGATAGGCGGCACGCAGCCCCTGCCTCGCGCGGCGTGCGAGGGCCGCCGTCGCGTTGGGGCTGAGACCGAAGTTCGTGGCCACGGCCGCCGGGCGCTCGCCCTCGACCTCCATCTTCCAGAGCACCTTGCGCCAGCGTTCCGGCAGCGAGGTGAAGGCGCGGCGGATCAGGTTGCGTTCCGTGAACTGGCCTGCCGTGTCCGGGTTCGACGGCGCGCGGTGGGTCAGCTCCTCGTCGCTGACCGGCACGTCCTTGCGCCGCAGGCTCCACTCCCACGCCACGCGCCGCACGACGATCAGCAGGTAGCCACGCACGTTGTCGACGGGCCCCGCGCCGCGCCGGATGGCCTGCAGCACGCGGAAGAACGCCTCCGCGGTCAGGTCGTCCGCCTCGGCCCGGTCGTTCACGAGCCCGAGCGCCAGCCGGAAGACGGCGGCGGAATGCCGGGAGAACAGCTCGCCGAAGGCGGCGTCCTCGCCCCCGCGGAGCCGCTCGAGCAGCGTCCGGTCCCCACCCTCGGGTGCTTCCACAGCCTCGCTGGTCACGACACCTCCATCCCGACCACCATGGGATTTGCCAAACATGCCACACACCGTTTCGAGTGGACGGCAAACGTTAAGAACGTGAAGGCGATACCTACGAAGGTATTAAGTCCTACGGCGTAGGAGACTGCGCCATTCAGCCTCTCCGCCAAAGCCACTAGGCCATCCGCTATGCTTCTCAGCATTGCGGACGTAGCGCAGCTGGTAGCGCATCACCTTGCCAAGGTGAGGGTCGCGGGTTCGAGTCCCGTCGTCCGCTCGACGATCTCTGGCCGACCCTGCTCGCTTGCTGCGCAAGCTCGCCAGGTCGGTCGTCATTGTCTTGCGGGAGCGACCCCCGCAGACCCCACGGTGCCGTTGGCGCCGACCCAGCGTGCTTTCTGTTGCGCGGAGGGCCGAGGCCGGTTGCTCGCAGGTCCAGCGTGTCCGCCATGGCCCCATTTTACGGACATCGTGATACCAACTTGTGCATGAGCTGGCAGGAACGGCTTCGGGAGCTCGGCGAGCGGCTGACGGCCCGGGAGATCACGACGAACGAGTACCGGACCATGAGCGAGGAGATCCTCGCGGAGGCGGACGCCGAGGCGGACACGCCGCCGTCCGAGAAGTCGAAGGTGCACATCCCCGTCTCCGCCGCGTGGGAGGCGCCGTCCGGTGAGATGACGCAGATCGTCGGGACGCAGGACAAGACGACTGTGGTCAACGCCTCGATCGCCGAGAAGCTTGAAGAAGATGACAGTTCCGCGACATGAGACCGGCTAGCGTGCACCCGTGACCACCGAGCTGCCACCCGTCCACGAGGCGTGGCTGCCCAGGGAGCACTCCCTGCACCGCCCGAGACACGGGAAGCGGCAGCTCACCGCGCTGATCAGCGCACTGGTCTTCTTCGCGACCCCCACCCTGATGTGGGTGGTCGGCATGCGGCCGAGCGAGATCGAGAACCACGAGCTCGCGAGCTTCCCCGGCTTCGGCGAAGGCTGGGGGCTGTTCACCGGGATGGAGCCGTGGGCGACCGACAACCTCGTGTTCCGCGAGGAGGCCCTCAGCGCCGCCGACTGGGCCAGCCGCACGTTCTTCGGTGAGCCCCCGCCGTTCGACCAGGGTGGCAGCACGCCAACCGGGCCGCTGCCCGGCACGCCCACTGAGCAGAACGAGAATCCGGACACCGACCGGGACACGCCCATCGAGGGCCCGTCGGAGGGGGCGGAGCAGGCCGGGTTCCGGGACGTCGTCGAGGGCACGGACGACTGGCTCTACTACGGCTCCGACGCGCTGTCCAAGTGCCATCCGACGAAGCCGCTGGCACAGACCATCGCCCAGCTCGCCAAGCTGCGGGACGTGGTCGAGCGGTCCGGGCGCACGTTCGTGCTGGTCCTCGTGCCGGACAAGACCACGATGGTGCCCGAGCACCTGCCGGACACCTACCCTGGCAAGGACTGCGCCGCCCCGGTCACGCCGGAGCTGTGGCAGCAGTCCATCGGGGTCGCGGGCGGCATGGACATGCGGCCCCGCCTCGCCGCCGCGGCGGAACGCAACGACAAGCCCATGTACTACCCGCTGGACACGCACTGGACGAGCGAGGGTGCGCTGGAGATGGTCAAGGCCGTCGCCCAGGAGGTCAAGCCGGGGGTCGCCGAGACGTGGCGCATCCAGAAGAAGGAAGTGGAGCTGGTGACCGCCGACCTGCCGAGGCTCGTGGGCAGGAAGGGCGACAACGAGATCATCAACTACCGGCTCAAGCCCGACGGACGCTACGACCGGGCCCGCAACGCCACCATCGACCTGATCGAGCCGAAGCGCTACGACTCGGATGAGCTGCGGGGCATGGTGTACGCGCCGACCGCCGTGTTCGGGGACTCGTTCCTGGTGAACGCGTCCAGCTATCTGCCTGCCGCGTTCGCGGACCTGACGATGCAGTACTACCGGTCGGCGCTCAACCGGCCGGACGAGGTGATCGACACCTTCACCGACGCCGAGATCGTCGTGTTCGAAGTCGTCGAACGGAACATCGCGGCGGGCGCGATCGACCTTTTGGACCAGCGATTCCTGGATCGGCTGGATGACGAGTTGCAGAAACATCCGGTTGGTTAGGGTTCAACAGTGACTGACAGAGCCGCGCCCCAGACGCGGGCCGGGCAAGACCGGGACGCCGGGCAGGTACAGACCGCCCCGGACGAGCAGGACGCCAGGCCGGAGCCCGCTCCGGATCGCGTGCCCGTGCGCAGGCCGTGGCTCTACCACCGCAGGCTCGCGTTCGGCATCGAACTGCTCGCCCTGCTGCCCGCGATCGTGATGGTGTTCGAGGTCGCCGGGTCGCCCCGGCTGCAGCAGTACGACTACTGGTCGGTGCTGCTGCGGATCACGAACCCGGACGGCACCTTCCGGCTCGGCGGCATCTGGACCCTGAACAACGAGCACCCGCTGATGGTGCCGTCGTTCTTCTACTGGGTGGACGCGCGGTTCTTCGGCGGCGACAACCGGGTGCTGGGCTACCTCACGGTGGTGATCGCCGTGATCACGGTCGTGCTGCTGCGCCACACGCTGCCGCGCATCCTGCCCGACGTGCTGCGCGCGGGCCTCGTGGTGGCCGCGTCCGCGCTCGTGTTCAGCCTGCACGGCTTCCACAACTTCGCGCTCGGCATGAGCGGCACCGCGTGGCTCCTCGCGAACCTGCTGGTGATCGCGTCGCTGATCTTCGCGCTGAAGCGGCAGTGGTTCCCGGCGTGGCTGGTCGGCCTGGTGGCGTGCATGAGCTACGGCACCGGGTTCGCGGTGTGGCCCGTGTTGTTCCTGATCGCGGTCCTGCACGGGGAACCCCTGTGGCGCCGGCTCACGACGATCGGGCTCGGTGTCGTGGTCATCGCCGAATGGGTTCACCTGCAGTCGGGCCTCGAGTCGAGCCCGAGCGCCGAGAGCGACGGCATCGGCACCCTGCTGCACGCGTTCCTTTCCCTGATCGGGCACCTCTGGACCGGCGCGTCCTCCGGTCTCGCGGTCATCGCGGGCGGGGCCATCCTGTTCGGGCTCATCGCGCTGCTCACCGTGCCCGTCGCGCGCAGCAGGCTGCTGTGGTTCTGGTGGGCGCTCGCCCTGTACGGGGTGCTGGCGTGCGGGATGATCGCCGCCGCGCGGACCGACTTCGGCAACGATGTCGGGCTGGCCAGCCGGTACACGTCGCTGTCGGTGCTCACCTCGCTGCCGCTGCTCGTGATCGGGACGACCGTCGCGTTACTCCGGTGGCCGAAGAGCGCGGCGCGGTTCACGATCGCGGCCGTCGTGATCGGGCTCGTCGGGTTCACGCTCGGCGCGCCGACGAAGACGGCGGTCAGTACCTACCTTGACGACGCGCCGCTGGAGGCCGTCGCGTTGCGCGCCCAGCTGGACAACCGCCTCTGGGAGGGCCTTCCCAAGACCAAGAGGATCGCGTCCCGGCTCGAGGCACTCCACCACTACCCGTACACCGACGACTTCACGATCGGCTGCGGCGGACCCGAGCTCGGCGACCGCCTCGCCGTCGACGAGATGCGGCCCATGCCGGAGATCGAGGAGGACCAGCGGCGGCCCGCTGGCGAGGTCGACGAGTTCGAGACCCTCGGGGACACGATCCTGATGCGCGGGTGGGCCACCGGCGGACGCAGCGATGTCGTATGTGTCCTGGTCACCGACAGCGATGGCAAGGTGACTGGCGGCGGCCAGTACCATTTGACCAGGCCGGACGTGATGAAAAAGCTCGACTGGGCACCAGTCGACACAGGTTTCGCGGTGGCCGCACCGACCGATCCGGCCGGCCGGGTGGTCGTCGTCCTGGATGACGGCTGGCTGTTCTGGCTCCCCACTCCGACCATCGAGTAGGGGCCGTTCGAC
The DNA here is from genome assembly GCF_049647105.1 of Actinophytocola sp. Lineage (GTDB taxonomy): Bacteria > Actinomycetota > Actinomycetes > Mycobacteriales > Pseudonocardiaceae > Actinophytocola. The sequence goes on from NZ_JBARWZ010000276.1 coordinate 26,114, forward strand.
GGGTCGCGCGCCACCCGTATTCCGGCCTTTGACAGGCTGGTCGGCGTGGACCTGGCACGGAGGGGTGTGGCGTGACGAGCACGGTGACGGACAAGTCGGAGCCGGATTCGGCTTCGGAGGAGGAGCGCGCCGCGACACCGGCACCCGCCGGCACGTGGCGGCACCAGCTGGAACGGTTCACCACGCCCCGCTGGCTCGCGCGTCTCATCGAGTTCCTCGCGCTCGTCCCCGCCGCCGCGATGGCCATCGAGGTGTCGAAGTCGCCGCAGCTGCACTTCGTCGACTACTGGTACGCGCTGGTCCGGTTCGTGAGCCTGGACGGGGGGCTCAACGTCGGCGGCCTGTTCAAGGCCTCCAACGAGCACCTGATCGCGGTCCCGTCGCTGCTGTTCTACCTCGACGCGACGCTCTTCGGCGGCAACCAGCGGATCCTTGGCTACCTCGACATCCTGATCGCGCTCGCGACCGTGGTGCTGATCCGGTTCGCGATCCCGAAGTCGTTGCCGGTCGTGGTGCGCGCGTCGATCGTGCTCGCGTCGTCCGCACTGATCTTCAGCCTGCACGGGCTGCACAACTTCACCCACGCGATGAGCGGCGCCGCCTGGCTGACCGCGAACCTGATCTCGGTCGCCGCGCTGCTGTTCGCGGTCAGGGGCAAGTGGTGGCCAGCGTGGGGCATGGCGCTGCTCGGCAGCATCACCTACGGCACCGCGTTCGCCGCGTGGCCGTCCCTGGCGCTCGTCGCGATCATGCGCAAGGAACCCCTGTGGCGGCGGGTCCTGCCGCTCGCGCTTGGCGCGGTGATCGTCGGCGGCTGGATGTCGGTCAACCACAACGCGGCGGGGTCGGGCACCGAGAGCGACATCGGCACCGCGATCTACGGCCTCTTCGCGGTCATCGGCCACATCTGGGCCGCCAACAACACCGGCATGGCGGTGTTCGCCGGCGCGATCATCATCGCCGGGTACGCCGCGATGGCGACCGTGAAGGCGGCGCGCGAACCCGAGCTGCGGTTCTGGTGGGGACTCGGCTGCCACGGGTTCTTCGGCTCCGCGATGATCGCGATCTCACGCATCGACTTCGGCCTCGACTACAGCCAGCACAGCCGCTACACGTCGGTGTCCGTGCTGATCTCGCTGCCGCTGCTGGTCATCATCGGCACCGTCGTCAACGGTTTCGCGGCCCGGCACTGGCGCAAGCTCGCCGTCGCGTTCGTGGTCGCGGGCGTCACCGGGTTCGCGCTCGGGGTGCCGACCGCCGACACGGTGCGTGCCGAGGACGCCGACCACGAGATCAAGTCCGTGGCGCTGCGTGCCGGCTACCTCAACGCGTTCGGATGGGCGCTGCCGCCGGCCGGGCATCAGCTGGTGCCTCGGCTCGAGGCGCTCGGTCACTACCCGTTCAACGACGACTTCACGCTCGGGTGCGGCGGCCCCGAACTGGGTGACACGATCGATCTCACGGGCGTGAAGGAGATGGTCGCGCCCGCCGGAGGCCGTACTCCTGCCTCCCCCGCGGGCACCGTCGACAAGGTCGAGGAGAAGCCGGGGTCACAGCTGGTGTGGGGATGGGCGACGGGAGTGAAGGACCCGGTGCGCTGTACCGTGCTTGTCGACTCCTCCGGCGAGGTCGTGGGGGGCGGCGTCAGTGACCGGGTGCGTTCGGACATCGCCCAGCAGTATCTGGGCATCAACGCGGACACCGGGTTCGGCATGGTGGGACCGGACGAGGATGACCTCCGGGTCGTGGTGATCCTGGACAGCGGCGCGAAGCGCTGGATGCCTGCGGAAGTTCCGGACGACGAGGACCAGAAGTGAGTATTGAGACAGTGCCGACAACACGGCCAGAAGTGCAGGTCAGCGTCCTGATACCGGTCAAGGACGAAGAGGCGACGCTGGCGACGCTGGTCGGCCAGATCGACGAGGCGTTCTCCTCGGTCGAGGCCGGGTACGAGGTCATCTTCGTCGACGACGGCAGCACCGACACGAGCTGGGACGTGATGAACCAGCTCGCCGCCGCGAACCCGCGCGTGCGTGCCATCAGGCTGCGCCGCAACTTCGGCAAGGCCGCCGCGCTGGCCGCCGCCGTCGACGAGGCACGCGGCGAGCGCGTCGTCACGATGGACGCCGACCTGCAGGACGACCCGGCCGAGGTGCCGCGCCTGCTCGCCGAGCTGGACGACGGTGCCGACCTGGTGTCCGGGCACAAGGCGGACCGCAAGGACCCGCTGGGCAAGCGGATCCCGTCGAAGTTCTTCAACACGATGACCAACGTCATGACCGGTCTCAAGATCAACGACCACAACTGTGGCCTCAAGGCGGCGAAGACCGAGGTGTACCGGCGGGTGCCGCTGTACGGCGAGCTGCACCGCTACATCCCGGCGCTCGCGCACCAGTCCGGCTACCGGGTGCGGGAGCTGGCGGTCAACCACCGCCCGCGTGAGCACGGCAAGTCGAAGTACGGCTTCGAGCGGTACGTCCGAGGCGCCATCGACCTGCTGACGGTCATGACGATCACCAAGTACGGCCGCCGCCCCGCGCACCTGTTCGGCGGGCTGGGCCTGGCGTCCGGTTTCATCGGCTTCCTCGTCCTGGCCTATCTGACCATCGTGAAGCTGTTCGGTGGCCAGGCCATTGGCGACCGGCCGCTGCTGATGCTGGGCATCCTGCTCGTGATCCTCGGCGTGCAGCTGATCTCGATCGGGTTGATCGCCGAGATCGTGCTGCACCGGACCGCGAACCGGCGAGAAGCGACAGACCTCATCTCCCAGCGAACTCCCGTCGAGCCGACCGCCCGTGACGCGGAGGTCGTGGTTTCCGAGAAGGTGGAAGCATGAGTGGGTTGCGTGGCGCCTATGTGTCGGGTGTCAGGACCGTCCGCAAGGCCGCGGAGAAGACCGGCCTGCTGACCAAGCTGGAGAACAGCGCGTCGCCGAAGGCGCGGCACGTCCGCACCCTGTTCTCGATCTTCGACGCCGGTGACATGGTCCGGATGGACATGGCCTGGTGGAGCTACCCGGCGATGCAGCGGGTGGACGAGTTCCTGTCCGGCCGCCCGGACGCGCGGATCTTCGAGTACGGCGCCGGCGCGAGCACCCTGTGGCTCGCCAAGCGCGCCGCGCACGTCGACAGCGTCGAGCACGACACCGGGTGGGCGGAGTCGGTGCGCGGGATGCTGGCCGACTCCCCTGGCAACGTGAAGCTGCACGCCGTGCCGCCGACCTCGGCCACCGCCGACAGCGTCGTGCGCTCCGGTCGCGTCGGGCACACCGACCTCGACTTCGGCGACTACGTCTCGACGATCGACGAGGTCGGCGGGCCGTTCGACCTGATCGTGGTGGACGGCCGGGCCAGGGTCGACGCGTTCCGCCGCTCGCTCGACCACCTTGCCGACGGCGGCGTCGTCGTGTTCGACAACATCAAGCGCAAGCGGTACTGGGAGGTCATCTCGGTGATGCCAGGCCTGCGCATCGAGCTGCTCAAGGGGGGCACGCCGACGCTGCCCTATCCGACGACGACCGGGTTGATCTGGCGTGACTAGCGAGGCCGCCACCCCGAAACCGAGCCGACGGGCGGACGTGCTGGCCCTGGTCTTCGTGGTGGTCGCCGTCGGGGTCGCCGTCTGGGCGTTGCGCGACGACTTCCCGTCGATGCTCGACGCGCTCGGCGAGATCGCGTGGTGGCGGCCGGTCGTGGCGTTCGCCGCGATCGTGCTGGGCCTCATGGCGACCGCCGAGGTGTGGAAGCACTGCCTCGGCGCGCTGGGGTCGCCGGTGTCCTCCCGCGCCGCGCGGGAGATCTTCTTCCCCGCGCAGGTCGGAAAGTACCTGCCGGGCTCGGTGTGGCCGTTCCTCGCGCAGATGAAGTTCGCCCGCGAGCGTGGTGTGCCGGGTGGCATGGCGTTGCTCGCCGGGTCGGTGTTCCTGGTCATCCACACGGTGACGTCGGTGATCGTCGGCGCGTTGCTGCTGGTGAGCCAGCCGTCGCTGGTGGACAGGTTCGGCTGGGCCGGGCTGTGCATCCCGCTGGCGCTGGTCGGGCTGCACCCCAAGGTGATCAACTTCCTGGCGCGCAAGCTCGCGAAGCGGTCCGGGTCCGAACCTCCCGTGCTGCGGTGGTCCGGGCTCCTGAAGCCGCTGCTGTGGATGCTGCCGGCGTGGCTCGGCTACGGCGCGGCCGGTTACGTGCTCGCGGCCCCGTTCACGGACTCGGTGCTGCAACTGGCGCTCGTGTGCACCGGCGCGTTCGCGCTCGGCTGGCTGGTTGGCCTGCTCGTGTTCCTCGCACCCGCCGGTGTCGGCGCCCGTGAGGCGGTGCTGATCCTCGCGCTCACCCCGCTGCTGGGCGCACCCGCCGCGGCCACCGTCAGCCTGATGCTGCGGGTCGGCCACACCCTCGCGGACCTGGTCCTGGCGCTGCGGTACGGCCTGATCCGTGCCCGCCAGAACCAGGCGGCCAAGGCGGGACAAGCCGCGGGCGTGTGATCCCGCTGCCGCGGCGGATCGAACTCGTGCCGTTTTTCTGGACCATGTGCCAGTGCGGTACGTGACTCCTCACCTAATCTCGACACCTGCGGGTACGGCGGTCCCCGCTGACCTCCTGTGCCGCTTTTGTGGAGGCACCTGCGGTGCGATGGGGCGCAGGTGGGAAAATCGCGGACAGGACACTGCGGAAAGGGCGCTGGATGACCTGGCAGGAAGAGCTGAGGCAACTCGACAGCGCGTTAGCGGGCGGTGAGCTCGCCGCGAACGAGTACCGCAAGCGCCGGGACGAGATCCTCGCGGCAGCATCGTCCGCGCAACCACCGTCGTCGATCATCGGCCCGCCGACCGGCCCGCAGCCAGTCGTCCCGCCAGATGGCGAGACCCAGGACGACGGCGAGAACGCCGACGTCACGCAGGTCGTGAACGTCGAGAGCGCCGAGGCGGAGCAGACCCAGGTCATCGACGCCGCCACCATGGACGGCGCGACCGCCAAGGCGGGCGGCGCGAACGGTGACGTCGAGCGCACGCAGGTCGTCACCGCCGAGCACGTGCCCATGCAGGCCGCGCCGCAGCAGCCCATGTGGGCCACGCAGTTCCCCGACCCGTCCGCCCCCACCGGCGCCTTCCCGCTCCCGCCGCAGCAACTGCCAGGGCCCGCCGTCACGCCCATGGACGCGCAGGACCTGTTCACCAGCAACAAGCCACCTCGCGGCGACAGGAAGCCGTGGCTGATCGGCGTCGTGGTGCTGGTCCTGCTCGCGCTCGCGGGCGGCGCCGTGTGGCTCTTCGCGTTCAGCGGCGACGACGAGGCCCCGCAGGAGGCGGCGGACGACGGGCAGCAGCAGACCACCTCCGCCGAGGAACCGGCCCCGGAGCCGGTCGACATCATGAAGATAGAGCTGCCCGGCGAGCCCGGCCTGAACTCGGGCGGGATGGACATCAGCCGGGCCAGCGAGCTGAAGGTCATCGCGCCCGCCGAGGCGACGCTGCTCGCGGGCGCGGGCGCCGACCAGCTCGTGCACAACGGCACGACCGATGGCGACTACAGCTACCTGCTCTACTCGTTCCAGAGCGAGGACGCGAAGGCGGCAGAGGAACTGACCGCCAGCATCATCGACATCCAGGGGCAGCTCGGCTTCAAGCCGACCGAGATCGAGGGCGTACCGGACACGGTGGATGTGTCCACCGTCACCAACTCGGAGGCCTCTGGCACGCGCGGGGTGTACACCTATGGGGACACCACGATCCTGATGTTCGTGCTGCAGATTCCCGCCGGGGACGTCGACGAGATGCGCGTGCAGTTCCAACGGGCGATGACCGCGGTCACGGACGCGGCACCACCCGCGAAGTAGAACCACCCGGGCGTGTGACCGCACCCCGCACCCAATAGTCTTTCCCAGGCCACGGCGGGGCAGTGCGTCGGCGGCCATTTCATCTGGTTGGAGGGCACTTCATGTCCTGGCAAGACGAGCTCGCACAGCTCGACAGCGCATTGGCGTCCGGCCAGATCTCCGCGGACGAGTACCGCACGCGGCGCGACCGGGTGATCGCACAGGCGTCCGGTCAGAGCGCGCCTGACCAGCCACAGCAGCAGGCGGCCGAGCCGACGGCGGTGTTCCGGCCCGTGCAGCCCCCGCAGCAGCAGGGCTTCGAGAGCGGCGACCACACGCAGATCGTGTCCGGGCGGACCACGGGCGAGCACACGCAGGTGGTCGGCGCGGCCGACGCGGACAGCACCCAGATCGTGCCGAACACGCAGGCGCAGCAGCAGCGCCCGCACTTCCCGCCGCCGCAGCCGCCACCACCGTGGGAGAGCCAGCAACCGCACCCGCAGGCCATGACTCCGCCCCCGTGGGCGAACGAGGACCTGCCGCCGGAGTTCGGGCAGCAGAGCTGGCCCAGGCAGGGCCCGGAGGTCTTCGAGGAGAAGTCCCGCGGCGGTGCGGGCAAGGTCGCGGGCATCATCGTGGCGGTCGTCGTGGTGCTCGCGCTCGCGGGCGGTGCCATCTGGTTCTTCGGCTTCAAGGACAGCGGCGGCAACCAGGCCAACAACCCGACCTCGGAGCAGTCGAAGCCGAAGACCACCAAGCCGAAGCCGCCGCCCCCGGACATCCCGGAGGGCCCGTTCCTCGATCTGCCCGGCGCCAAGGTCTACAACCGGACGGTCCCGATCGCGCAGGCGGTCGCGGACGAGGTGCCCACCAAACCAGAGGCGCAGCTGCTGCAGTCCGTCGGCGTTTCCGAGGTCAGCGGCCTCGTCACCGACGTCGAGTCCGGCGTCCGCACCGGTCTGTGGGCGTTCAAGATCGGCGAGACGGCCAACCCTGCCGCCGTGCTCACGGCGATCGACCAGCACTACCAGGCGGCCAAGTACGAGCTGCTCAGCAACGAGAACGGGGTCAAGGTCCGGCGGCTGCCCGCGAGCAAGCCCGACGAGGACACCGCGTACCGCGCCCACTACCTGACCGACGACGGCTACCTGGTGCGGGTCGAGGTGTACGGCAAGGACTCGGCGAACGTCGAGGCGACGTTCAACGAGCTGCTCCCGGAACAGACCGACAAGTTCCCGCCTGCGCCGTGACGGTCTGCGCGACGATGGGCTCATGACGATCGACTACGCCGACGGCGCCGAGTCGGCGGTGCTGGCGGCCCTGCGGTCCGCACAGGATGTGAGCGCGGGGTCCACCGAGCTGTCGCGGCTTGTCGAGACCTGGGAGACGGCCTACCACTTCTCCCCCGCACGGCTCGGCCTGCTCGCGCCGCTGCGGATCGCGCCAGGGCTGCGGGTCGTGGACCTTGGCTGTGGTTCGGGCGTGCTGTCCAGGGCGCTCGGCGAGGCGGGCGCGTCGGTGCTCGGCATCGAGGGCGTGCCCGACCGGGCGGCCGCGGCGCGGGAACGCTGTCGCGACCTCGCCGACGTGCGGATCGTCCAGGACACACTGACCGACGGGCTCTCGGATGCCGGCCCGTTCGACCTCGCGCTGTTGTGCGGGGTGCTGGAGTACAACGACCCGGCGGCGCTGCTGCCAGCGGTGACCGGCGCGCTGTCCGACGACGGCGTGGTCGTGCTCGCGATCGAGAACCAGCTGGGACTGCGCTACCTACTCGGTGGCCTCGATGACCACCACGACAATTCGTGGATCGGTCTCGCGGACTTCCCTGGTGAGCAACGCGGCCCGCGCACGTGGACCCACCGGACGCTCGGCGAGCTGCTCGCGGGTGCGGGCCTCACGGCGCAGCGGTGGCTGTTCCCCTACCCGGACTACAAGCTGCCGAGGGTGGTGCTGGACGAGTCCGCGCTCCGGCAGGACCCCGAGCTGGTGGAGAAGCTGGTCCGCGACCCGCTGCAGGGCTCGTTCGGCGGCAACGACGGTGCGGTGTCCGGCCGGGCCGCGCACCGGCTCGCGATGGCCGAGGGCATGGGGGTCTCGGTCGCCCCGTCGTTCCTGGTCGTGGCGTCGAAGTCGCAGGCGGCGCTGGCGAACGTGGTCCAGCCGGGCGTCGCGTGGCTGATCAGCGGCGCGCGCAGGCCCGAGTGGCGACGGACGCGGCGGCTCGCGGACGACCAGACGCTCCAGACCATCCACAGCGGACTCGGCGTCCCGGATTCGTGGCTACGCCAGGTGCACGTGGTGACCGAGCCGCTGCACCCCGGCCGTCCGCTGGACGCGTGCCTGCTCGACGCCATGCGGGTGTGCGACCGCGACGAGCTGGCGCGCCTGTTCGTCCTGTGGCGCCGCACCTGCACCGCGCAGGCCAGGGCGCTCGACACCGCCGACCTGCCCCACCCGTTCCTGCCGCACCGCCAGGACGTGCCGGTACTGCCGCCGGACCACCTCGACGTGCACCCCGGCAACCTGATCATCGGGCCGGACGGCACGGTCACCCGCGTCGACCTGGAGTGGCACGCGGGTGACGGCGTGGACGCCGAGCTGGTGATGCTGCGGGCGCTGCTGGAGTTCGCCCGCGAGACCCTGCATGGCCACGCGCCGCACCCGTGGCCGGACCGCACCACCGTCCGGGGCATCCTCGAGGAGCTGTGCGCGCTGACCGGCCTGACCGCCGCGCTCGAGCACCGGTGGGCCGAGCTGGTGGCCGCCGAGGCCGCGCTCCAGGAGCAGGTGACCGGTCATCCGGCCGCCAGGATCGCGGCCGCCATCGACCACGACATCACCGCCGACCACGGCGAGCCGCTGTGGCAGCTCCCCGGCGGGCTGCGGCGGCTGCGTGCGTCCGACGACGCGCTCCAGCACGAGCGGGACGCCGCCCTGCTGCGCGAACAGCACCTGGCGCGCGACCTGGCCGCGCACCGCGCGCACGTCGCGGACCTGACCGAGCGCCTCGGTCAGGCCGAGCACGGGCTCGCGATGACGCGGTCCGAGATGGACCTGAAGGACGACCGCATCGGGCGCGCGTTCAACGACCTGACCTCGGCCGTCGCCGAGGCGGCGGAGGCGTGGCAGGCCAACCAGCGGACCGAGGCGGCCCGTGCCGCGCTCGACGCGGAGGCCGAGGACCTGCGCGGCCGGCTGCACCGCACGAGTGCCCGGCTGGACGCGCTGGAGAACGCGAAGCTGGTGCGGGTCGCGCAGAAGTCGCTGTGGCCCGCGGGCAGGCTGATGCGCGGGGTCCGCGACCTCGCGATCGGCAGGCCGGGCGACGAGCCGGACGGCCTGCTGCGCAGGCTCGGCCGGCAGGCACCCGGGCTGACTCGCAAGCTCGCCGGCCGGTACCGGCGCCGCGCCGAGTCCGCCCGTGAGGCGGGACTCCACTTCGACCTCCAGGTGCCGGAGACGCTGCCGGTCGGCGCGGGCCAGGTGCTGGAGCTGGACGGCTGGGTCGCGCACGCGTCGGTCGGGGTGACCGCGGTGTCCGTGCGGGCCGGTTCGCGGCACGTGCCCGGCAGCCTCGGCCACCACCGCCCTGACGTGGCCGCCGCGCTGCGGCCCGGCGGGGTGCGGGTGCCCGACGGTTGCGGCGTGTCGTTCCGGGTCCCGGTCGCGGGTGCCGACGCACCCGGCGAGCTGGCGCTGACGCTGATGGTGGAGCTGGTCGACGGCACCACGCTGACGCGGCAGCTGCCCCCCGTGACGCTGGCGCCGACCAACCTCGCACCGTCGGCCGTGCGCTGGCCATCGGACGGCCCGAAGGTCTCGATCTGCATGGCGACCTACCGGCCCGACCCGGACTTCCTCGCACACCAGCTCGACTCGATCCGCGGGCAGAAGCACACGAACTGGGTGTGCGTGATCTCCGACGACGCGTCCGGCGACGAGCACGTGGCGACGATCCGGCGCCTGATCGACGGCGACGACCGGTTCGTGGTCGTGGCCAACCCCGACAACGTCGGCTTCTACCGCAACTTCGAGCGCGCGATGACCCACATGCCCGTCGACGCCGACTTCGTCGCGTTGTCCGACCAGGACGACGTGTGGGACGCCGACAAGCTGGACACGCTGGTCGAGCGGTTCGACGACCAGGACGTCACGCTCGCGTACTCCGACATGCGCCTGATCGACGAGCACGACGAGGTGGTCGGCACGTCGTTCTGGCGGCGAAGGCACAACCAGCAGACCGACCTGGACGCGTTGCTGCTGCTCAACACCGTGACCGGCGCGTCGAGCATGGTGCGAGCGGACGTGGTCCGCGATCTCGTGCTGCCGTTCCCGCCCGGCACCCCGTCCTCGTTCCACGACCACTGGATGGCCGCGACCGCGCTCGCCGCGGGGCGCATCGAGTTCGTGGAGCGGCCGCTGTACTCCTACCGCCAGCACGGCGCGGCGGTCACCGGGCACCGCGAGGACCGGCTCGACGATGGCCTGCCGACCGGGCTTGGCTGGCTCGGCCTCGCACTCGGCGGCCGCCGGGACGACGCCGAACTGGAGGCGGTCGCGGAGTACGAGCTGCGGCGGGTCGCCCAGTACTCGACCGTGCTGCTGATGCGCAACTGGCACCGGCTCGGCCCGGAGCGGGAGAAGATCGCCGAGCTGACCCGTGTCGAGCGCGACCTGACACCGCTGGTCCGCCGCGCCCGTGCCGACCGTCCGCAGACGGCGGGCACGGAACGCAGGCTCCTGGCGGCAGCGGTGCGGTGGAAGTCGTTGCGCGGCAAGCGATTGCGCCTACCCACCCAACTCTAGGATCCACCGGACAGGATCTGGCTAGTGGCGCTTTGGCTTCTGTCCTGGGCGTGGTGCGGCTGGTTTCGGCTTGTCCTTCTCCTGCGTGGCTTCCTCGCGGTCGACCTTGGCCATGAGGAAGTGCTGCTGACCGAACGTCCACACGTTGTTGGCGAGGAAGTACAGCAGCACCCCGATCGGCACCGGGAAGAACAGCCCGGACGCCAGCATGCCGACTGGTGCGAGGTACATCATCGCCTTGCTGATGCCCGCCATCTGCGGGTTCAGCGTGGCCTGCCGCTTCAGTGACATCCGCATCGACAGGAACGTGGCCGCACCGGCGATCAGCATCAGCGGCACACCGACGGCGAGCATCCTCGGCCGGTCGGTGCCGAACGCCAGCAGGTCGGCCACCGGCTGGCTCACCCAGTTGCCGAGCATCGCGCCGAACAGGTCCGCGTTCAGGAACGAGGTCACGCCCGCCTGGTCGAAGACGTGGTTGGACGTCGCGCCGGGCGTGAAGTCACGCAGCACCCAGTACAGGCTCAGGAAAACCGGGATCTGCAGCAGTGCGGGCAGACAGCCGCCGAACGGGCTGGTGCCGTTGTCGGCGTGCAGTTTCTGGATCTCCCGCGCCATGCGCTGGCGATCCTTGCCGTACCTCTCGCGGATCTTCCGCACCTGCGGGGCGAGCTTCTGCGTGCGCCGCCCGGCCCGCAGCTGACCGAGCGCGGGCCGGATGAGCAGGGTGCGGATGGTGAAGACGAGGAACACGATGGCGAGCACCCACGCCACCCCGCTGTCGGGGCTGAGCAGGGCGCCGAAGACGGTGTGCCAGAACCAGAGAATGGCCGAGACCGGGTACAGGAAGATGTCGAACAAGGGTCGCTCCTGGAGTTCATGCGGGTACATGGGCAGGCGGGAGCGACTGCCTTACAAAAGAGAGGTCAGGCAGCCGCGCTGCCGAACCCCGGAGCTCGCGGCCGGGTGCGTCCCGGCGCGTCAGGATCGCGCAACCGCAGGAAGACGGTCAGTTTCGCGCGTTCACGCAGGCTGAGTGTGCGTACCTGTACGGGTTTCTCCAGCCGCACCGGCAGCACGACCGCGATGACCAGCGCGGCGGCGAGGCCCGCGGTCAGCGCGGTGGCCAGGCCGAGCGGGCTCGCGCCACCCACCGCGGGCAGCGCGATGAACAGGGCGGGCAGGAAGAGGGCGAGGATCAGCCTCGCCCGCATCACCACAGAAGCCCGCGCCATGCCGTCACTGTACCGATCAGACGGCGACCGGCGGTGGTACCGCGCACGCCACCAGCACGTCCCGCATGCGGCGGCGGAACTCGTCGGCCGAGAAGTGGACGCGGCAGATCTCCATCAGGCCCTGCTGCACCTCGGTCCACAGCACGGGATCGGTCAGCAGCTTGTGGCACAGGTCGACGTGCTCGGCGGGCGACGAGCCGATCAGGTGCCGGGCCGTCCACCCGAGGTGCAGGCCCTCGCCGCCGACCGGGGTCGTCACGAACGGCAGCCCGGCCGCCATCGAGTCCACGAACTTGATCTTCACGCCCGCGCCGTACCGCATCGGCACCACGTGCAGCAGCGCCGACTCCAGCAGCGGCCGAGGGTCGGGCACCTTGCCGACCACCTCGATCGCGGGGCCGTCCAGCGCCAGCACCGCTGGCGACGGGTCCGCGCCGACGACCCGCATCCGCAGGTCGGGGTGCCGCGTCCGCAGCGGTGGCAGCACCTCGCCGGCCAGCTCCAGCACGGCGAACTCGTTGGGGGTGCGCGGCGTCGAGTCGAAACCGCCGAAGAACACGATGTCCCGCCGGGCCTCGAAGCCGGGCACCTCGTCCGGCACGAACACGGGGTAGCACGCGACGTGCACCGAGGAACCCGGCGCGACGCGACGCGCCCAGTGGGCCTCCTCCTCGCTCACGCACACCGCGACGTCGGCCCACGTGAACGCGTCGACCTCCTGCTGCCGCAACAGGTCCGCCTGCACCGCCCACGACCTGCGGTCCCGCGCGTCGTCGGCGGTGCCGAAGTGTTGTTCCGGGCGCCGGTGGAACAACGCCTCCGCGTCGTACACCTTCACGGCCTGCGGCTGGGCGTCGGCGATCGGCTTGCCGTAGCCGACGTAGTTGTGCGGCCGGAACACGACGATCACGTCGTACAGCCCGGCGCGTTCGCGGGACCAGCGGCCTGGATCGCCGACGCCGTACACGACCTCGATGCCGCGTGCCGCGAGCGCGGGCGCCACCTGCTCGGCCCGCTCAGGCGACACCGCGAAGAACGTGACGCGCGCACGGGGATCGGCCTCCCGCCAGGCGTTGACCACGGCCATCGTGCGGCCGTCGCCGCGACCGCGGTCCGGCTGCGGCACGCGGTCGTCGATCAGCAGCACCCGGTACGGCGCGATCTGGTCGCGCAGCCACCACGTGCGGTGCGGGTGCTCGTCGAGCCCGACCACCGGCGCGCGCCGGGCCAGCTCGTCGGTCCAGCGCCTGGTGAACGTGGTGTGGTTGAGCCGCATCAGCTCGTTCGCGCGTGCCGACGAGCTGCTGCCGTGACGTTCGTGCACGACGGTCGACGCCGGCTCGACCCACGTCTGCCAGCCGTGCGCCTTCAGCGACAGCATCAGGTCGACGTCCTCGAAGTACGCGATCTCGTACTCCGGGGAGAACCCGCCTGCCTGCAGGAACGCCTTGCGGCGCATGACAAGGCAGGCGGCGGAGGCGAAGTCGACCTCGCGGACGAACAGTGGGCCATCATCGATGGCGCGGCACCAGCCGTCGCCGCCGATCACGCTGCCCGCCTCCTGGACGCTGCCATCCGGGTTGAGCAGCACCGGTGACACGGCGGCGGCTTCCTGCCTCGTGTCGAGGAACGCCAGCAGCGGGTCCAGCCAGCCGTCGGTGACCTCGATGTCGGCGTTGAGGAAGCACAGGAACTCCGTATCCGCGTGCCGCACGGCGAGGTTGCCGCCAGCACCGAAACCGAGGTTCTCGGACATCCGCAGCACGGTCGCGCCGGTCAGGTTCTGCTCGAGCCACTCACCGGTGCCATCCGGCGATGCGCTGTCGGCGACGATCACCCGGTACGGCTGGGAGGTGTGTTCGGCGAGCAACTCCAGGCACCGCACCACCAGCTCGCGCCCGCCGTAGGACACGAGCACGAAGGTGATCCTGGGCGTCATCCCCGCGCCTTCCCGTACGCGTCGCGCAGCGGCCGCGTCCAGCGCACCAGTTTCGTGCCCTGCCAGGCGGACAGTTCGCTCTCGACGTGCGCGAGCCGCGCGGCCATCTCCTCGTTCTGCCTGGCCAGCTCGTGGTTGCGGGCTCGAAGCCCGGCCGCATCGTCGAGGGCCGCGTCCCGCTCCCGCCAGATTTCCGCGAGCGGCTCGGCGAGGCGCTGCCGCTCGACGAACATCCGCTGCCGCAGCAGCAAGTGCGCCTGCCGCAGCGCGTGGTTCTCCTCGGCCAGCACGGCGGCCCGGGAATCCAGGTCGGCGCCCCGCTCCGCCAGCGTCTTCTCCGCGAGGTCCGCGACCCGGTCCAGACCGGCCCGCAGCTCGCTCACCGACCCGCGCGGCGCGGGCCCGTCGCACGGCACACCGAGCCACGCGCACACGGCCGTGACGTGCTCGTCGTCGGTGGTCACCGACTTCGCGCCGGACAGGATCGCGAACCGGTCCTCGAACACGGCATCGGCGGGCAGCTCGGACACGTCGTAGTCGCCGTCGGGCAGCTCACCGAGCTGGCGCAGCTGGGCGACCCGCGTCGGCAGCGTGGCCTTGTCGACAACGCGGTCCGGCAGGAGCGCCGGGTCGGCCTCGGCGACGAACCCGGCCCGCGCGGCGAGCGCCGAAGGCACGTCCCGCACCGCGAACGGCACCACCGGGTGCGCGGAGTCGAGACGGGTGGCGAGGTCGAGGGTGAACGGGTCGTCGGAGCACACGACGGTGAGCGTCGCGGCCGCGGCGAGTTCGCCGGGCGAGCGGTCACGCAGCGGTTCGGTGACGAGACCCCCGTCCGCCACGGCCGGGCGATGCCAGCCGTCCGGTGAGCAGAGAGTAATTCGCCAGCCGGGCAGCCGCGCGAGCAGCTCCTGCTGGATCACCCGTCCGAGTAGCTGGTCTCCGAGGCCGGGCTGGTCGGCCGATGTCCAGATCGCGACCGCGCCCACCCCGGTACTTGGTGCTGGCACGGCGAGACTGTACCCATCCCGGAACCCCTGCCGATACCGACCGTGTTCAGCCAATCGAGCCAGCCTCCTTCGGCGTGTCCCACGTCACGTTCCGCACACATAATTGTCGGTGGGTCCCGGCAGAATCGTGGCGGTGAGCGAGCAGACGCGAGAGTTCTGGGACGCACAGGCGGACACCTTCGACGAGCAGCCCGATCATGGCTTGCGGGATCCGGACGTCCGGGCGGCGTGGGCGGACGTGCTGCTGCCGCTGATGCCGACGGCACCGGCCTCAGTGGTTGATCTTGGCTGCGGGACGGGCAGCCTTGCCGTGCTGCTGGCGCGGGCCGGACACGTGGTGCGGGGCCTTGACCTGTCCGCCCGAATGATCGACGCCGCGGGAAGGAAGGCCCTGGCCGCCGGCGTGCCCGCGGAGTTCCGGCAGGGTGATGCCGCCGTTCCGCCCTATCCCCCGGCGTCGTGTGACGTCGTGCTGGCACGGCACGTGCTGTGGGCGCTGCCCGATCCGGGCGCCGCGCTGGACAGGTGGGTGGAACTTCTTCGACCCGGCGGACGCCTGGTGCTCATCGAGGGCCGCTGGTTCACCGGAGCCGGACTCACGGCGGCCGACTGCCAGGCCCTGGTGCTCGGCCGGCGCCAGGAGGCCATCGTCCGACGGCTCGACGACGCCGCGTTGTGGGGCAGCCGCATCGAGGACGAGCGGTACCTGCTGATCAGCGCGACGTGACGTCAGCTCCGCCGGAACAGGGCCGTCCACAGGAACGGCATTCCGAAAAGCGCGGACTCGGGCGGCTCCTCGGTCATCCGCCGCAGCTCGATCTCGGTCAGGTCCGCGAAGATCCACCGCAGCGACTCGGGTGAGTACCCGACGCCGCCGCCGAGGCTGGCCTGGCGGTACAGCTCCTCGTCCGGCACCTCCGACCCCATCGACCCCGCCGCGAAGCAGGCGAGCGCGAAGTGTCCGCCCGGCTTCAGGCACCGGCCGAGCAGCGCGAGGTAGCTGACCCGCCGGTGCGGCGGCAGGTGATGGAAGCATCCGGAGTCGTAGACCAGGTCGTACTCACCCAGTTCGAGCGAGAACGCGTCGCCGCACAGGAACCGGACGTCGGCTTCCCTGGCACGTTCCCTCGCCCACGACACCGCTGCCGACGACAGGTCGACCGCGTCGACCGTGAACCCGGCCGCCGCCAGGTGCAGCGCGTTGCGACCGGGCCCGCACCCGAGGTCGAGTGCCCGCCCCGGCGTGACCAGCCCTCGGTCGAGGTAGGACACGAGGTTCTCGTCCGGCTTTGCCGCGAAGAACGGCACCGGCTTGTCGCGGTCGGCGTAGAAGTCGTCCCACCTGGCCGCGCTGTGCTCCGTGAACAGGCCGTCGAGGAGGACCAGCACGTCCTCGACCGACCGGACGTGCCGGTCGGTCACGGGGCCAGGTCGATGTGCACTCCGGTCAGTTCCTCCGAGATGTCCCACAGCCGTTTCCCCAGCTCACGGTCGCGTGCCTCGTCGAGCGGTTCGACGAGCGTCGGGAAGCCCTTGCTCTCGTTGCGGCCGTCCGGTCCCCAGAACTGGCCGCTCTCCACGTCCGCGCCCGCCGCCGCGTAGATCTGCGGCAGCGCGCCGATCGCGACCTCCTGCGCCATGATGCGGTTGGTCACCTTCATGATCAGCTTGCCGACGCCGGTCGGGCCGGTGGACTGCAGGTTCGTCGCCGCGTAGCCGGGGTGCGCGAGCACGCTGCGCAGCCCGAACCCGGCCGTGCGCAGCCGACGGTGCAGCTCCAGGGCGAACACCACGTTCGCGAGCTTGGACTGCGAGTAGTACTTGATGCGGTGGTAGCCGTGCTCGCCCTGCAGGTCCTCGAAGTGGATGCGCCCACGCTTGTGCAGACCCGAGCTGACCGTCACCACGCGCGGGTCCCGGCCGGCCAGCAGCGTGTTGAACAACAGGATCGTGAGCGCGAAGTGCGCCAGGTGGTTGACACCGAACTGCTGCTCGTAGCCCTGTTCGGTGAGGGTCCTCGGCGGCATCATCACGCCTGCGTTGTTGACCAGCACGTCCACGTGCTCGACCCCGGCGGCGAACTCCCGCACCGAGTCAAGATCGGCGAGGTCGAGGTGCCGCAGGTCGAACCGGCCGTCCGGCTGTTCGGCGCGCAGTTTCTCGACCGCGGCCGCGCCCTTCTCGGTGTCCCGCGCCGCCATGATCACCGTGGCGCCCCGCGCGCCGAGTGCCCGTGCGGTCTCCAGTCCGAGTCCGCTGTTCGCCCCCGTCACCACGAAAACGCGTCCGACCTGGCTCGAGATGTGGTCGGCGAGCCAGTCCGCCGCCGACGGCTTGTCCACCTCAGATGCCTTGCTCATGCTGCACAGCCTGCCTCACGGAACCGGTCACGTGGGATCGGACGGCGGATTACCGATGTGTCCAATGTCAATGCCAACCCGATTGGCAGCTGGATCGGAAGCGACACCGTCAGTAGCCTGTCGCCGTGGAACTCCGTCACCTGGGAGAATCTGGTCTCGTTGTCAGCGCCGTCGGCCTCGGCTGCAACAACCTGGGCCGCCCGGGAACGGCAGCGGAGTCGCTGGCCGGCTCCCGTGCGCTCCTCGCCGCCGCGGTCGATGCCGGGATCAACTTCTTCGACGTCGCCGACGTGTACGGCGCGCCGCGCGGCCGCAGCGAGGAACTGCTCGGCCAGGCACTGTCCGGCCGCCGCGACAACGCGGTGATCGCGACGAAGTTCGGCGTCGACATGCAGGGCGGCAACGGCCCGGACTTCGGCGCCCGCGGCTCGCGGCGGTACGTGAAGCGTGCGGTCGAGGCGTCGCTGCGCAGGCTCGGCACCGACTGGATCGACCTGTACCAGCTGCACCGCGCCGACCCGACCACCCCGATCGAGGAGACGCTGTCCGCGCTGGACGACCTCGTGCGCGAGGGCCTGATCAGGTACGCGGGCGTGTGCAACCTCGCGGGCTGGCAGGTCGCGGACACCGTGTGGCTGTCCCGCACCAACCGCTGGTCGGGCATCGTCGCCGCCGAGAACCACTACTCCCTGCTGGAACGCGAGGCGGAGCGGGACATCATCCCGGCGTGCCAGCGGTTCCTGCTCGGGCTGCTGCCGTACTTTCCGCTGGCCAACGGCCTGCTGACCGGCAAGTACCACCGCGAAACCGACCCGCCGTCCAACGCGCGGCTCGCGGGCCGCGCCCGCCTGCTGGCCGAGGCGCCGTGGGACCGCATCGAGAAGCTGCGCGCGTTCGCCGAGGAGCGCGGCCTGCCGATGGCGACGGTCGCCATCGGCTGGCTGGCCGCGCAGAAAACGGTTGGCTCGGTGATCGCCGGTGCCACCACGCCGGACCAGGTGATCGCGAACGCCGCCGCGACGCAGTGGCACCCGAGCGACGACGACCTGCTGGTCCTCGACGAGATCTGCCCGCCGGGCAGGCGATGACTAGTGTCCCGCGCCGGAAATCTGGCACCTGATTCGACGGCCCAGCTTCCTGCTGGCGGCGTTGCTGGTCCACCCAAGTACGGGTCCAGTACGAGGGCGAACCGGCGCCTTGCCAGCAGAAACCTGGATCCGCCGACTCAGGCACCGAATTTCCGGCGCGAGACACTAGCGAGGCGCCATCCGCAGCGCGCCGTCGAGGCGGATGACCTCGCCGTTCAGGTAGTCCTGCGCGATGATCGACAGCGCGAGGTTCGCGAACTCCTCCGGGTTGCCGAGGCGCTTCGGGAACGGCACCCCGGCGGCGAGGGTCGCGCGGAACTCGTCGCTGACCGTCGCGAGCATCGGGGTGTCGATGATGCCCGGCGCGATGGTGCAGACGCGGATGCCGGATGACGCGAGGTCACGGGCCGCTGGCAGGTTCAGCCCGATGACCCCGCCCTTGGACGCGGCGTAGGCGGCCTGCCCGATCTGCCCGTCGAACGCCGCGATGGAGGCCGTGTTGATCACGACGCCGCGCTGGCCGTGCTCGTCGGCCTCGCTCTTGGCGATCTCCTGCGCGGCGAGGGTGACCACGTTGAACGTGCCGATCAGGTTGATCTCCACGACCTTCTTGAACAGCGCGAGGTCGTGCGGCCCCTTCTTGGACAGGATCCGCGCCGACGGCCCGATGCCCGCGCAGTTCACGACGGTCCGCAGCGGCCCGTGCCCCGCGGCCGCGTCGACGGCGGACTGCACCTGGTCGGGCTCGGTCACGTCGGCCCCGACGTAGGTGACCCCGGCGACCTCTGGCGCTTTGTCGATGGCGGCAGGCAGGTCGATGGCGAACACACGGGCGCCCTGGTCGGCCAGTGCTTTGGCGGTCGCGCCGCCGAGCCCGGAAGCGCCCCCCGTCACGATGGCGGAAGTGTCACTGATCAGCATGCCGACAGGTTAACGCTCGATCACTCCAGCCATCCTGGTCCCGTCCGTGGCGCCGCATCATGCCGACCGGCCGGAACCCGACCGCGGCCGGTTCCGGCTAGCCCTTGTCGTCCGAGTGACGTTGTGTCATGTGTAGCAGGATCACCAGCGGGATGGCGGCGAGCAGTGCGAGCCCGACGAAGAGGCCGGCGGCGGCGAAGAGTTCCATGACATCAAGCCTGGTAGGCGGGCCGCTGCACGCGCGTCCGCCATGCGGGGTGATCTGCCACCCGTCCGGGGGATACGTCGGATCACCGTGTGCTACAAATCACCAACGTATGGCACCTCGTACACGGTGGGTGACGACATCCAGCGCCGCAACGCATGCGTGGCCCGGACATCGTCCTCGTTGTACTCGAGCAGCCGCGTCCGCTGACCGTCGTCCGGGCGGGCGCCGTCCATGCCGACGGCGTCGCGGTACCAGCGCATGCTGTTCTCGCCGCTCGCCTCCTTGTCGCGCCATGTGAAGCCCGCCGCGGGCGCGATCGTCTTCAGCCCCTTGCCACGTGAGCACAGGAAGTGGTCGCGCACGCTGCCGAACAGGTCGAACCACGCTTCGGACGTGATGAACGCCTGCACCTGCCCGGTCGTCGGGATGCCCGGCTTGCCCGCGAAGCGCTTCGCGGACGACAGGAGCCACCGGTTCTCGGCCAGTTCGTTGTAGCAGTAGGCCCGGAAACTCAGCCCTCGTGCACGCGCACGGAGCCGCACGACCATGAGCCACTGCCAGAACTCGGCGAACGACCTCGCCTCGTCGTCGGTCGGCAACGGCTCCCACGTCGCGAACGCCCGGTAGCCCGCCGGTTCGCCCACGTCGGCGCCGCTCAGCAACGCACCCCACAGGTACGCACCGGAGTCACCGAAGCTTTCCATGTCGACGTCGACCTCGACCTCGGCACGCGGCACGTGGATGCGGGGCACCCTGCGCACGACGGTCAGGTCCGCGAGCCACGCCTTCGCGAGGCCCACCGCGTCGGACATCGGCATGCCGGTCGGCGGCAGCGACTCGTCGTCCGGGTCGAGCACAGCCAGGTCGTCGACCGTCCGCACGCCCGCGGTACGCAGGCTCGCGGCCTCCTCGCCACGCACGACCAGGCTCACGTCCCTGGTGCGCTGCAGCTCCACCTGGCAGATCGGCCACCACGGGCACGAGCGGCACTCGACGATCCGTGACGGCTGTGCCAGCGCATCAGCACCGGTCGCGGCCGCGTTCGCCACGGCGATCCGGTCGGCGAACCTGGCGTCGTACTCGGCGAGCGCGTCCCGGCCGCCGGGCCAGGTCGGCGCCTCCAGGTCGTGCCACACGACGGCGTCGCCGTCGAGTCCGACCACCCCGGCGATCGCGGGGCCGGGTGCGGCGCGCCCACACGCCTCCAGCAGCCGGTAGGTGTGCGCGAGACGCAGCACGTCCCTGGGCTGCGGGCGCACGCGGCGCCGCCTGTCCTGGCGCCTGGCGTCCGGCCAGGGCTTCGACAGCGGTGAGGTCTGCGCGCCCGACCCCGGATCGCTCACCTTGTGCCGCACCACGAGTACCGGCACGTACCCGCCGTCGACCGCGACCAGCAGATCGATATGGCCTTTTCGGCCACCCGCCACATCCCGCGGCAGCTGGGCGGCCCAGATGAACCGGGCGCCCTCCGCCATCGCGTCCAGCGTCATCCGCTCGCGGTCGCTCGCGCGCACCTCGGGTCCGCGCGGGATCTCCGTCCAGCCCGGGCCGACCAGGCCCGCGATCTCGTCGGCGATCGAGCGACGGTGCGCGGCCGCGTCGGCCTTGCGCTGCTCGCCCGTCGGATCGGGCGGCGCGGTGGGTGCGTCGGCCATCGTCGGGTCGTGCTCGAGATGCACCCGACGGCGGCAGCGGTTCACCACGCCCGAGTCGAGTAGCACCGATGTCGTCACGGTACGCAGTCTAGGCGGGACCACCGACAGAACCTGGCGGGCAGCGGGTGCCGGGGCTGGTCAGCACCGATAAGTTCATGCCATGGCACTGAGGAAGCGCAAGTCCGCCGACGGTGACGCCGAGTCGAGGTTCACGCCGAAGAACGCGAAGAACGTCCTCGCCGTCGCCAAGATCATCGGACCTGCCCTGATCCCCGTGGTCGCACCGCACGTACTGCGTGGGCTCGGCGAGGTGCGCGACCGGTACGACCGTGGCCGCGCCCGGCGCCTCGGCGTGCCCATCGAGGAGCTCGCGCGTTTCTCCGGCCGCGGCGGCGCGCTGCACGCGCGGATCTCCGGTGCCGCCGCCGCCATCACCGAGCTGCGGGAGCGCCAGGACGCCACGGCGGACGACAGGACGTTCGCCGACCGGGGCGAGACGACCCTGCGCCAGCTGGCCGCCGCGGTCAGGGCCGCCGAGCGGATGCCGACCGCCCGCCGCAAGGCCGCGCACAAGGCCGCGTCGACCGAGCTGGACCAGCTGGAAGAGCGCCTCCTGAACCGACTGGGCGTCTGACTCCGGCCCACTTACAAAACCCGAACATTTCCCTGTCCTTCTGCTCACCTCGGCCCGCCAAAGTGGGTCCCATGCACAAACTCCTCACCACCACAGCACTCGCCGTCGGCCTCGTACTCGCCGGCGCCGCGACGGCGACCGCGCAGACCGACCCGTCCGAGCCGGTCACGATCACGCTCAGCCCCGAGCAGGTGCAGAACCTCTGCGAGAAGCGCGTGCCCAGGATCGAGAAGCGCGCGGGCAGGCTGCTCGAACGGATCAACGGCGGCGCCGAGGTCCGCGGCTCCGCCGAGTGGTTGCGCACACGCGCGGCCACGGAACGCGAAGCGGGCCGCGAGACGAGCGCCCAGTTACTGGAGGAGCGAGCCGACCGCCGCGCAGGCCGCGTCGACGACCTGACCAAGGCCAAGCAGTGGGCCGCCGACTTCCGCACCGCGCACTGCGAGTCGAAGTGAGGCGGCTGGCCTGCGCGCTCGTCCTGTTGCCGGTCCTGGTGCTCGGCGCGGGCTGCCGGGGCGAAGGCGCACCCGGCGGGTCCGGTGTGGACCAGCAGGTCAACGACGTCGAATCCACGTTGGACGCGATCGAGTCAGAAATGGCCGGCGACTGAATGAGTGCTATACAAAGCCATGCCTGAGGAGGGCCGGGGGCTCGTGCTGGTCGTCGAGGACGACCCGGCCATCGCCGACCTCGTGCAGCGGTACCTGCTGCGGGAGGGCTTCGGCGTGCACGTCGAGAAGGACGGCGCGGAAGCACTGGCAGCGGTACGCAGAATGCGCCCGGCGGCGGTGGTCCTGGACGTCGGGCTGCCCACCATGGACGGCATCGAGATCTGCCGGACACTGCGCGCGGACGGCGACTGGACCCCGGTCCTGTTCGTCACGGCCCGCGACGACGAGGTGGACCGCGTCCTGGGCCTGGAACTGGGCGGCGACGACTACGTGACGAAGCCGTTCAGCCCACGCGAACTGGTGGCCAGGGTCCGCACCGTCCTGCGAAGAGGCCCGACCGCAACGGAGGTGCTGGAGCTGGGCAGCACCCGCATCGACCTGACCCAACGCAAGGCATGGGCGAACGACGTGGAGATCTCGCTGACCTCCACCGAGTTCGACCTGCTGGCCCAACTGATGCGCCGCCCGAAGCACGTCTTCGAAAGGCGTCAGCTCCTCAGCACGGTGTGGGGCTACTCGGTGACAGGCACCAGAACCGTGGACGTCCACGTGGCCCAACTGAGAGCCAAACTCGGCACGGCAAGCCCCATCCGCACCGTAAGAGGCATCGGCTACGCCGCGGACCCACCATGACCGGCCCAGCGGACCCAAGCCCAGAGACACCAACGAGCGAGACACCGGCCGAACGCCTCGAAGCCCCGGCGAAGGCAGAGCAGAGGGAGGAAGCAGAACAAGACAGGGCCGAGCAGGCCGAGCAGACTCAGCAGATGCCGCAGGCCGGGCAGACCATGCAAATCCAGCAAGCCGCACACGCCAGGCAAGCCGCACACGCCAGGCAGCCTCTGCAAGCTGGGCATCCCGCGCAAGCCAAGCAGCCCCCTCAAGCCGGGCAGGTCGAGCCGTGGCGGGACGGGGCGGGACCGACGCCACGGCCTTGGAGCGCGGTCCGGCAACCGCACCCTGCGGGTGCGTCGGCCGACGCGTGGCGGGTTGGCGCCGGGGGTGCGCGGCAGGCTTCCTGGCCGCCGGGACGGCCGCCTGAGTCCACTTTGGACTCTAATCAGGCGGTGCGGCGGCGGTCTTCGTTGTGGGCTCGGGTCACCATTCTCGGGTATGTGGTGGCTGGGGTGACCGCGCTCGTCGCCGGGTTGGTGTCTGCCGGGTTGGTGGTCAAGCAGTCGCGGGATGTTCTGCGGGAGCAGCTTTCCGCTCAGGCGGACGTCGTGTCCGCGCAGCTTGGGGACGTGCCGGTTGCTGGTCGGCGGGTGGCCGAGATTCTCGACGGGCTCAACGTGGGCGTGGTGCGGCGGGGGCGCAACGGTGGGATCGCCGGGGACGACCAGCAGGCCGTGCGTGCGGCGCGGCGAGCCGGGTTTGCCCAGGTGACCGCCGAGCGGCCCTTGCACGGGACGGTGACCATCGGCGGGGTCGAGTACATCGTCGAGGGGCGCGCGGTGGATGACCGGGGTGCGGTCGCGCTCGTCCAGCAGGTGGATCTCGCCAGCGGGACCGGGCGGGACCTGCTTCGCAGCCTGCTGTTGGCGTTGGGGGTCGGCATCCTGGTCGCCGCGCTCGCCGGGATGGTGCTCGCTCGGTTGCTGGCCCGTCCGCTGCGGCGTACAGCGGACGTCGCGGTGAGCATGCGGCACGGGCGGCGTGATCTTCGGGTGCCCGCGGACGGGCCCAAGGAACTCGTGGAGGTCGGGGAGGCGATCAACGCGCTTGCCGACGCCCTCGCTCGCAGTGAGGCCCGGCAGCGCGAGTTCCTCCTCTCGGTGTCGCACGAGCTGCGGACGCCGCTCACCGCTGTGCGCGGGTTTGCCGAATCACTTGCCGACGGGGTGGTGACCGGTGACGAGGTGCCTGCCGTCGGTCGCACCATCGAGACCGAGGCCGGGCGGCTCGACCGGCTCGTGTCCGATCTCCTCGACCTCGCGCGGCTCGGGGCCGACGACTTCCGGCTCGACGTCCTCGACGTCGATCTCTCCACTCTCCTCGCCGAGTCCGCTCGGGTGTGGGAAAGCCGGTGTGCCGTGGCGGGGGTGCCGTTCCGGGTCGAGAGTCCCGGACAGCCCGTCGTCGTGCGGACCGATCCGCGGCGGGTTCGGCAGGTCGTCGACGGGCTCGCCTCCAACGCCCTGCGTGCCACCCCCGCCGGAGCGCCGGTCGTGCTCGCGTTGCGGGTCGTGCCCGGTGGCGCGGTGCTCGAAGTGCGTGACGGCGGGCCCGGTCTCTCCGACGAGGACTACCGCGCCGCGTTCCAGCGTGGCGTCCTCCACTCGCGCTACCTTGGGGTCCGACCCGTCGGCACCGGGATCGGGCTGGCACTCGTGCACGGGCTCGTCACCCGGCTCGGGGGCGCCGTCGACGCCGGACCCGCACCGGAAGGTGGCGCCAGGTTCAGCGTGACCCTTCCTCGGTGAGTCCCTCCGCCAGCACCTCCGCCAGGTGCACCGCCTTGCGGTCACTGCCGTGCGCCACCTGCGTGCGGCAGCTGAAACCGTCCGCGATCACCACGGCGTCCTCGGCCGCCGCCCGTACGGCGGGCAACAACCCGCGTTCCGCCAGTGCCTGCGACACCTCGTAGTGCTCGCGTTCGAAGCCGAAGTTGCCCGCCAGACCACAACAGCCCGTCGGCACCGCCGTCATGTCCACGCCCGCCTCCGCCAGCAGCTCGGTCTCCGCCGAGTACCCCAGCGTCGCGTGCTGGTGACAGTGGACCTGCGTGACCGCCTCGCGGTCCACCGAGGGCGGAGTCCACTCTGGAGCGTACGTACGCAGGAAACCCGCCAGTGTGAACGAGTTCGACACCGTGCGGGTGTCGCCCGTCAGCTCCGGCACGTCCGTCTTCAACGCCGACAGGCAGCTCGGCTCCAGGCCCACGATCGGCGTGCCCGCGTCCAGGTGCGGGGTCAGCACCTTCAGGCTTCTCCGCATCACCTTGCGTGCCACCGAAAGCTGACCCGTCGACACCCACGTCAGCCCGCAGCACACCGAACCCTTCGGCAGCACCGGGTTGAAGCCCGCCGCCCGCAGCACCCGCACCGCCGCGATCCCCGCCGACGGCGTGAAGAAGTTCGTGAACGTGTCCGGCCACAACACCACCGGCCGGCCAGAACCCGGATTCCGGCTCAACCACCGGGTGAACGACTCCGGCGCGACCTCCGGCAGCGCACGCTCCGGCGCGATCCCGCCCATCCGCTTCAGCATCGGCGCCAGCCGGCCCGACAGTGCCGCGTTCGCCACCCGTGGCATCCGGGCCGCCAGCCGCAGCCACAGCGGCAGCCACCCCATCGAGTAGTGCGACGCCGGCCGCAGCCGCCGCCGGTAGTGGTGGTGCAGGAACTCCGCCTTGTAGGTGGCCATGTCCACGTTCACCGGGCAGTCGCTCTTGCACCCCTTGCACGACAGGCACAGGTCCAGGGCATCCCGCACCTCGGTCGAGCGCCAGCCATCGGTGATCACGTCACCCGCCAGCATCTCGTACAGCAACCTCGCCCTGCCGCGCGTCGAGTGCCGCTCCTCGCCGGTCACCTGGAAGCTGGGGCACATCACCGAACCCGAGTGGTTGCGGCACTTCGCGACCCCCACGCAACGCCGCATGGCCTGCCCGAAGTCACCGTCGTCGTGCGGGTAGGCGAACGCCGTCCGCACCGCCGACAGCGGGACGAACCGCAGGTTCTCGTCCACCCGGTACGGGCGCACCACCATGCCGGGGTTCATCCGGTCGCGCGGATCCCAGAACGCCTTGAACCGCTCGAACAACGCCATCGCCGCCGGTGAGTACATGCGCGGCAGCAGCTCAGCACGCACCTGTCCGTCGCCGTGCTCGCCAGACAGCGATCCACCGTGCCGGGCCACCAGGTCCGCGCCCTCCTCGATGAACCGGCGGAACACCACGCGCCCATCGTCGTGGACGAGGTCGAAGTCGATGCGGATGTGGATGCAGCCCTCGCCGAAGTGGCCGTAGGTCACCCCGCGCAGGCCGTGCTTCGCCAGCAGCGCACGCAGTTCCCGCAGGTAGGCGCCCAGCCGGTCCGGCGGCACCGCCGTGTCCTCCCAGCCGGGCCACGCCTCCGACCCGTCCGCCATGCGGGTCGAGATGCCCGACCCCTCCTCACGCAGCCGCCACAGCGCACGCTGCGCCGCAGGGTCGGTCAGCACCTGGTGCGGCACGCCGACCACCTCGGCGATGGCGTGCGCGGCCGCCACCCCGTCGACCTCGACGAACAGCCACGCGCCGCCGTCGGGCAGGGCGGGCGGTGGCTCGGGGTTGCGGGCCGCGCGCAACGCGACGATCCGCTCGTCCATGCTCTCCACGGTCAGCGGCCGGTGCGGCAGGATCGCGGGCACCGTGTCGGCCGCGGCGACGTCGTCCGCGAAGCCCAGCACCAGGAGCGCCCGCTCCTTCGGCAGGTCCACCAGCCGGACCGTCGCGCCGAGCACCGTCACGCACGTGCCCTCCGTGCCCACCAGCGCCTTCGCGAGGTCGCGGCCGTGCTCTGGCAGCAGGTGGTGCAGCGCGTACCCGGACACCTGCCGCCCGAGCCTGCCGAACTCCGTGCGCAGCACCGCGAGGTTCTCGTCGACCAGTTTCCGCAGTTCCGGCGGGAGTTCGCGGTCACGGCCGACGGTCATGCGGACGCCGTCGTAGGTGAGGACGTCCAGCTCGACCACGTTCTCGAGCGTCGTGCCCCACGCGACGGAGTGCGAGCCGCACGAGTTGTTGCCGATCATGCCGCCGAGCGTGCAGCGGCTGTGCGTCGACGGGTCCGGCCCGAACGTCAGCCCGTGCGGCGCGGCCGCGGCCCGCAGGTCGTCGAGCACCACGCCCGGCTCGATCCGCGCCGTGCGAGTCTCCGGGTCGATGGTGAAGTGGTCGAGGCGCGTCAGGTCCAGCACGAGCCCGCCGCCGGTCGAGTTGCCTGCGAGGCTGGTGCCGCCGCCCCTCGGCACGACCGGCACGTCGTGCTCACGCGCCGCGGCCACCGCGGCCACCACGTCGTCGACGCTGTCCGGCCGCACCACCCCGACCGGCACCTGCCGGTAGTTGGAGGCGTCCATCGTGTACAGCGCTCTGGTGCCCGCGTCGAAGCTCACGTCACCCGACACGGTCTCGGTCAGCCTGCGCTGAAGATCCATGGCCACCGATGCTGCCACGGATCGGGACTCGAGGCGGGTCGGCCTCCGGCCCCCGGTTTCCAGCCTGCCAGAAGGGGCCGACGGTTTCGGGTGGTTGTCCACAGGTGCGGCGGTTGTCCACAGGGCCACAGCGCGACGGCCGGGCGTTGTCGGTGCCTTGCCGTAGCGTGGTGACCGGGGGCCGGAGGCCGACCCTCCATCAGTCCGCCGCCGTCAGTCCGCCGCCGTCAGTCGGCCACCGTCAGTCGGCCGCCGTCAGTCCGCCGGGTTCGTCACGAAGCCTTCCTTCACCAGCCAGTCGCGGGCGACCACCGCCGGGTCCTGGCCTTCGCCGTCGATCTTCACCGACAGCTCCAGGATCACCTCGTTGTTCAGCTTCGCCGACACCGGTTCCATCACCTCCGCGATCGCCGGGTAGCGGTCCAGGTACTCCTTGCGGACCGTCACCGCCGCGTTGTACTGCGGGAACGACTTCTTGTCGTCCTCCAGTACCGCGAGGTCCAGGGTCAGGATGCGGCCGTCGGTGGTGAAGACCTCGCCGAAGTTGCACGTGCGGCCCGTCGCCAGCGTCGCGTAGATGGCGCCGACACCGAAGGTCTTGATGTCGCCGTCCGGCACGTCGTAGCCGTACTTCTGTTCGGCGCCGAGGAGCCCGTCCTGCCTGCTGATGAACTCCGACTCCATGCAGAACGAACCGAGCGACGGATCCTTTTCCAGCAGCGCGACCATGTCGGACATCGTCTTCAGCCCGTGCTCGTCGGCGAACTCGCGGGTGGTGGCCAGCGCGTACTTGTCGTTCACCGGCGAGTACTCCAGCCACGCGATGCCGAACCGCTCCAGGTCCGCCTTCTTCACCGCGTCGTACTGCTGTTGCTCGTCTGGGATGGGCACGGTCTCCTGCTGGAAGTTGATCCAGCTGGTCCCCGTGTACTCCCAGTAGAGATCGATGTCGCCGGCCTCCAGTGCCTGCCGCACCGCGGGCGATCCCTGGATGTTCGTCAGGTCCTCGATGTCCGCGCCCGCCGCCGACAACGCGACCTCCGCGATGTAGGACAACAGGATCTGCTCGGTGAAGTTCTTCGACCCCACCCGGATGGACACACCCGCCAAAGACGGCTCCGGCTGGATCGAGCCAGGGCTCACCTCGAACGGCAGCTTGTAACCCGCCTCCAGCCCGCATCCGCCGACCAGCACCGCACACGCCGCGGCCAGCGCGGCCAGCCGCTTCACCGCAACCCCTTCGGGCCGAGGTACCGCTCCGCGAGCGCGCCAAGCCAGTCGACCAGCAACGCCAGCCCCACCGCCAGTGCGGCGCCGGTGAGCAGCACCGTCGTGCGTGCCACCTTGTAGCCGGAGTCGATCACGAAGCCGAGGCCGCCGCCGTTCACGAACAACGCGAGCGTCGCCGTGCCCACCGCCAGCACCAGCGACGTCCGCAGGCCGGCCAGAATGAGTGGTACGGCAAGGGGAAGCTCCACCCTGCGCAACACCGTGAACGACGACATGCCGATGCCTCTCCCCGCGTCGACGAGTGCCGGGTCGATCTGCTGGATGCCCACGATCGTGTTGCGCAGCACCGGAAGCAGCGACACGAACGCCAGCGGGATGGCCGCCGCCCACAGCCCTTCCTGTTCTGTCCACAAGAAGTAGAGGACGATCACCCCGATCGCGGGTGCCGCCTGGCCGATCGTCGCGACGCCGAGGAACAGCGGCGCGAACCACCGCGCCCACTGCCGGGTGAGGACGATGCCGAGCGGGATCGCCACCACCACAACGAGAACCGTCACCGCGGCGGTGATCAGCAGGTGCTCCCACGTCGCCGTCAGCAGCGTGGCCGCGTTGAGCGACACCACCTCGATCGCGTCCAGTTCCTGGCTGAACGCCCACACCAGCACGCCGCCGACCAGCACCACCGCCGCGATCGGTTGCAGGAACAGGCGGAGCAGCTCCGCACGCCGCGACCCGGACTCGGTCGTCAGCACCGCGTCCGTGACACTCACGACTGGTGCTCCTCACGCAGTTCGCGGATCTTCGCGACCACCGTGTCCAGCTGCACGGTCCCGGCGTACTCGCCGCGCGAACCCGTGACGACCGCGTCGCCGCCCTCCGTGAGGATCGCCTCCAGTGCGTCCTGCAGCGTCGACTGCGTGGACACGACAACGCCGACCGGTCTCCCGAGCGCCGCCAGCGACTCGCCACTGAGCTGCCGGGCATGCACCCACCGCAGCGGCCTGCTCCGCTCGTCCAGCACCAGCACGAACTTGCGGTCCTCCGCGTCAAGTCGTTGCCGCACAGCGGAAGGCGCTTCGTCGAGGGCGGCGGTCGCCGCCTCGCCCAGCTCGATGTCCCGCACCCGCAACAAGGTCAGCTGCTTCAGCGACGCACCCGCGCCGACGAAGCCGGCCACCGTGTCGTCCGCCGGGTTCGCGAGGATCGCCTCCGGGGTGTCGTACTGCAGGATCCGCGACCGGTCGCCCAGCACCGCGATCCGGTCGCCGAGCTTCACCGCCTCGTCGAAGTCGTGGGTGACGAACACGATGGTCTTGTGCAGCTCCGCCTGCAGCCGCAGCAGCTCGTCCTGCAGGTTGCCCCGGGTGATGGGGTCGACCGCGCCGAACGGCTCGTCCATCAGCAGCACCGGCGGGTCGGCCGCGAGTGCCCGCGCCACCCCGACCCGCTGCTGCTGCCCGCCCGACAGCTGGCGCGGGTACCGGTGCACGAACTCCGCCGGGTCGAGGCCGACCAGCGACAGCATCTCCTCGACCCGTTCGGTGATCTGCTTCCTCGGCCACTTCAGCAGGCCCGGCACGACCGCCACGTTCTGCGCGACGGTCAGGTGCGGGAACAGGCCCGCCTGCTGGATCGCGTACCCGATGCGCCGCCGCAGGTCGTCTGCGTTCAGCGACAACGCGTCGTCGCCGCCGATGGCGATGCGGCCGGACGTCGGCTCGATCAGCCGGTTGATCATCCGCATGGTGGTGGTCTTGCCGCAACCGGACGGGCCGACGAAGATCGTCGTCTCGCCCGGGTTGATCGTCATCGTGAACCCGTCGACCGCGGGCTCCGCCTGGCCCGCGTACCGCTTCGTCACGTCGGCCAGCTCGATGCCCACGCTGGTCTGCTCAGGCACGGATCCCCCTCGAGGTGGTGAGGCGGGCGACCAGCAGGTACAGCCCGTCGATGAGCAGCGCCATCAGCACGATCCCGATCGTGCCCGCGAGCGCCTGGTTGGTTGCGTTGGCGGCGCCCGCACGGTTCAGCCCGGAGAAGATCTCGGTGCCGAGTCCCGGGCCCTTCGCGTACGCGGCGATCGCGGCGATGCCCATCAGCATCTGCGTCGCCACCCGCATGCCGGCGAGGATCGCGGGCCACGCGAGCCGCAGCTCGATGAGCGTCAGCACCCGAAGCCGGTTCATGCCGATGCCGCGGGCCGCGTCAGTGACCGCGTTGTCGACTCCGCCTAGACCGACGATGGTGTTCCGAATGATCGGCAGCAGGGCGTACAAAACCAGCGCGGTGACCGTCGGTGCCACCCCGAGCCCGACGAACGGGATGAGCAGACCGAGCAGCGCGAACGACGGGATCGTCAGGATCGTGCTCGCCAGCGCGGTGGCGATGGTCGAGCCGACCGGGCTGCGATACACGGCGATACCTGCGACAACGCCGATGAGCGCGGCGACGAGCGTGCACTGGATGACGACGCTGGCGTGTTGGTAGGCCTCGGCGGCGAGCCGCGGCCATCGGTCGGTGACGAACTCCCACAGACTCACCTGGCTCACCGTGGCCCAGATCACAGGGCGGGACAAGGCCCAAAAGTGGGGTGCACCGGCACCGGCGACGGTGATGTCACCGAGACGGCAGGTCCCAAGCAGCCGGGTTCGCCCTAGGCTGGTTAACCGTGAGCCGGAGACAGGTGAGGACCGAGGGCGTGGGTGGCGTGCTGCTCGCCTCGTCGTCGGCCGCGCTCGCGATCGCCGCGCACGGCATCGGCGGCGGCGCGGTGTCCGACTCGCTGTTCACCGTCCTGCTGGCCGCTCTGCTCTCGTGGGGCGGCATGTCGGTCGCCCGCCGCGGCGGCATACCCGCGCTGGTCGGCGTGCTCGGCGTGACACAGCTCTGCCAGCACCTGCTGCTCACCGAGATCGCCAGAGGGCACGGCCACCAGCAGGCGCTGTTCGACGGCTGGTCCATGTTCGCCGCGCACGCCGTCGCCACCGTGCTCACCGCGATACTGCTGACCAGGGCGGGCGTCGCGCTCGGCCTGGTCGCCTGCGCGGTCGCGTGGCTGCTGTCGCGGCTCACCGCGCTCATCGCGGGCCCGGTCCACCACCCGGCCCGGCCCGGCGGCTCACCGCTGCCCGCCCGTCCCGGCGCGTTCCTCGAGCTGCTGTTGCGCGAGGTCTGCGCCCGTCGCGGCCCGCCAGCCCACTCCTGAGAACCCGACACCCCCACCGGACGTGCCACAAGAGCGCGTCAGGAAACTCACATCCAATCTCAGGAGAGACATGTCCACCACACGCTTCATCGCGCGGGCAGGCGTCGTCGCCATCGCAGCCGGTGTGGCCACGATGCTCGGCTCCGGCCTCGCGTCGGCACACGTCACCGCGAAGATCCTCGGCGAGGCCGCGCAGCAGGGCGGCTACTCGAAGATCACCTTCCGGGTGCCGAACGAGGACGACGCCGCCGGCACCGTGAAGCTCGAGATCAAGATGCCGGCCGACACCCCGATCACGTCCGCGCGCACCCGTGCCATGGCCGGCTGGACCGCCCAGATCACCAAGGTCACGCTCGACAAGCCGGTCGAGGTGCACGGCGCCGAGATCAAGGAGGCCATCAGCACGGTCACCTGGACCGCGGCCGCAGGCACGCGCATCGCCCCCGGCCAGTTCGAGGAGTTCGAGCTCTCCGTCGGCCCGCTGCCGGAGACCGAGGAGCTGGTCCTGCCCGCGATCCAGACCTACGAAGGCGGCAAGGTCGTCGCGTGGGACCAGCCGCCAGCCGAGGACGGCTCGGAGCCGGAGCACCCGGCGCCGGTGATCGAGCTGGCACCGGAGGGCGATGACCACCACGGCGGCTCGACGGCCCCGGCGATCGACAACGCGGCCACCGGGTCGGACGACGACAGCACCGAGGCCGCCGCGTCGGGCACCGACGACACCGCCCGCTGGCTGGGTGGCGCCGGGCTGGTGGTCGGCGCGCTCGGGCTCGGCTTCGGGGTCGGCGCGACGCTGCGGGCCCGCAAGGCCATGACCGCGCGGAGCGGCCGGTCATGAGGAAGCTCGCCAAAGCCGTTTCGGTGCTGGCGCTGGCGGGGCTGGGGCTGTTCGCCCTGGCCGCGCCCGCGTCCGCGCACAACTCGCTGACGAGCAGCAACCCGGCCGACGACGCGTCGCTCGACGCGGGCCCCGGCGAGGTCGTGCTCACGTTCGACCAGCCGGTCCAGAAGTCCGAGAGGCTCAACTCCATCGCGGTCACCGGGCCGGACGGCAACCAGTGGCAGGACGGGCCCTCGGCGGTCGACAGCAACGTCGTCACCGTGCCGGTCCGTGAGCTGGGCCCGAAGGGCGTCTACACGATCGGCTACCGGATCGTGTCGGCCGACGGACACCCGGTCTCCGGCGAGCTGAAGTTCACGCTCACCACGGCGGGCAACGGCACCCCGGCGCCGACGCAGAGCGCCGTGGACAGCGATGGCGGCGACGAAGGGCTGCCCGTGTGGGTGTGGCTCGTCGGCGCGGTCGTGCTGCTCGGCGCCGGACTGTTCGTGGCGTTGCGCATCGGCGGCGGCAAGCGGCCGGAATGAAACGGGCATGAACCAGGCCCGGACCACCGCGTTCTCCCGGCTGCACCTGGTCGGGATCGGGATCGGTGCGGCACTGCTCGCGGTGCTGACCGGTCTGTTGCTCACCCCGGTGCGCCCGATCGCCGGGGTGCTGGAGCCGGACGCGGTGGTCCGGTACGGCCTGCCGGTCGTGCGGGTCCTGTTCGACCTGTCGGCCGTGGCGACCGTCGGGCTGAACCTGCTGCCGCTCCTCGTCGGGCTGTCCCGGCCGAAGGACGCGGAGCGGGTGCTGACCGGCGCGCGGCGGGCGGCCGCGTTCAGCGCGCTCGCGCTCGCCGTGTGTGCGCTGGTCACGCTCGTGCTGCAGACCGCGGAGGTGCTGCCGCAGGCGGCGGGCATCTCGTTGCGGCGGGTCGCCGAGTACGTGGTGACGGTGAGCGCCGGCAAGGCGCTGGTGTTCGTCGCGGTGGTCGCGCTCGTGTCGGCTGGGCTGTCGCTGTGGGCGGTGCGGGCCGGTGAGTCGGTGCCCGTCGAACTGCGGGCCGCGGTCGCGTTGTTCGCGTTGCTGCCGCTGCCGGTGACCGGGCATGCCACGAGCTGGCGGTGGCAGGACTACGCGATGATCTCGATGGAGCTGCACGTGCTCGGCGCGGCCGTGTGGACCGGCGGGCTCGGCGCGGTCGCCGTCGTGGTCGCCGCGAACCGCACGCTGCTCGCCCAGACGCTGCCCCGGTTCTCGGCACTCGCGACCGCCTGCCTGAGTGTGGTGGCGGTGACCGGGCTGTTCAACGCGACGGTGGAGCTGACGTCGGTGCCCGGCAGGAACCTGTTCGACGTCCTGTTCGGCACCGGCTACGGAACGCTGGTCATCCTCAAGATCGTCTGCGTCGCCTGCCTCGCCGCGCTCGGCGCCAACATCCGGTGGCGGCTGCTGCCCGGGATCGTGCGCCACCAGCGGACCGCGCTCGTCGGGTGGGCCGCGCTGGAACTTGCTGTCATGTGCGCGGCGTTCGGGTTCGCGGTCGTGCTGACGCGTACGCCGGTGGGCTGACTTCGGTTGCCCGGCTTTTTCGATCCAGTGTTCACTTCCACAGCGGTGAACGGTGAACGGCCGCTCAATGACCGTTCGTCGTCCCGCCGACACTGTGTGCTGTGCCACACGCAGGCGGGACGCCCGCTATGCGGACCAACGGTGAATGGTCAGTCCTGCTCGGTGAACTGCGTCGACGACAACGACGACCGCGCCCGGATACTGGAGATCCTCCGCATCGTCGAATGCCCCCGTTGCTCCAGTTCGCGGCGGCTGATCCAGCCCTCCGCGTGATGCCGGTACGCCTGCGACAGCAGGATCAGCTCGGCGAGGAAGTCCGCGGCCCGCGTTCTGCTGCGACCCTCCGGCAGGCGAGCGACAAGTGGGAGCTGACTCTCGACGACCTGGTCGAGAATCCGGGCCGATGCGAGCGCGCGGCGCGCGCTGCGCTTGTGCTTGATCGCCCTAGCCACCAGAAGGACACCTCGTTCAGGGAGTGGACAGAGGCTAGTTCCACTCAGCGTAGCGCGCTTCGCGAAAACGGCCACCCTGTCCGGCACCCCGAAGGAATGGTTTTCGAGATACCGGCAACGACGTGCGAAGACGCCCTCGCGAGCACGTAGGAAGGGTCGGTTTTCGACGACTCAGCGTTACCGTCCTTGCCCGGCCGGGTCAGGTGTAGCGGGCCCACCGGGCCGAGGTGTTACCCGACCGGACATCCGCTATCCGCCTGAGCAGCTCCGCACGGATGGCGGGCCGCGTGCCGATGATCGGCAACACGCTGGTGATGAGCTTCAGCTCCCGCACGGCACGCAGCACGGGGAACCCTCGCCACCTGGTCACGTCCATGCCGTACGTGCGGGCCAGCTCCCGGTACCGCCCCGCGGGCTCACCGAACCGGATCACGCCCACGGCCAGCGGCGTCAGGTCCCACTCCGCCGGCCCGAGGCTCGAGGAGTCGAAGTCGCACACCACCGGACCGGCCGGGCCGGGGATGAGGTTGCCGAGGTGCGCGTCGCCGTGCACCAGGGACGGCGGTGACGGGAACTCGAGCCTGGCCAGCTGGTCGGCCACCTCGTCGTGCCGGTCCTGGAGGAACGCCAGGTCGGCGTCGGCGAGGTCGGCGGCCTCGCCGATTCGCGCGGCCACGTCGGCCAGCGGCAGCCAGGGCGGCAGCCACGACGCGGGCTCCGGCAGGTCATGGATACGGCGCAGCAGTTTGCCCAGGTCACGCCCTCGGGGCCGCCTGCCGCCGTCAGGCACCGCCTCCCACACCGTGGCGACGTAACCGTCGTAGGTGACCGGCTGTGGCACGCCGGGCAGCAGCCGGACCGCGGGCACGTCGTGCTCGGCCAGCCAGGTGGCCACGTGGACCACCTTCTCGACGCGGTGGTTCAACGCCGTCGAGGCGCCGATACGGACCACCACGGGGGCGCTGGCCAGCCGGAAGACGGCATTGGCGGTGCACTTGATGAGCGTCGCGCCCTCCGGGTCGAGCCCGGCCGCCGCGCACACTCCGGTCAGCACCTCGGCGAGGCGCTCCCCGGAGAACGGACCGCCCCGGGCCGGGTCCGACATGGACACGGTGGACTCCGGTGTCGGCAGCACGGTCACGTCGACCTCGTCACACCGCGTTGTGGGTCTCGGAGAACCGGCGAATGAGGTCCGCCAGGTCACGGGCGTCGGTGAGGTTGCGCCGCTTGTCCGCCTCGATCCGCAGCGGCTCCAGCCGGTCGCGGACCCGCTTGGACTTCAGGTGCTGCGCCATGTCGACGGCCTGCGTTCCGACCTTCGCTCCGTGGTCGATGTCGCCGTCGAGCAGGTGGTTCGTCGCTAGCGCGGACAGGTTGAACGCCTTGCTGCGCGCGTTCTCCTCGCCGTAGGAGTCGATCGCCCTGGTCAGCGCCGGGATGGCGAACTTCGTGTGCCGCGTGTGGACCTTCTGCGCGAGCACCGTGTGCACGGTGCCGATCATCGCGTAGACGTCGTCCTCGTTGAAGAACTTGACCCAGTTGGCGGCCTCGGCGTAGTTCGCGCGGGCGAACTCGTCCCTGGTCCGGCCGATGAGCTGCATCGTCTGTTCCTCGTGGCCCATCATCGCGTAGGCCCATGCCTGGTTCGCGCAGATCACCGCCACGGCCAGCTCGGACCCCGACTGCTGCGCGGCGATCTGCCCGAGCTGGAACATCTTCAGCGCGTCGTCCGGGGCCTCCTTGTGCAGGTAGACCCGGCCCATGCGGTACAGGATGTTCGCGACCAGCTCGTCGCTCTCGCCCGCCTTCGCCAGCTCGAGCGCGCGGCCGAAATGGTTGCGGGACGAGTCGATCAGGCCCACGTCGAACGACGTCCAGCCGGCAAGGTTGTGCAGGTCGGCGAGCGCGACGTGCAGACGTGACTTCACCACGTCGGTCCCCGACGAGTTGAGCATCTGCTGGCCCCACGACAGCTGGGCGACCACGGCGTCCCGGCAGAACCCGCCGCCGTACTGGTAGTCAAGCGAGCGAAGTGCCCTGGTTGCGGCCTCGACCTGCCGGACGTCGGTCATGCCGATCCGGCCGGGCGCCGGCGTCAACACCGGGCTGGACACCCACGACCCCGAGTCGGCGCCGAGCACATGCGCACCCACCGCGACAGCGGCCGCGTGCGCAAGGAACTTGCGACGCTTCACGATCTCCGGCTCCTCAGCCTCCGGGGACTCCCGTGAGTCGGCCACCCGTTGAGCGGTGACTTCGTCGTACGCGAGGCCCATGT
>NZ_JBARWZ010000277.1:0-23388 GCF_049647105.1 Actinophytocola sp.
CACTGCGGGTAGCCACGCGAAACGTGTCACTAGGCGTTTTCGGTGTTTCCGCTAGGTCGCAACGTCCTGACCTGCCACGACGCCACCAGACATGTCATCAGATCCCGATTATCTGTGGAACGCAGGCCGGAGCATGGACTTCGAAGAAGGCGGACTCTCCTACTTCGGCGGGCTGCCCGGCGACCTGGATTCTCTGGAACGCGCGCTGCCTGTCCGGGATGGCGGCCGGGAGACGTTCAGCTGGTTCGAGGCCGTGCGGAACGTATGGGCATCCTGCGTGGTCTCACCAACGCTTCAATCTTCCATCCTGCGGGTACTTGCGACGAAACCCGGCATTGTCACCGGCGAGGACGAGTTCGATGTGCGCGGTCGGCACAGCGCGGTTGTCAGCACGGACACCGAGCGGTGGGGCCGTCCACAGCGGTACACCTTGCTACTCGACACCGGAACGGGCGTTGTGAACGAGTTCCGGATACTGGAGTTCCGCGAAGACGGGACACCCGATCCGGAACACGAGAAGAGCACCTACACGGCGTTCGTGTCATCGTCGCGAGTGGACGATACCGAGTCGCGGCCAGCGTCGCCGTGATCCGCTTCGACTAGCGTGCCCCAGGCTGATTCTGGTCGCGGCGTCCGCGTTTGACCACCAGCAGCAGACCGCCGCCGAACAGCAACAGTGCCATGCCGATCGCGACAGGAATCGCGATGCTCGCGCCGGTGTAGGGCAGCGCACCGTCGTCCGCGCGGGTATCGGGTCCCGGCGGCAGGGCCGGTTCGAGCACCTGGTTGGTGACCGTGATCGAGTGGGTCCGGCCTGCGTTGCCGGCATCGACGGTCAACACCGGACTCGCGCGGCCCTCGAGGAGGAGGTAACCCGGAGGCGCGGCGTACTCGAACCAGTAGTAGTCACCGAAGTCGAGATCGCCGATCGAGCACACCCCGTCCTCGGCGGTCGTGCACGTCCCGACGAGTTCGTCACCCTCGATGGCCCGGCGTAGTTCGAAAACACCGCCGGCCAACGTCTTCTCGGTGTCCACGTCGATCTTGCGCACCGCGATTGTGGTGAGCAGGCGTGGGTCCAGGAAGGTGGTCGGTGGCAGGGCGGTGCCCGCGTTGGACGCGTCGATGACGATCGGGGCGCTCACCGGGTCGGGTGGCAGCGCGTACCCGGCCGGCGCCGCGGTCTCCACCCAGAGGTAGGTGCCGAACCCGAGTTCGCCGATGGTGCACGATCCATCGGCACCGACGGTGTCGC
This sequence comes from Actinophytocola sp., assembly GCF_049647105.1. Classification (GTDB taxonomy): domain Bacteria; phylum Actinomycetota; class Actinomycetes; order Mycobacteriales; family Pseudonocardiaceae; genus Actinophytocola. Next base: position 1,256 of record NZ_JBARWZ010000277.1, read on the forward strand.
AGGAGCCGATCACGTCGTCGTAGACCTGGTCGGCTTCGTCGAGCACCAGATCGAACGACGCGCCGGCGAGTGGCGCCCGGGAGACGCCGTCGAGCTTCACCACCGTCAGCTCCGAGGCCGCGGGCCGCGCCTCGTTGGTCACGGTGACGACCGGCGCCGTGGTCTCCGCGTCGAGCGTGATCTCCGCCGGCTCGATCGTCGTCGCTCCCCACACGACGTTGGGCACGTTCGGCGGCGGCTCCTCGGCGAACGCGAGCACGTCGCCGTGGCTCAGCGCCGGCCCGTCGACGACCGTCCCGTCCGCCAGGATCGTGAGCGGGGCGGGGGCCGGCGCGCCGTTGACCGTGTAGCTCATCGTGAACGCCGTGCCGGCAGGCACCAGGTCGCTGCCGTCGCCGGTGAGCGCCTTGCGCGCCTGGAACGAGGCGGCCTTCGCGGTGTAGGTGTTGGTGACCACCACGAGCGGGGTCTCGACGTCGGGATCGACCGTGATCATCACAGGGTTGATCGTCGCCCCGCCCCATTCGACGCCCGGCAGGTCCGCCGGGGTGGTCTCCTCGAACGTGACGACGTCGCCCTCGATCAACTGGGCGGGACCGTTGACGATCGTGCCGTCCGCCAGGAGTGTCAGCGGGGTCGCGGCCGGCGTGCCGTTCACCGTGTAGTCCACGACATATTCGGTGTCGCCGGGGACGAGTCCGGCGCCGGATCCGGTCACGGCCTTCTGGATCTGGAACGTTCCTGTGCGCTCGACGGCCTCGTTGGTCACGACGACCAGCACGGGCTCGGCCTCGGCGTCCAGGGTGAGGGTGGTCGGCGTGATGTCGCGCGTGCCCCACGCCACGCCGGGCACCGCGGGCGGGGTGACCTCGGCGAAGGTGACGACGTCGCCGTGGCTCAGCGCCGGGCCGTCGACGACCGTCCCGTCCGCCAGGATCGTGAGCGGGGTCGCGGCCGGTGTGCCGTTGACCGTGTAGGTCACCGTGAACGCCGAGTCGGGCGGCACCAGATCGGCACCGTCGCCGGTCAGCTCCTTCCGGATCCCGAAGGTGGCGTCCGCGAGGACGGCCTCGTTCGTCACCGTCACCTGCGGCGATGCGGTCTCGGCGTCGAGGATGAGCTGCGACGGTTCGATCACCGGCGTGCCCCACACGATGCCCGGCACCGCGGGCGGGGTGGTCTCGTCGAGCATGATCCGATCGTCGTGACGGAGCACCGGCGACTCGACGACGGTGCCGTCGGCGCGAATGGTGAGCGGTTCGGCCGCGGGCACGCCGTTCACCGAGTACTCGACGGGGAACTCGGTGTCGGGCGGCACGGCACCGGCCCCGGTCCCGGTGATGGCCTTCCGCACGCCGAACGAAGCCTCGTCGAGAGCTACCTCGTTGGTGACGGTGACGAGAGGGACGAGGTCCGCCGCGGCGTCGAGGGTCAGTTCGGCAGGCTCGATGGTGGCCTGACCCCAGGTGACACCCGGCACGCTCGGAGGCGTCACCTCGGTGAAGGTCACCACGTCACCGTGGTACAGGTCCGGACCGTCGACGACGGTCCCGTCCGCCAGCACGGCGAGCGGCTCGGCGGCGGCTGTGCCGTTGACCGAGTAGCGCACCTCGAACGTCGTGTCCGGCGGGACCGCGGCCATCCCGTCGCCGGTGAGCTCCTTGCGGAGCTGGAACGTCACCGCCGCCAGGTCGGCCGTGTTGGTCACCAGCACGGACGGCGTCGGGACCTCCGCGTCGAGAGTCAGCTCCGTGGGCCCGACAACGACCGGTCCCCACGCGACTCCGTCGATCCGGGGCGGCACCACCTCGGCGAAGATGATCACGTCGCCGTGTCGCAGCATCGGTGCGTCCACGACCGTCCCGTCGGCGGTGATCGTCAGCGGCGTGTCCGAGGGCGCACCGTTCACCCAGTAGTCGACGGTGAACTCCGTCGTGCCGGGGACAAGAACGCCACCCATGCCGACGACGGCCTTGTTGATCTGGAAGGTCGCGGCCTTCGGCGTGGCCTCGTTGGTCACGGTGACCAGTGGCGGGTCGGCTTCCGCGTCGAGGATGATCTCGGCCGGTTCGATGGTCGGCGTCCCCCATGCCACCCCTGGCACCGCCGGTGGGGTCGCCTCGGTGAAGGCGAGCACGTCGCCGTGACTCAGGGTCGGCCCGTTGACGATGGTCCCGTCCGCGGTGATCGTCAACGGAGTGGCCGCCGGCGTGCCGTTCACCGTGTATTCGACGGTGAACTCCGTCGTCTCGGGAATTCCGAAGCGGAACGCCGCGTCGCCGGTGATCACCTTGCGGATGCCGAAACCGGCATCGGCGAGCAGGGCCTCGTTGGTCACGGTGACCAGTGGTGGGTCGGCTTCCGCGTCGAGCGTGAGTTCGGCCGGTTCGATGGTCCCCGGTCCCCATGCCACTCCTGGCACGTCCGGTGGGGTGGCTTCTGCGAAGGTGAGCACGTCGCCGTGTCGCAGCATCGGTGCGTCCACGACCGTCCCGTCGGCCGTGATCGTCAGCGGGGTGGCCGCCGGTGCGCCGTTCACCCAGTAGTCGACCGTGAACGCCGTCGTGCCGGGAACCAGACCGGCACCCGGCCCGGTGACCGACTTGCGGAGCTGGAAGGTCGCCGGGCTGAGACTGTAGGTGTTGGTGACCGTGATCAGCGGCGTCTCGCCGTCGGCGATGGTGACCGAGGGCGGACTGATCTCGGCCCCTTCCCAGACGAGCCCGTCGATCTCGGGTGGCGTGACCTCCGTGTAGGTGACGACCGCTCCCTCCGGCAGTCCCTCGGTCGTGACGATGGTGCCGTCGGCCAGGATGGTCGTGGGCAACGAAGGGTCCACGACGCCGTTCACGCTCCCCTCCAGGGTGAACGACGTGTCCGGCGGAACCAGGGCCGCGCCTTCGCCGGCCAGTGCCTTCTGGATCTGGAACGACCCGGTGCGTGCGACCGCCTCGTTGGTGACCGTCACGAGAACCGGCGGGGCATCGCCGTCCAGCGTGAGAGTTGGTGGGTCGATGACGATCTCGCCCCACGCGACGCCCGGCACGGCTGGCGGTGTGGCTTCGGCGAAATCGATGACGTCGTCGTGGTGCAGCACCGGGCTGTTCACGACCGTCCCGTCGGCGGTGACCGTCAGCGGCACGTCCGCCGCGATGCCGTTCACCGTGTAGTCGACCGTGAACGTGGTGTCGCTCGGCACGAGAGGCGCGCCGGCACCGACCAGCTGCTTCCGGATCTGGAACGAGGTTTCCGCCAGTCGCGCCTCGTTCATGACGGTGGTGACTCGTTCCTCGACATTGTCGACGACGAACTCGTTCCCCGGTATCCAGTTTGGCGGCCCCCACACGACGCCGGGGATGAACGGCATCTGTGACTCGACAAACTGGACGTGGTCGCCAAAGAACAGGTCCATGAACAGCGTGAATCCGTTGTTCGGCGAGATGGTCAGCGTGTGGGTGATCGCGCCGTTGACCAAGACGTCGACCCTGAACTCCGCGTTTGGCGGGACCAGATGAGCCCCGTCGCCGACCACCGTCTTGAGGAAGTGCATCACGGTCGGTCTGTGCTCGTACTTGTTGTGCATCTCGACCACGGTGTGTGGCTCATTCGGGCCGATCACCACCGGGCGCGGCCAGTAGTCCATGCCCATGAACTCGTACCCTGGCATGGGAGGCGGGAACACCTCGTCGAAGTTGATCTCCGTGCCGACCGGGAAGGTCAGGAATCTGCCGGTGGCGGGGTCGCGCGGTCGAACACCCATCTCACCGACACGCACCTCCATGGTGCCCTGCGCGGTGTTCGGCGCGCGGTCGCCGACCGTCTCGCCATCGTTCACGACGTAGCCGTCCTGGAGCATCCCGTCGCGGTTGCGCGCCGACCAGATGATCTTGAAGGGTTCCGGTGTCCACGGCACGTTCGAGAGCTTGTTGAGCTCGAAGTCGCCGAGAAGCGTGTTGGTGAGCTCGATCCGCGACTGGCCGCCCTCGAACGTGGTGAACTCGTTCGTCACCACACCGTCGACCTCGACCACCGGACGGGCCCACACCCATTCACCGATGCCGACGGGCACGTAGTCGCCCTCGGTGATGTCCTGGTCGGTCAGCGCGAGATCCTCGGTCACCGTGCAGGTGGCGTTGGGCGGCAGACCCTCCATGTCCAAGGACTCGTTGGCACGGACGGTGAAGTACTCGGTGACGACCTCACCGGTCGGCAACGCGCACCGGACCATGCCGTGGAACCGGGCGAGCCGGCCATCCCCGTTGAACTGGTAGTCCAGGAACGATCCCGGCGTAAGGATCTTGGCGAGCGTCGCCGTGCTGGTCGCCTCGGCGGTCGTGGCGCGGCAGGCGGTGGCCAGGGCGCCGGTCCACGGGTAGTTGTGCAGTTCGTTGCCGTCGCCGGACACGACGAGGTCGCCACCGACGTAGACGCGGCCGTACGTGTCCGTGCCGACCGTCACCGTACTGTCCGCCGTGGGGACGAGGATCGAGCCGAGCACCGGGTTGGTGCCGCCGACCGTCAGGTCCGTCACTGCGGGGAAGTTCCACATGATGGCGGCCGCGGCGTTGCCGAAGTGCGGGTTGTACACGTCGTCGATCCGCACACCGTCGAGAAAGGTGGCCTCCGGGCGCAGGGCGGTGACCGGGCCGCCGACGACGTTGACGATGATCGGCGGGTACTCGCCGTCTGGGCCCTGCGCGATGCTCGAGAAGAAGATCGCGTCGACGCCCGCGAGGTCGGCGGCGGAGATCGTGAAGATCTGCCGGTTCATCGTGTTGTCGCCGGTGAAGGTCACCCAGCCGCCGGCCACCGCGCCTGCCGAACCGGGAAGGCTGGCCAGGTTCGAGGACAGCGTGGCGATCGTGTTCGGGAACGTGGCGTACTGGTCGGCGGCCGAGGACGGGTTCTCGATCCCGCCGTTGTTGGTCTCGATCGAGCCGATGGCGGTGATCGTCCCGCCGACGGCCAGGTTCCCGCCCAACAGGTTGCCCGCCTCGTCGACCGCCCCGGCCCCGATGTTCAGCAGGTTGTCCTCGGCCACGCCGAGGCCGCCGCCGACGATCATCATGTCGCGACCGGGTGGCGGGACGATCTGTGAGCCCATGGCGAGGGTGCCGACGTGGAGGCTGCCGGGGGACCGCATGACCATCGCCTCGCCCCCGACGACGAGGAGCCCCTCGATCCCGGCTGCCGAGTTCGTCGCGGTGAGGTCACCACCGACGAAGACACCCACGTTCGAGTCGGTGTACAGAGGAGTGGTCCCGGTCGGCGGAGGCATCTGACCGGGAGAGGGGCACACGGGGTCCTGCGCGGCCGCGAATGCGGGGCTGGTCACCACGGGAAGGCCGGACGCCAACACGGCGCTCACCAACACCGCGGCCAGCCGCCGAACCCAAGACTGCGTTGCCATGTGCACGCCTCCCAGGCAGCCGTCTGGGCAGCCCTCTGCCATGCCCACACGCCGCCTACCTGCAAGGATGCAAACACGCCGGGGGTGATCGCGCCATTTGGCGACCCACCCAGCAGCGCGAATCGGTGCCCAGCCAGGATCGCCTCAGACCTACCCCGGATGGGTGAACAGAAACTGACAAGAATTCCACTTTAGGTCAAGTTCAGAACAGATCCACGATGGTCATCGACGATGTTCCGTCGATCTCGCTGAGACCGCCGGGCGAGAGACAGCCTGCGCTGATGTCGAGGTTGAGTAGCACGGCCTCACGCAGGAACGTTCCGCCGGTAAACAGGCCTGAGGTCACTGTGCCGATTTGTGTGGAAATCTGCGCCTGACCCTGCACGACGACGTTCGCGACATTCACAGTGGCAACCGAACTGCCTGCGTTCCAGGTGAGCGGCAGCGGCGAGGCAGGCACATCCAGCCCGTCGAGAACCTCATCGCAGTCCCGGGTCGCGAAGAAGGAGACAGCGATCGTCGCCGAGGTCACCTGTGGACTTCCCACGGTGATGCAGGTGCTGCTGCTCGCTATGGAGATCGCTGTCAACGTGGGGGTTCCGGTCAGCGGCGGCGAGAACGTGATCTTGTTCGATCCGACGCACTCGACCAGCGCGGTGGCCGCGGCTGCCGGCGTACTGAACAGGAGCGCGCCAACGGCGACCAACGAGCCGACCGTCACGATGGAAGCAATTCTTCTTCCGGCACGACGAATGACTGATGCGAACAACACGAGTTGCTCCTCTCATCGGACGTTCGCCCAGCCCCTGCCGGCACGATATACAAATGAGAGAACGCTCTACAGGCGTCGAGTCTACAACAATCAATTCGCCGAGAGAATAGCTGCGACGAGGCAACAGGCGAGACCGATGAGATGGTGATTTTTGAACAACCCGAAACATGCCCATTACCCCGCTGCCGGCATGCCGGGAAGCTCTCCAGTAATCTCGCTCGACGTCGGCGGTGTTCTCGTGCTCGGCGACCATGGCCAACTTGTACTCCAGGCTGAACACACGCCGCGCCGGACTGCTCACGACCAACGGCACGGCCGATACGTCCGCTACACCCTCAACCTGCCCGACCTGACAACGCTCGGAACAGACCTACTGGCAACCGTACTGCGCTGAGCAGCCCACAATCCCCGGAAAGAAACACCGTCCGCTCATCGGCAGGAGCGGCCGGTGTGACAGAACGATCAGCGGCTGCGGAGCGTTCAGATACGGCGCCAATCGTGATCGGTGTCGCGCGAGGGCGGTTGGTCTGACAGGCCGTTCTCGTCAAGGCCGTTGAAGATGTGGAGATCGCCGCAATCTGTTGCCAGCCAGAGACCGGTCGTCAGCCACACAGCGTGTCGGTCGCGGGGATCGCTGACGTTCTTGGTGACGAATCTGAACGATGTCACGGCCACCGTCTCGAGTGTCGCACCCGTTATCGCCGCGAGTGCCGGGTGCGCCGCCTGCCGCCATTCGAGTGGCCACTCGACCCAGCCTCTCGGCGTGAGTGCCACGTCGATGGTGCCCCACGTGATCGAGAGATCGTCGAACTTCTCCCAGCAGACCTCGAGTTGCGGCCCGCGATCCAGACGGAGGACAACGGGTAACCCAGCGAACCACTCATCGTGTTCCAGATTCCACACTGTCCACGTCTCGACGACCCGGAGGTTCGACAAGGCACGCAGTCGTGCGGCCTGCCGGTCGAGCTGCTCGTCGGCCGGGCGGAAGTCAGGCACCCATCCCGAGACGTCAGGGTCTGTCGGAGTCACGGGCAAACGGTTCCAGAGGACGCCGACCGAAGCACCTTAATTCCTACAGCCATCGGCAGAAGAGGATGCGCTGGCGCTGTTGACGTCGACGATGCCGTCATCGAACGTCGCCGAAGCAGGCCTGCCATAGGGTCACATCGGCGACACCGACAGTGACTCGCCGCCCGGCGGCTTGCGTCATGGAGTGAGTGAATGTACAGTCACTCTCATGTCCTCCCGAACCACCGCCCTTTCCACTTCCGAGATTCGGCGCCCCGTCGTCGCGCGGGCAGCGCTCCTCGAGTTCTCGCGCGGCGGCTACCACGGCACCACGATCGCCGACGTCGCCCGCGAGTCCAAGATCTCGCCCGCCTACGTTTTCAAGCTCTTCCCCGGCAAGGAGGCGCTGTTCGTGGTAGCCCTCGAGACCTGCTTCGCGGAGATCGTCGAGTCCCTGGCCGAAGGGGCCGACGGCGCGGCGGACCAGAGCGCGGCAGGGGTTCTCGACGCGATGGGCGGCGCGTACGCGGAGCTGATCCGCGATCGCGCACTCCTGATGCTCCAGGTGCACGCCCAGTCGGTGGCCGAGGTTCCCCAGATCGGCGCCGCCCTCCGCGCCGGGCTCGAGCGTGTCACCACCTTCGTCAAGCAACGCTCCGGCGCCGACGACGACGACGTGCAGCGATTCATCGCCTACGGACAGTTGTGTCACCTGCTCGTCACCGCGCAGATCGACGACCTCCCGGACAAGTGGGCACGCATCCTCTCCCACGGCATCCGCCACCCCGACTGACTCCCATCAGCACTCCACACCCACTCCGCAAGAAGAAGGCAGACATCATGGCCACGCCCAGCACGACCACAGCCACGCCGACCGGCAGCAGTCGCACGGTTCCACGCCACGTCGTCCACTCGGCCTGGGCGGTGCCCGTTCTCGTCGTCGGGCAGTTCGCCTTCCTCGCCGTCATCCCGGTGACCCTGATCGCCGTCGGCACGCTTCGGAAGGTCAAGAACCGAACGCTGCGCCTGCTGGCCGGCCTGCTCACCGCGACCTATGCCGTGCCGTTCCTGTGGTGGGCCGCCAATCCGGACCGGGCGGCGAGCCTGTCCAAGGACATGAGCCCGGTCTTCGCGAGCCTGATCGTGGCGTCGTCCGTGATCTTCGTACTGCAGGTCATCCGCTCCCGCAGGCGCTGACTATTTTTTTCACCCAAAGAGTGAGTGGCTAATCACTCACATCCGGCGACCGGCGGGTTTCTCGCTCGTCGTGACCGGACCCGTACATGAATCGACAAGGAGTTCCTCATGATCACCGACCTCGTCCCGCGCGCAGAAGCCGCGCCCATCGTCCGCAGCAGTCGACGGTGGATCGCGCTCGGCGTGCTCGCACTGGCCCAGTTCCTCGTCGTCCTCGACGCCTCGATCGTCAACATCGCCCTGCCCGTCCTCGGGGACCAATTGCACCTGAACACCACGGCGCTGTCCTGGGTCATCACCGCCTACGTGCTGCCCTTCGGGGGGCTGCTGCTCCTCGGCGGCCGCCTCGCGGACCGCTACGGCCACCGCCGCGTCTTCCTCACCGGCATCGGCGGGTTCGTCGGCGCCTCCACCATCGCCGGGCTCTCCATGACCAGCGAGGTGCTGCTGATCGCACGTGCCCTGCAGGGCGCCTCGGCGGCACTCCTCGCCCCCGCAGCCCTCGCCCTGCTCACCCACCTGTTCCCCGACAGCAAGGAGCGGACCAAGGCTCTCGGCGTCTGGGGCGGGGTCGCCGGCATCGGATCGGCTGCCGGTGTCCTGTTCGGCGGCGTGCTCACCGCCACGCTCGGCTGGCAGTCCGTGTTCTTCGTCAACGTCCCCATCGGTGCACTCGTCCTCGTGGTCATCCCCTTGCTGATCACCCGCGACGCGACGCGTGCCCGCGGCAGGATCGACCTGCCCGGCGCGGCCACGATCACCGGAGCGCTCGTGGCCGCGGTCGGCGCCTTCAGCGCCATCGAGCAGGTCGGCTTCGCTCACCCGCTGACGATCGGCCTCGCCGCCGTCGCCGTCGCACTCGGCGTCGCGTTCGTCGCCATCGAGCGCCGCACCGCCGAGCCACTGGTGCCCCTGACCATCTTCCGCAACCGCAATCTCAGAGTCGGCAACATCGTCATGATGCTGACCGGTGCCGCTATGGTCGCCCTGTTCTTCGCCCTGTCCGTCTACATGCAGGCCGTCCTCGGCTACGACGCGCTCACCACCGGCCTCAGCCAGCTCCCCCTCGCAGGCGCACTCGTGGTCGTCGCAGGCGCCGCGCCAAGCCTGATCAGCGCACTCGGCGCCAAGCGCACCCTCATCGGGTCGCTGCTCGTCCTCGCCGCCGGCCTGCTCTGGCTCTCCCTGGCCCCCGCCGACGCCAACTTCCTCACCGAGATCCTCGGACCGTCACTGCTCATCGGCATCGGAATGGGCGGCGCGTTCGTCACGACCACACAACTCTCGGTCGACCGCGTCACGGATGACGAGGCCGGCCTCGCCGGTGGACTGGTCAATACCAGCCAGCAGATCGGCGGCGCACTCGGCCTCGCGGTCCTCTCAACCATCGCGACCGTCCGCAGCGAGAACCTCATCCAGGCCGGAGTCCCCCACCCCGAGGCCCTGACGAGCGGCTTCTCCTGGGTCTTCCTCGGAGCCGCAGTGATCGCTGTCGCCGGGGCCATCGTCGCCGGCTTCAGCAGCAGCGAACAACACTGAGGTCAACCAGAGCGCTCGGACGAGCTTACTCAGCCCGTCCGAGCGCTCTCTCGCACGTCTACACGGCGACGGCCATCCAGTTTCTCCTTGCCTGAACAAGATGAGGTCAAGGAGGTCACCGCTTCGCCTAAGACCGACCCCTTTCCAGCCACTCGTCGCACGACGCTCGGTGACCGCATGTCTGGCCGGACCTGGTCCTGCTGCCCAGTATCAAGTAGCCGCGAGTCGGGTGTGGACGGTGGTCCTGATGAGGCGTGTTTCTCCGCAGTGGAGCGCAGGTCTCCTGCATCCTGCGCGTCCGCAAGGTGTTCCACACGCCGGCCATGAGGTGGGCCGTGACTGACAGGCCGCGTACGAGGCCGTGATCCGGGGTACCCGATCTCGCGACAGCGATGATGCCGAGCGGTCCGGGGATGTGGTGACGACGTGGCACATGGCCAGACGCCGAGCTTCGGGCCAGGTGGCCGGTTCGCGGTCCGCAGCGCGGGTGCGCTGGTCGCGGTGGTTGTGGTGGGCGCGGCTTTCGGGCTGGTGGCGACCCTCGTTCGGGTCGAATGGGAGCCGGTGCGGCGGCTGGACCTCGCCCTGGCCGACGGGCTGAACGACCTGCTGGCCGACGACGCCGTGCTGGGCGAGGTGCTGCGGGGCGTGACAGATCTCGGCGGCACCGCGACGCTGCTGTGGCTGATGGTGGTCGGCGCGCTGTGGTTGCTGCTGCGCCGCCAGCCCCGGCTCGCGGCCTACGTCGCGGTCAGCACGTTCGGCGCGATGATCCTCAACGCCGTGGTCAAGGAGTTCGTCGGCCGACTGCGGCCGGTTGTCGACCAGCCCGTCTACACCGTGCCCGGACTCAGTTTTCCCAGTGGTCACGCGATGAGTTCGCTGGTCACCTACGGGGTGCTGCTGCTGGTCGTTCTCCCACTGATGCACGGCACCACCCGCCGGGTGCTGACCGTCGTGGTCGTGCTGATCGTGGTCGCGATCGGCTTCACCCGGGTCGCGCTCGGCGCCCACTTCCTCACCGACGTACTCGCTGGCTGGCTGCTCGGCACACTCTGGCTGCTGCTCACCACCCTCGCCTTCCACCGCTGGCGGCGAGAGGCGCACGTCCCGGCCACCGGACCCCTGCCTGGGGACGTGCCCTCGGATGTGGCCGCCAACCTGCGTCCGGTGCCGCGGCGGCACCCGCCGACGCTGTCGCACCCGTGGCAGGGGATCGGCGTTCTCGCGATCGCCTGGGTGTTCCTGAGCGGCATGCTGGTGGGGCTCGGCAAACTGGTCGCCGGAGATGGCGGACTGCCGCCGTTGAGCTGGGACCACACCATCGTCGCGTGGCTCGCCAACCACCGCGATCCCGCCGTCACCACTCCACTCCGGATGGTCGGGACACTTGGCGACACAGCGGCCATCGTGGCCGGCTCTCTCGCGATCGGCTCGCTCGCCGTGGCGCTCTCGCGTACCTGGCGCCCGCTGCTGTTCGTCGTGGTCGCGCTGATCGGCGAGATCACCCTGTTCCTCACCACTACCGCTGTCGTCGGCCGGCAGCGCCCCGAAGTCGACCAGCTCAACCCGAACCTGCCGCCCACCTCGAGCTTCCCGTCCGGACACGTCGCGGCGACCCTGGTGCTCTGCACCGCCACCGCGCTACTCGCGGTCACCCTCCTCCGCCACAGGTGGCGCTGGGTCGTCGCCGGAATCGCCATGGCGATTCCCCTGCTCGTCGCGATCGAACGGCTCTACGAGGGAGTGCACTACCCCACCGACATCGCCGGCTCGCTTCTGCTCGCCGTGCCCTGGACCGTCATCACCTGGCGAGTCCTGACACCAAACGGTGGTATGTCCGATGTGGACCATGCGCCCGCCAGCGGCGTGACCGGCTACCCCGTGAGTTCGAATGGACCGCACGGAGATACCGGGACGACGTCGTCGCGCTGCTGAACTGCGCACCGTCATCACCCTATGGCCGCACTGAGCGAGAGCCGCGCGGCAGAGGGTCCGCGGCCTGTCTCAGGGGGCGGGTCGCGACACAGACGAACACCCCGCCGAGCCGGAGAGCGTGCGGGGTGTTCGTCTCGCGCCAGCCGTGTCGGTGTGTGTGGGTCGGTCGGGCTACACGACCGGCCTTGTGGTGCGACGGAGACGGACGCCGCAGGTGTGCACGGCGACACCTACAGCAACGACAGCGCTGCCATCGCACCACTCTGGGCGGTACGCACGTGGTGTCGGTCCTCGTGCGTCACGCGAACGTCAACGTGACGACATCGAACTTCTCGGTGATGCCCGGTGGGGCGAGGCAGTTCAGCAGATTGACCGTCGGTCCGACGATGACCTCGACCGCCGTGTCGCCGGCGAACAGTCCAGCCGTGACGGCGCCGGTCCGCGTGAGTACGGTGTTGCCGCCGACATGCGTGGTCGTCGAGATGAAGTTGTACGTACTGGTCTGGCCGGTGTTCCAGGTGAGGGTTCGCGTCCCGCTGCCGATGTCCGGCAAGTCGACGCAGGAAGCCGGCGCCTGGAAAGCACTCGCATTGGCACCGGCGGTCACCAGCGGAGCGCTCGCTGACACACACGGTGCGTAGATCGTGTTCGTGGTCATCGACTTGAGTCCGGGAATCAAGGTCAGCCCTGGTGAGAAGGTGATGTGCTGCGTGCCTGCGCACACCAGGTCCAACGGTGCCGCATGGGCGACACCGGCTCCGATCGGCACAACCACCGCCGAGGCCACCACCGCGGCCACCATTACTCGCAATGCGCGAAACACAACCACTCCCAACATAGAAGGCGGAATATCATCGAGTGCCCCCATGATGGGCGGATACCTCCTCGGTTGAAACCCGGTTTGCCACCTCGCGGCACAGCATCTCCGCGAAGACGTCGAAGCGCGGCCGGCCACATCCCGAGCGACCCGGGCATACTCGGGATCCCATCGATTCGACCAGACGATCCGCCATGAAACCCTTTCGCCGCACAGCCTTCGTCACGACCACAACTCGATCAGCACATGCCGCGGCGGGCAACCAAGGGGCCGCCAGTCCAACCGCCGGATAATCAGCGTGATCGGCAAGATGATGGGTGGCGGGCCACCGCGACCGACACAGCTTCTCGGCTATCGACTGGGCTAGCTGGCGCGCAACACGACCCTCTCCCGTCAACCTGCTCGAACATTCGTGTCCCGCATAGCGGCACACGGGCACTTCTACCTGCTCAGCCGGGTTACCCTGGCCCCAAAACAATTAGCGCAGCACGAATGGAACAATCATGACACGATGGATTGTCCGAATTATGGTGGCAGTGTCCACCGCCGCCGCGGGGATCCTTTTTTCGGCGGCAGGCGCGTCCGCGGACGTCAGTGTGGAGGCGTGCACCGGCACCAGCAATCAGAGTTTCTCCCCTGCCCTCACACAGACCGCACAAAGCGTCAACTTCAGCGCCGCCAGCAGCTACACCTGCACGATCAACGGAAGCAGTGCCGTCGCCTCGTTCGGCACGACCGCAACCTTGTCATGCCTGAACGTGCTGGCCGGTCTGCCGCCCTCAGACCGGACGCTGACGTGGACCGGCGGTGTCGGATCGGCGACCTCCACCCTTCATTTCACCGGATGGCAGACCTCCGCCACCCTGAGCACCGCTCAGGGCATCGTCACCGCCGGACGGTACGCCGGTGACATGGTCGTGCTCGTCTTCGAAGCCGTCGCCGTCAACGGCAGCGGCATACCGCTTCTGTGCCAAGCCGGACTCGGCACCATATCCTCGTCCATCACCGAAGACGTACTCGCCATCGTCGGCACCTGACCTGAATCCGGCGTCGCGAGAGTCGGTCGGAAGATGCCTTGATTCTTCCGGCCGAACTGGCACGCTCACCGAGGCCATCGAGGGCCTCATCACCTTGCCCGCACTCGGCGACCGGTCCGCGCCCCGGCTCGTCATCGCACGCGGCCCGCGACCGCGAGCCGCCGTACCAGCGGTTCATTCTGGCGATGACAACCCGACCGTGCCACCAGAATTCCTGTTCCCGCCTCGGGATGACTTACCTGACGCGGTCACCACGTACCCGCCGTGCGTCGGGAGGCTCGACAACGAGCCTGCCAACGAAGCCCGTGACGGCACTATCGGGATCGAAAGAGCAGCGGCAACTCGGGCGATTCGACAAAGAACTGAGCCAACTCGCGCGCTCCTCCAGCGGATCCTGAATGGCCGCGGCGGTTGTGAACCCGCACCAGCCGCCGTCGCGAGCCCACGGCACATTCCGGGAAGCCGACGCAATCGTCACGACAGGGCCCGCAGAACTCGCACCAGCCAGAGCAGTTGATCGTCGGGAACAGCAGAAACCCGCCGCCTCCGGCAGTCGGGAGCCGCCGGGCCACTCGCAGGGCCGCCGGATCATCGGCGTTGGCTGCGGCCAGACCGGCGGCAACGCGGAGATCGCCTTCCGCACCGCACCGGGTGCGCCGTTCATCACCGCATCCATGTGCTTCTCGGCGGTGACCTGACGCAGCAGGACGCCGTTAAGCACGGTGGCCGACGGGCGCGTGTCACGGTAACGAGTGACATGCGGGCTGGTCAGCGGCGTGGCTCATCGGAGCGAACCACCCGGCCGTGGATGATCCAACGGGACGGTGGCTGCGCCCCGCCGCCACTTGGGTTCGACGACTACGAGGAGGTGCCTGACCTATGGCCGGAGAGAACGCAGCCAGGCTCGCGGTACTGATCGACGCGGACAACGCGCGGCCGTCGATCACCGAAGGATTGCTGGCCGAGGTCGCCAAGTACGGCACCGCGCACGTCAAACGCGCGTACGGCGACTGGACCGGCACCAGTCTCAAGGGCTGGAAGGACCATCTGCTGGCCCAGTCGATCCAGCCCATTCAGCAGTTCGCCTACACCACCGGGAAGAACGCCACCGACGCGGCGATGGTCATCGACGCGATGGACCTGCTGTACTCGGGTCGCTTCGACGGATTCTGCATCGTCTCCAGCGACAGCGACTTCACCCGACTCGCCGCACGACTACGCGAATCCGGCCTCACCGTCTACGGATTCGGCGAGCGCAAGACACCCCAACCGTTCGTCGCGGCCTGCGACAAGTTCATCTACACCGAAAACCTCACCTACACCCACGGCCCCACCGCACCACCAGCAGCCGAACCCAAACGAAAAGCAGCCACGGCCGCCGCGCAACTCAAGAAAGACACCACACTGGTGAACCAGCTGCGCAACGCCGTCGAGGCAGCCTCAGACGACGATGGCTGGGCTCCACTCGCATCCGTCGGCAACATCATCACCAAGCAACGCCCGGATTTCGACTCCCGCAACTACGGCTACGCCAAACTCAGCGACCTGATCACCGCGACCACACTGTTCGAGCTGGATCGCCGCAGCCCCGGCGACGGCAAATCAGCAATCATCTACACCCGCGACAAACGACGCCAGCCCAACGAGTAGACGATGCTCCCTCCGACTACGCCCACACCTTCCACACATCACTGAACGACTGCCAGGGATGCCGTCCGGAGCCGTGATGGACCATCAGCTGGGCACCACCAACCACACTCGTGGGCGAGTTCGAAGGCTATGCCCCGCAGGTTGAGGTGCGTCTTATACGGAATATCGAGCGGGATTTCGTGGCAGTCCCACAAAACCAGCCGGTTTCCGTTGGCCGTGCTGCCGTCATTGGTCAGGCCGACGCATTTGGGAGTCGCGCTGGCCACACTGCGGATGGTGCGGCCTTCAATGGCGTTCGCAGGGAGGGAACACTGGCTGTCAACGCCAGCGCACCGGCCAGCCAGGATCAGAGGCGACAGATCCGAGGCTCATGGACCGTGACCGCCGCCCATTGGCGAGGCCGCTGATACGTGAATAGATGCCGCTCTCAGTTGATCCGGCGTAGTAGTCCACCCCATCGTCGACGTCGCGATCCTTGTGACGGATCTACAGCGGCTCTGTGACGACTTCCCGACGGGGAAGGCGAGAACTGCTGTGCCTATGGTGCACCAAAGGTTCCCGTAACCCTCCGCTCCGATCCGAGAGCGTGTTTGAGAAAGAGAGGCCTCACCACCCGCCTCCGTGACCGCACCAGCAGTACCTCGCACGCAGTATGAACGGCTACCGGTGCCACAGCACCACAGGTCAGCCGTGCCTACTTCGTGACCGGCCGACTGCTTGCCCGCTGCTCTAGTGTCATGGCAGTTCAGCGGGCCTTGGTGCCTCGGACCGCGTGACCGGAGGAGGCGATGCTGGGATGACGGCAGGGCGACCGATGCCCACACAGGACGACGTGCTCGGGTATTTCGACACGCTGTCGAACTGGGGACGGTGGGGCACAGACGACGAACTCGGCACTCTGAACCACATCACCGACGACGTCCGGATCGCGGCGGCGCGGGCCGTGCGCCACGGCAGGAGCGTGTCGTGCGCATGGGAGGTTGCCGTACCGGAAGACATGGAACGGTCGACGACGACGTGCCCATGCGCCGCCGACATGCCGGGTGCCGAGAACATGCCGCTGCCCGGATTCCGCAACGACCGGCGCTGGGGCTTTTCGTCCGAGCGGCTCGGCATCACGTTCCACGGCAACACCCTCACCCACGTCGACTCGCCGTGCCACCTCTTCTGGGACGGCACGATGTACAACGGGCGGTCGCACTCGTTGGTCGACGCCGCGACCGGATCGGCGTGGGCGGCCGTCACGGCGGCGGCGAACGGGATCATCACGCGTGGTGTCCTGCTGGACGTCGCGAGGGTCCGCGATGTGCCGTGGCTGGAACCGGGGCAGGGTGTGTTTCCCGACGATCTCGAGGAAGCCGAGCGTCGCCAGGGTGTGCGGGTGCGATCCGGCGACGCGGTACTCCTGCGGACCGGCTATGGCCGGGTCCGGCACGAGGCCGGTGCGACCAGCTGGTTCACACAGGCCGGCTGGCACGCGTCCTGCCTGCCGTGGCTCCGTGAACGAGGCGTCGCGCTGATCGGCGCTGACACCCCACAGGACGTTCAGCCGTCGGGCTACGAAGACGTCCTGATGCCGGTTCACGCCGTAGGCCTCGTCGCGATGGGTCTGTGGCTACTCGACAACTGCGACCTGGAGGCATGCGCGACGACCGCCGCCGAACTCGGCCAGTGGGACTTCCACCTCACAGTCGCACCCGTCCGCTTCGCCGGTACCTCGGGCAGCCCGGTCAACCCGATCGCCACATTCTGACCACGGGACCCACGACGACGACTGCATCGCCCGCCGCAGCGTGTCTCGCCGGTGCCAGCCAGCAACTCCAGAGCCAGGCCCGGCGTGTCGACGGCTCGCCGATCTACGCACGCACGATGTCGACTTGGTAGCCCACACACCAGGGATGCCTTGAGGGACACGAATCGACTCGCTACCAACGCCTCTGGCAACGCGCCGGTGGGAACCAGCAGACATGTCGTCAGAAAGCTGTGTAGGTGGCACCCGGGGTGTCGTTCCCGCACGCGCGGGGCTGGTCCACGTCTACGGGGGACCACTACCCGGGCTAGCTCGGGGCTAGCTCACACCAGCTCGGCGAACGGTCGGCGCCGACCACACACGTTCCGGACTGCATCGTGGGGTGTCGCCGTCATCGGGTTCAGCGCGTCCACGCCGACGACCTCGTCGACCAGCGCCCGCGGAAACGTCAGCCCGTCCGTCGTGCGTACCTCGGCAACTCGATCGCGCCCGCCGCCGAAACCCACCGGCCGGGCATCAGCGGGCTCGCGCCATGTACGCACATGCGATGTGCGGTAGTCGCTGTCTGTGGTTTTGGCGCAACAATCGTGGCGCGAGGCCCGATGTCATCGCATGTGGAGGAATCTGTGGGTTTCGGATTGTTGGGTGCGCGTGTCGTAGGGGTGGTGCTCGCGGTCGTTTGTGTGTTGCTGGTGTCGGGGCAGCCGGTCGCCGCGCAACCTGGGGCTGATGTCGGCTCTGTGGTCTCGCGGTTGGAGCGGGAGCAGGTCGTGCGGTTGCCGGGCGCGGTGACGTCTGTCGATGTCGGGCGGTTGGCGACCTGGGATCGGGTGGTGCTGGCGCCGGCGGCCGGACTGCCGGATGACCTGGAGCCGCTGTGGGCTTGGGCCAGCGGCCAGGGTGTCCGGTTGACGGTCGTCGAGGGTTGGTGGATCGCGCAGCAAGGTGAGACGGTGCGGGTCGAGCGTGAATCGTTGCCGTGGGTGCTCGCGTCCGGTGACGTCACCGACATCGTCCTGGGGGTTGCGGCGCCGATACCGCAGCGCCTGGCCGCCGCCGATGCGCTGGCGGGCGGGTTGCGGGCCGACCATTTCGACATCGGTGTGCGGCTGGTGACGCTGCCTGCCCGGCCGGCCCCCGTGACCGGCTACGCCGCCGCGCTCGCGGACCAGCATCCCGATGAGATGGTCGTCGTCGCGTCCGGGGCGTGGCTGGAGTTCGCCGGTCCCGGCGCGACCCGGGCAGCGACCGCGCGGGACGCCATCTACGGGCTGATGCTGCTGCGCCGCGGCAGCCTCCTCGGCTCCGATGCCGCCGACCTGGTCACCGCGGTCCTGGACCGGGAAGCCAGCCCGCCGCCACGACCGCTCTACGCGCCAACGGAGTGGGACAAGATCCAGGACACCGTGTACTTCTGGCTCGCCCTACTGATCGCCGTCGTCGGCGGGTGGCTGCTGATCCGCCACCGTCACGCGGCGGACGTGGGGCCGATACGGATGGCATGGGCCAAGGCGCATCTGCGAGTGCAGCTACTGACGGTCCAGTTGGCGGCCGCTTCCGGGCCGGACATGGCGCACCAACACGCCACCACCGAAGGAAAACCCAGGACTCCCGGGAAAGTGAAAACCGATCGTGTGCGGTCAGGTTCACGTCCCGTGGGCAAAAGAAGCCGCGAGAAGAGCCGCCGGGAATCCAGCCGAGGGCATGCGGCACCCGAGCCCACCGCGCGTCCGCGGGGTAGCGCCTCCTTGCGCGCCGGTGTCTACCTCGCCTGCCTGATCGCCTTCCACATCTGTGTCTTCGCTCTCACCGCGGACCCCGCCGATGAGGAGAAGTACACCCCGCAGAACGCAGCCCACCAGCTTCGGTACTCGTCGGTGTACACCTATCCCCTCTCCAACATCAGTTCCGCTCTCGACGCCGAGGAAGCGAGGGAGATCGTCGGCGACCGGCCCCTGGTGGCCATCGCCGGATTCCCCACGATGTGCACCGAGATCGCCGAGGAACTACCCGACGTGATCGTGGTCGTGGTGAACCCCTACCCCGAGACCCCGATCGTCGACTGCGTCCACGATGGCTCCTTCTACGACCCCGCTGTGCTACGCGACGTGCGGGACACCACCAACTACCTCGCAACCGGCGACGACCGGACCGCGTACCTCGCCGAATACGTACGAGCATTCGACACACGGCACCCGTCGCTACGTCGCAACCCAACCGACAACGGCGACCTCACCGACGACCTCATCACCGTCATACCCCTGCTGGTCGCCCTCGGACTCGCAGTATTCGGCGCCATCGCCCTCCATCGCACCTGGCACACCACAAACACCCGCCTCAACCGACTGGCGAACCTCCTCGCCTCCGACAGCACCCCTCCAACCCCTCACGAACGAGTCGCGACCGCCACCGAATACCTCCACACGCTCAGGGGTTTCGAAACCGCCACCACCAAAGAACAACGAGCCACAACAGAACAGCGACTCGCCACACTGGAACAAACCATCACCGAACAACACAACCGCGCCACATAGCCAACTCAGCCCCCAACGCGCTCTCTTGCGGCGAGGCGCGCGTCCGAAACCGCGCGCTATGGGACTGTCCCCCCAAACGGCTCTGGCGCACTTTCGGTGGTGCGGTGGGGGTCATGATCGTTTTGGCGGCATGGACCATCGCCGCACGCGAGGTGGACCTCCCCCCACGCACTTTTCTTCGCCCGAGGCATCGACCTCCTGCGCCACCGCATCCTCCTCGGGTATCACCACCACCGAAAGTGCGCCAGAGCCGTTGGGGGACAGTCCCTCTTCCTGGTCCGCGAGGGCAAAAGTCGCCTTTCCGTTGGGGGCGCCGGGTCGATACCCGCGTCGTGCAGGATCTGCCAGACCGTCGAGCTGGCGATCCTGTGGCCGAGCAGGGCCAGTTCGCCTTGGATCCGCCCATGACCCCACCGTGGTTCTCCCTGGCGAGCCGCAGCACCAGAGATGTGATCGCAGCTCGCGTCGGTGGGCATCCGGTGCGTCGACGCGCGGAGTAGTCCCACTTCGAACGTGTTTGAGATCTCTATGCGATGGTGAATTGGCGTGGTCCGGGCCGTGCGGCGGGGTGTCCGCGGTGATAGGACTCGCTTGATTCCCAGATCCTTCGCCAGCTCGGCGACCGGTTGTTCCCCTCGCGAGCCAACTCGACCGCACGACGACAGACACCTCAGGTCAGGTCCAGGCTAGGGGGAAGCTCAACATGCTTTGATGGGGTGGACTGGGTTCGATCTGAGGGGGCGGGGAGTGTCTGGGGCGTTGACAGGAGCGATGTTGCTGGGGGCGGTCTTGTCGGCCGCTTCGGGTGTGTGGGTCCTGGAGCGGTTGCACGGGGAGCCGCCGGTGGTTGATCCGGTGCCGGGCACCGAAACGTGGACGGTCGAGGAGATCGAGGCGCTGCGTCAGGGCAGTGAGGAGATCGGGATTGGGTTGCGCCGCCAGGTGGGGATCGTCGCGGCGGTCGGCCCAGGCAGGGACGGGTTGCTGACCGCCCCCGACAGCGGCGTGGAGTGTGTGTGGTGGCGAAGCGAGAAGATTCGGCACTACACGGAGTGGATCGAGGGAGAGCGGCACGACCGAACCGAGCGAATCGGTCACGACTGGAGTCGGAGCGCTTTCACTCTCACCGACGAAACAGGCACCTTGCTCGTGCGCGCGGCCGACGTCGAGATCATCGGCGCTCCCAAGGTGCACTCTCGGCGGGAGCATGTCGAACCGCATGGCCCGGCGCCGGGCCATGAATCCGTCACAACTGGGCTGGTCTACACGGAGCGCGCGCTGCCGGTCGACACAACGATCTTCGTGCACGGCGAGGCGCATGACGCGGACGAACACTTCGTCACCATCGGCAAACCACTCGACGGTGGGCCCTTCATCCTGTCCAGGCAGCCCGAGTACCTGCTACGCAGCAGGGCCAGGAACAAGCTGATCGCCGCGGACAAGACTCGCTTGAAGGGATACGTTCTGCTCGTGCTGGCGCCGCTGTTGCTGGCCCTCGCCTTCATGATTTGATGAGCCGTTTCATCCTGGTCTGGATGTGTTGGCAGGCAAGGGTTCTCGTTGATCACAGCTTGATGATCATCGGCGTGCCGTCTCGGCGATCGGCCGTTTCGACCGCAACGCAAACCGGACCGCTTCCTCGCGAAACTCCGGCGAACACGGACTTCGGTGGACCACGTGCACTCCCTCAACTTCCGGACAGGACAAAACTATTAGGTTCCTGTCCGGAACCCGGAGGCCCCTCAGGTGACACGGAGCCGAGACCGTTGTTGGGTTTGGGCTTGGCGGCGTCGGTGCTGGTCGGTCGGCGTGGTCGCGGTCGGCAGGGCCACGTTCGCGTGGTCGGTCTGGACCTGCTACCTGGACGCCGACGGCGGGAAACTGTCGTACTACGCTGCCAGGGACGTGCAGGAATTACTCGATCTCGCCTTCTTGAGCGGGTTCCTTCTCATCACAGTGTCGGCTGCCGTGTTCCTGGGCTGGCTGTGGCGTACGCGGGTGAACGCCGAGCTAGGTTTCGCCCCCCAACTAGCGGATCGCGCACTGTTTCTGCTGGTCATCCCTCCTATGGAGGACTCATTCAAAACCCGTCCAGTGTGCGTACGAATCGCACCGGCAGATTCGAACCTACCGCCCACCTGCTCCGCGCCTGATGGCTGACGCGGATGCTCCTTGGGTGCTCAGCGGCGGCGGCCTGGACCGGCACGACCCGACATCGGCCGACAGCTGTGAACGCCAGCTACCTGCGGAAACGGTACGCGGCGACAGCCCCCGAC
The DNA here is from genome assembly GCF_049647105.1 of Actinophytocola sp. GTDB lineage: Bacteria > Actinomycetota > Actinomycetes > Mycobacteriales > Pseudonocardiaceae > Actinophytocola. The sequence goes on from NZ_JBARWZ010000277.1 coordinate 23,184, forward strand.
ACTGGGCGGCACGACCGACCGCTGGCTCTTAACCAGCGGGGCGGCCTGGATCCGCAGGGCCGTGCGACATCGTCAACTGACGGCCCGCCCGTCATCCGCGAGCGGTTGGCCTCGCCGCGAATGTCATCGAGCCGCACCGTCCGGTACCCGGCCGCGACGCCACGCGGCTGGAGCAGCGCATGACCCCATTTCACGCTGGAACAGG
>NZ_JBARWZ010000278.1:0-52612 GCF_049647105.1 Actinophytocola sp.
GGCACAGCCGGCGCGCCCTCGTCATGTCCGCGCACTTGTCCACAGCCACCCCAGTTATCCACAGTCAAGATCGACAACGCAGAAATGTCACCCCGACCCGGTAGACTGGCAAGGCGGGACGCCCCCGGGAACGGGTGGGGGTTGCGTACCGGCCGATTTGCGGCTGACCTGCATAAATGGGTGGCCACCGACCTGTGTTGACTCGCCGCACCGCGCAGCAGCGACACACGGATCCAGCCGACCTCAAGTCGGCGACGCATCTCCGTCAGCTGGGACCGAGCCCGGCGACGCACCTCCCGAGACCATCGCGGTGCCGTGCCTCCGTCGGCCGGGCCAACTCGGTGACACGCAGCCCGGTACAAACCCGGCGACGCGCCTCCAGCCAAGCACAAGCCCCGCGACGTGCCTCCCGTCAGCGGAGGCCAAGCCCCGCGACACGCCTCCGTCGGTTGAACAACCCAGCGGCACGCCTCCCGCCAGGCCGGGTCACGCCCGGCGGCGCGCCTCCGCCAGTTTCAGCACCGCACGCTCCAGCGCGTAGCCCGCGTCCACCGCGACACCCTTCACGTCCGCGTTGACGTCGGCCACCACCTGCATCGCCATCACCAGGCCCGCCGGGTGCCAGCCGCGCGACTGGGCCAGCGCCTTGCGTACCTTCCACGCGGGCATGCCCAGCTCACTCGACAGCCGGAACGGGTCGGCGCGGCCGGCTCCGGACACCTTCGCGACCGTGCGCACCGCGTCCGCCAGCGCGTCGGCCACGAGTACGTGTGGCACACCCAGCTGCATCGCCCAGCGCAGCATCTCCAGCGCGCCGGTCACGTCGCCGGTGACGGCCTTCTCCGCCACCGCGAAGCCGGTCACGTCCGCGCGCCCTCGGTGGTAGCGGCGGATCGCCTCGACGGTGACCTGGCCGTTGGTGTCCGCGACCAGCTGTGCGGCCGCGGCGGCCAGCTCCCTCAGGTCGGAGCCGACGGACTCGATCAGCTCGCGGACAGCTTCCATGTCCGTCTTGCCGCCCGCCTGGCGGATCTCGTTGCGGACGAACGACTCGCGGTCACCCGGTTTGGTGAGTTTCGGGCACTCGACGACCTCCGCCTTCACGGATCGCATCGCGGCGATCAGGTCCTTGCCCGGCTTGCGGCCGCCGCCGTTGTGCAGCACGACCACCTGCACGCTGTCCGCGGGCTCCTTCACGTAGGCGGCGATGGCCGCGGCGATGTCCTTGCCCGCCTCCTGCGCACCCTCCAGCACGATCACCCGGCGCTCGGCGAACAGCGACGGGCTGACAAGCTCCGCGAGCTCCGGCCCGGTCAGGTCGGTCACCTTCATCCGGGTCGTCTCGGCCGTCGGGTCGGCGAGCCGCGCCGCTTCCACCGCGGCCTGGACGGCCCGTTCGACCAGCAGTTCCTCGTCGCCGAGCACTAGCTGCAGTGCGGGCGGGGTCACAGCGGGCGCCTTCACCCCGCCATCCTCGCATCACCTGCCGTGGCCGGGTCGGCTGGCACGCCGCCGCCTTCGAGGCGTGCTGAAGCCGCTCTCGAATGATGGACCTCACATTGGCCGAGTCGCGGGGTCGTGCCGTAACGTGTTCGGCATACAACTGAATACCGCTCATCCAGAGGGGCAGAGGGATCGGCCCGAAGAAGCCCCGGCAACCGGCGTCAGCCACGTCTATCGCATCCGCGATTAAGGCGACGACCACGGTGCCAATTCCGACCCGCACGCGGGACAGATGAGGAGATACCTCCGATGACGATTACCGCCGACGCAGGCACAACCACGCTCGACCTCGGGCCCGCACGCGCCCTGACCTGTCGGGAATGTGGCCACCAGATCCCCCTCGCCCCGGAATTCGCGTGTGGCGAGTGTTTCGGCCCGCTCGAGGTCTCCTACGAGTTCGGTGACATCACCCGGGCGGAGATCGAGGCGGGTCCCAGGTCCATCTGGCGCTACCGCAGGCTGTTGCCCGTGCCGTCCGATGTGGACGCATACCCCAACACCGAGCCCGGCCTCACCCGGCTCGTGAAGGCCGACCGGCTCGCGGCCGCTCTCGGCGTGAAGTCCCTGTGGGTCAAGGACGACACCGGCAACCCGACGCACTCGTTCAAGGACCGGGTGGTCGGCGTCGCACTCGCCGCCGCACGGCAGCTCGGCTTCCGGGTGCTCGCGTGCCCGTCCACCGGCAACCTCGCGAACGCGGTCGCGGCGGCCGCGGCCCGCGCGGGCTGGGAGTCGGTGGTGCTCATCCCGTCGTCCCTCGAACGGGCGAAGATTCTGACCACCGCCGTGTACGACGGCGCGCTGATCGCCGTCGACGGCAACTACGACGACGTGAACCGCCTCGCCACCGAACTGGCCGCGGAGCACGAGGACTGGGCGTTCGTGAACGTCAACGTCCGGCCGTACTACGCGGAGGGTTCGAAGACCCTCGGCTTCGAGGTTGCCGAGCAGCTGGGCTGGCGCCTGCCCGACCAGGTGGTCGTACCGGTCGCGTCCGGTTCCCAGCTCACCAAGGTGGACAAGGGTTTCCGCGAGCTGACCGACCTCGGTCTCGTCGACGACAAGCCCTACCGTGTGTTCGGTGCGCAGGCCACGGGCTGCTCCCCGGTCGCCGCCGCCTACAAGGCGGGCCACGACGTCGTGACGCCGGTGAAGCCGGACACCATCGCCCGTTCCCTCGCGATCGGCGCGCCCGCGGACGGCCCGTACGTGCTGGACGTCGTCCGCCGCACCGGCGGTGCGGTCGAGAGCGTGACCGACGAAGAGGTCGTCGAGGGCATCCGCCTGCTGGCCAGGACCGAGGGCATCTTCGCGGAGACCGCCGGCGGCGTCACCGTTGCCACGGCCAAGAAGCTCATCGAGAACGGCCAGCTCGACCCGGACGCCGAGACGGTCCTCCTCATCACCGGCGACGGCCTCAAGACCCTGGACGCCGTGCAGGACAAGGTGGGCCCCCGGGCGACTGTGCCACCGTCCGCCGACGCGGTCCGCCAAGCACTGGCCAACTGACCACCGGCCCTTGCCGTGCTCTGATTCGCACACCGGTCAGAGCACGGCGAGCAGGTTCCGCAGAAACCCAGGTGCACCAACACACCGAGTACCACGCTCATCGTGGCGTCACGACCTCATCCGGGGCCACCATCGGCGAGACGCGACCGAGCCATGGGCCCTCACGGAGACCCACCCGTTCTCCCCGGCGGAGCCCGCGACGCACCACGGGTCACCGCCTGTGGCCCGGTGTCCGTCGCCACGATCGCGGTGTCCCCGCTCGTGTCGGTCCGCAGCGCCAGCACGCCGAGCCGGTCGAGCAGCCGCATCGTGAACGGGCTGGGATGCCCGTAGCGGTTGCCCGCCCCGACACTCACCAGCGCGATCCGCGCCCGCGTCGCCCTGAACAGCTCCGGAGCCGTGTACCGCGAACCGTGGTGCGGCACCTTGATCACCTCCGCGGACAGGTCCACCCGCGCGTCCAGCAACCGTGCCTGTGCGGACAGCTCCACGTCCCCGCTCAGCAACACCCGGCCCGCAGGCGTGGTCGCCCGCAACACCAAGGACGCGTCGTTGATCTCCGTGCCATCCGACTCCGTCGCCGGCATCACCTCGTCCTCGTCCGGCGCCAGCACCTCGATCACCAAACCCGGCCAGTTCAACCGTTGCCCGGCGGTCATCCGCACCATCGGCACCCCGGCGTTCTCCGCCTTCCTTCGCACCTCCTCCCAAGCCCACCGCGGCTCCCGTGCCCGGCTGACGCCCACCGCCCCCACTGCCCGGTCGGACAGGACCGCATCCAATCCGCCGATGTGATCCGCGTGCAGGTGGCTCAGCACCACCAACGGCACCCGTGACACGTCCAGCCGGTCCAGGCACCCGGCGAGCGGGGCCGCGTCCGGCCCGACGTCGACCACGACCGCGCGTCCGGCTTCGCCGGTCGCGAGCACCAACGCGTCACCCTGACCGACGTCGCACGCCACGACGGCCCACCTGTCCGGCGGCCACCCCGGCGCGATCACCCGCAGTGGCACCACTACCACCAGCAGACCGACCATCAGCAGACCGACGATCACCCGCAACCGCCGCCTGCGCAACGCCACCACCAGCAACGCCACACACCCGGCGAGCAGCGCCCCGCCCAGCCAGCCTTCAGGCCATGCGATCACCGCGCCCGGCACCCCGGCAGCGTGGTGAGCGACGAGGATCAACCAGTCCACCTCCGGTCCGGCCACGCGAACCAGCACCTCGGCGAGCCACGGCGCCATCGGCGCGACCACCGCCGCCAGCACCCCGAGCACCGTCGCGGGCGCGACCACCGGCGCCGCGAGCAGGTTCGCGACGATCGCGACGAGACTGACCTCACCGGCGAAGCCCGCCACCACCGGGGCCGTGACGAGGTGTGCGGCCGCGGGTACCGCCAACGCCTCAGCAAGCCCTCGTGGCACTCCCCGTCCCGCGAGCCTGTCCGCCCACCTCGGCGCGATCAGCACCAGTCCACCGGTCGCGAGCACCGACAGCGCGAACCCGATGCTCACCGCCATGGCCGGGTGCCAGAGCACCAACCCGATCACGGCGACAGCCAGCGCCGGCAACGCCGCTCGCTGCCGCCCCACCGCGAGGGCCAGCAGTCCGACCGCGCCCATCACGCCGGCCCGCAGCACGCTCGGTTCCGGTCCCGCCAGCACCACGAACCCGACCAGAGCGAGCGTGGCCCCGGCCGCCGCGGTCCTCGGCCCGCACCGCAGAGTCCGCAGGAGCAACAGCACCGCCAGGCAGACGATCGCCAGGTTGCTGCCGCTGACAGCGAGCAGGTGCGCGAGCCCTGCCGCCTGGAAGTCATCCTTCAGCTGCGGCTGCACGTTGTCGGTGTCACCGACAACCAGCGCGGGCAACAGGCCACGTGGCTCCGCGTCCAGCACACCGGCCGCGTGCCGAAGTCCGGCCCGCAGGGTCTGCGCGACCCGCTGCCACACCGGGGCCCTACTCACCGCCTCCGGCGGCCCTCGGACCCGCAGCACAGCCGCGGTCAGCTCGCCCGGCTGAGCCGGCGCCAGCGCCGCGGTCGCGGTCACCTGCTGTCCCGGGAGCAAGGCGCGCCATCGCTCGGCAGGCGCGATCACCACGACCGCACCCGAGGACCGCACAGGACGACCGGCGACCACTGCGCTCACCACCCGAGCCGGCACCACCACGGTCCACACGCCGCTCTGCTGCCCACCGAACCCGGGCGAGATCACCAGCTTGGGCCGTTCGGTGACCTCGACCCGGACCACCGCCGACGCACCGGCACTCGCCGGCACCCGGAGCGGATCCTCCGCAGCGTCCCGCAGCCGCGATGTGCCGGCCAACCCCACCAACAGACCGCACACGAGCAACGACCACGCCATGCCAAGACGCCACCACCGGGCGACCGCCGACCGTCCTCGGGAACGGACCACCACCACGACGCCCACCACGACCCCGGCGAGCCCGCCCGCGGCCGACCACCACCAGCCGAGCAGCAGTCCCACCATCGTCGCGAGCCACACCACAAGCGCCGCGGGCACCAACCGCCAGTCCTGCCTGCCCCCGACCTCGAGCCCCAGGCCGCTGCTCATCTCGCCACGACCAGGTCCTGGAGCTTCGCGAAACGGCTGGGCCCGATGCCGTCGATCTCCCGTAGCTGGTCGACGCTGTCGAACCTGCTGTGCTCGGTGCGCCAGTCGACGATGCTCTGCGCGGTCACCGGACCGACCCCCGGCAACGTGTCGAGTTCCGTCAACGTCGCCGTGTTCAGGTCGACCTTGCCGGGTTCACCCGGTGCCGTCGCTCCCGCTACCGGTTCGGCGCCCGGCGGCGCAGGCACTCCGACATAGATCTGTTCCCCGTCAGCGAGCTTGCGGGCGAGGTTGAGCGGGCCGAGGTCCGTCCCCGGCACTGGCCCGGCCGACTCCCGCAATGCGTCGGCGACGCGAGCCCCTTCCGGCAACGTGACCAGCCCTGGTCGCACGACCCGGCCAACCACGCTCACGACGATGGACGTCTCAGCGGGCGGCACAGACTCGCTCGCCGCCGCCATCGGCAGCACGGGCGGCACCTCGTGCTCGGTGCCACCCGACGACACCGCGAACCCGACGGCGACCATGACCGCGAGCACGAGGCCGCCGACCACCGCGACGGCCAGCTTCCGCCGACCACCACCGGCCCGCTCCGGTGCCCACTCCGCCACCCACCTGCCCGCCGGGCCGCGGCGCCACCACGGCACAGGCGAGGGCGGGTCGGGCGGATCCGCCGAGACGTCCTCCCATTCCTGGTCGGGCGGGAGGTCAGCGGTCTCCTCCCTCGGTTCCGCGCGTGCCTGGCCCATCAAGCTGGCGAGACGGTCCCGGGTCTCGTCGGTTCTCCGTTCGCGCCGTGCAGTTGTTTCGATCACGGGTTCGACGATATGCGGGAACGAGCGGACGGCCGGGTCGGTGGGCGCTCGCTGTGGACAAGTAGGTGGGCTGTGGACAACTGCCGGTGGCGGGCAGGTCTCGAGCGCGGAATTGTCGGTGTGGTGTGGGACGGTGGCGGGTTACCAGTCGGCCGGGCACACCACGACAGCGAGCATGCCCGGACCGGTGTGCGCACCGATCGCCGCGCCCAGTTCTGACACGAGGCAACCGGACGACGGGGCGACCCGCTCGTCCAACCGGGTCGCCAGCTCCACCGCCCGATCATGGGCCGAGAGGTGGTGCACGGCGAGCTCGACGCTGTCCGCCCCGGTCGCGACGCTGGCCTGTTCCGCCAGGTCGACCAGACGGGAGACCGCCCGGTTCGTGGTGCGCACCTTCTCCAGCGGCACGATGTGGCCGTCCTTCATGTGCAGCACCGGCTTGACCGCGAGCGCCGTGCCGAAGAACGCGGCAGCGGACCCGATCCGGCCACCTCTGCGCAGGTACTCGAGGGTCTCGACCATGAAGAACGTCGTGGTCCGCGCGGCCGCCGACACGGCTGCCTCCTCGACCGACTCCCCCGCGCCACCGGCGGCCGCCACCGTCGCCGCACGCAGCACCGCGAAACCGAGTCCCATGACCGTCGTCCGCGAGTCGACGACCCGCACCCGATCGACGCCGACCTCCTGCGCCGCCAACCGCGCCGACTCCCAGGTCCCGGACAACTCACGGGAGAGGTGCACCGACACGATGCCCTCGACGCCCTCGTCGAGCAGGCGTCGATAGGTCCGCGCGAACTCGTCCGGGTTGGGCCGCGACGTCGTCACCGTTCGCCTGCCGGTCAGCGCGGTCGCCACCTCGACGGGGCCGATGTCCACACCGTCCAGCCCGGACCGGTCGTCGATCAGGACGTGCAGCGGCACGACGTGCACCGCATGCCGGTTGGCGAAGCCATCCGGCAGGTACGCACTCGAATCGGTGACCACGGCAACCGGCACGGACGGAGAGCCTACGTGGTCAGTGGCGAAATGAGCGTTATCGCGGCCGGTCGAGCAACGCACCGGCCTCGTCAGCCAGGGCCTTGCCCACCAGCTCGTGTGCCTCCCAGCCCCAATGGATGCCGTCCGGGTTGCCCCGCCCGCCCAGCACGTGGTCCCCGACCAGCGAAGCCAGGTCCAGCAACGGCACTCCGGCCTGGTCACCCCAGGCCCGGACAGCGGCGGTCCCACCGGGCCGGCCCGTGTGGACGAACCCGTACGAGCCCGCCCGGTGCACGGGCGGCAGGACCCCGATGGCCGGCAGGTCGGGCCGCAACGCGCGGATTGACCCGAGGACCCGGTCCAGGTAGCGCACGGTCAGCGCGGGCGGCAGCGCGACGGGACGACCCCGCAGCGTCCTGGCCAGCCAGGGCTGCGCGGCGAGGTACCGCTCCCGCACCCAGCGACGCAGCGGGTCGGGCCGCAGGTAGCGCAGCCCTTCACGAAGGTAGGTGGGCAACGGCGAGGGCAGGGTGTCCATGCTGCCGACGGCCAGCACGAGAAGGTCGGCCTTCGGCAGCTGCGCCCACACCCTCGGGTCACCGGCAAGGGCCCAGTACGCGTCCCTGGCGGTCCAGCCGAACCCCGCGAACAGCTCGGCCTGCCCGCCCAGCGCGGTGGCGGCGCGGTTCGGCCACAACCGCTCGTCATCGACGGGATGGGGGCCGTCCGGTCCGTGGAAGCTCAGTGAGTCCCCGAACACCAACAGGGTCGTCAACGGTGTCTCAGCCGGTGATGCCGGCGTTGTACGCGAGCAGGCGCCACGCCAGACCGCTGGTCGCCCGCCGCGCGAGCACCACCCAGTGACAGTTCCCGATGCCGCCCAGCTTTGCCCAGGTGGTGACCGGAAGCTCCAGGAGATAGCCGGTCAGCGCGGTGATCAACCCGCCGTGCGCGCACAGGACCGCGGTGTCCTCAGTGGACTCGTCGAGGTCGGCGACCACCTCGGCGGCACGCGTGGCGACCTCGACCCGCGCCTCGCCACCCGGTGGCGTCCACGTCGGGTCGGTCTGCCAGATCTGCCGCGATCCCGGCCATTGCTCATCCACCTCGAGGCCGGTCATGCCCTGCCACAGCCCGAGGTGCGTCTCGCGCAACCGCTTGTCGAACCGCAGCGGCACACCGGTGGTCTCGGTGAAGATGGTCGCGGTGTCGGTGGCCCGCTTCAGGTCGGACGCCACGACGACGTCCGGCGAGAACCTGGCCAGCGCGGGTACCGCGAACCTGGCCTGGTTGCGCCCCACGTCCGTGAGCACCGAGTCCAGCTGGCCCTGCATCCGGCTGGTGGCGTTGTAGTCGGTCTCGCCATGCCGCCACAGGACGAGCCGGCGGAGAGTCACGTCGTCCCGCCCTCAGCGCCGTTCGACTCGACGGGCACGCCGTCCGGGTCGAACTCGATGCGGGGGCAGTCCTTCCACAGCCGCTCCAGGCCGTAGAAGGCGCGCTCGTCGGCGTGCTGGACGTGCACCACAACATCGACGAAGTCGAGCAGCACCCAGCGGCCCTCGCGCGCACCCTCGCGGCGCACCGGCTTGGTGCCCGCGGCGCGCATCTTCTCCTCGACGTTGTCGACGATGGCACCGACCAGCCGCTCGTTCGGCGCGGAGGCGATCACGAAGCAGTCCGTGATGACCAGCTGGTCCGACACGTCGAGCACGATCACGTCGCTGGCCTTCTTGTCGGCTGCCGCATTGGCGGCGACCAGCGCCAACTCTCGTGCGTCGTGCGTTGCGGCCACGTCACTCCTCGTTCGTACGTACTGCTGAAAGCTGCTGCTCAACCATGAGAGAGTACCCGTGCACGCGACCGCTCGGGTTACGCCTCCCGGTAGAGATCGGTCTTGCTGATGTACTGCACGACCCCGTCCGGTACGAGATACCAGACCGGGAGGCCGGACGCGACCCGTTCACGGCACGCTGTCGAGGATATCGCCATCGCGGGCACATCGATGAGACTCACCGAGCCCGCGGGCAGGTGCGTGCTGTCGAGCCGGTATCCGGGCCTGGTCACGCCGACGAAATGGGCAAGAGAGAACAGCTCTTCCGCCTGCCGCCAGGACAGGATCTGCTCGAGCGCGTCCGCGCCGGTGATGAAGAACAGCTCCGCGTCCGGGTGGATCTCGTGCAGGTCGCGGAGCGTGTCGATCGTGTAGGTGGTGCCGCCGCGCTCGATGTCCACCCTGCTCACGGAGAAGTGCGGGTTGGAGGCGGTGGCGATCACCGTCATGAGGTAGCGGTCCTCGGCGGCGCTGACCTTGCGATTGGTCTTCTGCCACGGCTGCCCCGTCGGCACGAAGATCACCTCGTCGAGGTTGAAGCTGGCCTGGACCTCGCTCGCGGCGACCAGATGCCCGTGGTGCACGGGATCGAAGGTGCCGCCCATGATCCCGATCCGACGACCTGTCATAGCTGGTCAGCGTACGTGCAGAGGCTCTTGCCGGGATGTGTCTCCCACCACTTGTCCGAGCGAAAGTCCCATTCGCTCGGCCTTCTCCTGGCACCGCTCCGTCCGATGCGCCATCGTGGGTGCTGTGGACGAGCAAGCACTTCGCAACTCAGCAGAGAACCGGCTCCGAGCCCTCGCGGGCGACGGCGCAAGGCTGCGCGACGACCAGTGGACAGCCATCAAGGCACTGGTCGTCGACCGCAGGCGGGCGCTCGTCGTGCAACGAACCGGGTGGGGCAAGTCGGCCGTGTACTTCCTCGCCACCGCACTGTTAAGGGAGCTGGGCAACGGTCCGACGGTGATCGTCTCGCCGCTGCTCGCCCTGATGCGCAACCAGATCGACGCGGCGGCACGGGCGGGCGTGCATGCGGCGACCATCAACTCGGCGAACCTCGACCAGTGGCAGGACGTCCAGGCCGACGTCCTCGCTGGCCGCACCGATGTGCTGCTGGTCAGCCCGGAGCGGTTGAACAACCCGGACTTCCGGGAAACCGTGCTGCCGGAGCTGACCGCGTCGGCGGGCATGCTGGTGGTCGACGAGGCGCACTGCATCTCCGACTGGGGACACGACTTCCGGCCGGACTACCGCAGGTTGCGCACGTTGCTGACCGAACTGCCTGCCGGCGTGCCGGTGCTGGCCACGACGGCGACCGCCAACGACCGGGTGGTCCGCGACGTGGCCGACCAGCTCGACCTGGGCAGGCAGGACACGCTGGTGCTGCGTGGCGAACTGGACCGTGCCAGCCTGCATCTCGGCGTGTTGGACCTGCCGACGCCGCAGGCGAGGATGGCATGGCTCGCGGAGCACCTCGGCGAACTGCCGGGATCGGGCATCATCTATGCGCTGACCGTCGCGTCGGCGCACGAGGTGGCGTCGTTCCTGCGGGACAACGGGTTCCAGGTCGCCGCCTACACGGGCAGGACCGATCCCGCCGAGCGGGAACAGATCGAGCAGGATCTGCTGGCCAACAGGGTCAAAGCCGTGGCGGCGACTTCGGCTCTGGGCATGGGTTTCGACAAACCGGACCTGGGTTTCGTGATCCACCTCGGCTCACCGGCGTCGCCGATCGCGTACTACCAGCAGATCGGCCGAGCGGGCCGTGGCGTCGAGCAGGCGGAGGTGCTGCTCCTGCCCGGCATCGAGGACCGGGCGATCTGGAAGTACTTCGCGTCGCTGGCGTTTCCGCCGGAACCCGCCGTACGGCAGGTCGTTGACGCACTGTCCTCGGCCGACCGACCACTGTCCACAGTGGCACTCGAGCCACAGTGCGACCTGTCCCGGTCGCGGCTCGAGATGGTGCTGAAGGTGCTGGACGTCGACGGTGCGGTGCAGAGGGTCAAGGGCGGCTGGATCGCCACGGGCGACGAATGGCAGTACGACGCGGAGCGCTACCGCGGCATCGCCGAGGCGAGGCGGGCCGAGCAGCAGACGATGCTCGACTACCAGTCGACGGACAAGTGCCGCATGGAGTACCTGTTGCGGCAGCTGGATGATCCGCATGCCGCGCCGTGCGGCCGGTGCGACAACTGTGCCGGCCCCAGGTGGAGCTCCGAGGTGTCGTTGGACCGGGTCCAGGAGGCCGGCGAACGTTTACGCCGGCCCGGCGTGGAGGTCGATCCGCGTCGTCAATGGCCAAGCGGTATGGCCAAGCTGGACGTGCCGCTGTCCGGTCGAATCGGCGCCGAGGTGGTCACCGCTCCTGGTAGGGCGCTGGGTCGGCTGACGGACGTCGGGTGGGGCAATCGTTTGCGTGAGTTGTTCTCGCCGACAGCCGAGGACGGCCCGGTGCCGGACGACATGGTCAACGCATGCGTGCAGGTGCTCGCGTCCTGGGACTGGGCGGAACGCCCGGTGGGCGTGGTGACGATCGGGTCGCAGAGCCGGCCGAGGCTGGTGGCCAGCCTCGGCGAACGACTCGCGACGATCGGGCGGCTGACGTTCCTTGGCGAGATCGGCTCGGAGCCTTCCGGCGAGCACCGGGCCAACAGCGCCTTACGTCTGGCGCAGGTGTGGCGGAAGCTGACTGTCGACTCGCACCTGACGGAGCGGCTGTTCACGGTGAACGGGCCCGTGCTGCTGGTCGATGATCGTCTCGATACGGGTTGGACGATGACGGTCGCGGTCAAGCTGCTGCGGGAGGCAGGCGCGCCGGCTGTCCTGCCGTTCGTGTTGGCGACCACCACCTGACACATCGCCGCTGTCACGTGGCTCGCTCATTGAGAACTACACAGTGAGATACGACGTTTGCACACCAGCAGCGCGCCGGCGGAGCATGGTTCGGTCGGGTAGCCCAGGCGCCGGGCTACCCGACCGGATCACGCGGGCCGAGTGCGGCGGCGATCAGGTTGTGTGCCAACAGTTGTGCGTCCCTGAGCGCGTCCAGGCGCACGGATACCGGTGACCCGTTCGAGCGGGTGTTCGTCGCGCCGTGATCAGGCACGCCGTTGGTCGACTGCGGCTGGATGTCCGGTCAGTGGCGGAGCGGGACCAGGTCGTCCGCGTGGACGACCTCGCGGCGGTGCTCGGGTGCGAGGTCCTGGCTCGAGTGGCCCATCAGCATGGGCAGTTCGGAGGCGTCGAAGGCAACGACGCCCCTGGCGACGACTTCGCCCCGCAGGTTGGTCAACTCCACCACGTCGCCCGCCTCGAACTCGCCGGTCACCGAGGTGATGCCCGCGGCCAGCAGCGAGCGGCGGCGGTCCACGACCGCTTTGACCGCACCGTCGTCCAACTGGAGCTTCCCGTGGGTGTCGGCGGCGTAGGCAAGCCAGAAGCGGCGCGGGGTGAGGCGGCGGCCGCCGCCGGTCGCGAAGGCGGTGCCGACGTCAGCGGGGCCGAGGGCTCTGGCGGCGTCGGAGGCGGCGGCGAGCAGCACCGGGACGCCCGCTGCCGACGCGAGCCGGGCCGACGCGAGCTTCGTGGTCATGCCGCCAGTGCCGACCTCCGACCCCGGGTCGTCGGCGTGCACGTGTGCCACGTCGGAGTGGTCCAGCACCTCCGCGATGCGCTTCGCGCCCGCGCGGCGCGGGTTGCCGTCGTAGAGGGCGTCGATGTCGGAGAGGAGGAGCAGTGCGTCCGCGCCGACGAGGTAGGCGACGAGCGCGGCGAGGCGATCGTTGTCGCCGAAGCGGATCTCCTCGGTGGCGACGGTGTCGTTCTCGTTGACGACCGGGACCACGCCCAGCGCCAGCAGGCGGGACAGGGTGCGCTGGGCGTTGCGGTAGTGCGAGCGCCGGACGACGTCGTCCGACGTGAGCAGCACCTGGCCGACGCGGAGGCCGTGGCGGGCGAAGGACGACACGTAGGCGTGGCCGAGAACCAGTTGGCCGACACTGGCGGCGGCCTGCTGGGTGGCCAGGTCGCGGGGGCGGCGGCTGATGCCGAGCGGGGCCAGACCGGAGGCGATGGCGCCGGAGGACACCAGCACCACCTGGCTGCCAGCGGTACGGCGGGCAGCCAGGGCGTCGACGAGTGCGTCGAGACGGGCCGGGTCCAAGCCGCCCTCCGCGGCCGTGAGGGAGGACGAGCCGACCTTCACCACGATCCGTCGGGCGGCCGCCACCTGCGATCTGGTCGCGGACAGCGCTCCGGTCACGACAACTCGTCGTCTTCCTGCTCGTCGGGCTCGTTGCCGGTCAGCCCTTGTTCGGTCGGCCCTTGTCCGGTCGGCACGCGTCGGGCGATCTTGGCGGCCTTGCGTTCGGTCGCGCCGATCCGGTCCGTGCGCTCGAGGCGGGGGTCGCTGCCGCGGTTGTGCAGAACCATGTCGATACCGGCCGGGGTGGAGGGCTCCCAGTCGAAGGTCACGCCGCCGATGGTGACCGGACAGCCCGGCCTGGCGCCGCGCTGCGCCAGCACCTGCTCGACGCCGAGCCGGGCGAGCCGGTCGGCGAGGTAGCCGACCGCCTCGTCGTTGTCGAACGAGGTCTGGCGGACCCACCGCTCTGGGCGCTCGCCCCGGACGATGAACCCGCCCTCCTGCTCCTCGTCGTCGACCACCGTGAAGCCCGCATCGTCGACGGCGGGCGGGCGCAGCACGATGCGGCTCGCCTCGAGCGACGGGCGGCTGGCGCGGTCCTCCTCGACGATCTTGGCGAGCGTGTAGGTCAGGTCGCGCAGACCTTCGTGGCTTGCGGTCGACACCGCGAAGACCGGGAGGCCGCGGGCCTCGAAGTCGAGGCGGACCATCTCCGCGAGTTCACGGGCGTCCGGCACGTCGATCTTGTTGAGCACCACGACGCGGGGGCGCTCGGCGAGGCTGCCGCCGAGGCCGGGCGTGTAGCGGGCCAGCTCCTCCTCGATGGCGTCCACGTCGGACACCGGGTCGCGGCCGGACTCGTAGGTCGCGCAGTCGACGACGTGCACGAGCACGGAGCAGCGTTCGATGTGGCGGAGGAAGTCGAGGCCGAGCCCCTTGCCCTGGCTGGCGCCGGGGATGAGACCAGGCACGTCGGCGACCGTGAACGTGGCGGACCCCGCGGTGACGACGCCCAGGTTGGGCACGAGCGTCGTGAACGGGTATTCGGCGATCTTCGGGCGGGCCGAGGACAGCACGGAGATCAGGGACGACTTGCCCGCCGACGGGAAGCCGACGAGACCGACGTCGGCGACGGAACGCAGCTCGAGCACGACATCCGCCACCTCGCCGGGTTCACCGAGCAGGGCGAACCCGGGAGCCCTGCGGGCCTTGGAGGCGAGGGCCGCGTTGCCGAGACCGCCACGGCCGCCACGGGCGGCGACGTAACGGGTGCCGGAGCCGATGAGGTCGGCGAGCACCTCACCGTCCTCGGTGAGCACGACGGTGCCGTCCGGCACCTTCAGCTCGAGTGACTCGCCGGTCGCGCCGTCACGGTTGCTGCCCTGCCCCTGCTTGCCGTTGGTGGCGTGGGAGTGCGGGCGGAAGTGGAAGTCGAGAAGCGTGTGCACTCCGGAGTCGACGACGAGCACGATGTCGCCGCCGTTGCCGCCGTTGCCGCCGTCCGGGCCGCCAAGAGGCTTGAACTTCTCGCGGTGCACCGAGGCGCAGCCGTTGCCGCCATCACCCGCGGCGGCGTGGATGACCACGCGATCAACGAATCGGGACACTGCGAAACCTTCCTTGAACGCACAAAGAGGGGCGGGCCGCAAACTCGCCGGCCCGCCCCCCGTGGGGTCTTGCTTCGATCGCGGGCTCAGCCCTCGACCGGGACGATGTTCACGGTCTTGCGACCGCGCTTCTCGCCAAACTGGACCGCGCCAGCGGCCAAGGCGAACAGCGTGTCGTCCTTGCCTCGGCCGACGTTGACGCCCGGGTGGAACTTGGTGCCCCGCTGGCGGATCAAGATCTCGCCTGCGTTGACTTCCTGGCCGCCATACCGCTTGACGCCAAGTCGCTGGGCGTTGGAGTCGCGTCCGTTGCGGGAGCTGGACGCACCCTTCTTGTGTGCCATGCTGTTCAGCTCCTACTTGGTCTTGATGCCGGTGACCTCGACACGGGTCAGCTTCTGCCGGTGCCCCTGCCGCTTGTGGTAGCCGGTCTTGTTCTTGAACTTGTGGATGCGGATCTTCGGGCCCTTGGTCTGGGCCACGACGACACCGTTGACGGAGACCTTCGCCAGGGCGTCGGCGTCCGTGGTGACCTGGTCCCCGTCGACGACGAGCAGTGCGGGGAACGTGAGCTCGGCGCCCGGCTCACCGTCGAGCTTCTCGACCTCGACGATGTCGCCGACGGCGACCTTGTACTGCTTGCCGCCGGTCTTGACGATCGCGTACATCGGACGCAACTCTCCTGCTACTCGACTGCTTCGGAAAACCTTGGGGCTACGCGGCGACCGGGCGATATGACACCGGGCTCGCGCACGAGTCGGCCCACCTTCACGGCGGGCCGACCTACAGACTACGTGCCCGCCGTGAAGGCGGCCAAACCGGGGTCAGCCATCGCGTCGCACCGCGACCGGGGGGCCGGCCGGACGGGACGCCGCACGGCGCGGCTGCCTGCGCGGCGGGGTGGACGGTGCGGGCACCGTCGGTTCCACCTCCGGCTCCACACGATCGACCGAGCCGTTGCTCCGCCCGTACGGACGCTCGCCTGACTCGGACGACCCCGTGTCCGCCTGGGCGGCATTGAGGCCGTCAGCGGCCGGCTCGGCGCGATCCTCGGTGGTCTCGGCGGGCTGGGTCGGGCCCGAGTCGGCACCGGTGACGGCGGACTCCGGCTGGGTAGGTTCGGCGGACTCGCGCGTCGCCTGCTCGTCTGCCACCGGACCGCCGGGCTCGCCACCGCTGGTCACGGCCTCGCCGTCCGGGGTATCGGCGGCTTCCGTCGCTTCCGAGGTCGCGGGCGTGGGCTCCGTGGCGCCCGGCTCGCTCCCGGCTGCCGGCGCTGGGCCGGTGTGGACGCCGTTGGTCTCGGCGCGGCTCGCCGCCGCGTCGGCGCTCTTGACGCGGTTCGCGGCGCGTGCCTCCGCCCTGCTGCTGCGGCTGCGATGACGGCTACGGTGCGGAGTCTCGTCCGTCTGGGCTTCGGGCTGAGGCTCCGGCTGGGCCGCCGGTTCTGCGGACTCGGGCTCGGCGCTCTCGGACTCGTTCACCGTGGCCTTGGTGGCCTTGGCGATGTCGCGGACGGCCTCCTTCGCCGCCTGAGCAGCGGCTTCCTTGGCGGCGTCCTTGTTCTGAGCCTTGTCCTTGTCCTTGTCCTGGGCCTTGTCCTTGCCCTCGTCACCACGACCGCGCGAGCGCCGGGTGCTGCCCCGGGACGGCTCGGCGTGCGTGTGACCGTTCCCGCCACCCGGCTTGCTGATCGGCTCGGTCGAGACCAGGACACCGCGGCCCTTGCAGTACTCACAGGTGGTGCCGAACGCCTCGAGCAGGCCCGTGCCGACCCGCTTGCGGGTCATCTGCACGAGACCAAGGGACGTGACCTCGGCGACCTGGTGGCGGGTGCGGTCGCGGCCGAGGCACTCCGTCAGCCTGCGGAGGACCAGGTCGCGGTTGGACTCCAGGACCATGTCGATGAAGTCGATGACGATGATGCCGCCGATGTCGCGCAACCGGAGCTGGCGGACGATCTCCTCGGCCGACTCCAGGTTGTTCCTGGTCACCGTCTCCTCGAGGTTGCCGCCGGAGCCGGTGAACTTGCCGGTGTTGACGTCGATGACGGTCATCGCCTCGGTGCGGTCGATGACCAGGTAGCCGCCGGACGGCAGCCAGACCTTGCGGTCCAGGGCCTTGAGCAGCTGCTCTTCGATGCGGTACTCGGCGAAGACGTCGGCGTTGCTTGCGTGCTTGCGGACGCGGTCGGCGAGCTCCGGCGCGACGTGGCGGACGTAGGCGTCGACGGTCTCCCAGGCGGCGCCGCCCTGGACCACGAGCGCGGAGAAGTCCTCGGTGAACAGGTCGCGGACGACCTTGACCAGCAGGTCCGGCTCCTCGTAGACGAGCGACGGGGAGCCGACCTTGCGGACGCCGTTGGTGCCCTCGGTCCTGTCCTTGATGACCTGCCACTGGGCCTGGAGGCGGCGGACGTCGCGCGCCAGCTCCTCCTCGCTGATGCCCTCGGACGCGGTGCGGATGATCACGCCGGCGTCCTCGGGGACGACGCGCTTGAGCACGTCCTTGAGACGGCGGCGCTCGTTCTCCGGCAGCTTGCGGGAGATGCCGGTGGCGCCACCGCCCGGCACGTACACGAGGAAGCGGCCGGGGAGGCTGATCTGGGTGGTCAGGCGGGCGCCCTTGTGACCGACCGGGTCCTTGGTGACCTGGACGAGCACGCTGTCACCCGTCGACAGGGCCTGCTCGATCTTGCGGGCCTTGCCCTCGAGACCGGCGGCGTCCCAGTCGACCTCGCCCGCGTAGAGCACGGCGTTGCGGCCGCGGCCGATGTCGACGAAGGCGGCCTCCATCGACGGCAGAACGTTCTGGACCCGGCCCAGGTAGACGTTGCCGACCAGGGAACCGGTGCCCGACGAGGTGACGAAGTGCTCGACGAGCACACCGTCCTCGAGCACACCGATCTGGATCCGGTCGCCGCGCTCGCGCACGACCATGGCCCGGTCGACGGCCTCACGGCGGGCAAGGAACTCGGCCTCGGACAGGATCGGGGCACGGCGACGGCCTGCCTCGCGGCCGTCGCGACGACGCTGGCGCTTGGCCTCCAGACGGGTCGAGCCGCGGACGCTGCGCACCTCGTCGCGCCCGTCGGACTCACCCTTGTCCTTGTCATCGCGGGCCTCGCGGACGTGGACGACCGTGTTCGGCGGGTCGTCCTCGGTTGGGTTGCCGCTCTCGTCGTCGGCGCCACCGCGACGCCTGCGCCTGCGGCGCCGCCTGCGGGTGGCCGCGTCCTCGCCGTCCTGCTCCTGGTCGTCGGAGTCGTCGGCCTCTGGCTCTTCCTTGGCCTTGCGCTTGGCAGGCCTGTCCGCCTTGTCGGCCTTCTCCTGCTTGGCAGCGGGCTTCGGCTCGTCCTCGGCTGCCTCGTCGGCAGCGGCGTCGTCCTGGCCACCCTTGCCACGGCCACGGCCACGGCGACCGCGGCGGCGACGGGGCCGGTCGTCCTCGTTGTCCTCGTTGTCCTCGGCGTTCGGGTCCTCGGTCTCGTCGGACTCGTCCTCGACCGGTTCCGGTTCGTCCTTGGGCTTGGCCGCGGGCCTGACGGCCTGGCGGGCAGGCGCGGCGGGCGGCTCGGGCGGGAGGAACAGCGGCGACGCCGACGCGAACACCGGGGTGGGCGGCGTGGCCCTGGTCGTCTGCGATGACTCGGTGACCGGTGCGGGCTCGCTGAAGCCCGGCGTGCCCGCGATCCGGGGCGCGCTCTGCTGGGTGCCGCCGGCCGGGGGCGCCTGCGCGGGTGCCCCGGCAGGCACCTCTGTCCTGGTGGCGGCCTGCGCGGACGCGGCTGCCTCGGCATCGGCCGCATCTGCCCCGGTCACGCCGAGCGACTCGGCTACCCGGAGCGCCAGCTCCCGGTCGATGCTCGACTGCACGCTGCGGCCGTCGACACCGAGTGCGGTGACGGCGGCGAGCACCTCCCGGCTGCTGCGGCCCAGCAACTTGGCAAGCGCGTGCACGCGGATCCTGGCGGGCAGGTCCGCGAGTGCGGCGGCGATGGGTGTGGTGGTGTCCCCGCCGGTGTTTCCGGCAGGGGTCGACATATCCGTCATGTAGCTCCTTCGCCCCCGGGCGCGTCCATCAGCGCAGGCGCAACGAGCACCAGCACTCTCGGACGCGGCCACACAGGGGCCTCGTTGTCCTCGCCTCACCGTGCTCCTCCGGTGAAGCGTGTTGTCTTTCCGCCGCTGGGCGGCGGGAATCCTCGCCTCTCGCCATGTACACCGGGCCAGGCCGGTGCGCACGGCAGGTCAGTCACAACGTCGCGTCGAGCGTCACCCGCACGCCGAAGCCCGCGCGGCCCGATCTAGGGCCAACGGGTCGGACAGACCTCCGCTGTCGTCGAGCCGCCCCTGGGCCATCCGGGTCGCCTTCGCGGGCACCGGCGGTTCCAGAGCGGCGGCGACGCGGAGCGCGCTCAGCACGTCGTCCGGTCGAACGGCAGGTGTCAGCTGCCGGACAACCACGATGAGTATCCCACACGGCTCGGGTTGTGTGGTTGAAGGAGACACGACCGGGTCATCTTCAACCCATCCGGTGACGATCGCGGAGCGTGCGTCAATCGTGCGCATCCCGTGCTTGGTCAGGCGTTCGACCTCGACGACCTCCGCTGCGAGCACCCGCTCCCACGCCGCCGAGAGCGTGTCGGACGACACGCCGGGCAGCTCGATCCGCCACCGGCTCGCCTCCATGCGGTCCGCGAGCGCCTCACCACCGGCGCCGACCGCCACCCCGACCGCCTCCAGCAGGTCGAGCCCCGGCGGCATCGCCGCGTCCAGCATCCGGACCAGCTCGTCCGGTTCGAGCACCTCGACCAGCTGTATCTCGACGTATTCCGCCTCGCTCGCCACCCCGGTCGGCGACGCACCGATCCAGGAGATCTTCGGGTGCGGGTTGAAGCCCTGGGAGTACGCCATCGGCACTCGCGCCCGGCGCAGCGCACGCTCGAACGCGCGGGCCACGTCCCGGTGTGAGGTGAACCTCAGAGGACCGCGCTTGGCGTACCGAAGCCGCAGCTTCTGCACCGCCGAGGCGGAAGGGTTCGGGCGGTCGTCGCGGGTCAGCGTTACTCCTTCTGGTGGTATCCGGTCGGTCCGGTGGTGTTCCCTTGCGGATGCTGGCACCGTACCCCCAGATCCAATTCCGGCCGCGAGCTTGTCTATGGAGCAATAGTCTGGCTACCGTCCGGACATTGGAGTGCCGGCTCCCAGAACCGGCCGCCCCAACTTATGGAGGTCATCCGTGCCTCTGCTGCGCCGTCTACCGGCGGCAGCGGTCAGTGCCGCGGTGTTCGCGACATCCCTGGTGACACCCGGTGTGACCGCGAGCGCCCAGGCCGTGGACCCACCACGCGACGCCTGCTCGACGGGCAGCGCCGAGCTTCGGTACGTGGTCCTGCTCGACCCCGGCACCACGCAGCCCGACGCCGAGAACCAGATTACGGCGGCATGCGGCGCGCTCGCCGTCTACTACCCCCAGATCGCCGTCGGGGTGGCCAGGTCGGTCGACAGCGCGTTCACGGAGCGCATGGGCACCCACCGCGCGTTCAGCGCGGAAGGAGCGCTGGCGGCCCAGCAAGGACCCCGCAAGGACGAGACAGCCGCGGCGGCCACCGCGGCCACCCTCCCGGTCGAAGTGGACAAAAAGGACCGAACCGGCGAGCAGTGGGACATGACGATGATCGGGGCGGACGGGGCGCGCCGGATCAACCCGGGCAGCAAGGACGTCGTGGTCGGTGTCCTCGACTCCGGGGTCGACCCGACCCACCCTGACCTGTCCTCGGCGCTGGACCGCACGAAGTCGGCGGGCTGCCTGACCGGCAAGCCCGACCAGGCACCTGCCGCGTGGGAGCCGACGGCGTCGCCGCACGGGACACACGTGGCGGGCACGATCGCGGCGGCCGACGACGGGCACGGCACCGTGGGGGTGGCGCCCGGCGTGCGGATCGCGTCGGTGAAAGTGGTCGACGACCAGGGCTACATCCTTCCCGAGTACGCGGTGTGCGGGCTGATGTGGGCCTCCGCGAACAAGATGAAGGTGACCAACAACAGCTACTTCGTCGACCCGTGGCTGATGACGTGCGACCGGGACAGTGAGCACGTCGTCTACGAGTCGGTCCGGCGCGCGGTGGAATACGCCACCCAGCACGGCGTGCTGACCGTCGCGGCGGCCACGAACGAGGGCGCCGACCTGGCAGGCCCGAGTGGGCGGACGGCCGAGAACCCCGCGGCCTCCGGCACGTCGAAGGGTCAGGCGAAGCGGCGCACGCTGGACGGCAGCTGCAAGGTGCTGCCCGCCGGGCTGCGTGGTGTGGTGGCCGTGTCCGCGGTGGGCCGCAACGAGCTGAAGGCCAGCTACAGCTCCTACGGTCTCGGCGTCGTCGACGTGACCGCGCCCGGCGGCGAGACGAAGCCGAAGGCCTACGACCCCTCGGGTGCCAAGCAGGAGGGGAACGACTGCGTGCTGTCCACGGTGCCGGGCGGCTACGACCGGTTCTGCGGCACGTCGATGGCCACCCCGCACGTCGCAGGCGTCGCCGCGCTCATCGCATCGAAGCATCCGGACGCGACACCGCAGACGATCACGAAGATCCTGACCGAGCAAGCGGAGCCGCTGCCGTGCCCGGCCGACTACGACCTGCACGACACCGGGGCGCAGGACGCCTATTGCACGGGTTACAACCCGTACAACGGTTTCTACGGCCACGGCCTGGTCGACGCGTTGGCCGCCGTCACCGGGAACTGACTACGGGAACCGGCTACACGGGGTTCAGCGGCAGCAGCTTCCTGCCGGTGGGACCGATCTCGATGTCGGTGCCCATCGCCGGGCAGACACCGCAGTCGAAGCACGGCGTCCAGCGACAGTCGTCGAGCTCCTGCTCGGACAACGCGTCCTGCCAGTCGTCCCACAGCCAGCCCTTGTCGAGGCCCGAGTCGAGGTGGTCCCACGGCAGGACCTCGTCGTCGACGCGCTCGCGCGTGGTGAACCAGTTGAGGCTCACGCCGAGCGGCTCCAGTTCGGCCGCGGCGGCGGAGGTCCAGCGCTCGTAGGAGAAGTGCTCGCTCCAGCCATCGAAGCGGCCGCCCTCACGCCACACCCGCTCGATGACGCGGCCCACGCGGCGGTCCCCCCGGGACAGCAGTCCTTCGATGAGGCTCGGTTTGCCGTCGTGGTAGCGCATGCCGATGTTGCGGCCGAGACCGCGGTCGGAGTTGACGGCCTCCCGCAGCTTCCGCAGGCGGTTGTCCACCGTCTCCGGGTCGCACTGCGCGGCCCACTGGAACGGCGTGTGGGGCTTGGGGACGAACCCGCCGATGGAGATGGTGCAGCGGATGTCCTTGCGGCCACTGGCTTTGCGGCCCGCGCGGATGACCTCCTGGGCCATGGCGGCGATCTGCAGCACGTCGTCATCGGTCTCGGTCGGCAGGCCGCACATGAAGTACAGCTTCACCTGCCGCCATCCGTTGGCGTACGCGGCGCTGACCGTCCTGATCAGGTCGGCCTCGGACACGGTCTTGTTGATGACGCGGCGAATCCGCTCGCTGCCACCCTCCGGCGCGAAGGTCAACCCGGAGCGGCGGCCGTTGCGGGACAGCTCGTTCGCGAGGTCGATGTTGAACGCGTCGACGCGGGTCGACGGCAGCGAAAGGCCGGTGTTGGTGCCTTCGTACCGGTCCGCGAGGCCCTTGGTGATCTCGGCGATCTCCGAATGGTCCGCACTGGACAGCGAGAGGAGACCGACCTCCTCGAACCCGCTCGACTCCAGTCCCTTGTGGACCATCGCGCCGATGCCCTCGATGGACCGCTCGCGCACGGGACGGGTGATCATGCCGGCCTGGCAGAACCGGCAGCCACGGGTGCAACCGCGGAAGATCTCGACGCTCATCCGCTCGTGCACGCTCTCGGCGAGCGGAACCAGCGGCTGCTTCGGGTAGGGCCACGCGTCGAGGTCCATGGTGGTGCGCTTGGCGACCGTCGCGGGCACGCGGTCCCGGTTGGGCGTGATCGGGTTCAGCGCACCGGCGTCGTCGAACGTGACGTCGTAGAACCTGGGCACGTACACGCCGCCGGTCTCGGCGAGCCTGGTCAGCAGCTCGTCGCGGCCGCCGGGGCAGCCTTCCTGCTTCCAGGTCCGGACGATGCCGGTGATCTCAAGGACGGCTTCCTCGCCGTCGCCGAGCACGGCCGCGTCGATGAAGTCGGAGATCGGCTCGGGGTTGAACGCGGCATGACCGCCCGCGATCACGACGGGATGCTCGTCGGTGCGGTCCTTGGCGTGCAACGGGATGCCTGCCAGATCGAGCGCGGTCAGCAGGTTGGTGTAGCCGAGCTCGGTCGAGAAGCTGACACCGATCAGGTCGAAGGCGCCGAGCGGGCGGTGGGAGTCCGCGGTGAACTGTGGGACGCCGTGCTCGCGCATGAGCGCCTCGAGGTCCGGCCACACCGCGTAGGTGCGCTCGGCGAGCACGTCGGCGAGCTCGTTGAGCACCTCGTACAGGATCATGACGCCCTGGTTGGGCAGTCCCACCTCGTACGCGTCCGGGTACATCAGCGCCCACCGGACCGTGGTGGCGTCCCAGTCCTTGACGGTGGAGTTCAGCTCCCCACCGACGTACTGGACCGGTTTGGACACCCTGGGCAGCAACGGCTCCAGACGGGGAAAGACCGACTCAACGCTCATAGTGGCCCAAGGGTAACCCGCGCCCGCGATGACGCAGGGCGGCGGCTCACCCCGGTACCGGCCGACCCGGCCCTGATTTCGCTACGCGACGTGTCGGCGCGTGTCCCCACAGTGATCACGAGGGCCTGCTGACCGGCTCGTCCCCTGGTCCCGCCAGTGCGCCGAACCCGGCACCCATGACGAACAGGGAGAACAGCGGATCGCGGAATCCGGAGGCGCCCGCGAGCCAACCCGACCCCGGCATCATCACCGCCAATCGGGGGATCGTGAAGGACCATCCGGCTGTCGAACCGCCACGGTCCGTGGTTGAAGCTTCACTCGTTCGCGGGCTGCTCTCGAACAGCCCGGCAGGCGACACTTTTGATGATTCGCTTGCCTTGGAGGAAAACCGCCGGTGGCCCTGCGCGCACGTCCCTCACGTCACGACATGACGGCGATCCATTTTCTATCCGTGGCAGCGAATCTGATGGACGCGTTCCTGCAGGCAGAGCCGGTCGGCGACCGCCAGTCGCAGCGCCTCGGCCACATCAGCTTCCCCACCGCGCTGGACTGGCTGCGCACCGACGACGTGATCCGGCTGGCGCCGACGTGGTCCGGTGAGGCGGCCCGCCGCCGCGCGTTCTTCAGCCGGTGGGCCACACGCGGGGACTTCCTCGCGGACGCCGTGGTGTACGCGCTACTTCGGGAGCAGCCGGGGATCCCGGCGCAGCGGCACAACCCGGACACCTCGATCTCCCAGTACATCGCCGACGTCACCGACGACCTGCTGGCGAACCTCGTGCAGCACCCGAGGAGCTACCTCGTGCTGCACCTCGCCCCGCTGCTGCCCCGCCACCCGCACCTCGCGGCGGCGTTCGCACCGGGCTCGCGGGCGGCGACGCTGGCGTGGGCCGACATCTACCGCAGGCTCGCGGACGGGCTGGACCTCGTGATGCGTCCTGAGTGGACATTCAAGCGACTGTCGTCGGTGCTCCAGGCCATGCTGGACGGTTTCGTGCTCCGGCACCGGGTACGGCCACAACAGCATCCGCGCCAGGGCTGGCAGGACGCGAACATGCTCGCGGACGCGGTGATCGCGCTGCTGCTCGGTGCCACGGACTGGGACCTGACCGGACTGTCCGGCAGGGCCGCGCTGGACGGACTGGCCGCCCCGCGGCAGGTACGTCGCATCTGATTCCCGAATCTCGTCCGGCAGCAGGAAATCCGCGGCCGGTACCAACAGCTCGAGGTCGTTGATCAGCGAGCGGACGACGCCGTGCCGCCGCCCACCGGATTTGGTCTATTCAGGCGAATGCCGTGGAATTGGCTCCGCTGCCCGATGGGCTGGACTAAGATATCGGGTCGAACTGGGGGAGGTATCCGCGTGCCGCTCGCCGATGACCGCGTCTACGGGCTGAAGGGCATAATCAGTCTCGTCCGTCATTTCATGGCGCGAATCGAACGCGACGGCGCCCTGTACAGCGACGACCTGCCGGTCATCGTCATCGAAGGATTCCGCGGCAGCGGAAAGTCCGCCGTTCTGTCCAAACTGGACGGAATGTTGGACCAGGTCCCGCACGCACGGCTGGACCTGGAGACGAACCGGCACGCGTCTGTGCCGGAAGTTCTCTCCGCGATCGCGTTCGATCTCAGCAGGAAGTACCCGAAGTACGCACTGCGGTTTCCCCGGTTCATCATCGGTCAGCTGGTGATGCGGCTGGACCTGGATCTGACCGACCATTCCGTGGCCTGCCGGGCCGTCGAAAACGCATGGGAACGGTACCGGAATCTCGACACGGTCCGCGAGGTGCTGGCGGACACGGCGGGCAGCGTGCTGGCCAGCATGGGGACCAGCGTCGGGTTGCCGATCGAGCCACCAGGCAGCCTGGTGCGATACGCCGTCACCTGGTTGACGAAGCGGGCCCCCGCCAAGCACGTGACCCTCGGCGACTACTGCAACTGGTACGGCCACCGCGACCTCGGGTTGCGCAAGGACCCCATCGATGTCCTGGTGGATCTCAACCGCTGGGCGACCGACCCCGGCGACGACTACAGCAGGCAGCGCATCGACGAGCTCCTCTGGTCGGCGTTCCTCGCCGACCTGCGCGCCGAGTTCGACGTCGGCAGGCGGGCCGGCGAACGGTCGCTCAACTGCGTGGTGCTGCTCGACAACGCGGACAGCCCGCTCGGCCGCCGGTTCCTCACCCAGCTGGTCCACGCCCGCCGGGAGCGGGTCGTCGGCGAGCCGGGCGGCGCCGATCCGCTGACCGTCGTGACCACCAGCCGCGGCGCGCTGCTGGCCGAGGTGCCCGACGCGGACCAGGTGCAGGTCGCGCCGGAGGAACTGCGCACCGGCCCGGCGCGCCCGGACTGGTCCCGCTACTGGTGGGTCGGCTACCGGCTGCCGGACCTGACCGAGGACGAGGTCGGCCGGGCGATCGCCGACATGGGGCTGCTGCTGGGCAAACATCAGCGCATGACCCGAATCGTGTACGACCTCACCGGCGGGCACCCGGCCTCGACCAGCCTGGTACTCGAGGCCATCGCGATGGACGCGCCCAGCAAGTGGGTCGAGCCGGAGGCGATCCTCGCGCGCACCGAGCGCCGCGGCCAGCAGGTGCCGACCGTGGCCGCGCGGATGCTCGACCGCCTGCTCGAAGGCACGTCCGAGGCGGCGCTGCAGGCCCTGGTGACCTGTGCGCCCGCGCGGCGGCGGGAACAGGCGCTCGCGCTGGCGGGCCAGGAGCACCTGCTCGGCCACGGCCTGGCCGCCTACGAGGAGACCATCGACCCGCTGCTATGGCCCGCCGAGGAGTCGGCAGGCCTGATGGTGCTGCGGCGGCTGCTCACCCGCAGGCTCGCCGAGCGGACCGGCACCGACGGACCGGTCTGGTCGGAGGTACACGCGCGGCTGCGCCACATCTGCCGGGCCGAGGACGACGAGGCAGGCGACCTGTACCACGCTCTCGCCGACGACGAGGTCGCCTTCGTGGCCACCCGCCTGCACCAGCGGCTCACCGAGCTGACGTGTCCCGACTGGCACCGGCTCGTCACCTCGGTCGCCGGTGCGCCGCGCAGGCACCGGACCGGCGGCGCCCCCGTCGACGAGGTACGCGCGCTGGTGGCGGCCGCTGATGTCGCGCCAGAGCTCGTGCCCGTCGCCCGCCTGCTCGCGGCACTGCACGTCACCACCGACCCGTTCACCGACAGCCGCAGGGGCGACGTGCACCTGCAGATCGCCGACGACTGGGCCAACGTCGGGCGGCTCCGGCCGTCGGGACCGCACGCGAGGTTCCTGGAGGCCGCACGCCACCACCGCCGCGAAGCCGAGTGGTGGGACTGAGGGGAGGACACCGGGTGAACGAGAGTGACACGATCGTCCCGCCGGAGACAGCGATGGTGCGCAAGCGCCGCAGGCGCATGCGCATGGCGCTGGCCACCGTGGCGGTCGTGCTGGCCACCGCGGCGGTCTGGGGCGCGGTCACGGTGTTGCACACCTGCGGATCGCTCGGCTCCGGCATCCAGGACATCGACGGGGACTGTGTCGGCGTCACCGACGGGACCTACACCTTCCACCCGGAACTGGCCGACGTCCAGGCGCGGATCGCGGCCGAGAACGCCAGGGTCCGCGGCGACTCGCGTGGCTACGTGTCGGTGGCACTGCTCGACCCGCTGACCCCGACCGCCGACGGCGCGCTGCCACCGTCAGCGGTCCGCAACCGGCTCGAAGGCGCGTACACGGCGCTGCGCCGGGTCAACCAAGACGCTGTGGCGGGAAACAAGGACCCGCAGATCCAGCTGCTGCTCGCCAACCAGGGCAGCAGCGACGACCAGTGGCAGCACGTGCTCACCCAGCTGCGGGAACTCAGCGAGGAGGAGCACCCGCTGCTGGGAGTCGTCGGGCTGGGGGTGAGCACCGCACGCACCAGGGACCAGGCGGCCGACCTCTCCGAACTGGGCATCCCGATGGTCGCCGCGGTGCTCACCGCCGACGACTTCGAGTACGACCACGTCCCCGGCCTGATCAAGACCTCGCCAAGCAACCGGCACTACGTCGCGGCGCTGGACAACTACCTCGACAGCTCGCCGCTGGACTCGGCGATCATGGTCCGCGACTCGAACTCCGATCTGGGCATCGACCTCTACACCAAGACCCTCGAGGAGCAGTTCGCCGGCCAGATGGGCGACCACATCAAGTTCGAGACCCAGCAGTTCACCGGCATCTCCGGCGCTGGTGACCTGCCGCCGAGCCTGTTCGACAACGTGCAGGCCAACATCTGCGCGGCGGCGGACGACGAGGGCGTCGCCATCCTGTACGCCGGCCGGGAGGTCGACCTCGGCGGCCTGCTCGAGGCGCTCGAGAACCGCTCCTGTTCCCGCACCCCACTGACCGTGCTCACCGCGGGCCTGGAACTCGGCGAGGTGCTCAAGGACATCGACCTGCGGGCGGCGAAGCTCACGATCCTCAACGCCGCGACCGTCGACCCGGCGGGCTGGGACCGTGCCGAGGACGGGACGCCGGAGCACTACGCCGAGTTCCACGAGGCGTACGTGGAGCACTTCTCGCCGCGGGATCTGCGGGACGGCGGGGCGATCATGATGCACGACGCGCTGGTGGCCGCCGCCAGGGCGATCCGCCTCGCCGCACCGGAAGGCTCGGCGTCCCGGCTGACCCCGAAGATCGTGCAGACGCAGCTGCTGAACATCAACACCAGTTACGAGGTGCAGGGCGCCAGCGGCACGCTGCAGTTCAGCAAGCTGCCGTCCGGCGGCACCGGCATCCCCAAGGGCAAGCCGATCCCGGTGATCCAGTACCCGCACCCGACGGACGAACGGCTCCCGTCCCAGCGGGTCGGTCAGCTGTGCGTCATCGCGACCGGCCCCGGCCCGCTGAAGTGCGGGTCATGACGAACGGCCGACCCGCTTCGAGAACCGGTCCAGCTCCGCCGCCAGCGCCTTCACCTTCTCGCGGCCCGCACGTCCGGTCAGCGCGCTCACAGTAGCGCCCACCTGCGACGACACGGGAGAAGCGCGGGGCCCGGCCGCCAGGCCGGGCCCCGCCACGGACTCAGACGCCCGGGAACCAGAGGTCGATCTCACGCTTCGCGGACTCCGGGGAGTCGGAACCGTGGACGATGTTGTACTGGACCTCGAGGGCGTGGTCGCCACGGATGCTGCCGTTCGCGGCCTGCACCGGGTTCGTGGCGCCCGCCAGCTGGCGGAACGCGGCGATGGCGTTGTCGCCCTCGACGACCAGTGCCACGACCGGGCCGGACGTGATGAACTCCAGCAGCGACTCGAAGAACGGCTTGCTGGCGTGCTCGGCGTAGTGCTGCTCGGCGACGCTCCGCTCGACGTTGCGCAGCTCCAGCGCGGCCAGCGTCAGGCCCTTGCGCTCGATGCGGGAGATGACCTCACCGACCAGGCCACGGCTGACGCCGTCCGGCTTGACCAGGACCAGGGTGCGCTCGCTCACGACTGTGGGTACTCCTTCATGGGGGAAGTTACTGCGCGCGAAAGCCTAGCTGGCGGGTTTCCCTACTCCGACGGGGTCGCCTGCTGGCTCGGCAGACGCCCCTCCGCCATGCGCTTGGCCACGTCGTGACGCATCCACAGCAGCACCGCCCACACCAGGCCGAACACCAGGCCCAGCACGCCGAGGGCGACGACCGCGAACCAGCACGCGATCATCACGACCTGGAGCCCCGCGGCAACCCACCTACCCCACGGGCGGCGCAGGAACGCGCAGGTCAACAGCAGTGCCAGCGCCAGAGCGCCGACCAGCACGCCCTGCCACGTCCCGATGCCGTCGCCCAGCTTCGCCACCACCGGCAGCGCCAGCAGGACGACGATCACCTCGAGCACGAGCGTCGCCGACATGACGCCGACGAAGGACCGCATGGGGTCGACGGGCTTGGTCACACCGGCTCCTTGCCGAACAACGCCCGCGCCTCGCCCGCGGTGACCACCGAGCCCGTCACCACGACACCAACACCGGACAGCGGCTCCTCCGCGTCGGCCTCCGCGAGGGCGAGGGCGGCGTCGATCGCGTCGTCGAGCCGTGGCCGCACGTCGACGCGGTCCGGGCCGAAGATCTCCGTCGCGATGTCGCCGAGCTCCTCCGCGGGCATCGTGCGCTGGGACGAGTTGTTCGTCACCACCAGTTCGTCGAACACCGGCTCCAGCGCGGACAGGATCCCGCGCACGTCCTTGTCCTGCATCACGCCGACGACCCCGACGAGGTTGCGGAAGCCGAAGTCCGCGTCGAGTGCCTCCGCGAGTGCTCGCGCGCCGTGCGGGTTGTGCGCGGCGTCGACGAAGACGCTCGGCGCGGAACGGACCCGCTCCAGCCTGCCGGGCACGACCACGGACGCGAAGCCCTCGCGGATCGCCTCCTGGTCGAGCATCCGCTGCGCGCCGGCACCGAAGAACGCCTCCACCGCGGCGAGCGCGAGCGCCGCGTTCTCCGCCTGGTGCGGGCCGTGCAACGGAAGGAATATGTCGTCGTAGGCGCCGCCGAGGCCCTGCAGCTTCAGCAACTGCCCGCCGACGGCCACGTCCCTGCGCAGCACGCCGAACTCGAGGCCCGCCCTGGCCACCGTCGCGTCCACCTCGACGGCGCGGCGCAGCAGCACCTCCGCCACCTCGGGCTTCTGCTCGGCGAGCAGCGCGATCGAGCCTTCCTTGATGATCCCCGCCTTCTCGGCGGCGATGCCCGTGATCTCCTCACCGAGGAACTCGACGTGGTCGATCTCGATCGGCGTCACGACGGCGATCTTGGCGTCCGCGACGTTGGTGGCGTCCCAGGTGCCGCCGAGGCCGACCTCCAGCACCGCCGCCTCGACGGGCGCGTCGGCGAACGCCGCGAACGCCATGCCGGTGAGCACCTCGAACTTGCTCATCGGCACGTCGGAGCCGCGGTCGATCATCCCGAGGTACGGCTCGATGTCCCGGTACACCTCGACGTACCGGTCCGGCGAGATCGGCTCGCCGTCGACGGCGATCCGCTCCGTCACCAGCTGCAGGTGCGGGCTGGTGTACCGGCCCGTCCGCAGCCCGATGCGCGTGAGCAGCGCGTCGATCATGCGGGTGACCGACGTCTTCCCGTTGGTACCGGCGACATGCAGGATCGGGTACGACTTGTGCGGGTCGCCGAGCATGTCGACGAGCAGCCGGATCCGCGCCAGCGTCGGCTCGATCTTCGTTTCGGGCCAACGGGTGTTGAGCTCGGACTCGACCTGCCGCAGATCATCCAGTGTGGACTCGTCAGCCACCGAAGGACTCCAGTCGCGCCGTGATCCTGGCGATGTCGGCGACCGCCACCTCACGGCGACCCTTGATCTTCGCGACCACGTCGGCGGGCGCCTTGTCGGTGAAGTTCGGGTTGTTCAGCTTCGCGTCACAGCCCTTCAGCTCCTTCTCCGCGACGGTGCGGTCCTTCTCCAGCCGCTTGCGCTCGGCCACGAGGTCGACCGTGCCGGACAGGTCAAGCTCGACGTGGACGTTGCCGTCCGGCAGCGACACCTCGATCGACGCGCTCGGCGTGAACGTCTCATCCGGCGCCTCCAGGCGCGCCAGCGACGAGACCGCCGCCACGAGCGAGGAGAGCCCGGCGTCCTCGACCCCGACCAGCCGGGCCTTCACCCGCTGGCCGGGCTTGACCCCCTGGTCGGACCGGAACCGCCGGACCTCCGTGACGAGCTTCTGCACACCAGCGATCCGCCGGGCGGAGTCGGCATCCGCCGCGCCGCCGGCCGGCCGGGGCCACTCCGCGACGACCAGCGACTCACCGCCGGTCAGCGTGGTCCACAGGCGCTCGGTGACGAACGGGATCAGCGGATGCAGCAGCCGCAGCACGACGTCGAAGACGTGTCCGAGCACCGTCCGTGTCGCGTCCGCCCGCGCGCCGCCCTCCCCGATCTGGACCTTCGCGATCTCCAGGTACCAGTCGCATAGCTCGTCCCACGTGAAGTGGTACAGCGCGTCGGAGAGCTTCGCGAACTGGTAGCCGTCGAACAGGCCGTCCACCTCGGACACGACGGCGTCGGTGAGGTCGAGGATCCAGCGGTCGGCGTCGGTGAGCCCGGCACGCGGCGGCACCTCGGTGGCCACGGTCGCGCCGTTCATCAACGCGAACCTGGTGGCGTTCCACAGCTTGTTGCCGAAGTTGCGGGAACCGGCGGCCCACTCCTCGGCCAGCGCCATGTCGCTGCCCGGGTTCGCGCCACGCGCCAGGGTGAACCGGACCGCGTCGGCGCCGAAGCGGTCGAGCCACTCGAGCGGGTCGATGACGTTGCCACGCGACTTGGACATCTTCTTGCCGGACGCGTCGCGGATGAGCCCGTGCAGGTACACGTTGTCGAACGGCTGCCTGCCGTCCATCGCGTACAGACCGAACATCATCATCCGCACGACCCAGAAGAACAGGATGTCGTAGCCGGTGACGAGGACGCTGTTCGGATAGAACTTCTCCAGGTGTGCGGTCTTCTCCGGCCAGCCGAGCGTGGAGAACGGCCACAGCGCGGACGAGAACCACGTGTCGAGCACGTCGGGGTCCTGCGTCCACTCGTCACCCGATGGCGGCTCCTCGTCGGGGCCGACGCATTCGACCTTGCCATTCGGGCCGTACCAGACCGGGATCCGGTGGCCCCACCACAGCTGGCGCGAGATGCACCAGTCGTGCATGTTGTCGACCCAGTCGAAGTACCGCTTGGCGAGCTCCGGCGGGTGGATGGTGGTGCGGCTGTCGCGGACCGCGTCACCCGCCTCGCGGGCGAGCGGCTCGACCTTGACGAACCACTGCAGCGACAGCCTCGGCTCGACCACGGTGTCGCAGCGCGAGCAGTGACCGACCGAGTGCGGGTACGGGCGCTTCTCCGCGACGATGCGGCCCTGCTCGCGCAGCGCGGCGACGATCGCGGGCCGCGCCTCGAACCGGTCCAGCCCCTCGAACGGCCCGTGGGCGGTGATGTTCGCCCGCTCGTCCATGATCGTGATGTTGGGCAGGTCGTGGCGGCGGCCGATCTCGAAGTCGTTCGGGTCGTGCGCGGGGGTGACCTTGACCGCACCGGTGCCGAACTCGGGGTCGACGTGCTCGTCGGCGACGATCGGGATCAGCCTGCCGGTCAGCGGCAGCTCCACCTCGGTGCCGACCAGGTGGGAGTACCGCTCGTCGTCCGGATGGACGGCCACCGCGGTGTCACCGAGCATCGTCTCGGCCCGCGTGGTGGCCACCACGATCGCGTTGTCGCCGTCCCCGTAGCGGATGGAGACGAGCTCGCCCTCGTCGTCGGCGTACTCGACCTCGATGTCCGACAGCGCGGTCAGGCAGCGCGGGCACCAGTTGATGATCCGCTCCGCCCGGTAGATCAGGCCGTCCTCGTAGAGTCGCTTGAAGATCGTCTGGACCGCCTTGGACAGTCCCTCGTCCATGGTGAACCGGTCCCGCGACCAGTCGACGCCGTCACCGAGGCGTCGCATCTGGCCGAGGATCCGGCCGCCGTACTCGGCCTTCCACTCCCAGACCTTCTCGACGAACCCCTCCCGGCCCAGGTCGTGGCGGGTCTTGCCCTCCCGGGACAGCTCCCGTTCGACGACGTTCTGGGTGGCGATGCCAGCGTGGTCCATGCCGGGCTGCCACAACGTCGCGTACCCCTGCATGCGGCGGCGCCTGGTCAGCGCGTCCATCAGGGTGTGGTCGAGGGCATGGCCCATGTGGAGGCTGCCGGTCACGTTCGGCGGCGGCAGCACGATACAGAACGGTGGCGCGTCTCCGTCCGGCTCCGGGGAGAAGTACCCGGCGTCCACCCACCGCTCGTACAGCTCCGCCTCTACCGTGGCCGGCTCCCACGCCGGCGGGAGGTCTGTGGGCTGCTGCGATGCGGTGTCAGTCACGCCCAAAAGTCTACGAACCGCGACCGGACGGCTGCATTCGAGTTCCGCAGCCCACACGTTGTTAACGCGCGGGTCGATCCGATCGATGAGCTGAGCACCGGAAGGTTCGTGTTTTGCCTGGTTGGCTCAGGGTAGGGGAGCAGTGAAGTCTCGGCAGCACGCCCAGGAAGAGCCGGCCCCCGAGGCCGGCTGGGCGGTGAGTGTCTCGCGTGCGGCCAGCGAGGACGTGCGGGAACTGTTGCGCGCGGATCAGCGGCGACGTCGTGGGCGCTGGTTCGCGGGCGGCCTCGTGGTGCTCGCGGTCGGTGCGGTGGTGACACTCCTGATCCGGAGCAGCCTCTTCGCGCCGGTGACCGGGGACCCCGTGGCCACCGTCCCCGCACCCGTGCGGTCGACCGCGCAGTTCGACCTGGCGAACCCGTTCGACTCGACTCCCGCGGCGGACTGGGCGAACGGTGTGGCAGGCATCACGACACCCCCTGCGGAGGCCGTCGGTGGGTTCAGCGCCGTGCAGGTGGCGGAGGCCACCGGGCTCGCGCGTGACGCGCTGGCCGCGAGCCGGATCGACCCCCGACTGCTGACCGAGCACGACCCGGCCGGCTACCTGGGGCTGCTCGCGCCGGACGCGCGGCGGCAGCTCGAGCCGCTGTTCGCCGAGGGGAACGAGCCCGACGTGCAGTCGCTCGTGAGCATGGTGGCGCCCGGGAGCGAGTTGCTGCCCGCCGAGCCGAAGGTGTCCGGGTCGATGTCCGTGCGGACCGGCGACCCCGATGAGCTGGTGGTGCACACCAACTACGTGTTCGCGTACGCGTTCCGGCCGAATGGCCCGATGAAGCTCATGGACGCGATGACCGTGATCGTCGTCGTGCGGGCGGACGTGGACTACGTGCTGCGCAGCGGCGACCGGTGGACACAGGACAGCCGCGGCCTGTGGTTCGGCGCCGCGTCCGGCTTCGGCTACTCGATCGGGTGCGATGCGTACCGGAAGGGCTTCCTCGCCCCGGTCGCCGCGGAACCCTCGGTGACCGCCAGGTCCGGCGACCGTGAGCCGGGCGCGTTCTTCGACCCCTCCGCTCCACTGCCCGCCGCAGGCGGGTGCCGCGGCTAGGGCCTGTCCATGGACCTTTGCGCGAGGGTCCGGGGAGGCCGGGGCAACCGGGCATGTTTCGGAGCCGTCGCGCGTTGTGCCCGGGGAGACGATGCCTTCCCGACAGGAGTGGTGATGAGCGAGGCCCCCTCGAAGTTGACGATGTACTCGACCACCTGGTGCGGCTACTGCCGGCGCCTCAAGTCGCAGATGGAGCGCGACGGCATCGAGTACGCGGAGGTCGACATCGAGAACACCCCGGGCGCGGCCGAGTTCGTGATGCGCGTCAACGGCGGCAACCAGACGGTCCCGACGGTTCACTTCCCCAACGGCAAGGCACTGACGAACCCCACGTTGGCGCAGGTCAAGGCCGAGCTGGTCCGCCTCCCCGGAAGCTGAGAACCGCGTGGGCCGCGTTGTGGCCGCCGATGCCGCTGACCCCGCCTGCCCGGCGGGCACCGCTGCCGCACAGGAACAGGTTCGGCACGTCGGTCTCGACACCCCAGCCGCCGCCGTCGTCACTGAAGGGCCATGCCAGGTCGCCATGGAAGATGTGGCCGCCGGGCATGGCCAGCTCGTCCTCCAGATCGAGCGGGGTCTTGGCCTCGATGCATGGGCGGCCGTCCTCGTCGGTGGCCACGCAGTCCTCGATCGGTTCTGCCAGGTGGCGGTTCAGGCCGGCCAGGTACCTGGCGCACAGGTCGGCTCGTCTGCCCGCGTTGTCGGCCGCGAAAAGGGCAGCCGGAGCGTGCAGGCCGAACAGGGTCAGCGTGTGCAGTGGACCGTCCACAATGGAGTCGTCGGTCAGCGTGTGGCAGTACATCTCGCCCGGCAGCGGGTCCGGTACCGCACCGGAAACGCTCGCCGCATAAGCGTTTTCGAGCTCCAGATAGGACTCATCGAGATGTAGCGTGCCCGCGAACGCCTGCCTCGGGTCGACGCCGGTGCGCAGCCGGGGCAGGCGGGACAGCATCATGTTGATCTTCAGCTGGGAGCCCTCCGGCTGCGCGGCGGCACGGCCCCGCAACCGGTCCAGCACCGCGGGCGCCACCCCGGACAGCACGTACGACGCGGCCACGGTGCGCTCGGTCCCGTCCGCGACATAGGACACCTCGGCCACGGCACCATCCACGTCCACCCGGGACACGTCCGCGGACGTCCGCAGCACGGCGCCCGCCTCCCGCGCGACTCTGGCCAGCTCGCCGGTCACCGAACCCATGCCGCCGACCGGCACGCGCCACTCGCCGGTGCCGTCACCGATCAGGTGATACAGGAAGCACCGGTTGCCGAGCAGCGACGGCGACCGCAGCGACGTGTGGGTACCGATCAACGCGTCGGTGGCGACCACGCCGCGCACCACGTCGTCGGCGAACGTGTCCTCGATGGCCGTGCCGATCGGCTGCTCGAACACCTGCTCCCACAACTTCTCCCCGGCCGCGCCGGTCACGAGCGACCGGAACGCGGCACGCGAGGGGACCGGTTCGAGCATGGTGGACGCGACGGCCTGGGCCACTGCGGAGAGCGACGAGTACCACGACATCCATCGGGCGAACTCGTCGTCCGAACCGGTGAGCTCCCGGAACGACGCGGCGGTCGCCTCCCCCGGGTCGCGTTCGACCAGCAGCCCGGTCGGGCGACCGTCCCGCTCGACCGGCGTGTACGACGACACGGCACGTGACCGCAAGGCGATCCGCAGTCCGAGGTCACGGACGATCGCGCTGGGCAGGAGGCTCACCAGGTACGAATATCTGGACAACCGCGCGCCGACACCGGGGAACGGGGTCGCGCTGACGGCCGCGCCGCCGACGCGACCGAGCCGTTCGAGCACGAGCACTGACTTTCCGGCACGGGCCAGGTAAGCGGCGGCGACCAGTCCGTTGTGGCCACCACCGACCACCACCACGTCGTAGCGTTCGGTCACCCGATCACGCTACCGGGCTACACCCAGTCTGCGGGCCCGAACCACCCGCCGTGCCGACCGGGACACGGGCTTCGGCTCGTCGCGGGACTCGCGGACCAGCCTGGCGGCGACGGCCTCCTCGGCCTCCCTCTCGAGGTCGGCGTGACGAGCGGCGATGAGCGCCTGTGCGGTGAAGACATCCATGACGATCTCCGTTTCCGGGGCAGGTCGAAGAGAGCCGTCGTCGCACGACGGCTGGATCAGGGGGTTCTCAGTTCTTTTCTGGCGCGACCGTGACGGACAGGAAGAGGTTCACCGGGCGGGCGCCCTCGGGTCGCAGTTCGGGCTTGACGCGCCGGTCCTGGTACTTGTTCATGAGCCCACGCACGACGTCGTGCACCTCCTGGACCTCCGCGACGGTCAGGTAGTCGTTGGAGTTGTCGACACCGAGGACCTCGCGCCACTCCGCCGGTTCGAGGTGGGAGGTCAGGTGCCGTTCCTTGATCTGCGTCAGCGCGTGATCCAGGAACGCACCCGAGGCGGCCTGCGCGGCGCGTGCACCGTCGGCGTCCAGGCCGATGTCACTGATCGTCTGGTGCTGTTCGACCAGCCGCCACGGCTTCTCCCGGCCCTGCCCACCCTCGGCCTGCTCCACGTACTTGTACTTGGCGAGCAGGTTGAGGTGGTACGAGCAGTTGGCGACGCTCTCCCCGGTCTCCTGGGCGCACTGGGTCGCGGTGGCCGTGTACTCGCGACCGATGATCTCCAGCAGCTTCCACCGCACGGGGTGGGCGAGCGCGCGGAGCGCCTTGGGATCGGTGATGTTGACACGTTCGTCGGCCATGCTTAACAAGGTATCTTGCTAAGCACTTCTTTAGCAAGAACTCTTTCTAAAGACTTCTTGCCATGGCGAGTGTAGGCTGTATACATGGGACGAGTGACCGTGCGGCGCCCGATTTTGCACGTCTCCGAGAAGGGCATCAGGCGACGTCAGGACGCGCTGGCGGCCGAGGAGCCGCTGGAGCTGCGGGTTGGCGGCAAGGCCCTCGCGGTGACCATGCGTACCCCCGGCCACGACGTGGAGCTGGCCCACGGCTTCCTGCTGACCGAGGGTGTGATCGGTGCGGCCGAGGACATCAGCACCGCCCGCTACTGCGACGGCGTCGACGACCAGGGCCGCAACACCTACAACGTGCTGGACGTGGCGCTGGCGCCGGGGGTCGAGCCGCCCGACACCGGGGTGGAGCGCAACTTCTACACGACATCGTCATGCGGCGTGTGCGGCAAGGCCGCGCTGGACGCGGTGAAGCTGAAGACCCGCTTCTCCCCCGCCGGTGACGCCTGCCGGGTGACACCGGAGACGCTGGCGACCTTTCCCGGCCAGTTGCGCGAGCAGCAGCGGGTGTTCGAGTCGACCGGCGGGCTGCACGCGGCTGGCATCTTCACGACCGACGGCGACCTGCTCGTGGTGCGCGAGGACGTGGGCAGGCACAACGCGGTCGACAAGGCGACGGGCTGGGCCGTGCTGAACGACCGGATCCCGCTGGGCGGCACGGTGCTGATGGTGTCGGGCAGGGCGAGCTTCGAGCTGGTGCAGAAGGCCGCGATGGCGGGTGTCCCGGTCCTGGCCGCGGTGTCGGCGCCCTCGTCGCTGGCGGCCGAGCTGGCGGACGAACAGGGCATCACGCTGGTCGGCTTCCTGCGCGGCACCAGCATGAACGTCTACACCCACCCCGAGCGCATCACTGGTTCGTGACCATCCGGGTGTGCCGGTCGGCGACCCAGTCCCGCACGGCGGGCCACGGCCCGTAGCCTGCACGCCCGTCCAGGTGCGCACCACCGGGAATGATGTCGAGGTCGACCTTCAACGCGGACGCCATGTCGACGGCCTCGTCGACCGAGCACGCGACGTCATCGTCCCCCACCACCAGCTGCGTCCACCCGGCCGCGAACCGCACCCCTGCTGGGTCGAGCGGCGCAGGCGTGAACCCGTGCACGTCGGGGTGGCGCCACCGCGGCCCTGGCGGTGACACCAGCAGCGCACGGTCGAACCGCAACGGGTGGTGGTCGTTGTCGATCAGCTGGGCGGCGTGGTGCAGCCACAGGGTCGCGCCGCAGGAGTGGGCGAGCACGATCCGCTCGTCGTCGGCGGGTACGGCCTCGAGGTGGTGCCGCAACTCGGCGAGCCAGAGATCCAGCCGAGGCCGGTCCGGCTCGGACAACTGCGGCACCTCGACCACGCACCCGGTCTCGGCGAGTTCGTGGGCGAGCCAGCTCTGCCAGTGCGGGGGCGCGGCGCCCATGGGCCCGTGGAGCAGCAGAACGTACGGCATGCCGTCATCCTCGCATCGTCAGGGCAGACCATGCCCGATCGGCACAACCTCCCCTGGCCCCGACCAGGGACGAATCAGGCAGACTTCTCGCGGCGCTCACGCCGCGAAGGCTGCCGGGCGACGATCGTCGGGTTCACGTTCTCGCGGACCGTCTGCTCGGTGATGACCACCTTGGCGACGTCAGACCGCGAGGGAATGTCGTACATGACGGTCTGAAGCACCTCCTCCATGATGGCCCGGAGCCCACGAGCGCCGGTCCCCCGGAGGATTGCCTGGTCGGCGATGGCCTCGAGCGCGGCGTCGGTGAACTCCAGCTCGACGCCGTCCATCTCGAACAGCTTCTGGTACTGCTTGACCAGCGCGTTCCTCGGCGCGGTGAGGATCTGGACCAGCGAGGTCTTGTCGAGGTTGGTGACGGAGGCGACGACCGGCAGACGCCCGATGAACTCGGGGATCAGGCCGAACTTGATCAGGTCTTCCGGCATGGTGTCGGAGAAGAAGTCGGCGTTGTCGAAATCGGCCTTCGACCGGATCTCGGCGCCGAAGCCAAGGCCACGCTTGCCGACCCGGTCCTGGACGATCTTCTCGAGCCCCGCGAACGCACCAGCCACGATGAACAACACGTTCGTGGTGTCGATCTGGATGAACTCCTGGTGCGGGTGCTTGCGACCACCCTGCGGCGGCACCGAGGCGGTGGTGCCCTCCAGGATCTTCAGCAGCGCCTGCTGCACGCCCTCACCGGAGACATCCCTGGTGATGGACGGGTTCTCCGACTTGCGGGCGATCTTGTCGACCTCGTCGATGTAGATGATGCCGGTCTCGGCACGCTTCACGTCGTAGTCGGCGGCCTGGATCAGCTTCAGGAGGATGTTCTCGACGTCCTCGCCGACATAGCCTGCCTCGGTCAGCGCGGTCGCGTCGGCGATGGCGAACGGCACGTTCAGCAGCTTCGCGAGCGTCTGCGCCAGGTACGTCTTGCCGCAGCCCGTCGGGCCGAGCAGCAGGATGTTGGACTTGGTGAGCTCGACGGTCTCTTCGCGGGCCTCGCGGCCCTCCCGGGTCTCCGGCCGGGCGCGGTCACCGGCCTGGATGCGCTTGTAGTGGTTGTAGACGGCCACGGCCAGCGTGCGCTTGGCGTCGTCCTGGCCGATCACGTACTGGTCGAGGAACTCGTCGATCTCGGCGGGCTTGGGCAGTTCATCGAGCTTGACGTCGCCGGCCTCGGCCAGCTCTTCCTCAATGATCTCGTTGCAGAGGTCGATGCACTCGTCACAGATGTACACGCCGGGGCCGGCGATGAGTTTCTTCACCTGCTTTTGACTCTTTCCACAGAAAGAGCACTTCAGCAGGTCTCCGCCGTCGCCGATACGCGCCATGACCGCTGACCTCTGTCCCCTCCGACGTACCCCGGGGAGCACGCCTGGATCTCTGGCCTTGTACGGGCCCTCGAGTGAGAGTGTCGCGCACTCCACTCCAGGCCCGGTCGTGCCTGTTGCCTTCGACGGTACCTGCCAACCCCCACTCAATGGGAGAACCTGACCGCCGAGTTGTCGGATTCGGCCGATCAGGTGGCCCCGGGGGAAAATACGGTCCGGAGCCACCTGTCAGCAGAATCAGGGCCGGTTCGCCGACAACTTCCGATAGGCGAGAACCTCGTCGACGATGCCGTAGTCCTTGGCCTCGTCGGCGGTCAGGATCTTGTCCCGCTCGATGTCCTTGCGGATCTGGTCGGCATCCCGATTGGTGTGCCTGGACAGCGTCGACTCCATCAGGCGCCGGACACGCTGGATCTCGTTGGCCTGGATCTCCAGGTCGGAGACCTGCCCGTAGACACCCTCCATGGCCGGCTGGTGGATCAGCACGCGGGCGTTGGGCAGCGCGAACCGCTTGCCCGGGGTGCCCGCGGACAGCAGTACCGCCGCCGCCGACGCCGCCTGGCCGAGGCAGAACGTCTGGATGTCCGGCCGCGCGAACTGCATGGTGTCGTAGATCGCCATCAGCGACGTGAACGAGCCACCGGGCGAGTTGATGTACATGGTGATGTCGCGGTCGGGGTCGACCGACTCCAGGTACAGCAGCTGCGCCATCACGTCGTTGGCCGACGCGTCGTCGATCTGCACGCCGACGAAGATGATCCGCTCTTCGAACAGCTTGTTGTACGGGTTGGACTCCTTGACCCCGTAGCTCGTGCGCTCGACGAACGACGGCAGCACGTACCGGGACTGTGGAGAGTATGGATTGCTCACGGTTTCGTTCTCCTCAGGTCTCGACCCGCGTCAGCTGCCGCTGCCGTTGGGGGTCTGCTGGCTCGCGCGGTTGACCACCTGGTCGATGAAGCCGTACTCGAGGGCTTCCTTGGCGGTGAACCAGCGGTCGCGGTCGGCGTCCTGGGTGACCTGCTCGACGGTCTGCCCGGTCTGCTCGGCGGTCAGCTCCGCCATCTCACGCTTCCACTTGTTGAGCACCTCGGCCCGGATCGCGATGTCGGAGGCCGTGCCGCCGACACCACCGGAGGGCTGGTGCATCATGATCCGCGCGTGCGGCAGGGCGTAGCGCTTGCCGGGCTGGCCTGCGCTGAGGAGGAACTGCCCCATGGAGGCCGCCATGCCCATCGCCCACGTCTGGACGTCCGGCTCGATGAGCATCATCGTGTCGTAGATCGCCATGCCCGCCGAGACGGAACCGCCCGGCGAGTTGATGTAGAAGACGATGTCCTTCTCGGCGTCCTCAGCGGCGAGCAGCAGCAGCTGCGCCGTGATCCGGTTCGCGATCTCGTCGTCGACCTCGGAACCGAGGAACACGATGCGCTCACGGAGCAGTCGCTCATACACCGAGTCGTTCAGGGTGAGCCCTGCGGTGCCCGACCGCATGTCGGGCGTCTGCCGTGGATGCGTCACGTCTGCCTGCCTTCTCCGCTCTGGTTGCGAGGTTGATCTGGTGTCACGTCCGACATTAACGAAGCCGGGCGGTATCGAATGCCCGACACCGCCCGAGTTCGCTCAGAGCGTCACTTGCTCTCGGCATCCTCTACCGGCGCATCAGCGGCGGCCTCGGCCGACTCGACCGGCGCCGCCTCGCGAGGACCGAACAGCTCCTCGAGGTCGACGGCGTTGCCGCTCGCGTCGGTCACCGTCGCCAGGCGCACGACCGAGGCCAGCGCCTTGCCGCGGCGCACGTCCGCGAAGATCGCGCCGAGCTGGCCGGACTGCTGCGCACGCTGCACGTACTCGTCCGGGCTGACGCCGAACCGCTGCGCCTGGTAGATGATCCGCTCGGTCAGCTCGTTGTCGTCGACGTTCACGTTCTCGGCGTCGGCGATCGAGTCAAGGACCAGCTGGGTCCTGACGGCCTTCTCGGCCTCTTCCTGCACGTCGTTGTTGAACTCGTCCAGGGTGCGGCCCTGAGAGGTGAGGAACTCCTCGAACTTGGCCTCGTCGTGGTCGAACGTGTGGACCGCGTCGTGCTTGCGGGCCTCGACCTCGGACTCCACGACCTTCTCCGGCAGCGGCACCTCGGTGACCTCGAGCAGCGCCTCGAGGACCTTGTCGCGAGCCTGGACGCCCTGCTGCATCTTCTTGACGCGGGTCAGGCGCTCACGCAGGTCGGCCTTCAGCTCGTCGATCGTGTCGAACTCGGAAGCCAGCTGGGCGAACTCGTCGTCCGGCTCTGGCAGCTCACGGACCTTGACCGTGTTCACGGTCACGGTGACCTCGGCGTCGCGCCCGGCGAACTCGCCGGCCACCAGCTTCGTCGTGAACGTCCTCGACTCGCCAGCGG
Organism: Actinophytocola sp.; assembly: GCF_049647105.1. Taxonomy (GTDB): domain Bacteria; phylum Actinomycetota; class Actinomycetes; order Mycobacteriales; family Pseudonocardiaceae; genus Actinophytocola. The sequence continues at coordinate 42,626 of NZ_JBARWZ010000278.1, forward strand.
CCGCGCCGATGATGGCCTCGTCGATGCCCTCGATCATCTCGCCGGAGCCGACCTCGTAGGACAGGCCGCTGGTCTTGGCCTCCTCGACCTCCTGGCCGTCCACGGTCGCGGCGAGGTCGATGGAGACGAAGTCGCCGTTCTCCGCGGCACGCTCGACGCCCGCCAGCGTGCCGAAGCGGGCACGCAGCTCGTCGAGCTGCTCGCCGACCTCGTCGTCGGTCAGCTCCAGGTCGTCCACCGTGACCGACAGCTCACCGAACGCCGGGATCGTGATGTCCGGGCGGATGTCGACCTCGGCCGTGAACGCGATGTGGTCGCCGTCCTCCAGCTTCGTGACCTCGATGTTGGGCTGGCCCAGCGTCCGGACCTCGCCCTCGGTGATCGCCTCCATGTACTTGGCCGGAATGGCCTCGTTGACGACCTCGTCGAGGATCGGCGCACGGCCGATCCGCGACTCGATGACCCGGGCGGGTGCCTTGCCGGGACGGAAGCCGGGGATGCGGACCTGCGAAGCGAGCTTCTTGTACGCGCGGTCGAAGTTCGGCTTGAGCTCGTCGAACGGCACCTCGACGTTGATCCGGACCCGCGTCGGGCTCAGGTGCTCGACGGTGCTCTTCAACGTGATCTCTCCTGGGTAGCTGGGTTGACCGGTTTGGGCTCTCGCGAGTGTATGGAACCCACGGCCAGGCGAGGTGGGCGGGTGCCGACCTGCTGGTCTTCGAACATCTGCAGGCCGGCCCGTCAGGGTCGGGATGACAGGATTTGAACCTGCGACCCTTCGCTCCCAAAGCGAATGCGCTACCAAGCTGCGCCACATCCCGGCGGTCCCTCACCAGGGACACCCGCCACAGCTTAACGTGGCACGCTAGGCTGTCCTCGCACCGCCACCGGTTGCGGTGCACGCGGGTGTAGCTCAATGGCAGAGCCCCAGCCTTCCAAGCTGGTCATGCGGGTTCGATTCCCGTCACCCGCTCCACACCCGAAAGCCCCAGGTCACGCCTGCATTTCTGCGTGACCTGGGGCTTTCGGGTTGAGCCCGTAGAGGGTTGTCATGCCAGATTCGTGCCAGATGGGCCGAGACTGGGCTATGTCCTACTGCTCATCGTGACCAGTTGGACGCTTGTCGTCCGCCTCCTGTGCGGCCTCGCGCGCAGTGCGGATCAGGGCGTCCAGGGCCGCAGCGATCTCGTGGTCCCGCTTGCTCGTGGCGTGCTGGTAGATCAGCGCCGCGCGGGTGCTGGCGTGCCCGATCCGCGACATGATCTCTTTGAGGGTGGCCCCGGTCTGCGCCGTGAGCGTCGCGCCTGCGTGCCGGAGGTCGTGCAAGTGCAACTCGGGGTTGGCCCCTGCCGCCTTGACTGCCGCCTTCCAGACGCCGTTGAAGTTGTTCCGCCGTGGTGTGGCCCCCATCGGCCCCCGGAACAACCGGCCGTCCGGTCCGGGGTCGGTGAACCCGCTCGCGGCGAGGTGCTGTCGCAGGTCCGGCAGGATCGCAGCGGGCAGCGCCACCGAACGGCGTCCGGCGTCGGACTTGGGTCCCTTGACCTTCTGCTCTCCGGTGTCGAGCTGTGCGATGGCGCGGTCCACCCGGAGGGTCGGCGTGCCATCGTCGATCAGCTCACCAGGGGCAGCCCCCTCGGCGATCTCCTCCGACGTCGGCTTCCGTCGCTTCGGCAAGTTCAGGTCACTGCGACGCAACCCCACGAGTTCACCGAACCGCAGTTGCGCGAACGCCGCCAGGAGAACGAGCAACCGATAGCGCGGCTGGATGTTCTCAGCGATCGCGAACACCTCCTCCATCGTGGCGGTTGGCCGTTCTGGCGCTGATTCCTGACCAGCCCCCTTGATGCGGCACGGATTCTTGCGGATCACCTCGTCATCCACGGCGGTGTTGAGAACGGTGCGCAGGAACCGGTAGCACTTCGCCACTGTCGACGCGCCCGTCCCGGCATCCAGCAGATCCTTACGCCACGTTCGAATACGCGGAGCGGCGAGTTCGACAAGCATCTTTCCCCCGAGGTGGGGAGAAATGTGGTTGTGCAAGTAGCCGTTGTACAGCTCTCGGGTCCTATCCCCCAGGTCCCGCTCGCTGATCCACTTCTCCGCGTATTCCTTGAGACTGATTTTCCCGGCATCCGGGTCAATCCAGTCACCGCGCCGCAGGTCGGCTTCCATGTCCACCAAGTACTCATTGGCAGCCGTCTGGGTTGGGAACGTTTCCGGTGCCGACCTCAACATTCCATCCGGCCCCGGGTACCGCGCCTGAAAACGACCAGAGGGCAACTTGCGGACGCTGCCAAACCTGCGCTTGCGACCCTTGTTGTTACCGCCCATCAGGCAACCCGCCTTCCCCGCACCGGAACCGTCTGCGCAGCGATGAACGCAGCCAACACACTCTCGGCAATGCGCACGTGCCTGCCGATGTGCACGAACTCGATTCGCCGTTCCTCGATAAGACGCCGTGGGAAACGCTCAGACGTTCCCAATATCGCGGCCACTTGCTTGACTGACAGAAGACTGTCCTCGATCAGTGCTCCCATGAGTCCCCCTCGTTGTCGCTGTTCTGGTCGTCGGAGAGGTATCGGCTCCATGCGTCGGCGAGTCCTTCTTGGTTCTTGGTGGGTTGGGTGACGTATCCCTTGGTGATTTGGCCGCCGATTCGGATAGGGCCGGGGGCGACGCGGTAGAGGGCCAGTTCCCGCGCCAGTCGTCGCGCGTCGATGGGACGCCCGGGGCCGTTGATGTCGCCCCAGGGGGCTTCGTCGAGGTCGGCGAGTGCGGCGAGGATGTCGACGGTGGCGAGTCGGTCGGTGTTGCGGTCGGTGAAGATGGTGCGGAGGTCGGCGAGGAGCCGGACGCCGGTGGTGACGGGGACCTGCTCGGCTTCCTGCACGAAGTGGGCGCACGCTTTCCGTGCGGTGGTCGGCCAGTGGCCCCCGGCCGCGTCTGCGATGGCGAGAAGCGGTTCCCAGATTTCGCGGGACCGGTTGGCGACACCGGGCGGCATCGTCGGCTCTGCCTCGCCGACCGATTCGGCGACGCTGCCGATCCACTCGGAGAGCCCGTCGCGGAGGGGTTCTGCGTCGCGCTGGACGACGCGCTCCCGGAACTCTTCGGCCTTCTCGGTGCGCTTCTTGCGTCGCATGTGGATGGTGATGGCGCGGGTGGTGATGGTGGGCGGCATGCCTCCCGCAAGTCCGACCAGCGCCACCGGCGAATAGACGGGGAACCGCTGGACGCTGTGGCTGTCGCCGACACAGCGGGCGACGGAAGCGGTGCGCTTGTATCCGGCGTTGAGCATGGCGCGGAGGTCTTCGTTGGTGCCGCCGTTGCTGGTGAAGATGGCGTCCACTTCGTCCCACAGCAGCGATATAGGGCCGTTGTTGGCGACCATGCGGAACACGGCCGGTGTGGACGCGTTGAGCACCATCTCCGGCTTGGCGACCAGGTACTGACCGACCTCGATGACCAGCGTCTTGCCGCTGCCCGGTTCGGCGCTGGAGATGACCAGGCGGGGGGTGACGTAGAAGTGTTCTGCGGCGTGGGTGTGGGCGTACCAGAGCGCGAGCATGGGGGCGCAGTGCTCGTTGGGGAACACGATGAACCGGGACACGAAGCCGGTAATGGCGTCGAGCAGCGCGGCCCCGGTCAGGTGCTGTGGTTCGACGATGCGAAGCGGGGTGCTCATGCCGTCCTCCGGGAGTGGGTGAGGAAGTCGCGGAACTTCGGTGCGGGGTGGGACTCGCGGTAGAGCGCCAGCTCGGTCGGGTAGCCGCCGGTGGCCTGCTCGGCCGCTTCGCGCCAGCTCTCCGTGAGTGACCGGTAGGTGTGCACCAGCTCGGCGTGTTCACGTGAGCAGGGGTGCGGTCGGCAGGGGCTCAGGGCACGCGGGATGGTGGTCATGCTGGTGTCCTTTCCTGGCGGCGTTCGCGGTAGGCGGCTTGGCGGCAGGCTTGGGAGCAGTAGCGGGGCCATCTGCCGGTGGTCGGCCGGGGCGGCAAGGGGATGCCGCAGCGGCAGTGCCGGTGACGACTTACGGGTTCGTGCCGGCGGCTTTCGTCACCGTCCTGTGTGGTCGTGCTGACGGAAGCCACCAGGTCGCTTCCGTCACGCGGCGGCGACGACGGAAGACCCGCGGCCGGTGACGGAAGCCCCGCGGCAGCAAGGTTTCGTGGCCGGTGGGTGAGCACCTGCAACCCGAGCCAGAAGGTGTAGGCGGGTGGGATGGCTTGGGTGAGTGCGGGCCAGGGCATCCAGTCGATGCCCATCGCGGCGCGGGCCTGCTCGGTGCTGTGCCGTGACGGTTCCCCATCGACGTCGACGGGGTTTCGTCGCGAGCCGCGTTGGCCGTAGGAGCCGTAGACGGGCACGGCTGGTTCGGGCCGGTCGTGCCAGCACGGCGTGCCGTGCAACGGCAGGTTGGACTCGAACAGCCGGTGGCGCCGTACCCCGAGCCGCAGCGTCTCCCCGCACACCGTCACCGGGTCGTGCAGGGGTGCGCCGGGCACGTTCTCGATGACGTAGGCCCACGGCCCACCCGGCGTGGCGACGGCTTCGATGAGCCGTTGCCGGATCGGGTCGACGAGGTCGGGGTGCAGGTGCCGCCGATCTTCCGGGGTGGCGACGCTGTAGCGCGGGCACGGCGGCGATGCGGCGATCACCTCGAACCCGGACAGGTCCACGGTCAACGCGTCCGCACAGATGAACTCGAACGGGTAGTCCGGCTGGGGCTCGATGTCCACACCGGTCACGTCGAACCCGGCCGCGTGGAAGCCAGCGGACGCGCCCCCGGCCTTGCAGCACAGGTCCAGCAAGCGGGGTCGCCGGTTCATGCCGCCACCCGCCTCGGACGTGCCGCGCCCCCACGCATCCCAGACGTGATGGTCAGGTGGGCTTGGCGCTCGCTGTAGGCACCGGCCGCGATGTGCCCGGCAGCGGCAGCGATGAGGGTGGCGCGCACGTCCTGTTCGGACAGTGCTCCTCCGGCGACGAGCTGCCCGAGCGCGTAGGCCGCGTGGTACAGCGCCCAGTTCCGTTCCGACGTGGCGGACGTGACGCGTTCGGTCTCTCCGTCCAGAGCGGCCTGAAGGAACGCGGCACGGCGGCCGTGGAGGCGCGCAACCGGCTTGGCCGGTGCTTTAGGTGGCGGCAGTGGCGTCAGGCGCTCACAGAGCCACTCAGGCAACAACAGTGGAGCGGCGTCGTTGACGATCTCGTAAGTCCGTCCGTCCACAACGGACCCCGGAGCGACGACGTGCCCACCCCACGCGCGGGTGTCCACCTTCCACCCCAACCCACGGCCCCGGTCACCACCGGTGTTGCGGAGCTGAACCCCTTGCGGGGCCACGAAATACAGGTGCGTGCCGCCGCTCGGGGTGCGGACGGTGAAGGTGTCCCACGGCACCGGGTGCCCGGCCTGCTCGCAGACCGCGACGAACACATCCAACCCCTCGTTGACACCGGGCAGGTTCCACGCGTCCGGGCGCGGCTTGTCGTCGGGCTTGGGCACGTCGAGGTCGACGACGAGGAGTCCGGAGGGGCCGGTGGCGACGGCGACGTTCCACCGCTTGGTGCGCCAGGTGGTCAGGTCCCGGTCGGTGAGCGTGGCGACCGCACGCTGTTCGGGTGTGCGGTGCCCGTCGCGGCAGTCCCCGGTCCGGGGGCACCGTGCCTCGCCGTGGATCGCGGGTTCCTTGCTGCCCGCCCGGAGCGGGAACACATGCCACCCGCGTCCGGTCGCGGTGACCGCGACGGCGGCCAGGTCGATTCCAGTCATGACGGCTTCTCCTCTCGGTTTCAGCGGCGGCGTGCGGCGCGGATGTGGTTGAGGAAGCGGCGTCCGGCGCGTAGGCGGGTGCCGGTGCTCTGGCAGTGGCGGCACCGGAGGTAGTGGCGTTCGCTGGTGTGGCGGCAGCGGGTGAAGGGGAAGAGCCAGCAGGTGGTGAGGTAGCCAGCGGCGATGACCACCAGGACCAGGACGGCGACGCTGATCAGCCCGGCGAGACTGTGACTGTGGGTAGCGGCGTCTGGGGTGGCGGTAGCGGGGTGGATAGACATGGGTGTCCCTTGGGAGGCTGTTTTTGGGCAGGAGGTGCCAGGGCCGCTACTCGCTACCTGCGGAAATAGGGCCTGGTGAGTGTGGTTGTGGCGGGTAGCGGGGTGGGGTAGCGGTGCCGCTACCGGTAGCGCGGGTGCCGCTACCCCACCGGTCCGTCAGGACCCTCCGCCACGGTTACGCTGTGTCGCTACCTGGTGGTGGTGTCGCGTCGGGCGCGGGCGGCCTGGATGTCGTCGAGCTTGGCTCCCTTGAGGACGGAGCCGTCCCACTTGACGTTCCCGCTCGTGACTCCGAGCGCGCGGAGCTGTGCGCTGATCGCGTCGCCGGTCAGGTCTCCGTAGTGCTCCGGCGCGGACTCCAGCATCCGTCCGGCGAGGATCGACCAGGGCAGCGCACGGGACGTGCCGAACACGGCGGCTGCGTCGGCGAGCACGTCCCGCACCTCACGCGCGATGTCCTCGCCCACGGCCTGCCCGGTCAGGGTGCCGACCCGCTCGCGGTGCGCGCGGGCGGCGACCAGGATCTTCTCGGCATCGGGGTGGTCGGCCAGGAAGGTCCGCACGGTGGGGGTGTGGTCGGACTGGCCGTAGAGCAGGCCAACGCCGAGGTACTCCTTGCCCACGGGCAGCGCGGACGCGTCGAACCCCTCGGCGTAGGCGTCCCCACCCAACACCGCCTCGCTGACCAGTCGGTTTCCGCACTTCAGGGCGAACCGCACGGCGTGGTTGTCGCGGTACCGGTTGAACAACCGGCCCACGTCACCCGCGCCCACACCGGACGGCTTCTGCGAGCTGGACAGGATGACCACCCCGGCCGACGGGCCGACAGCTTGGATCCGGGCCAGTTTGGCCGCGATGTCCTTGTTGACCGCCTGGTCCTCGGTCTCGAAGTACATCTGAAACTCCTCCATGACCAGCAACAGCACCCGCAGGTCGGGGTAGCGCGGGTCGCGGGCCAGTTCCTCGGTCAGCTTCCCTTCCGGGCACACGGAAACCGGCAGGGTCCCGAGGATCTGATTCACGCGGTCGATGTGGGCGAGGATCTCGTCCAGCACGGCGACCAGGTTGCCGACCGGGTCGTCATCAATGGGGTTGGGGTGGGTGCCGATCACGAACCGGTGCGCCACGAGACGGAACTTCAGCCAGTCCGGCGAGTTCTTCCCGTCGACCACGATCAGCTTGACGTACGGGTCCAGCGCGGCGTGGAGCGCGAGCAGACGCGCGGAGAACGTCTTTCCCTTACGTGGCTGGGCACCCACGAGCACCGACACCCACATCAGCGCCAGCTCGACCAGGTTGCCGCGCTCGTCCAGCCCGAACCGCACCGGCCGCCAGATGCTGCGCGGTTTGCAGTCCACCAGGTCCGTCGTGCCCGCGCGCACGGCGAGCGGGTCACGGTCGGTCACGAACAGCGTGTGCCGACGGCTGGATGTCTTGTCGGGGGTGAGGAACACCTGGTTCACGTGCACGTCCAACCCGGACGCGATCTTCTCCCGAACGTTCATGACATCCGACCAGCCCTTGCCGTACGGGAGATCGATGACCACCTGCGACCCGATGTTCTTCGCGTCCCGCGACATCGGGGACCCGAACTGCACGTGCTGCTCGGGCTTGTTCGGGTCACCCAGCTTCGCGGCGTAGTAGGCACGGAGCACGATGTCCGCGTTCAGCTTCCGGAACCTCGGGGCGACCACGGCGGTGCCGATCAGGCTGTGCCCGGCCGGGCGGCCGTGGTGCGCGAACGCACCCACCACACCAGCACCCGCCAGCATCAGCAGCCCCGTGGGCAGCAGCGACACGGCGACCGGTCCCCCGATCCCCAACGCCAGCGCTTCCAGTCCCATGACCACACCGCGCCAGGCGCGGGTGGCCTTGACCTGCCGGTGCACCCGCTCCCACTCCATCAACTGGTTGGTGCGGGCGGCGTGCTGCTCCATCGCATACGACCCCGGCACCCACCACCACGACAGCTGCTTGCCCGCCACCCGCAGGAAGCCGCGCACCGCGTAGTAGGCGGCTTTCACCAGGTACACCGGAGTACGGACAGCGTGGTACCCGGCGACGTGCGCCGCCCTACCACCCGCACGCTGTGCCGTGGCCTTGAAGTTCGCCGGACGCAGGTGCGGCGGGATGATCGGCCGCCGCGTCCCCTCCGCCACCGCCACCGGCACGACCGGGGTGCCGTCGACCGGCACCGGGTTCGTGGCCGGACGGGACTCGTCCAGCTCGATCTCGTAGGCCGTGGCCGTGGCCCGTTCACGAACAGGGGCCGTCTCGTTCACGGGGGTGTTCGGGTCCGCGTTCACGGCCCCGTTCACCGACCCGTTCACGGCCCCGTTCGCGGGACCGTTCGCGGGACCGTTCGCGGGACCGTTCGCGGACGGCAGCACCGTCCCGTTCACGAACCCGTTCACCGCACCGTTCGTGCCGCCGTTCGGCGTGCCGTTCGTCTCGGTCGTGGTCATCACGCAGCCTCCCTCTGCTCGATGGCGGTCTCGGTGCCAGAGCCGGTCTCGGCACTCGTGTCCGGCGTGTTTGTCGTGTCGGCGGCGTGCTTGTCACCGACCGGCGTCGCGGTGATGCGCGGCGTGGACAGTTCGGCGTTGAGCAAGTTGGACACCACCTGCGAGGTGCCCCGGCTGATGTCCGGCACGACCTCCCGCACCCACGCAGGGGTCACCACGATCCCCGGCCGATGCGCCTCCCGCGCCTGCGCCAGGTACTCCTCACGCGTCGTCCGGCGCGGCTTGCCGGTCGACTTCCGGGCCGTCTTGCGCGGCCGGGACGGCGGACGCTCACCAGACGGAGTTGCGTCACCCGAGGCCGCGGGCATTGCGTCACCAGCCTGCGACGACGGAAGCCCCGCAGTCGGTGACGTTTCCCCCTCGACGACCTGACCATGCCGGCGGTTTCCGTCACCCGCCGCGCGCAGCACCGCCTCAGTGAGCCGGTCCCGCAGGATCGGTCCGGTCTCAGCGGCGAGGTAGACCATGACCGGTGGCACCGAGTGCAGCACGATCCCCGCCACGTCCAGGTGTTGCCAGGAGTGCCAGGTGTTCATCACGTAGGTGGCGAGGAACGCGAACAGTTTGGTGCGTGCCACCCACGGCCCCAACCCCTCCGTGCGCATCCGCACCTGGTAGCGGGCCGTGACCTGCTCGGCGCGGAGCACCGCGACCAGCACCAGCGACACCATCGGGTCCAACAGCCACGCCGCGCACCACGGCAGCGACCCCACGACCGCACCGGCTGCGGCGAAGGTCTGGACGTTGACCATGGTGAACGCCAGGCCCAACAGCAGACCGGTCCACATCAGGCCGTCGACCTGCGCACGCACCTTCTCCGTGCGCAACGCGATCACGTCCGGGTGCGTGGACAGTTCCCGAATCCGCGACGCCTCGGCGGCGTCCTGCGCCAGCTTGTCCGCGCTCGACAGCGGCCGGTGCCGCGCGTCCTGCGGCAATGCTGCGGCGGTCATCGGGACACCGCCACAAGTGCGTCACGCACGATGGTGTTGTGGTCGAACGCCAACGAGTCCGCGCGCAGGTCAACGACCGGCACCCACGACGCGTCGACCGCGTCGTCATCGGCCGTCGGCGCGACCAGGCGCGGCAGGTACCCGGCGTAGGCCACCGAGATCACCCGGCCACGCGGGTCCCGCTCCGGTGCGTCGTACACACCGACCTGCACCATCCGGTCCGGGGCGGTCAGGCCGGTCTCCTCGGTCAGCTCCCGGCGCGCCGCCTGCTCGAACGTCTCCCCGGGGTCGACGTGCCCGCCCGGCAGCGCCCAGCACCCGGCGTACGGGTCCCAGACGCGTTCGATCAGCAGCACGTGCAGGGCGCCGTGCTGGTCGTGGGCGAACAGGACCACGTCCGCCGCGAGCGTGAACGAGGGAATCGGGTTTTCCGGGGCTACCATCGTGTTCTC
>NZ_JBARWZ010000279.1:0-36687 GCF_049647105.1 Actinophytocola sp.
ACCCGCGAGTCTTCGGTTCAGGACCCCTGAGTTGGGGATTCGGGTCTGACACCGAAACCCCAACTCACCGGTCCCGAACCGAAGACTCGCGGGGTTTCAGGCCAGGTTGGGGGCTAACGTGCCCTGCATGATCAACGGACGTTGGGAGCTGGTCGCGGTCGCGGCCGCCGAGTTCATCGCGGTTGGCTACGACGACGGGTATACGACTCTCGACGACTTACGGCTGCCGATCGGTGAGTTCAACCGTCGCTGGCTCGCGGGTGAGGTGCTCGGCGGGGAGCCGCCGTTCGCGCAGCTGACCGGGCTCACGCTCACCGTCGACGGCGCGGCCTTCACCGAGACCGGCGCGGCCGAGGTCCCCTGGTTCGACGACGAGGGCGTGCTGGAACCCGAGGCCCGTCCGTTCGACGGCACGCTCGCCACCTCACCGTCGGGTGTGTTCCTGCTGACCGAGGAGGGCAGGCGGGAGGGCGCGTTCGCCGACGCGAAGGAGCTGCACCTGCGCTGCGACGACGGCGACACCGCGATCTCCGACCTGGTCACGGTCGAGGACGACGAGCTGCGGCGCACCATGTCGGTGATCACCGACGAGATGTACCCGAGCCGGATCCGGCTCACCTACCGCCGCGGCTAGGGCCTGTCCCATGGATCTTTGTGCGAAGGTCCGCGCCTGACCAGCAGTGACCTCAGGGGAACGTGACGGCACGCAACCACCAACCACCTCGATACCCACGCCCGCGCTGGGTCGGGACCAACACATTTAATGCCGGGGAGGCGGACTAGTCGCGGTGGATGCGGCCGCTCACCTCGGTGAGCCGCTTGCCCGCGCCGCCCCACCGCAGCGAGATGATCTCCGCCGCGATCGACACCGCGGTCTCCTCCGGGGTGCGCGCGCCCAGGTCGAGGCCGATCGGCGACGCCAGCCGCGACAGCTCCTCCGCCGTCATGCCCGCCTCCCGCAGCCGCGACATGCGGTCCTCGTGGGTGCGGCGCGAGCCCATCGCGCCGATGTACCCGGCCTCGCAGCGCAGCGCGACCTCCAGCACCGGCACGTCGAACTTCGGGTCGTGGGTCAGCACCGCGATCACCGTGCGCCGGTCGATCCGCCCGGCCTCGACCTCCGCGGCCAGGTACCGGTGCGGCCAGTTCACGACCACGTCGTCGGCGTCCGGGAACCGGCTCTTCGTCGCGAAGATCGGCCGCGCGTCGCACACCGTCACCCGGTAGCCCAGGTACGAGCCGAGCCGCGCCATGGCGGTCGCGAAGTCGATCGCGCCGAACACCAGCATGCGCGGCGGTGGCTCGAACGAGTTCACGAACACCGACATGCCCTCGCCTCGGCGCTGGCCCTCCGCGCCGTAGTGCAGCGTGCCGGTCCGGCCGGTGGCGAGCATGCCGCGCGCGTCGTCCGCCACCGCGGCCTCCGCGCGCGCCGACCCGAGGTCGCCCGTCGTGCGGTCCGGCCACACGACCAGGTGTCGCCCGATCCGGGACGGATCGGGGTGCGCCACGATCGTCGCGAGCGCCACCGGCTCCTCGGTCTGGATCGACTTGACCAGCTCCGCGAACTCAGGGAAGTCCGCCGCGGAGATCGACTCCACGTAGATGTCGATGATCCCGCCGCAGGTCAGGCCGACCGCGAACGCGTCGTCGTCGCTGACGCCGTAGCGCTGCAGCACGGGGGTGCCGTCCTCGATCACCTGTGTGCCCAGCTCGTAGACCGCACCCTCGACGCACCCGCCGGAGACACTGCCCGACACGGTCCCGTCCTGCGCGACGAGCATCGCCGCGCCGGGCGCGCGGGGCGCCGAGGAGAACGTCGCGACCACGGTGCCGAGCGCGACCCGCTCCCCCGCCGAGTAGCGACGCATCAGTTCGTCAAGCACGTCACGCACGGCGTACCTCCACAAATAGCTCCTCGAGCGTGGCAAGACTGTGGCCGGCCAGCAGCCGGTCGAGGTGCGGCATGGCCACCGCGATGCCGGACTGGACGGGCGCGTACCCGTCGCGGCCCGCGTGCGGGTTGACCCACAGCACCTTGTGCGCGAGCCGCCGCAGCCGCGCGAGCTGCTCCCCGAGCAGGGCCGCGTCGCCACGCTCCCACCCGTCGGAGAACACCACGACCACCGCCCGCCGCGCGAGTCCTCGCTGCCCCCAACGATCGAGAAACACCCGAAGGGTCTCCCCCAGCCGGGTGCCCCCGGCGAAATCCGGCACCGCCCGTGACGCCGAGGAGAGCGCCTCCTGCGGATCCCGCTTGCGCAACTGACGCGACAGCCGGGTCAGCCGCGTGCCGACGGTGAACACCTCGGTCGACATGGGCGCGGCCCGGACGACGGCGTGCGCGAACCGCATCAGCGCGTCGGCGTAGGGCGCCATGGAACCGGAAATGTCGAGCAGTAGGACCACGCGGCGCGGCCGTCGTGCCCGGTCCTTGTAGACGAGCCGGACGGGTTCACCACCGGCGGCCCGCATGGCGCGGAGGATGCGCGCGGAGTCGAGGCGCCCCCTGTGACGCGGCCGCAACCGCATCGATCGCCGCAGCGGCGGGGCAAGGTGGAGCGTGGCCATCAGCTCCCGCAGGTGCTCCCGTTCGACGGCCGTGAGTTCGGAGATGTCCCGGTGCCGCAACACTTCCGTGTCGCTGGCGGCGACCTTCAGCTCGTCGGTCTCCCGGTCGCCCTCCCCGGTGCCGGAGGTGGAGTCGGTGAGCGCGGCCATGGTCACGACCCTCGGCTTGGTCACCTTGGACCGCCGTCGCCGCTGCTCGTCCGCGGTGAACCAGGCGGCGAAGGCCTCGTCGTAGCGGGGCAGGTCGTCCGGCTCGGCACAGAGCGTCAACCGTCCGGCCCAGTACAGCTGACCAGGATCCGCGATGTCGAGCTCGCCGACCGCCCCGAGGTAGGCCTGCACCCGCTGGGCGTCGGCGGGCAACCCGGCCACCCGGAGGGCGGCGGCGAAGCCGACCAGTCCGACGAGAGGGTCCGGGGTGTCCACACAGCCATTGTGTACCCGCGGGTCGGCGACATGGCCGCACGATGCGCGCCGCCACGAAGTATCCGCAGGTCAGAGCAAGAACTGTGGTTCCACGCGGCGGCCGCACCCGACGGCGGTGGTGCGGCGTAGTGCACGACGGCCGGGGCGCGGCCGCCACGTGGACGACCTGGCGCCACCCGCGATGCACGGCCGACGCCAGGGTTGGTCCCCGCCGCGACCATGGCCAGGTAGCGGGCCGGGCGCGAGGAACCGGTGATTGGTTCGTGGGCGGCCGTCCACATCGGACTGTGCCGTCGGAAGGGACGGCCGCCACAGCCGCCGCGACCGGTGAACACCGCGACGGGTTCACCGCGCAGGCAACTGTTCCGGATCAGAACAACGCTACCGCTCGCTCCCCCTGCGCTCGGTACTCATCGCTCCTCCTCCGGTGTGGCATGCCGAGCACAACTATCGCCCACCACAAGAGAAACCGCGACCGATTTACGGTCACCCGGCCAGAATCGACTCCAGGCCAACGGCTACCACCCGCTGCGAATCCTCCCGGTACTTCAGCACCGCCCCCAGCGTGGCGGCAGCGGAAGCGGCATCCAGCTCGGTACGCCCAAGGGCAGTCAACGCGGAAGCCCAGTCAAGCGACTCGGCAACACCGGGTGGCTTCAACAACTCCAGCTCCCGCAACCGCCGCACAGCCGACGCCACCTGAGTGGCCAACCGCTCCGACAAGCCGGGCAACCGCCGCCGCAGAATGGCCACCTCCCGCCCCAGAGCGGGATGCTCCAGCCAGTGATACAAACACCGCCGCTTCAACGCGTCGTGCACTTCCCGGGTGCGGTTGGAAGTCAGGATCACCAACGGCGGCACATCAGCCCGAATCTCCCCCAGCTCGGGCACCGTCACAGCGTTCTCCCCGAGGATTTCGAGAAGGAACGCCTCGAACTCGTCGTCAGCCCGGTCGACCTCGTCGACGAGCAGCACACACGGCGACTCCTCCAGCGCCCGCAACAACGGCCGGGCCAGCAGAAACCGTCGCGAGTAGAGCGACTTCTCCGCGAGATCGGAGTCGAGGACACCGCCGGAAGCAGCCTCCAGCGCACGCAGGTGCAGCAGTTGCCGGGGAAAGTCCCAGTCGTACAGAGCCTGGGTGAAGTCGATCCCCTCATGGCACTGCAACTTGATCAACGGCACATCGAGTGCCTGCGAAAGAGCGACGGCGAGCGACGTCTTGCCGGTCCCGGGCTCGCCCTCGCAGAACAACGGGCGCCCGAGCCGCTGGGCGAGGAAGGCGGCGGTCGCGATGCCCTCGTCGGGCAGGTAACCGACCGACTCGAGGGCCGCAGACAGCTCTTCAGGGGAATTCACCACGCCTCCGAGGGTAAACGCCAGGGTCCGACCAGGGGCGATCCCTGATGGCGGACGTGTGAGAACCAGCCACCCTGGAGTCATGAACACCACCACAGTGAAGCTCCGCCGCAGCCGCGACGACCGCATGGTCGCCGGGGTGTGCGGGGGGATCGCCAAGATGTTCGGCATGGACGCCGCACTGGTCCGGATCCTGCTGGTCGCCGCGACGTTGCTCGGGTTCGGCGCCGGCGCGATCCTGTACCTGGTCGCCTGGGCGGTCGTGCCGGAGGAATAATCGTCGGGCGTGGAGCAGAAGCGCACGTTTTCCCAGCCCGGCACGGCCAGGGCGCTCGTGTTGCTCGCCTCCGCGCTGGCCATCGCGGGGGCCGTCCTGGTCTTCCTGCTCGCACTCGTTTTCGGGCCCGCGCTGCTCGACCCGCGGGGCCTGACCGCGACCGTGTTGATCGCGACGGCGGTCTTCAGCGGGTTCGTGCTGGTCAGCGCCGTTGTCGCGAATCTCTTCGCGATCCGTGCCAGGTCGATCCGGGGTATTGTCGGCCTCGGCTGCGGCACACTACTGGCCGGTGTGGTCATCGGACTCGGCGTGTTGCTGCTGCTGATCGCGAATACGTCCTGAACCACCCGAATGGTCGGTATCTACAACACCTACCGACGCTCTTGAACGTAAGACCCCACACGGGGTGACGTGGGACAGGACGGATTGGCACCATGAGCGGGTGCCACGAGCAGAGCGACCCTCGGAGCGGGGTGGGAAGCGGTGACGGAACTGCAGACCGCAAGCATGGTCAAGCCTTGGGCTGAGCTCGAGGGAAGGGACCGGCACGCGGCATGCATGCTGGCCGCGCGGGACGGTGACAAAGAGGCGTTCGACGCACTCGTCGCCGATCTTGCGCCGTTGGTGTGGCACGTCGCCCGTGGCAGCGGCCTCGACCGCACGACCGCGGAGGACGTGGTGCAGACGGTGTGGCTCGCGTTGTTACGGCATCTGCACCGGCTGACCGAGCCGAGGGCGCTGGCGGGCTGGCTGATCACCACGACCCGTCGCGAGGCGAACCGGCAACACCGATCGAACGGGACCGTGGAGCTCTCCCAGGAGATGGCCGAGCGCACACCCACCACCGATCCGTCCCCGGAACACGAGGTGCTGCGCACCGAGAGGGACCACCAGCTGTGGTCCGCGTTCCACAAGCTTTCGCAGCGCTGCCAGGAGCTGCTGCGGCTAACCGTGCTCGCGGGCCGAGCGGAGTACCGCGCGGTCGCGGAGGCCCTGCACATGCCGCACGGGAGTATCGGACCGACACGAGGGCGCTGCCTGAACAACCTGCGCTCGCTGTACAACGGGGACAGTGGATCATGAGAACGAACCACACTGACGACGACCTGATGGCCGAGGTGGCGCGGCTCGTGAACGAGCTGGACCCACCCCCGCCCGGGCTGATCGAGAGAACCCAGTTCGCCGTGGCCCTCGACGACATCGACCGCCACGTCGAACTTGAAGTCGCACAGTGGGCCAACGACCGGCCGCTGGCCGGCGTGCGCGGAGGCATGCCGGGCACCATCACGTTCTTCGTCGGTGACCTGACCGTCATGGTCAACGTCACCCGCACGGGCGAACGGCAGCGCATTGATGGCTGGCTCGTGCCCGCGGGTGCCCACGGCGTCGAGGTCCGCGTCGCCGACCACGGCTCCGCGGTCACCACCGCGGACGAGGGCGGCCGCTTCGTGCTCACCGAGGTACCCAGGGGCACTACTCAGCTACTTGTACGCATGAATGCCGAACAATCACGCACCGTGGTCACTCCGACCGTGGATTTGTAACCCAATCGGACCCCATCTTCCCCGAATGGCAGATATTCTCCTGTATCTCACAGTGGTTGAACGCCTCTTTTGTTGGTGAGCAACCCGGAGAACCTGTTTGAGGGGAGCAAGCGACATGACCGACACGACCAGTGTGAAGCCGCCCGAGAAGGACTTCTTGGCTTGCGAGAAGTGCGACTCGACGGAGCACACGACCAACGGCCACTTCGAGGGCGGCACCAGCCCGGCTGGTCACTTCGAAGGCGGCTCCGCACCGGCATCCACGGAAAACTAAGTCGAGGCCGAGGCACCACTTCCCACAGGGATGTGTTGCTATTGAGTATGTGCCTCGTTTGCGCCCGACTTCTGTGACAGCCGCTGCTGACAGCGAACTGGTCGGTCGGCTCGAGACGGCCGATCAGCTGCAGCGCAAGGCGGTCGAGGTGGCGGCGGCGGCGCGGCCCGCCGACGCGGTGAAGCTGCTGCTACAAGCGTTACGCACACTGCCGGTGATCTCCGAGCGCCTCGACGTCGTGACCATGCGGACCCGGGTGCTGTTGACACTCGCGCTCGCGGAGGCCGAGACCGGCGCCGTCGGCGACGGCCTGATCCACCTGGGGACGGCACGCGATCTGGTGATCGGCCTGCCGGAAAGTCCACAACGCACCGCGCTGCTTGGCCGCGCGGAGAACCAGCACGCGATCGTCCTGCTCCGCACCGGGCACACCTCGGCCGCACTGGACCGCTTCGACCAGGCCATCCTGCTGCTCGAAGAGGTCATGGACACCGAAGCCGCCGACCCCGAGATGCTCGCCAGGACGATCATGAACCGCGGGCTCGCCTACATCTCCATCGGCAAGCCGGGCCCCGCGGAAGCGGACATGCACCGCTGCATCGCGCTCGCCGGGAAACACGGCTGGGAGCGGCTCAACGCGAAGGCGCAGAGCAATCTGGGCGACATCGCGCAGCTCGTCGGTGACGTGCCAGGCGCGCTCGCGTACTACGAACAGGCCGAGCGCGCGTTCCGCCGCATCGCGCCGGGACTCGTGCCCCGCACCCAGATCGACCGCGCGCGGGCACTGCTCGCTGCGGGGGTGGCCGAGGAGGCCGCCCGCTATCTCGACGACGCACTGCCCGAGCTGCGTGAGCACCGGATCAGCCAGGACCTCGCGGAGGCCGAGCTGTCGAGGGCCGCGGCCGCGTTGCTGCAGGGCGACTACACGGTCGCGAAGACGCTCGCGGAGTCCGCGCGCCGCAAGTTCGTCAAGCGCGAGAGCGGATCGTGGGCGGAGGTCGCCGCGCTCACCAAGATGCGGGCCGAGGCCAGCGTCGCGCTGTCGACCCCGGGCGGCCGGGTGCCGAGGGCGAAGGCGGCCGCGCTCGCGGACCGGCTCGACGCGGTCGGGCTGACCGACGAGGCCGCGATGGCCACCATGCTCACGGTCCGCTTCGACGTGCGGGCGGGTGCCGTCGACCACGCGGAGTCCCTGCTGGAGCAGGTGCCGCCGCCGAGGAAGATCGCCCCGATCGACCACAAGATGCTGCTGCGCCTGTGCCGCGCCGAGGTGGCGGTCGCACGCGGCGAGGGCCGCAGGGCGCTCGCGCAGGCCAAGGCCGGGTTCGACGAACTCGGCGCGGCCCGCGACCGGATGGGCGGACTCGACCTGGTGTGCGGCACCGCCGTGCACGGCATCGAGCTGGGACGGCTCGCGGTCGGCCTCGTCCTCGACGGGGCCCGCACCGACGGCGACGCCCGCCGCCTGCTCGCCTGGCAGGAGCGGACCCGCGCGCAGGTCTACCGCTACGAGCCGCTGCCCACCATCGACGACCCCGCGCTGGCGAGCGTCGTCGCCGAGCTGCGGACCGTGCTCCGCACACTGCAGCAGGCCCGGCTGGAACGCAGGCCGGTCACCCACCTCGAACAGCGGTCGACCGCCCTGCAACGCGAGGTGAACCGGCTCGGCTGGAGCACGTCGCGCTGGGGCAAGCCGCGGCCGGTCTCCTCGCCAGCCGAGATCATCGAGCGGCTCGGCGACCGCGCGCTCATCAGCTTCGCGGCGCCCGACGCCGACCTCGCGGCCGTCATCGTCGCGGGCGGGCGGACCAGGCTGGTGCGGCTCGGCGCGAAGGACCCCGTCCTCGAGACCGCGCGGCAGCTGCACGCCGACCTGGACGCGCTCGCGCCGGACGAGCTGATCGCGCCGCTCGTGACCGCGGTGTCGCAGTCCGCCCGGCGGCGGCTGCACGCACTCGACGACATGTTGTTCGGGCCGGACGGGATCCCCTCGGAGCTGCTCGCGGACCGGGAGCTGGTCGTGGTGCCGGTCGGCGGGCTGTACTCGGTGCCATGGGAGTCGCTGCCCTCACTGCATGGGCGGGCGGTGTCGGTGGCGCCGTCGGCGACCGCGTGGGTCAGCGCCGAGGAGGTCGCGCCCGCCGACGGGCCGGTCGTGCTGGTGCGCGGTCCGGACCTGCCGACGTCGGCGACCGAGCTGGACCAGCTACGCGAGGTGTACCCGGACGCGATCGTGCTGGAGGGCGAACAGGCCACGACCGACGCGGTGCTGTCCGCGATGGACGGTGCCAAGCTCGTCCACATCGCCGCGCACGGCACGCACGAGGCGACCAACGCGATGTTCTCCCGCCTGGAGCTGCACGACGGCGGGCTGCTCGCGCACGAGGTGGCACGGCTGCGGCGGCCACCAGCACACATCGTGCTCGCCGCGTGCGAGCTGGCGCTGTCGCACATCCGGCCAGGTGACGAGCCGCTCGGGTTCGCGGGCGCGATGCTCGCGAGCGGGTCGCGGACCGTGGTCGCGGCCGTGAACCGGGTCGGGCACCGGTCGGCCGCGCTGACCATGACCGACTATCACCGCCGCCTCGCCAACAAACCGGTCGCCGACCTCGCCGTCGACCTCGCCGTCGACCTCGCCGACGCCATGACCGACTACCACCGGCGGGTCGCGTCGGGCATCAGCCCCGCACGCGCGCTGGCCGAGGCGACCGCCGCCGACCCGCTGCGGCGGCCGTTCATTCTGCTGGGCGCGGGTTAGGCATTGCGGGAAGATCGGCCACAGTTGACCATGGGTCGACTGCCGCGAGGGGGTGGACGGTGTTTCTGGCGCTCGACTGGTCTGACTCGCGCTTCCTCACGCACCTGATCTCCGTGCCCCTGTTCACCGGCGTGATCGGCTACGTCACGAACTGGACCGGCGTGATCATGATGTTCCAGCCGATGCGGTTCCACGGTATCCAGCTGCCCGGCCTGCGGTTCCTGTACTCCTACCTGCCCCGGCGCGTACAGGTGATCCCCGCGATCACGCACGACGGCCGGTTCGGCTGGCAGGGCATCATCCCGTCGCGGGTGTCGAAGATGGCCTCGATCTCCGTCGACAAGGCGCTGCTCAAAGTAGGCAGCATCGGCGACTTCTACCGCGAGTTCGAACCGGACAAGATCGCCGACCACATCGCGGCCACCGCGCGCACCGAGATCCGCGCCGTGGTCGAACGGATCATGGAACGCGAGCACCCGCAGCTGTGGCACGACCTGCCGCCGGTGATCAGGTCGGCGGTGCACGCGCGGATCCAGCAGCGGCTGCCGGCGATCGTGCGTGGCCTGACCGACCAGCTCGGCGAGCACATCGAGCAGCTCATCGACGCGAAACTGCTGGTGATCCGGCACTTCGAGGAGCACCCGGAGCTGATGAACGACATGCTCCGCGAGGTCGGCCGCAAGGAGCTGCGGTTCATGCAGAACTTCGGCTTCTACTTCGGGTTCCCGGCGGGCATCGGGCTGGTGTTCCTGCTGGAGGTGCTGCCGTACTGGTGGGTGCTGCCGCTCGGCGGCGCGGTGATCGGCTGGGTCGCGAACTGGATCGGCATCAAGCTGATCTTCGAGCCGGTGTTCCCGCGCCGCGTCGGGCCGTTCACGTTCCACGGGCTGTTCCTGCGACGGCAGCCGGAGGTGAGCGACGTGATGGCCAAGATCATCTCCGAGGACGTCATCAACATGAAGAACATCGGCGACGAGCTGCTGTTCGGCGCGCGTTCCGACCGCACGCGGCAGATGCTGGAGACGTCACTGCGGCCCGCGGTGGACGACGCCGTCGGGTTCGCGCGGTCGGCGGTGCGGGTCGGCATCGGCACCGAGCGGTACGACCGGATCCGCGACGCGGTCGCGCAGGAGGCGGTCGAGTTCGCGTCGGTGTTCGGCGACACGGAGTTCGGCAGGCAGCAGGCGGGCAAGATCAAGGTGTTCGTGGCGCGGCAGATGCGGCAGCTGCGGCCGGACGAGTTCAACGAGCTGCTGCGGTCGGCCATCAAGCAGGACGAGTGGCTGCTGTTCGTGCACGGCGGCGTGCTCGGCGTCGGCGCGGGGCTCATCCATCTGGCGATCTTCGGAGTGTGAGATGGCATCGAATTCGTTGGGACTGCTGCGGATCGCGGCGAACGCGGGACTGTCCACCGCGCAGTGGATGGTGCAGACGACCGTCCATACCGGACAGCGGATCGTGCGCGGGATCGTGGCGGGCGAGCCGCCGGTGAAGATCGCTCAGGAGCTCGGCGCGGAGCTGCGGACCGCGGCGCAGACCGTGCTGGGCGTGCGACCGGCGGCCGCCGAGCACAGCGCGTCGACCGAGGAGCTGCGGGCCCGTGGGGCGGAGCTGTTGCGGCGCTCGTCGGACGTGCACTTCGTTGAGGACACGCACCCGGCGTTCGAACGGATTCTCGGGGAGCTGACGCCGGACGAGGCGCGGATCGTGCGGTTCCTGTTCCGCGAGGGCCCACAGCCGACGGTCGACGTGCGGACCAACCGTCCACTCGGGATCGGGTCCGAGCTGATCGAGGCGGGGCTGTCGATGATCGGGCGGCAGGCCGGGGTGCGGAACATGGACCGCACCAACGCCTATCTCAACAACCTGTTCCGGCTCGGTCTCGTGTGGTTCTCGCGCGAGGAGGTCGAGCCGTCGCGGTACCAGGTGGTGGAGGTGCAGCCGGAGGTCCAGGAGGCCATGGCCCGCGCCGGCCGCGCCCCGAGGACGATCCGGCGCAGCATCCACCTGACCCCGTTCGGCGAGGACTTCTGCCGCACGTGCCTGCCTACGGACGCATGATGTTGATGTCCACGCGGGTGTCCACGCCCTCGACATCGGCGAAGCCGTGCAGCTGCCAGATGTGCCAGCCGAAGTCGGGGCGGAAGACGAGGTTGCGGTGCCAGCGGGGGCGGTCGAGCTTCACCGGGTAGACCTCCTCCCAGTCCGCGCCAACGTACAGCACCATGGGCCGGTCCCATTCCTCTTCGACCAGCTCGACGAACGTGGCCAGTTCCTCAGCGACGGTGTCCTGGTCGGGCCGCTTGGCGCAGTTGCCTGCGGTCTCGAGGTCGACGGCGGGCGCAAGCGCTTGCGGATCGGGTTTCGCGACGCGGAGGAAGTGCTCGGCCTGCGTGGTCCCGTCGGTGCAGAGGGAGAAGAAGTGGTAGGCGCCGCGGTCGATCCCGGCGCTGCCCGCGCCGGCCCAGTTGGCCGCGAACTGCTCGTCCACCCAGTCGCCGCCCTCGGTCGACTTGAGGTAGGCGAAGGAGATCCCGTCCCCGGCGACGGCATCCCAGTTGACCACGCCCTGGTGGTTGGAGACATCGATCCCGAACCGCTCCCCAGGCTCGAGCGATGGCCGCCAGTACGGCAAGAACAGGTACCGAACCCCAGCGGCAACCCCGGCGAGCACCAAAACGGTCACCCCCAGCACCAACGGCCACCGCCGCCGCCTGGGTAACTCAGAAGTCACCCGCCCAGCATGCCCGACCCCGTTGGGCTCGCGGGGAATGGGGACGGCCCCGGAAGCTTGTGCTTCCGGGGCCGTTCCTGTTGCTGTGCCGTTGGCTGGATCAGAAGTCCATGCCGCCGGTCGGGTCGCCGCCGCCCGCGGGGGCGGAGGCCCTCTCCGGCTTGTCCGCGACCACGGCCTCCGTGGTCAGGAACAGCGCGGCGATCGACGCGGCGTTCTGCAGCGCCGAGCGGGTGACCTTGGTCGGGTCCGGCACGCCTGCGGCGAGCAGGTCCTCATAGACCCCGGTCGCGGCGTTGAGGCCGTGGCCCTGGGGCAGGCCCTTGACCTTCTCCACCACAACGCCACCCTCGAGACCGGCATTGATGGCGATCTGCTTCAGCGGAGCCTCGACAGCCACCTTGACGATGTTGGCGCCAGTGGCCTCGTCGCCCTCGAGCTTGAGACCCGCGAAGGCCTCCTCGGCGGCCTGGAGCAGCGCGACGCCGCCACCGGCGACGATGCCCTCCTCGACGGCGGCCTTGGCGTTGCGCACCGCGTCCTCGATGCGGTGCTTGCGCTCCTTCAGCTCGACCTCGGTCGCGGCACCGGCCTTGATCACCGCAACACCGCCGGCCAGCTTGGCCAGGCGCTCCTGCAGCTTCTCGCGGTCGTAGTCCGAGTCGGAGTTCGCGATGTCGTTGCGGATCTGGTTGACGCGGCCCTGGATCTGCTCGGCGTCACCCGCACCCTCGACGATCGTGGTCTCGTCCTTGGTCACGACGACCTTGCGGGCGCGGCCCAGCAGCGAGATGTCGGCGTTGTCCAGCTTGAGGCCCACGTCCTCGGAGATGACCTGGCCACCGGTCAGGGTGGCGATGTCCTGCAGGATCGCCTTGCGGCGGTCACCGAAGCCCGGCGCCTTGACGGCGACCGACTTGAAGGTGCCACGGATCTTGTTGACCACCAGGGTCGCGAGGGCCTCGCCCTCGACGTCCTCGGCGATGATCAGCAGCGGCTTCGAGGCCTGCATGACCTTCTCCAGCACCGGGAGCAGGTCCTTGACGGCGGAGATCTTCGAGCCGTAGAGCAGGATGTACGCGTCCTCGAGGACGGCCTCCTGGCGCTCCGGGTCGGTCACGAAGTAACCGGCCAGGTAGCCCTTGTCGAAGCGCATGCCCTCGGTGAGCTCGAGCTCCATGCCGAGTGCGTTGCTCTCCTCGACGGTGACGACGCCCTCCTTGCCGACCTTGTCCAGCGCCTCGGCGATGAGCTCGCCGATCGTGGTGTCAGCAGCGGAGATCGACGCGGTCGCGGCGATCTGCTCCTTGGTCTCGACCTCACGGGAGGCCTTGTGGAGCTGCTCGGTGATGGCCTCGACGGCCTGCTCGATGCCGCGCTTCAGCGACAGCGGGTCGGCGCCGGCGGCCACGTTGCGGAGGCCCTCGCGGACCAGCGCCTGCGCGAGCACGGTCGCGGTGGTGGTGCCGTCACCCGCGACGTCGTCGGTCTTCTTCGCGACCTCCTTGACGAGCTCGGCCCCGATCTTCTCCCACGGGTCCTCGAGCTCGATCTCCTTGGCGATCGACACACCATCGTTGGTGATGGTGGGCGCGCCCCACTTCTTCTCGAGCACGACGTTGCGGCCCCGAGGGCCGAGCGTCACCTTGACGGCGTCGGCGAGGATGTTCAGGCCCCGCTCGAGACCGCGGCGCGCCTCCTCGTCGAAAGCGATCAACTTGGCCATTGCGGTGTAAGTCCTCCGTTTGGAAGTTCACGATGCGTGGCCAGGCTCGGTGCCCGCGACGGACGACCGGAATACCGGCCTCACCGTCCCGACCTCAACATTGGCACTCTGAACTACCGAGTGCCAATACCGGTTTTAGCACTCTGCCTGTCCGAGTGCAAGAAGGGCAGGTCAGCGGCCGGACGTCGGCGACGAGTCCGAGCCGGACTCCTCGCTGTCGGACTCGTCCTCTGAGCCGTCGCCCACCTTGATGGACGGCGCGGTCGTCTTCGTGGTCGTGGTCTGCTCGCCGCCGGGACCGGAGGGCTGTTCGCCCGAGTTGAAGAACAGGATCGCGGCCACGATCAGCCCGATCGCCACGAGGCCGACGAGTACCGGCGCGATCCAGCGGGTGCCGCTGGAGGAGTCCGAGGACGTGAACGCCGTGCTCCCGGCGGGCACCGGTGGCCGCAGCCGGACCGGGTCGGCCGACGACATGGGCGGCCGCTGGTAACCGGCCGGCGGCGTCGCCGACGGCTGCGGCTGGCGGTACGGCGTGGTCTGCTGCGGCTGCCGTTGCTGCGATTGCGATGGCGTGGCGGGACGCGGTCCGACCGGCACCGCGGGCGGGCGGCGAATGGGCTGCGACAGCGCCTTCCTGGCGGCGGCGATCAGCTCGCGGCAGGAGGGGTACCGGTTCGCGGGGCTCTTCGCCATGCCTCGACGGATCACCTCGTCGATCCCGGGCGACAGCGACGGCACCACCTCGGTGAGCGACGGTGGCTCGCGGTTCAGGTGCCCCTGGATGACCTCGGGCACCGCGCCCTGGAACGGCGGCCGCCCGGACAGGCAGGCGAACAGCACACAGGCCAGTGAGTACGCGTCTGTGCGAGCGTCCACCGGCTCGCCCCGCAGGTGTTCCGGCGCCGCGTACGTGGGTGAACCGAGGAAGTCGCCGCCCCGCGTCCGGTGGCCGGTCGCGCCACGGCGGGTCAGGCCGAAGTCGGCGACGTAGATGTGTTCCGCCGCGGACTCGCGGCTGGTGACCAGCACGTTCGCCGGCTTGACGTCGAGGTGGACGAGGCCGCGCTCGTGCAGGTTGTCGAGCGCCTCGGCGACCTGGGACAGCAGCGCGAGCGCACGTTCCGGCTTGAGCGGCCCGTCCTTGATCAGCGTGGCGAGGTCGGCACCGTCGACCAGCCGCATGGCGATGTAGAGCAGGCCGTCGACCTCACCGAAGTCGTACAGCGGCACCACGTTCGCGTGGTCGATGGCCGAGGTGTTGCGTGCCTCGTCGACGAACCGCTCACGGAACTCGGGGTCCTCGGTGAGGTGCTCGGCGATGACCTTCAGCGCCACCTTGCGGCCCAGGCGGATGTCCGTGGCGCGGTACATCACACTCATGCCGCCCTTGCCGAGCACACCGTCGATCCGGTAATGCCCCAGGCGACGCCCGGTGAGGTCCTCCGACACCACTCATCCATTCATTCGTCGTCGGACAAAGCCTAACGTCCGGCGTGTGAGGCCCGCGCAGGGTTGCTCGGATACGTCATCGACCGTTACCGGAGCCACCGAGCTGCGCCATCATCGCCCGCGCGTTGCGGGTCTGAATCAGCAACTGACCAGGCCCGGCGAAGTCCAGGAGCAGTCCCTCTCCACTGCGGACAGACTGCGGCATCGACTGGCTCACCGCTCGCAGCCGCGACTGGGTCATCTCCGAGTAGGCCAGCAGATAGGCCGGGTCGACGGTGATCAACTCGCCCTGGTCGAGGGTCACCACGTCGAGCGTGCCGCACGCGGACAGCACCAGCGCGCCGACCCCCGACACGTGCTCGACGAACCCCGTCTCGGCACCGAACAGGTTGCGGAACCCGGCCCACTGGGGGTCGGTGCGGATGGTCGCGGGCGCGGCGAGCCAGCAGCCACGCGACACGCACCAGCCGTTCACGCCGTCCAACTCGAGCGTGTACACATCGCCGGGCAGCGCGGGCGCGACGTCCACCCAGCCGCCCTCGGCCGGTGCCGTGAACACGGCTCTCACGGATCTGCTGCGCGACCCGCCTCTTCCTCTGGCGTCCACCACGACGCCGTAGCTCGTCGCGATCATCGAGGCGTAGTCGGCCTGGACCGCCTCACCTGGCGCCAGCTTCAGCCTGGCGACGCCGAACGCCGGGGTGTGCCTCGTGCGGACCTGCACCGTGCCCTCCGTGATCGTGAACCGAACGGGAGCAGTCTGGCACGCACGTTTCCTCAGCGGGCAGGATGCGGGGCGTGGCCAAAACTCCGCTCTCCGTCGACGACTATCGCGCACGGGTCGCCGCGCTGATCCCGCCGACCCCGGTGACGCTCCGGCCCGTGCTGGACTGCGTCGGCCTTGTCCTCGCCGAGGACCTGGTGTCGCCGTTGTCGCTGCCGCCGTTCGACAACTCGGCCATGGACGGCTACGCGGTCCGGGCCGCCGACGTGGCGGGCGCGGAGCGGCACGCCGCCGTCGCGCTGCCCGTGCCGGTCGACATCCCGGCTGGCACGACCGACATCGTGCCGCTCCTGCCCGGCACCGCGCACCGGATCATGACCGGTGCGCCGGTCCCGCCCGGTGCGGACGCGATCGTGAAGGTCGAGGACACCGACGGCGGCGAGCAGCGGGTGGCCGTGCGGGCGCCGGTCGCGCCGGGCACGCACATCCGCCTGGCCGGTGAGGACGTGACGGAAGGTGACACGGTCCTGCGTGCCCGCACCGTCCTCGGCGCGCCGCAGCTTGGCCTCGCCGCCGCGGTCGGGTGGGGGGAACTGCCGGTGCACCGGCCAGCGCGGGTGCTGGTCCTGTCGACCGGCTCCGAACTGGTCGCGCCGGGGAACCCGTTGCTGCACGGGCAGATCTACGAGTCGAACAGCGTGATGCTGGCCGCGGCGGCGCGGGAGATCGGCGCGGAGACGACCGTGCTGCGGTTCGTGCCGGACGACGTCGACGCGTTCCACGCGACCATCGCCGAACACCTCGGCGACGTGGACCTGCTGGTCACCTCCGGCGGGGTCAGCGCAGGCGCGTACGAGGTGGTCAAGGATGCGCTGACCGGCCAGGGAGTGGAGTTCTCACGGGTCGCGGTGCAGCCGGGCGGGCCGCAGGGCTGCGGTGTGTTCAAGGGCCTGCCGGTCGTGACGCTGCCCGGCAACCCGGTGAGTGCCGCACTGTCGTTCGAGCTGTTCCTGCGGCCTGCGCTGCTCGCCGCGATGGGCCACGACGTGATCCACCGGCGGAGGGTCCTGGTGCGGTCGGCGGCCGAGCTCCGTGCGCCGTCGGCCCGCCGCCAGTACCGGCGCGGCCGCGTCGAGGGGGAAGTCGTTACTCCGGTCGGCGGCCCCGGCTCTCACCTGCTTGCGTCGTTCGCGGCGTCGAACTGCCTCATCGAGGTGCCGGAGGACACCGAGGTGATCGCGGAGGGTGATCTCGTGAACGTTCTGCTCATCGGCGGCGCCCCGTAGGCTCGGGGCCGTGGGATTCATCGCGTGGGTCGTGTTCGGCGCCATCGTCGGCTGGTTCGCCAACATCGTCGTCGGCGGGAAGTACCGGCAGCGACAGGGTTGCCTGGTCAGCATCATCGTCGGCGTGGTCGGGGCCGCCCTCGGCGGACTGCTCTACCGGGCCTTCACCGGGCACGAGAAGACATGGGAGTTCGACTTCCCGAGCCTGGGTGTCGCGGCCATCGGCGCGGTCGTGTTGCTGGCCCTGCTGCAGCTGATCCAGGCCATCGCACGCAAGCCACCCAGTAACCGACCGTAATCGACGATGCACTTTGGGCTATTGCTCACCTGAAGTGCGCGGGCATACACTGTGCGCTTACCGAGTACTTGGCCCAGCCGGCCGGCTCGTGCACGTCGTCGGGGGGTGCACGGTCGGCCGGTTGGGTCTCCCCTGAAGGTCACTTTCCGCCACCGGCGTAGCGTGGTGCGTACAATCCGCACCCGTTTGCGAGGAATGTCCCGGTTGATGACCGAATCTCACGAGGGCCCCGATTCGGGCCGTCTCGCCCACATCATCGCGCTGACCAGGAGCGTCGTGCCGCCGATGCACCCGGCGGGGCGTCCGTTCGCGCTCGGCGCCGCCGCGGTCGCGCTGCTGCTCCGACGCCTGTCCCGGCGACTCGGCGTGGTCGGCTTCGTGCTGGCCGGCGCGGTCGCGTGGTTCTTCCGCGAGCCGAAACGCGTCGCACCCACCCGCAGCGGCCTGGTCGTGGCCGCCGCCGACGGAGCCGTGTCGCACGTCGTGCTCGCAGAGCCGCCCGCCGAGCTCGGCCTGCCAGCAGGCGAGCGCCTGCGGATCTCGGTGTTCCTGTCCGTGTTCGACGTGCACGTCCAGCGCGTGCCGGTGTCCGGTGTGGTCACCCGCGCGGTGTACAAGCCGGGCAAGTTCCTGTCGGCCGACCTCGACAAGGCCAGCGAGGACAACGAGCGCAACTCACTGCTGCTCACCACGGAGAACGGCACCGACGTCGTCGTCGTGCAGATCGCGGGCCTGATCGCCCGGCGGATCGTGTGTCAGGTCGCGGAGGGTGAGAAGGTCGCCGTCGGCGACACCTATGGGCTGATCCGCTTCGGCTCACGGGTGGACGTCTACGTGCCGGTCGACTCGAAGGTGCTGGTCGAACCGGGCCAGCGCACCATCGGCGGCGAAACCGTGCTGGCCGAACTGCCGGAGCACTGAGTGGCGGGCCGCGTGGCCAGCCGGGCGTCCGCCGGCGTCCGAGTCCTGCCGAACGCCATCACCGTGCTGGCCATGTGCGCCGGCCTTTCCGCGGTCCAGTTCGCGCTGGCCAAGCAGTTCCAGGCGGCGATCGCGGCGATCGCGGTCGCCGCGTTGCTCGACAGCCTCGACGGCCGGATCGCGCGCCTGCTCGACGCCACCAGCAAGATGGGCGCCGAGCTTGACTCGCTCGCCGACGCGATCTCGTTCGGCGTCGCGCCCGCGCTGGTGCTGTACGTGTGGCAGTTCCAGGGCAACAGGGTCGGCTGGGTCGTCGCGCTGGTGTTCGCCGTCTGCATAATCCTGCGGCTCGCGCGGTTCAACACGCTGCTCGACGACACCGAACAACCGCCGTACGCCAGGGAGTTCTTCGTCGGCGTGCCTGCGCCCGCCGGTGGGCTGGCCGCGCTGCTGCCGCTGATCCTGACGCTGCAGATCGGCTACGACGGCTGGTGGAACACCGACGGCGTCGTCATGGTGTGGACGGTCGCCATCGCCGCACTGCTGATCAGCCGCATCCCGACGCTGTCGCTCAAGACGATCAAGGTGCCGGCGACGGCCGTCGCGCCGCTGCTGGTGCTCGTCGGCCTGCTGGCCGCGGCCGTGATCACCTACCCGATGCTGGCGCTCGCGTCGGCGTTGCTGGTCTACCTGTGCCACATTCCGTACGCGGTGCGGCGCAACCACTGGCTCGCCAACCACCCCGAGGCGTGGGAGGTGCCGCCCAAGGAGCGGCGCGCCATCCGCCGCGCCCACGGCGCGGGACGGCGGCTCGGGCTGCGGCCGCCGATGCGCAAGGTCGCGGGCGCCGCCCGTGCGGTGTGGCCGCGGCGCGGCAACGGCGAACATCTGCGTGTGGTGTCACTGCCGACCGACGCGACCCGCATGCGGCGGGGCGCGGTGCGCGGCCGCAACTGGCGGCGGATCGGCCTGCGGCGTAACCAGTCCCGGCCACCCACGCCCCCCCGCGACGACCAGTAGCGGTTCGCTCCGCAAGATGTTCGCTCCGCAAGCTCCGCGCTGAAACTCAGTAAGGTCACCGCATGCCAGAGATCACGCTGACTGTCCGGCTCTCCCCGTCAGCGCTCGACTCGCGGCGCGGGGTGGTGCGGCTGCATCCTGAGGTGCTCGACGCGCTCGGCCTCGAACCGTGGGCGGGCGTGCGGCTGACGGGCGCCAGGGTGAGTGCCGCGCTGGCCGCGGAGGGCGAGAGCCCGCCGGGAATCGTGCTGCTCGACGACATCACCATGTCGAACATCGGCGTGACCGAAGGCGGCGAGGTCGTGGTGTCCCCCGCCGAGGTGGCGCCCGCGCGGACGCTGACACTCGCCGGGTCCCGGCTCGCGGCGGCCTCGGTGACGCCGGAGACCGTGCGGCTCGCGCTCACCGGCAAGATCCTGACCGTCGGCGACGCGGTGTCCCTGCTGCCACAGGATCTCGCGCCCGCGCCCGGATCCGACGTGTCGGCGGTGCGCGGCAGGCTGTCCCGCGCGATCGGCACGACGTGGACCAACGAGCTGCTCACCGTCACCGCAACCGAACCCGCCGGCGTTGTCACCGTCCATCCGTCCACTGTGGTCGGTTGGCGGGACGGCGCGCGTACCGGTGAACCCGCCACCGCGGCCGCGCTGGCCGGCCCTGGCGGAACCG
The DNA here is from genome assembly GCF_049647105.1 of Actinophytocola sp. Taxonomy (GTDB): domain Bacteria; phylum Actinomycetota; class Actinomycetes; order Mycobacteriales; family Pseudonocardiaceae; genus Actinophytocola. Next base: position 20,040 of record NZ_JBARWZ010000279.1, read on the forward strand.
TGGTGTCGTCCGCGACGCAGCACGTGGACGTCGAGCCGGTGGTGGTGCCGTCCGCGCCCCCGCCGCCGGTGTCGGACCTGATCGGCGCGAAGGAGGCGACCGACCGGCTGACCGAGTGGTTCGACCTCGCGTTCCGGCGCCCGGAGCTGCTGACCGCGCTGGGCACGACCGCGCAGCTGGGGGTCTTGCTGACCGGCCCGGAAGGGGTCGGGAAGTCGACGGTCGTGCGGTCGGTGGCACACGCGATCGAGGCCGAGGTCGTCGAACTGGCCGCGCCGACGCTCGCCGCGCTGGAGCCGAACGCCGGTGCGGCGAAGCTGTCGGCCGCGATCGAGTCCGCGGTGGCGAAGACCCCGGCAGTCCTGCTGCTCACCGACATCGACGCGTTGCTGCCCGCGACCAGTCCCCCGCCGATCGCGACCGTGGTGATCGAGACGCTGCGGACCGCGGTCCGCAACCCGGGTTTCGCGGTGGTGGCGACGTCCGCGCACCCGGAGGCGGTCGACCCGCGCGTGCGTGGCGTCGACCTGCTGGACCGGTCGGTGTCGGTGCCGCCGCCGGACGCGCGGACGCGGATCGAGCTGCTGCGCGTGCTGCTCCGGGACGTACCCGTCGAATCCGATGTGGACTTCGGGGCGCTCGCGGAACGCACGCCCGGGTTCGTCGCGGCGGACCTGATCGCGCTGCGCAGGGAGGCGGCGGTCCGCGCCGCGGTCCGCGAGGCGTCGGCCATCACGTCGGCCGACCTGACGGACGCGCTGTCGACGGTCCGCCCGACCGCACTGTCCACTTCGGACAACCTGCAGACCGGTGGGCTGACGCTCGACCAGGTCGGCGACATGGTGGAGGTCAAGCAGTCGCTGACGGAGACGGTGCTGTGGCCGCTGCGGTACCCGGACTCGTTCGCGCGGCTGGGGGTCGAGCCGCCGCGCGGTGTGCTGCTGTACGGGCCGCCGGGGTGCGGCAAGACGTTCCTGGTGCGGGCGCTCGCGGGCACGGGGCAGCTGAACGTGATCGTGGTCAAGGGCGCCGAGCTGATGGACAAGTGGGTCGGCGAGTCGGAGCGGGCCGTGCGGGAACTGTTCCGCCGCGCCGCGGAGGTCGCGCCCGCGATGGTGTTCCTCGACGAGGTGGACGCACTCGCGCCACGCCGAGGCCAGTCGTCGGACTCGGGTGTCGCGGACCGCGTGGTGGCCGCGCTGCTGACCGAACTCGACGGCGTCGAGCCGATGCGCGACGTGGTCGTGGTCGGCGCGACGAACCGCCCCGAACTGATCGATCCCGCACTGCTCCGCCCAGGCCGCCTGGAGCGCCTTGTGTACGTGCCTCCGCCGGACGCCGACGCCCGCACGGCGATCCTGAAGGCGGCGGCCCGCAACACCCCACTGGCGGAAGACGTCGACCTGGGCGACCTGGCGACCGGACTGGAGGGCTACTCGGCGGCGGACTGCGCGGCCCTGATCCGCGAAGCCGCCCTGACGGCGATGCGCGAGTCCCTGGAAGCAGCACAAGTAACCTCGGCCCACGTAACAAGGGCCCGCGAAACAGTAAGAGCAAGCCTCGACCCAGCCCAGCTAGCCGCCCTGGAAACCTACGCAAACTCCCGCTAAAACCCGCGAGTCCACGCTTCAGAACCCGCGAGTCCACGGTTGGGGACCCGCGAGTCCACGTTTGGGGACCCGCGAGTCCACGTTTGGGGACCCGCGAGTCCACGGTTGGGGACCCGCGAGTCCACGGTTGGGGACCCGCGAGTCCACGGTTGGGGACCCGCGAGTCGACGGTTGGGGACCGATGAGTTTGCGGTTCGGGTCGAACAGCGTTAGAGCCGAACCGCCAACTCGGATGTCCTGAATGGCAGACTCGCGAGTCCTGAACCGTAGACTCGCGGGTTCCGAACCGTAGACTCGCTAGTCCTGAACCGTGGACTCGCGGGTTGTGGTGCGGGGCGGGGTGGGGTGGGGCTGGGGTGGGGTCAGCCTTCGTTTTTGCCGCCGTTGTTGTCGGCGGCGTAGTCGCTTGTTACCACTACGAGCACGCCTGCTGGTTGGTCCGCCAGGGTGTCCAGGCGTGGTTCGGCTGCCAGGCCGAACGTGGATGCGAGTGCGCGTGCCGCGGCTTCCTCTTCGGTGCCCGGCCGGAAGAACACCGTCGTCTCCGGCAGGTTCGTCGCCGAGTAGTTACCGACGGACACGACCTGCCAGCCGTCGGCCTCCAGGTCGCTCTTCGCGGTCGCGGCCAAGCCCTTGATCTTGCTGTTGTTCAGCACCCGCACCGGAACCGACTTCTCCGGCTCACCGTTGTTGTCGCCAGGCGGGCGGGTCCGGGTCGTGGTGGTCGTCGGTGAGCTGGGCTTGGTGGTCGTCGGCGGGACGGACTTCGAGGTCGACGTCGAGGACGGCGGGTTGCCCGGCAGGGACGACTGCGTGGTCGACGTCGGCTCGGGTGGCCGTTCCCCGCCACCTTCCGCGCGGCCGTCGCCGCTGCCCCCGAACACACTGATCAAGCCGATGACCAGGGCCACCGCCGCCACACCGAGCAGTGCGACACCCGCGACCCGCAATGGGCGCGTCGAACCGGAATCGGGCGATGTCATTGCCGTTCGGCACCCAGCCTCGGCGCCAGCCGTGCGCGCTGCCTTGTCGCCCGCAACCTACGCAGCCGCTTGACCAGCATCGCGTCGGCCTCGAGCGCCTCGTTCTTGTCGATCAGCCGGTTGACCAGCTGGTAGTACCGCGTCGGCGACACATCGAACAGCTCGCGGATGGCCTGTTCCTTGGCACCCGCGTACTTCCACCACTGGCGCTCGAACGCGAGGATCGCGCGCTCACGCTCGGTCAGCTCCCCGGCTGCGGGCAGGCTCCTAGCGGGCTCTGCCGGCAACTCCGCGGCGTCCATCTGGCTCCTCGCCACCAGGTCGGTCCTGAACCGGAATCACAAGCATGTGATTTCCGGGTGCCATTACATCACGCTACCGCCGTCCCCGCCGGGACAACGCACCCGGTTTGGCTACAGTTCGGCACATGGCAGTTCATCCGATCCGGATCGTCGGCGACCCCGTATTGCACAGTCCCGTTCGCAAGGTCGAGACCTTCGACGACGAGCTGCGCACCTTGGTCGACGACATGTTCGAGACCATGGCCGCCGCGCGCGGCGTCGGCCTCGCCGCCAACCAGATCGGCGTCGACCTGCGGGTGTTCGTGTACGACTGCCCCGACGACGATGGCGTGCGGCACCGCGGCGTGATCGTGAACCCGATGCTCGAGACGTCCGAGCGCCCGGAGACCATGCCCGACCCGGACGACGACCTCGAAGGCTGCCTCTCCGTGCCCGGCGAGTCGTTCCCCACCGGACGCGCGAACTGGGCGAAGGTCACCGGGCAGGACCTCGACGGCGAACCGCTCGAGGTCGAGGGCACCGGCTACTTCGCGCGCTGCCTCCAGCACGAGACCGACCACCTCGACGGTCTGCTGTACCTGAACCGGCTCGTCGGCAGGCACAGCCGCGAGTCGAAGCGGATGCTCAAGCGCAACGACTGGGGCAAGCCCGGCCTGTCGTGGAACCCCGCGACCGAGGACGAGGTGGAGATCTAGTCGACGACCCAGCTGAGCACCGGCCGCGCGTGCTGACGAAGGTCGAGACGCTGAACCCGCCCGGCACTCGTCGCGCTGCCCACGTCGACACCGAGTCGGTGGCCACCGTGCCGACGGGTGCGAACGCCGACGTCCGCTGAGGGCGAACGCGGAACAAACTGTCACTGGCGCACATTTGTATTGGGTGCAACGGTGTAATGGGCGGTGGTGCGATGTCCGACGACGACGAACTGGACGCCTACTCGCGCACGGTGAGCGAGGTGGCCAGGATCCTGACACCCCACGTGGCGGGCGTGAGTCTGCGCCGAGGCAGCGGTTCGGCGGTGGTGTTCACGGAGGACGGGCACCTGCTGACGAACGCCCACGTGATGGGCGGCTCGTCCAGTGGCGAGGCGACGTACTCCGACGGCGAGGAGTCCCCGTTCGACGTGATCGGCGCGGACCCGCTGTCGGACCTGGCGGTGCTGCGCGCACAGAAAGCACCCGCACCGGCCACGCTGGGCAACGCGGACGACCTGGTCGTGGGTCAGCTGGTGGTGGCGGTGGGTTCCCCGCTCGGCCTGTCGGGCTCGGTGACCGCGGGAGTGGTGAGCGCGCTCGGCCGGTCGCTGCCGGTGCGGCAGGGCCAGGCGGCACGGGTGATCGAGGACGTGATCCAGACCGACGCGGCGCTGAACCCCGGCAACTCGGGCGGCGCGCTCGCCGACTCGCGGGCCAGGGTCATCGGGATCAACACGGCGGTGGCGGGTTTCGGCCTCGGCCTGGCGGTGCCGATCAACGAGACGACCCGGCGGATCATCGACACGCTGATGGTCGAGGGCCGGGTGCGGCGCGCGTACCTCGGGGTGGTGGGCGTGCCCGCGCCGCTGCCCGACGACCTCGCGGAGCGGACCGGTCAGCGGGCCGGGCTGCGGGTGATCGAGGTGGTGCGCGACGGGCCCGCCGACCAGGCCGGGCTGCGGAAGGGCGACCTCGTGCTGACGGTGGCGCGCGAACGGATCCACGACGCGCAGGGCATCCAGCGGAAGCTGTTCGCCGAGGTCATCGGCACCAACCTGGCGGTGACCGTGCTACGGAACGGCGCGATGGTCGACGTGTACGCCCGCCCGACCGAGCTGACGATCGGCTGACCGGAACGCCGCGCACGCGAGCACGGCCATCGCACACCACACGTATGCGTTGCCGACGACGAAGCTGGTCACGGTCGTGCCGTCATCGGCTTCCCACCACCAGTGCGGGGACAGCAGGAACAGCGCCACCCCGCCCGCGACCGGCACTACCGCCGCACCGGTCCGCCAAGCGGCGAACAGGAACGGCCCGACCCACACCCAGTGGTGCGACCACGACACCGGCGACCCCAGCAGCACCACGAAAGCGTTGAGCCCCAAGGCAACCATCGGCGACGCGGCCCTGCGCACCGCGATCGCGCCCACGGCGACGACCAGGCAGACCAGCACCAGCCACAGCAGGCCGCGCTCGATCCCCAGCCGGGCGAGCACCCCCGCGATCGACTGGTTCGACTCGTGCGACACCTTGCCGATGCGGTCCGGGTCGAACAACGTGGTCGTCCAGTACCGCACGGAACCCCGCCAGTTCAGGACGAACCCGGCCGCGGTGACGCACGCGAACGACATGACGGCCGTCAGCGCCGCCCGCCGGTCGCCGCGCAGCAGGAAGAACAGCACGAACGCGGCCGGGGTCAGCTTGACCGCGGCGGCGAGCCCGACGAACGCACCCCGCGGCCACTTCGGCTTGCGCACCAGGCAGTCCGCGACGACGAGACCCATCAGCAGGACGTTGATCTGTCCGAAGTAGAGCGTCACGCGCACGGGCTCCAGCAGCAACGCGGCGGGCAGGAGCGCACCGACGAGCAGCGGCGTCGGCCGGAGGTCGACCGACCGCGTCACGAGCACCAGCACAAAGGCCAGCACCACGATGGAGAGCAGCGTGAGCACGAAGCTCCCCGCCGGGTGCGAGAGCAGCGTGAACGGTGTGAACAACACGGCGGAGACCGGCGGGTACGTGAACGGCAGGTGGTTGCCGATGAGCGTGGGTGGCAGGCGCCCGTACAGATCCCCGCCTGCCAGCCACATCTCGGCGCCGAGCCGGTACACGTCCAGGTCGATGCGCAGCATCGCGGGCGATGGCGGGGAGAGGAACCAGCCAAGCACACCGGCGTTCACGACGACGAGTCCGATCAGGAGCAACGGCATGCGACATGGGTACGAGCCGGCCGTTCCCGGGCCGGTAAACGCGGCGTTTATCCCGTCCGTATCCCGTCGCCGGTAGCATCTCGCGCGCACGTTCCTGGGGGTTCACATGCGCATACTCGTCGCCGAGGACGAACGGCTGCTCGCCGACACCCTGACGAACGGCCTGCGGCACCTCGGTTTCGCGGTCGACGTCTGCTACGACGGCGACGCGGCCGCGGAACGCGTCGTGACGAACACCTACGACGTGGTGGTCCTCGACCGTGACCTGCCCAAGCTCCACGGCGACGACGTGTGCAGGCAGATCATCGCGGCGGGCCGCGAGACCAGGGTGATCATGCTGACGGCGGCGGCGAGCATCCGCGACCGCGTCGACGGGCTCGGTCTCGGCGCGGACGACTACCTGACCAAACCGTTCGCGTTCGCCGAACTGGTCGCACGCGTGCACGCGCTGTCGCGCAGGGCGCTGCCCGCGCTGCCCCCGGTGCTGGACCACGCGGGCGTCACGCTCGACGGCCCGCGCCGGCACGTGTCCAGGGACGGGCGGCCGTTGTCGCTGTCCCCCAAGGAGTTCGCCGTGCTCGAGGTGTTCATGCGCAACGCGGGCAAGGTCGTCAGCCAGGAAGAGCTGCTGGAGAAGGCATGGGACGAGCACGCGGACCCGTTCACCAACGCGGTGCGGATGGCGGTGATGACGCTGCGGCGCAAGCTGGGTGACCCACCGGTGATCCACACCGTGCCGGGCGCCGGCTACCGGTTCGGCGGGTGAGGGATGCGCCTGTCACTGAGCATGCGCGTGACGCTCCTGTGCGTCGCGTGCTTCGTCACCGGTGGGGTGCTGATCGCCGTCGGCAGGCCGTTCTACCGCGACTTCTCGACCTCGGTGTTCTCGAACCGGACCATGTGTTCCGTCGAGTACCCGTTCGACAGCCAGATCCTGAGCTACACCTGCCCGCCGTGGACCACCGGCTCCCGGTGGCTCGCGGGCGTCGCGGTGGTGGTCGGGTTCATCCTGCTCGTGGTGCTCCTGCGGGTGGCGGCGGGCCGGATCCTGCGCCCGGTGCGGGCCATGGCCGACACCGTCCGGCAGCTTGGCCCGCAGAACCTGGGGCAGCGCGTCAACCACCGCGGCCCCCGTGGCGAGGTGCGGGTGCTGGCCGACGCGCTGGACGAGATGCTCGACCGGCTGGCCGCGGGCTACGAGGGCCAGCGCCGGTTCGCGTCGAACGCGTCCCACGAGCTGCGCACGCCCCTCGCGGTGCAGCGGACGCTGGTCGAGGTGGCGATGGTGACCGGTGAGCGGGACCTGTCCCGGCTCGCCGCGCAGCTGCTGGTCGTCAACGAACGCAACGAGAAGCTGATCGAGGGTCTGCTGGTGCTCGCGGAAAGCGACCGCGGCCTGCCGGGCACCGAGCCGGTGCGGCTGGACCTGCTGGCGGGCGAGGTGCTGGACCGGTTCGCCGAGCAGGCCACCAAGCACGACGTGACCATCCGGCGGGACGTGATCCAGCGGACCGTGGCAGGCGACCCCGTGCTCCTCGAACGCATGGTGAGCAACCTGGTCGACAACGCGATCAAGTACAACGAGCCGGGCGGGGTCGTCGACGTGGTGGTCGCCTGCGAGCCAGCGCTGTCGGTCGGCAACACCGGGCAGCGGGTCCCGGCCGAGGCGGTGCCCGCCCTGTTCGAACCGTTCCGCCGCCTGACCGCGGAACGCACGCACCAGCGCGACGGCGCTGGTCTCGGCCTGTCGATCGTGCGCTCGGTGGCCGCCGCCCACCGCGGCTCGGTGTCGGCCAAGGCCGGTGAGCACGGCGGCCTCACGGTGACGGTGAACCTGCCGTGAACCGGTCAGACCACTGAACGGCGCCACGGCAGCAGCGGCAGCTCGAGGGGCAGCGTGTCCAGGGTCGCCAGCTCCTCGTACCTCCCCGCCACCACCTGGGTCCTGACCTCGCACAACGCCGCCCGGGAGGGTACGGATCCGGCCACCACGAACGGCAGCAGCAGCCGCCACGTCGACGCCACCGCACGCCTGTGCCACGTCGGCGCGCGCAGTGCCGCGACCGCGGTGCGCAGCGCGCGTTCGTGTGCTGTCGCGGTCGCCAGTTCCCAGCGGGCCGCGTCCGCCGCCGCGCAGCCGACGCAGTCCGGTGCGCCCGCGGCCAGCTCGCCGCCGCAGCCCGCGCAGCGAAGCTGCCGGAGCGCCCAGTCGACACACGTCCATGGGTAGTCGCCGGACGGCGCGTCGGCCACCTGCTCGGGGTCCGGGTCCGGCAGCGCCGCCCACGCCGACTCCCACGGGCGGTCGACCGCCCGCGCGCAGTCCGGGCACGACGGGTAGCCGCGGCCCGTGAGGTCTCCGCAGGTCGCGCAAGGTTTCGCCGCCGCCGGGTGCGCGTGCACGGATGCACGGTATCGCCGCCGCGCCGATCTCGCCCTTGGCAGTGCCCCGAACGGCTGGTTATGGTCGGAGGTGTCAGACAGCGACAACTGAAGACAAACGCGGGAGCTCGCGCCTTGGCGGGCTGAGAGGGCAGATGGTGTCCAGTCACGGACCCGGTTCTGCCGACCGCCTGAACCTGACCGGGTAATGCCGGCGTAGGGAGCTCCACGACATGACCGCACTTGACGACCGTTCCGTGCGCCCCAGTGTGACCACCGGGCCCATCACCGGGTCCCGCAAGGTGTACCGCGACGTGGACGGCATCCCGGTGCCGTTCCGCCGGGTGGACCTGACCAACGGCGAGCACCTCGACCTGTACGACACGTCCGGCCCGTACACCGACGACAACGCCACCATCGACGTCCACAGTGGACTCGATCCGCTGCGTGCCGACTGGATCGCCGAGCGGGAACCCGTGAACGGCGCGGTTTCCCAGCTGGCGTACGCGAAGGCCGGGATCATCACCAAGGAGATGCGGTACGTCGCCGCACGCGAGGGCGTCGACGCGGAGTTCGTGCGGAACGAGGTCGCCATCGGGCGTGCCGTGATTCCGGTGAACCGCAGGCATCCCGAGGTCGAGCCCGCGATCATCGGCAAGAAGTTCCTCGTCAAGATCAACGCTAACATCGGCAACTCGGCCGTCTCCTCCTCCATCGAGGACGAGGTGGACAAGCTGGTGTGGGCGACGCGCTGGGGCGCCGACACGGTGATGGACCTCTCGACGGGGAAACGGATTCACGAGACCCGCGAGTGGATCGTGCGCAACTCCCCCGTGCCCATCGGCACCGTGCCGATCTACCAGGCGCTGGAGAAGGTCAACGGCGACCCGGCCGCGCTGTCGTGGGAGGTCTACCGCGACACCGTGATCGAGCAGTGCGAGCAGGGTGTCGACTACATGACCGTGCACGCGGGCGTGCTGCTGCGGTACGTGCCGCTGACCGCGAAGCGGGTCACCGGGATCGTGTCGCGCGGCGGGTCGATCATGGCGGCATGGTGCCTCGCGCACCACCGGGAGTCGTTCCTGTACACCAACTTCGTCGAGCTGTGCGCGATCCTGCGTGCCTACGACGTGACGTTCTCACTCGGCGACGGGCTGCGGCCGGGGTCCATCGCGGACGCCAACGACGACGCCCAGTTCGCGGAGCTGCGCACGCTGGGCGAGTTGACGCACGTCGCGCGTGAGCACGACGTGCAGGTGATGATCGAGGGGCCCGGCCACGTGCCGATGCACAAGATCGCCGAGAACGTGCGCCGTGAGGAGGAACTCTGTGGCGAGGCGCCGTTCTACACCCTCGGTCCACTCGCGACGGACATCGCGCCCGCCTACGACCACATCACCTCCGCGATCGGCGCGGCGCAGATCGGCTGGCTCGGCACCGCGATGCTCTGCTACGTCACGCCGAAGGAGCACCTCGGCCTGCCCAACCGTGACGACGTGAAGACCGGCGTGATCACCTACCGGATCGCCGCGCACTCCGCCGACCTCGCCAAGGGACACCCCGGCGCGCAGGAGTGGGACGACGCGCTTTCCAAGGCCCGCTTCGAGTTCCGGTGGACCGACCAGTTCAACCTGTCGCTCGACCCGGACACGGCACGGTCGTTCCACGACGAGACCCTGCCCGCGGAACCGGCCAAGACCGCGCACTTCTGTTCCATGTGCGGGCCCAAGTTCTGCTCGATGCGCATCACGCAGGACGTCCGCAAGTACGCGGAGGAGCACGGGCTCACCGACATGGCCGCGATCGACGCCGGCATGGAGGAGATGTCCGACCGCTTCCACGAGCACGGACGCAACGTCTATCTGCCGGTGGTCGAATGAGCGAAGCTTGCGTAGCGAACAGATGACACAAGTGACTGAAACTCCACCCCGCGTCCTCACCATCGCCGGCTCCGACTCCGGCGGTGGTGCGGGGCTGCAGGCCGACCTCCGCACGTTCTTCGCGTGCGGAGTGCACGGCATGACCGCGATCACCGCGGTCACCGTGCAGAACTCGCTCGGGGTCACCGGTGTCTCGGTGATCCCGCCCGAGGTCGTCGCGGCCCAGATCGAGACGGTCGCCGATGACATCGGCGTGCTGGCGGCGAAGACCGGCATGCTCGCCACCGCCGAGATCATCGAGGCGGTGGCGAAGGCGTGCGACCGGGTCCACATTGGACGGTACGGCACCATCCCGTTCGTCGTGGACCCGGTGTCGGCGTCGATGCACGGCGACCCGCTGCTGCGCGACGACGCGATGACCGCGCTGCGCGCCGAGCTGTTCCCGCGTGCGACGCTCGTCACCCCGAACCTCGACGAGGTGCGGCTGCTGGTCGGCCACGACGTCCGCACGCACGCCGACGCACGTGAGGCGGCCATGGCACTGCACGCGCTCGGTCCACAATGGACACTTGTCAAGGGTGGTCACATGCGCGACGACCCGGAGTGCGTCGATGTGCTGTACGACGGCGAGACGTTCCTCGAGCTGCCCGCGGCCAGGATCGACACCAGGCACACGCACGGTGGCGGCGACACGATGGCGTCGTCGATCACCGCCGCGCTGGCGCGTGGCATGCCGGTGCCCGACGCCGTGCGTTTCGGCAAGTGGTTCGTCACCAACGCGGTGAAGCACGCGTATCCGCTGGGTGGCGGTGTTGGTCCAGTCTCGGCATTCTGGCGACTGCCCGACGACGGGGCAATTAGTCTCTCTTGACGTGAACTTACGGGACCGCGTCCGCGCTCTTGTCGACCACAAACGCTTCCAGCTCCTCATCATCTGGGTGATCGTGGTGAACGCGGTCACACTCGGCCTTGAGACGTCGAAGACGGTGCTGGCCGAGGTCGGCTGGCTGCTGCACGCCGTCGATCACGTGATCCTCGGCATCTTCGTGGTCGAGTTGGCGCTGCGCCTGTACGCGTACGGCTGGCGGTTCTTCCGCGACCCGTGGAACGTGTTCGACGTCCTGATCGTGGGGATCTCGGTGATCCCGACGTCCGGGCCGTTCTCGGTGCTGCGTTCGCTGCGGATCCTGCGTGCCCTGCGGCTGATCTCGGCGGTGCCCGCGATGCGGCGCGTCGTGTCGGGCCTGCTCGCGGCGGTGCCGGGGATGGCGTCGATCGGCGCGCTGCTCGGGCTGATCATCTACGTGGCCGCGGTGATGGCCACGAAGCTGTTCGGCACGATCTCGCCAAGGTACTTCGGCGACCTGAGCACCACGCTGTTCACCCTGTTCCAGACGATGACCGGCGAGGCGTGGCCGGACATCGCGCGCGAGGTGATAGCGAAGGCGCCGTTCGCGTGGATCTTCTTCGTGATCTACATCCTGATCTCGAGCTTCGCGGTGCTGAACCTGTTCATCGCGGTGATCGTGAGCGGGATGGAGAAGTCGGTGACGGACGACCTCGTCGAGGCGGAGGAGCTGCACGCGGCCGACCAGGCACGGTCGGACGCGTTGATCCTGGAGGAGATCAGGGCGTTGCGGCGGGAGGTGGCGGAGCTGCGCCAGTCCAGCGAAGAAGCCACGGGATGTCAGTCCTGATCTCGATGATTCCGTCGATGCGGCACGGTGGCAAGCGCGATGTCCCGGCGCGCGACAGCCATGTAATATCGAACACATGCTCGATATCTGGTCGGCGGAAGACCCGTGGCGCAGCCAGCCCGTTCGCGACGGGCACATTAGGCTGGCGCGCATGGATCGGGCATGGGATGACGACGAGCGAGCGGCGCTGGTCGCCCTCCTTCGTGCCCGCCCGTCGAAACTCTCCTGGGCGGACATCGCCGCCGAGGTCACGTCGCGGGGAAGCGCTCGGACCTTCTGGGATGAACTGAACCCAGCCGGTTTGTTCGACCACGCCGACGGCCCGGACGGACAATCGTCGGCTCTCGCGGTCGCGGGGCGCGACATCACCCAATGGCGGGCGTCGGACTTCGGATTCCTCACCTTCGGCGACCCCGACTACCCCGCCCAGCTCCGCGAGATCCACGAGATGCCTCCCGTGCTGTTCTACAAGGGAACGCTCGTGCCGGATGAGGTCGGCGTCTCGGTGGTCGGCTCACGCCAGGCCTCGACTCGAGGACTGGACATCGCCAGGTCGGTCGCCGCCGGTCTCGCGGCCCGTGGGATCACCGTGATTGCCGGCCTCGCCAAAGGCATCGACACCGCCGCACATCTGGCCGCGCTGGAAGCAGAAGGCCGCACGGTCGCGGTGACAGGAACCGGGATCACCCAGATCTATCCCGCAGAGAACAAGGGCCTGCAGGACCGAATCACTCGCGACGGACTCGTACTGTCGCAGTTCTGGCCGGATGCTCCACCGACGAAGCACTCCTTCCCCATGCGCAACGCTGTGATGTCAGGCTTCGGCCGGGCAACTGTCGTGGTGGAAGCAGGCGAGCACAGCGGCGCTCGGATCCAGGCACGGAAGGCGGTCAGCCACGGTCGCCCCGTGGTCCTCACCGACCTCGTTGTCGACTCGAACAAGTGGCCCTCCGACCTGATCGGCCGACCAGGTGTTCATGTTGTCAGCAGCACCGACGAGATCATGTCGGTGGTTGACAGAATCACGGCCGGTCCGGCAATCGTCGACACCTTGCTCGCGGCCGCGACGCGACGATGACCGACCGGGGCGACCATTCCGACCCCGCCTCCGGTGACCAGGTCGCTCGGGCTCTGGCCGCACAGCTTTACGCGGATGTAGGGGCCTTCTTCTGCAACACGCGACGCACCGCGTCGAAGGTCTGTCCAATGTGCACCGGTCCCGGACCCGGGTACGACCCACCCGGCCTGTGTGCCCAATGTCGCGGCGCGCGGGAGACCTTCGGCAGCAACCTCGCCGATCTCGTGGTTCCGTTGGCGTACGCCAAAGCACGTATGCCCTCGATGCACCAGTCCGCTCACCACGTACGCGCGTACAAAGCGTCTCCGCCAGCACCGAAATGTGCTCAGGACCTGCGGTTGATGACGGTGACGGCCGCATACGTGCACGGCCGGTGCATCGCCGCGACAAGCGGCTGGTGGCATGCGGTGACGTTTGTTCCCTCCGCCGCGCGACCGGGAGGCGAGCATCCCGTGGCCGACCTTGCCCGGGCCGTGCACGATGTCTACGACTCTGCGGCGAAGGTCGCACTGCAGGTGGGCCCTGGCCACACCGAGCCGCCGGCGCGAGCTCCTCGTGCAGATCGTTTCGTCGTTCCAGTCTCGTTCCGTCCCCTCGTCGCGGGTCGTCATGTACTCGTCATCGATGACACCTGGGTCTCCGGCGCCAAGGCGCAGTCCGCGGCGCTGGCACTGAAGGACGCGGGTGCGGCACGCGTGACCATCCTCTGTGTGACCAGGTGGCTTCGATACGACTGGCCTGATCACCGCCGGCTCATCGAGACTCTCGAGGGGCCGTACGACGCACTGCGTTGTCCGGTGACCGGCGACGACTGTCCGCGGTAAGTGGTCAGCGCGGTGGGCTCGATGCCTGGGCCCAGAAACGTTGCGGTACGCGGCCCGCGCCGTGGGCCAGGCGGCCCGCCGTAATGCCGTGGCGCATCGCCGTCGCCATGGCCTCCGGGTCCGTCGCCCTCGTGACCGCGGTTGCCAGCATCACGCCCGAGCAGCCCAGTTCCATGGCCAGCGCCGCGTCGGACGCCGTGCCGATGCCCGCGTCGAGGATCACCGGTACGCCGGCACGCTTCACGATCAGCTCGATGTTGTGCGGGTTGCGGATGCCGAGCCCGGTGCCGATCGGCGAACCCAGCGGCATCACCGCCGCGCAACCGAGTTCCTCCAGCCGCAGCGCCAGCACCGGGTCGTCGTTCGTGTACGGCAGGACCGTGAAACCGTCGTCGACCAGCGTCGCCGCGGCCTCCAACAGCTCCACCGGATCCGGCAGCAGGGTGCGGTCGTCCGCCACGACCTCCAGCTTCACCCACGAGGTGCCCAGCGCCTCACGGGCAAGGCGCGCGGTGAGCACCGCCTCCCCCGCGGTCCGGCAGCCCGCCGTGTTCGGCAGCGGGTCGATGCCGAGGCGCTCCAGCACTTCCAGCACACCGGTGCCGCCCTGAGTGTCCACGCGGCGGATGGACACCGTCGTCAGTTCGGTGCCCGACGCGCTCAGCGCACGCGCCAGCACCGCCAGGTTCGCGGCGCCGCCGGTGCCCATGATCAGGCGCGACGAGTACTGACGGTCGCCGATGACCAGTGGGTCGTCCATGTCAGCCTCCCTGCACCGCGGTCAGCACCTCGACGTCGGCGTCGTCGGGCACCACCCTCGTGTCGTGCTCGGTCCGCGCGACGACATGGCCGTCGACCGCGACGGCCACGCCCTTGGCCGGAACGCCAAGGACCACAAGGAGTTCGGTCACCGTCGCGCCGTCCGGCACCTCGCGTTCCGTGCCGTTGACCCGTACGTACATCTCCCTCACCTCTCCAGTCGGGCGGGGTCCGCTGCCTTGATCTCCGCCTGCGGCTCCGCGCCGGCGGCCATGGCGCGGATCGCGTCCGCCGTGATCGGGGCGAGCAGCAGGCCGTTGCGGTGGTGTCCCGCCGCGACCAGCACCCCCGGTTCGAGCCAGCCGACGAGCGGGAGGTTGTCCCTGCTGCCTGCCCGCAGCCCCGCCGCGGTCTCCGTCAGCTCGTACTCCGCGATGGCGGGCACCACGCGTTCGGCGCGCACGAGCAGGTCACGCACGCCGCCCGCGGTGACCTCGGTGTCGAAACCGGCCTCGTACTGCGTCGCGCCGAGGACCAGCTCGCCGTCCGCCCTCGGCACCAGGTAGACCGGCCGGGACTCGACGAGCGCGCGCACGGTGTGGCGGGGCGGCGGCAGGGTGCCGTCGCGTGCGCGCAGGCGCAGGATCTCGCCCTTGACCGGCCGCACCGCCGACGCGAGCGCCGGGTGCAGCCCGCCGCTCCACGCACCCGCTGCGATGACCGCGATGTCGCAGCGCAAGGTCGACCCGGCGAGTTCCACTTCACCGGGCCGCACCGCCCGCACCGGTTCGCGGAGGAACTCCACGCCGGCCTCGTACGCGCGGGAAGTCAGCAGCCGCAACAGTTCCCGGTTGTCGACGGCCAGGTCGCCGACCACTTTCAGTCCACATCGGACGCCGGGGCCGATGGTCGGCTCGACCCGGCGCAGCTCACGGCCGGTGAGCCGGTCGACCGGTCTGCCCTGCCGGGCGAGGTAGTCGGCGACGATGTCGAGCTGCGCGGCGTCGGCGGTGTCGAACCCGGCGACGACCGTGCCCTCGGAGAACAGGTCGATACCAAGGTCGGCCGCGAACCCCGGCCACGACGCGAGCGAGGCGCCGCCGATGTCGAGCAGCTCCTCCTCACCCGGCCACGCCTCGGTGACCGGCGCGAGCATCCCGCCCGCGACCCACGAGGCGCCACGGGCCGGGGCCGGATCGACGAGCGTCACGTCGTGTTCCGGCGCGAGGCGCCGCGCGACGGCCAGCCCGATGACCCCGCCGCCCACGACGACGATATTGTGACTCACAGCACACTCACGCTCCCTGCGCCGGCATTATCCGGATCAGGTTCCACGGTCGGGATCGGCAGATCCCCTCTCAGCCCAGTCCTCTGGACTCCCGTGCGGACCACCCTCACCGTATAGCGTGACCGGGTGCCTGGACTAGACGGAGACGGGATCCGGCGCCGGCTTGCGGACGCGCGCCTGTACCTGTGCACCGGGAATCGGCAGGACCTGGCGGAGTTCGCGGACGCCGCGCTGGCCGGTGGCGTGGAGGTGATCCAGCTGCGGCAGAAGGGCCTCGAGGCGCGGGAGGAGCTGGCCGCGCTGGAGATCCTGGCGGAGGCGTGCGCGCGGCACGGGGCGCTGCTGTCGGTGAACGACCGCGCGGACGTGGCGCTGGCGACCGGTGCGGACGTGCTGCACCTCGGGCAGGACGACCTGCCGGTGCCGTGGGCCCGCAAGATCATCGGCGACGACGTGGTGGTCGGGCGTTCGACACACGACGAGAAGCAGGCCGCCGCGGCGGCGGACGAGCCGGGAGTGGACTACTTCTGCACGGGCCCGTGCTGGCCGACACCGACGAAACCGGGCAGGCCCGCGCCCGGCCTCGACCTGGTGCGAGCGACGGCCGCGACGGGCACGGGGCGGCCGTGGTTCGCGATCGGCGGCATCGACGAGGCGCGGCTGCCCGAGGTGCTGGCGGCCGGGGCGTCGCGGGTGGTGGTGGTCCGCGCGATCACGGAGGCGGAGGACCCACGAGCGGCGGCGTCCCGCCTGGCCAGAGCCCTGCGTCCCTGACCTCCAAGCCCAACGCAAACGCCCCCGCGAAAGTCGAACCGGCCGGATGCCAACCCCCACCCGTTCCCGCAGGGTTCCGTCAAAGTCGATCACCTGCGTGGAGCAGGCACGATCCTCTGGTTGATCATGTGATTGTCGAAGTCGCATGATCTTGTGAGAGGGC
>NZ_JBARWZ010000280.1:0-46740 GCF_049647105.1 Actinophytocola sp.
GGCCGGGGAACAGCGCTCGCCGGCCGCACGGCCGCGCAGGCACGCGGCCGTCGGCTACTGGCGCACGTTGCTGCGGGCCCTTCCCGACGACATCTTCCCGGTGTCCCGTTCGGCGGGTGAGTCGCCGGGGCGCATCGAGGCGGTCCTGCGGTCGCGGCGCGCATGGTCGAGTCTCGCCGCGGTGAGCGCGGCCACGCGTGTCTCGCCGCAGAACGCGCTGCTGGCGCTGACCGTGGTGGCCGCCGCCGCGGTGACGAGCAGTCATCGGGTGGTGCTGACCCTGCAGTCGGGCAACCGGTTCACGCCCCGGTGGAAGGGGCTGGTGAGTTCGATGAACCAGTACGTACCGCTGCATGTCGACCTGGCCGCAGGCAGCACACCGTTCGCCGGGTTCGCGGGGAGCGTGCAGGCCGCGGCGTTGAAGGCCTACCGGCAGGGGTCATACGACATCGACGTCGTCACCGACCTGGTCCGGTCCGAACGGGACGTGGAACTGGGTTTCGACAACTTCTACAACTTCATGGCGCACGACGTGCCGTCGGTCGCGGGCCTGGCGACCGAGGCGCCGGGACGGATCGAGGAAACGGTTCCCCACCGCCAGATCGGGCCGCGGTTCGACATCAAGGTGCGCAGCGGAGCCGAGTTACCGATCGTCGCGCGGGTCGATCCCGGCCTGCTGCCGAGGGCGGGGCTGCACGGCCTGCTGCGGTGGTACGACGACGAACTGCACCGGCTCGCCGCCTGTCCTGTTGCGACGGTGGACGAGGTACTCGCGAGGTGCGCGCTCGCCGCGGGGAACCGGAGGGCGGCGTGAAGGAGATGTTCCGTGACCGGCTGCGGCTGCTGGCCCTCCTGCCGAGTGCGGGGCGTGGACTGCTGGCCGGCCTGCTGGGCACCTATGTCGTGACCGCGGTCGCGACGGCGGCGACCGCGGTGGCGACGGGCTGGCTCCTCGACAACGCGCTCACCGGGGACGCCGTCGGCGATGTCGTGCCGCCGCTGGCCGTCGTCGCCGTCCTGGTGCTGGCCGGGCAGTGCGTCGAGATCGCACGTGAACCGCTGCAACTGCTGGCCGCGCGCCGGATCGACGGCGCGCTGCGGGCGCGGGTGCGCCGGCTGGTGGCCGAACCGGGCACCATCTCCCACCTCGACGAACCCGCCTACAGCACGGACGTGTCCCGGGCCTGCGAACTCGGCGGCTGGCGGACCAGGACACCGGGTACCGGTGCGGTCGGCCAGATCCTCCTGTCGGGCAGGCTGGCCGGTGCGACGCTCTGCGCGCTCGTGCTCGCGTGGTTCGCGCCACTGCCGGCGGTGGGTCTGCTCGGGCTCACGCTCCTGATGCGGGCGACCATCCGCAGGCAGTGGGTGCGGCTCAGCGTGACCTGGGACGCCCACGCGGGGAACCGGTATCGCATGGAGTACTGGGCCGACCTGCTCACGGGTGCCCCCGCCGCCAAGGAGATCCGGCTCTTCGGCCTTGGCCCCTGGTTCGCGGACCGGCACCGGGCTCAGGCGCGGGGCTGGCTCGATGAGATCTCGTCGCAGCGGCGGGGGATTCTCCGCCGCCAGTGGTGGACGTTCCTGCTCGCGCTGGGCGCCGGGTTCGCGGCCCTGTACGTCCCAGGTGCGGCGCTGGCCGCCGGTGACATCGGCTATGGCGACCTCATCACGATGGTGCTCGCCGCCTGGGGTGTCTTCGCCGCGGGTGCCATGGGCCACGAGGCGTTCGACATCGAGTACGCGATCGGTGCCATGCGGGCGTTCGACCGGCTCACCGAGCACGAGAGCAGCAGCCCGGCGCGCGACACCACCGTGGTGGGTGCCACCGGGCCCGCGGCCATCCGGCTCGAAGGAGTCGGTTTCCGCTACCCAGGAACGGACCGGCTCATCCTCGACGGGCTCGACCTCGAGATCCGCCCTGCCGAAGTGCTGGCGGTGGTGGGGCGCAACGGCGCGGGCAAGACGACGATGCTCACGCTGCTGGCCGGACTGCGCCGGCCAACGGCGGGCCGGATCACGATCGACGGCGTGGACCTCGCGGACATCGACAGTGTCTCGTGGCGCAGGCAGGTCACCATGGTGTTCCAGGACTTCCTGCACTACCCGCTCACGTTCCGGGAGAACGTCGCCCTCGGCGCACCCGAGGTGGAACCCGACGACGACGCGATCCTCGCCTCGGTCGCCGCGGCCGGTGCCTGCGAACTCGTGGACATGCTGCCCGACGGCCTGGACACGCTGCTCACCCGGGAGCACTCCGGCGGCGTCGATCTGTCCGGCGGTCAGTGGCAGCGTGTCGCGATCGCCAGGGCGCTGTTCGCGGTCGCCCACGGCCGGACCGTGCTGGTTCTTGACGAGCCAACCGCCCACCTCGACGTCCGGGCGGAGGCGGAGTTCTACGACCGGGTCATCTCGGCGGTGTCCGGGGTGACCGTGGTGCTGATCTCCCACCGGCTGGCCACGGTGCGCCGCGCCGACCGCATCGTGGTGCTGGACGGTGGCCGGACGACCGAGTCCGGGAGCCACGTCGAGCTGATGGGCCGCGGTGGCCGCTATGCGGACCTGTATCGCCTGCAGGCCAACCGGTTCGCCGCAAGCACGACGGAGGTGTCCACATGAGACGGACGCGTGTGGTCACGGAGATGCTGGGGATCGCCTACGCGGCCGATCCTCGCGCGACGGTCACCGTCCTGGTGCTCGCGTCGATCAACGCCTTCGCGGTCGCGGGAACCGGGCTCAGTGTCCGGCAACTGGCCGACTCGGGCGGTCCCGGCCCCGGCAGGCTGCTGTTCGCGGCCTCGCTCGGCGCGGTGGCCTACGCGGCGATCGCTGCCGTGCACCGGGTGCAGCACAACCTCCAGGTCGACCTGACCGAACGGGTGGACGTGGTCCTCTCCGGGCGTCTTTTCCGCCTGACCTCGACCGTGCCGACGGTCGAGCACCTGGAACGGACGACGTTCCTCGACCGGCTGAGCCAGATCCGGTCCAGCACCGAGACCCTGGCCGGCGCCTGCTGGGGCGCCGCGGGTGCGGCGTCGTCGTTGCTGAGCCTCGGACTCAGCGTGTGGCTGTTGACCGCGGTCCACCCCGCGCTCGTCCTGCTGGTGCTCCTCGCCGTGCCCCCGCTGGTGTTCTCCCGGCGGGCGTCCTCGGCCCTCGGCGACGCGCGGGACCGCACCGCCGACGCCGACCGCCGCGAGGCGCACCTGCACCGGCTGGGCACGCAGGCCGCGGCGGCAAGGGAGCTGCGGATCAGCGGTGGCGACCGCGTGGTGAGCGACCGCGCGAGTGGGTACTGGCAGGCGGTCACGACAGGGCTGGTCCGTGCACAGGGCCGGGCGGCGCTCTGGCAGGCGGCGGGCTGGGCCTGTTTCGCCGTTGGCTACCTCACCGCGCTGGCGTTCGTCGCGTACCTCGTCGCCAAGGGCAGGAGCACTCCCGGTGACCTGCTGATGGTCGCGAGTCTGTCCGGGTACCTGCGCAACCAGCTGCAGACCACGGTGGCCGGGGCGAGCCAGCTCGCCGAGGGCAGGCACACGGTGCGGCACCTGCGGTGGCTCGAGGAGCACGCGGCGCGGACGCGGCACCCGGGCACGGAGCCCCCGCCCGACCGCCTCGACCGAGCCATCTCGCTGCGCGGGGTGAGCTTCACCTATCCCGGGACGGACCGCGAGGTGCTGGCCGACGTCGACCTCGACCTGTCCGCCGGGTCGACGGTGGCCGTGGTCGGCGTGAACGGTGCGGGCAAGACCACCTTGGTGAAGCTGCTGACCGGAATGTACGAACCGACTGCGGGGGAGATCCTCGTCGACGGCGTGCCGCTGCGTGAGCTGGACCTCGAACGGTGGCGTGGCCGGGTCACGGCCGCCTTCCAGGACTTCGGCAAGCCCCAGGTCACCGTGCGGCACGCGGTGGGCATCGGCGATCTGCCCCGTGCGGACGATCGCGACGCGGTGGCGCGCGCGATCGAGATCGCGGATGCCGGTCCGGTCGTCGACCGGTTGCCGTCCGGTGTGGACACCCAGCTCGGGCGGACCTTCGACGGTGCCGAGCTGTCCCATGGACAGTGGCAGCGGCTGGCGCTCGGCCGCGCCGTGATGCGGGGAACGCCGTTGTTGTCGGTGCTCGACGAGCCGACGGCCGCACTCGACCCGCAGACCGAACACGACCTCTACGAACGGTTCGTCGGGGTGGGCCGGGACCGGCGGGCCGACGCGGGCGGGGTCACTCTCCTGATCTCCCACCGCTTCTCCACGGTGCGGATGGCCGACCACATCGTGGTGCTGTCGGCGGGCCGGGTGGCAGAACAAGGCACGCACGACGCGCTCATGGCGCTCGGCGGCCAGTACGCCGAGCTCTACGAGACCCAGAGCCGCGCCTACGCCGCAGGCCAGGAGGACGACGTGCGATGACGGTCCACCACGAGGAGACGACGGCCCTGCCCCTGTCCTTCGCCCAGCGACGGATGTGGTTCCTGCAGTGGCTTTCCGCGCCGCCGTCGACCTACAACCTGCCAGTCGTGCTGCGGCTCACCGGGCCGGTCGACCGCCGCGCGCTCCAGACGGCGCTCACCGATGTCGTCGCCCGGCACGAGCCACTGCGCACGGTGTTCCCCGACCTGGACGGTGAGCCCGTCCAGCACGTCCTGCCGCGATCGGCGGAGCTCACGCCGCTGGTCATGGCGCCGGAGCCGGTGCTGGGTCTCGACAGGGCCCTCCGCGACGCGGCGTCGGCACCGTTCGACCTCGGCACCGGCGTTCCGCTGCGGGCCACGCTGTTCGCACAGGACGACCGCGAGGCCGTGCTTTTGCTGGTGCTGCACCACATCGCGGCGGACGGCTGGTCCATGGCCCCGTTCCTCGGCGACCTCGCGTCGGCGTACCGCGCCAGGGCAGGCGGTGCCGCGCCGACATGGTCCGAGCTACCCGTCCAGTACGCGGACTACGTGTGGTGGCAACAGGATCTGCTTGGTGATCCGGCCGATCCGGACAGCCTGTTCACGCGGCAGGCGACGTTCTGGCGGCGCACGCTCGCGGGTCTCCCTGAGGTGGTGACGATCCCCGCCGACCACCAGCGGCCCTCGGTGGCGAGCCACCGGGGAGCGGCGGTCCCGGTCCGGTGGGACCGCCGCACGCACGCCGCGCTCGGCGAGCTCGGCCGCGCGCACGGCTGCACGGAGTTCATGGTGCTGCACGCCGCACTGGCGGTGGTGCTGGCCCGCCTGGGCGGGGGCACCGACATCCCGGTCGGTACTCCCGTCGCCGGGCGCACCGAGGACGACCTCGACGGGCTCGTCGGGCTGTTCGTCAACACCCTGGTGCTCCGCACCGACCTGTCCGGCGATCCCAGCTTCCGCGAGGTGCTCCGCCGGGTCCGGCGAAGCGACGCCGCCGCGTTCGACAACCAGGAACTGCCCTTCGACGCGCTGGTCGAGTCGCTCGACCTGCCGCGAAGCCTGTCCCACCACCCGTTGTTCCAGGTCATGCTCGCGTTCGAGACCAGCGATGACGCGGTGCCCGACTTCGGAGCGACCACGGCTGCCCGCGTGCCGCTGGATCTCCCGGTGGCGAAGGTGGACCTGACCCTTCAGCTCACCGGCCACCGCGGCGGCCACGGCGAACCCGAGGGAATCGACGGCTACCTCGAGTACGCCACCGACCTGTTCGACGAGCACACCGCGACCGCGCTGTTGGCGCGGCTCGGCAGGCTCCTCGACCTGGTCGTCGCGAACCAGGACCTGCCGATCTCGCGTCTGGACCTGCTCTCGGACCGCGAGCGCCACCAGGTGCTGACCGGGTGGAACGACACGAGCGAGCGGCTGCCAGTGTCCACCCTGCACGCCGAGTTCGAACGGCAGGTCGAGCGCACACCGCACGCGACCGCGCTCGTCGCAGGGGACCGCTCGGTCAGCTACGCCGAACTCGGCGACCGGACGGCGGACCTGGCAAGCAGGCTGGGCGAACTGGGCATCCGGCCGGGCGACGTCGTCGGCGTCGCGCTGCCGCGCTCGGCCGACCTCGTGGTGTCGCTCCTCGCCGTCCTGCGAGCCGGCGCCGCGTACCTCCCGCTGGACCCGGACCTGCCCGCTGCCCGGTTGAGCCACATGGTGCGGGACGCCCGGCCACGGTGCGTGCTCACCGACCGGGTGACCCGCGACGTGCTCCCGCCCGGCACGAACGCCGTGGTGGATCTCGACGGCCGTGCCCTGCGTGGTGACCACCCCGCCGGGCGGCCGACACCGCACCACCCCGCCTACGTGATCTACACGTCTGGCTCGACCGGCACACCCAAGGGCGTGGTCGTCGCGCACTCCGCCATCGACAACAGGCTCCGTTGGATGCAGGACGCCTATCCGCTCGGCTTGGGGGACCGGGTGCTGCACAAGACGCCGACCGGGTTCGACGTGTCGGTGTGGGAGCTGTTCTGGCCGCTGCGCGTCGGCGCCACGCTGGTGCTGGCCGATCCCGGTGAACACCAGGACCCACGCAGGCTGGCCCGCACCATCGAGCGCCACGGCATCACGGTGATGCACTTCGTCCCGTCGATGCTGCGGCCGTTTCTCGCCGAGGTCGTGGACTTCCCCGCCGTGACCCCGAGGCTGGTCGTCTGCAGCGGCGAGGAGCTGCCCCGCGACACCGCGGACGAGTTCCACCGCGTCCTCCCCGGCACGCGGCTCGAGAACCTGTACGGGCCGACCGAGGCCGCGGTCGATGTCACCGCGTACGGGTGTGCGCCCGGCGGTCACGGCCCGGTGCCCATCGGGCGTCCGGTGTGGAACACCAGGGTCCTGGTGCTGGACGCCGGGCTGGGGCCGTGCCCCGTCGGCGTCCCCGGTGAGCTGTACCTCGCCGGGGCGCAGCTCGCGGACGGGTACCTCGGTCGAGCAGGGCTCACCGCGAGCCGGTTCGTCGCCTGCCCGTACGGCGCGGCGGGCGAACGCATGTACCGCACCGGCGATGTCGTCCGGTGGCGGGCCACCGGGATGCTCGAGTTCCTCGGGCGCGCGGACCAGCAGGTCAAGATACGCGGGCAGCGGGTCGAACTCGGCGAGGTCGAGAGCGCGCTGCTGGCCGTCGACGGTGTCGCCGCCGCGGGTGCCGTGGTGCGGGACGACGGCGCGGGCAGAACTCTGGTCGCGTACGTCGCTCCGGTGGCGGGCCGGCCGCTCGACCCGGCGGCGTTGCGGCAGGGCCTGGCCGACCGCCTGCCAGGCGCGATGGTGCCCGCGGTGGTCACGGTCCTCGACGCCCTCCCGCTCGGGCCGAACGGGAAGCTCGACCGGGCGGCGCTCCCCGCTCCGCACCTCGCGGCCTCAGGCGGCCGCCGGCCGGACACCCCGCTGGAACGGCGCCTCGCCGCCCTGTTCGAGGAGGTGCTCGACGTCCCCGGCATCGGCCTCGACGACGACTTCTTCGCGCTGGGCGGTCACTCGCTGCTCGTGGTCCGGCTCGTCCGCCGCATGCGCGCGGACCTGGGTGCCGAGCTGCCGGTGCAGGAGGTGTTCCGAGGACCGACCGTGGCCGCGCTCGCCCGGCGGCTGATGACCGGCGGCGCGTTCCCCGACGACCACCCGGCGCTGCTGACCTTGCGGTCCGGCGGAGGCGGACCGCCACTGTTCTTCCTGCCGCCCGCTGCCGGTCTGAGCTGGTGCTACCTGCGTGTGCTGCCGTACGTCGACAGTGACCGCCCGGTGTACGGGCTCCAGACCCGGCCAGGCGGGCCAGCTCGCTCGGTCGACGAGCTCGCGGCGGAGTTCCTCGTGGAGATCCGGCGGGTCCAGCCACGGGGACCGTACGACCTGGCCGGATGGTCCTTCGGCGGTCACGTGGCGCACGCCGCCGCTGTCCGGCTGCGTGCGGAAGGGGAGCGCGTGCGCGGACTCGTCGTGTTCGACAGCTATCCGAACACGCTGGGCGAGACGCCGCCCGCCGGCGCGGAGCTGCTGGCGGTGGCGCTGACCGACCTGGTCGGCCGCCCGGACGCCTGGCCTGACGGGACCGGCGACCCCAACCACCTGCCCACGAACGTCCTGGACCGGGTGCGGACGGACTTCGCACCGCTTGCCGACGCCGACGACGACGAGATCCGCGCGCACCTCCGGATGGTCATGGAGAACGTGCGGATGCAGGCCAGGTTCTCGCCGGGAACACACGACGGCGACCTGACCGTCGTGGTCGCCGGCCGGGGCCAACCCGCGGATGCGCGGTGGGCGGACGCGTGGGGCGCGTTCGTCAGCGGACGGCTGACCGTCCACACCGTCGACACCGGACACCACCAGATGTTCGACACCGCGTCGGCGGCCACGGGCGCCGCACTGGCGGCCGCGCTGCGCGGCACCGTCCAGCCCGCCGCAGGCAGCGAGGAGGAGCAACCGTGAGCAACCCGTTCGACGACGAGACGTCGTCCTTCCACGTGCTCGTCAACGACGAGCGCCAGTACTCGCTGTGGCCCTCGGGCATTCCCGTGCCCGAGGGCTGGGCGGTCGTCCTCCACGACCGGCCGCACACCGAGTGCCTCGCCCACGTCGAGTCGGTGTGGACGGACCTGCGGCCGCGCGGGCTCGTCGAGGCCATGGCCGCGGCGGACGAGGAGCGGCGGTGAGCACACCATCCGCGGGCGGCTACGCGTCGCCGGTGCGGCTGGTCGAGGACCAGGCTGACCGGACGCCCTCGGCCGTTGCGGTCGAGTGCGGTGGCCGCGTCCTCACCTACGTCCAGCTGAACGCCGCGGCCGACCGACTCGCGTGCCGACTGCGCCGCCGTGGCGTGGGGCCGGAACGACTGGTCGCCTTGATGCTGCCCCGGTCCGTCGACCTGGTGGTCGCCCTGCTGGCGATCGGGAAGACCGGCGCGGCCTACCTCCCGGTGGACCCTCGGCACCCCGCAGAGCGCAACCTCCTCGTCCTGGGCGAGGCCCGCCCGGTGCTGCTCATCGGGGAGGAGGACTCGGTGCCCGGCCCGTACCGCGCAGCCGTGCCGACGCTCATGGTCGGCGCGGACGACACGGATGTCGCGTACTCCGCCGACGAGCCGCCGCCGTGCCGGCCGGACGACCTCGCGTACGTGCTCTACACGTCCGGTTCCACCGGCAGGCCAAAAGGCGTCGCGGTCACCGTGGCCAACCTCGGCTCGATGCTGAGCGCGTTCACCGGCCTGCTCGACCTCGGCGGACACGACCGGCTCCTCGCCGTCACGACGATCGGGTTCGACATCGCGGGGCTCGAGATCTTCGCGCCGCTCCTGTGTGGTGCCCGGGTCGTGCTGGCAACCGACGACGAGCAGCGCGATCCCCGCGGGCTCGCCGCGATCCTCGGTCGCGGGGAGATCACCGTCATGCAGGCGACACCGACGCTGTGGCAGGCGATCGTGGAGTCGGGGCCGGTGAGGTTGGCCGGCGTGCGAGTCCTGGTGGGTGGGGAGGCGCTGCCGGAGAGGCTCGCCGCCTCGCTCGTCGCGGCGGCCCGGGAGGTCACGAACGTCTACGGCCCCACCGAGACGACGGTCTGGTCGACCGCGAGCACACTGCGCCCCGGTGTGCCGGCGGCATCCATCGGCGGACCCATCGAGGGCACCCGTGTGCACGTGCTGGACGGCGAGCTCCGGCCTGCTGAGTTCGGTGAGCTCTACATCGCCGGTCCCGGCGTGGCCAGGGGCTACCTCGGCAGGCCTGGTACGACCGCGGGACGGTTCGTGGCCGATCCGTTCGGCCCACCGGGATCCCGGATGTACCGGACGGGTGACCTGGTGCGGCGAGCCACCGACGGCGACCTCGAGTTCGTCGGCCGCTCCGACGACCAGGTCAAGATCCGTGGCTACCGTGTCGAACTCGGCGAGGTCGAGGCGGTCGCGTCCGCGCGCCTGCCCGTGTCCCGCGCGGTGGCGGCGGTCCGCGAGGACAGCACCGGTGTCCCGAGGCTCGCGGTGTACGTCGTTCCCGTCGCCGGCGCCGACATCGACCCGGTCGCCTTCCGCCGTGTCCTGTCGGGACACCTGCCCGAGTACATGGTTCCGTCCACCGTGGTGGTGCTGACGGAGCTGCCGCGCACACCCAACGGGAAGGTGGACCGTGCGGCCCTTCCCGCCCCCGGTGTGGCGCGGGTGGCGAACGGTGGCGCGCCACGTGACGACCGCGAGGCCGCGTTGTGCCGGATCTTCACCGAGGTGCTCGGCGTGCGGGCAGGACCGGCAGACCACTTCTTCGACCTCGGCGGACACTCGTTGCTCGCCTTTCGGGTGATCGGCCGGATCCGCGCCGAGCTGGGCGCGGAGCCGACGGTCCGCGACCTGTTCGCGGCTCCCACGGCCCGGTCGCTGGCGAGCAGGCTCGACCGTCTCCCGGCCGGCAGGACGCCCCCGGGCAGGCAGTACCGGCCGGACAGGGTGCCGTTGTCGTACGCACAGCGGCGGCTGTGGTTTCTCGACCGGATCGGGTTGCCCGACGGGACGTACAACGTGCCGTTGACCCTGCACATGCGCGGTCCGCTCGATGTCGGCGCGCTACGCGCCGCGCTCGGTGACGTGGTGGCCCGGCACGAGTGCCTGCGCACCGTGTTCCCCGAGGCGGCGGACGGGGAGCCGTGGCAGCGAGTCCTGGACGCCGAGGCGGCCGTTCCCCGCCTGTCCGTCATGGACGGCGAGGACGTGCCCGCGTTCCTCCGCCAAGGGTTCGACCTCGCAGGCGGGCCGGTACTGCGTGCCGGGCTCGTCCGGACCGGCCAGGCGGCGCACCTGCTCTTGCTGGTGGTGCACCACATCGCCTGCGACGGCTGGTCGATGGGACCGCTCGTGGCCGACCTGTGCCACGCGTACGCGGCGCGCAGTGTGGCCGAGGTGCCCGGGTTCGCCCCGCTTCCGCTGCAGTACGCCGATGTCGCGCTCTGGCAACGTACACAGCTCGGCGACCCGGATGAACCCGGGAGCAGGCACGCCCGCCTGCTCGGCTTCTGGCGGACGGCGCTGGCGGGGCTGCCAGAACAGCTGGCGCTGCCCTACGACCGGTCGCGCCCCACCCGCGCGTCCTACCGGGGCGACTCGGTCACCTTCTCGATCGGCGCGGAACCGCACGAGGCGCTCGCCAGGACAGCGCGGCGGGAGGGCGCCACGGTGTTCATGGCGTTCCACGCCCTGCTCGCCGCGCTGCTCACGAAAATCGGCGCCGGCACAGACATCCCCATCGGGACCCCTGTCGCCGGACGGGACGACGAGGCGCTCGCCGATCTGGTCGGGTTCTTCGTCAACACGGTGGTGCTGCGGGCCGATACGTCCGGCGACCCGGACTTCCGCGAGCTGCTGCGCCGTGTCCGGGGTACCGACCTCGACGCGTTCGAGCACGGCGAGCTGCCGTTCGAGTCGCTGGTGGAGGCACTCAACCCGCCGCGCTCGCTGGCACGGCACCCGCTGTTCCAGGTGCTGATGGTCGCGCAGGACACCGGTCCCGCCGCCCGCGCCGCCGCCGGACTCGAGGTGGTGGCCGAGGAGCCCGGAATCGGTGTCGCGAAGTTCGACCTGACCTTCCACCTGGCCGAACGGCCTCCGGTCCACGGCACGCGGTCCGGTGTGGACGTGACGGTGGAGTACTCGACCGATCTGTTCGACGAGAGCACGGTCCGGCGGCTGGCGGCCTACTTCCAGCGGTTGCTGCATGCCGTGCTGGCCACACCGGACGCGCCGGTCAGCGGGCTCGACGTGCTGGCACCCGACGAGCGAAGGCGGGTGCTGATCGAGTGGAACGACACGGCGCACGAGGTCGCTGCGTCGACACTGCCCGGCCTCATCGAGGCGCAGGCGGCCAGGACGCCGGACGTGCCCGCCGTCGTCCACGAACAGGAGTCGGTCACCTACGCCGACCTCAACGCACGGGCCAACAGGATGGCCCGGCTGCTGGCCGCGCGCGGTGCCGGACCGGAAGAGACGGTCGCGCTGGTGGCGCCCCGATCGGTCGACATGGTGGTGGCCCTGCTCGGCGTGGTGAAGACGGGTGCGGCGTACCTGCCAGTGGACCTCGGACACCCCGACGAGCGCATCGAGCTGATGCTCCGCGACTGCGCGCCGATCCTGGTGCTCACCACGACGGACCTCGCGGCACGGATCCCGCCGACCGCCGGCCGGCTCGTCGTGGACAGCGCGGAGGTCGCCGAGAGCCTCGCCGGGCTCGACGGCGCCGACCTCACCGACGCGGAGCGGACCACGCCACTGCTCCCGGAACACCCGCTGTACGTCATCTACACGTCCGGCTCCACGGGCAGGCCGAAGGGCGTGGTGCTGCCCGCCTCGGCCATGGTCAACCTCCTGGCGTGGCACGCCGAGGTGATGCCGGGAGGGACGGGAGTCACGACGGCGCAGTTCGCGTCGCTGGGTTTCGACGCGGCCGCGCAGGAGATCTTCTCGGCGCTGACGTCCGGCAAGACGCTGGCGGTGCCGCGTGATGAGATCCGCAAGGACGTCGACAGGCTGGTGTCGTGGCTGGACCGGTACCGGGTCAACGAGCTGTTCGCCCCCACCCCCGTGGTCGAGGCGGTCGGTGAAGCCGCCCGGCGGCTGGGCGTGGAACTGCCGCACCTGCGGCACATCGCGCAGGCGGGGGAGGCCCTGACGCTGCACCGGTCGATTCGCGAGTTCTGCGCGGCCGGCACCGCGCGGCGGTTGCACAACTACTACGGCCCCACCGAGACCCACGTGGTGACGGGGTGCACGGTGCCGGCCGCCGCGATCGAACGCGGTGAGACGCCGCCGATCGGACCACCGATCTGGAATACCAAGACGTACGTGCTCGACAGTGCACTGCGGCCGGTCCCGGTCGGCGTGCCCGGCGAGCTTTACCTGGCCGGCGTCCAGGTCGCCAGGGGATACCTGAACCGGCCGGGCCTCACCGCCCAGCGATTCGTAGCCGATCCCCACGGGCCGGCGGGGACTCGCATGTACCGCACTGGCGATCTGGCCCGCTGGCTGCCGGACGGTTCGATCGAGTTCCTTGGCCGCACCGACTTCCAGGTGAAGGTCCGCGGTTTCCGGGTCGAGCTGGGCGAGATCGAGACCGTGCTCGCCGGTCACCCCGACGTGGCGAGGGCGATCGTCCTCGCACGGGAGCGGGGGCCAGGTGACAAGCGGCTGGTCGGCTACGTCGTGCCACGGGCCGGTGTGCGCCCCGACCCGGTGGATGTGCGGCGCGCGGTCGCGAGGTCGTTGCCGGAGTACATGGTGCCATCGGCGGTCGTGGTACTCGACACCTTCCCATTGACCCAGAACGGAAAAGTCGACCGAGCAGCCCTGCCGGAACCGGACTACGCCAACGGGGTGCGCGGCACCGCGCCGCGCGGAGAGCGCGAGGCCGCGCTGTGCCGCCTGTTCGCGGCCACGCTCGGCATCGCCGAGGTGGGTGTGGACGACGACTTCTTCGAACTCGGCGGGCACTCGTTGCTCGCGACCAGGCTCATCAGCCGGATACGGGGGGAGCTGCGCTGTGAGCTGAGCATCATCGACCTGTTCGACCGGCCGACGGTCCAGGGCGTCGCCGAACGGATGACCGACGTGCTGCCCCGGCGCCCGGCGTTGCACCGCAGGACATCGGTACGGGTTCCGGACGCCGGAGTGACAAGAGTAGATGGGGGTTTGTGAATGTCCACACAGTACGAACTGTCCGCGGCGGACATCGAGTCATTCCGGGTGAACGGGTTCCTGGAATGCGGGTTCTCCTTCGACGATGCGGAGGTCGAGTTCCTCCGCGAGCTGGCTGACGACGAGTTTCACCGCGACTCGCCTGCCAGGGTGCTCGAGAAGGACGGGCACACCGTCCGGGGCGTCCATGGTTCGCACCTGGTGAACGACGGGTTCGCCCGCCTGGTGCGGAGCCTGCGGACACTCAGGCCCGCGATGGCGGTGCTCGGTGGTGAGGTGTACGTCCACCAGTTCAAGATCAACGCCAAACGCGCGATGGTGGGCGACGTCTGGCCGTGGCACCAGGATTTCATCTTCTGGCACCACGGTGACGGCATGCGGGAGGCCAGGGCGATCAACGTGGCCGTGCTCCTCGACGAGGCCACCGACATCAACGGTCCGCTGCTCGTCCTTCCCGGCTCGCACCGGATCGGCATGCTGGACATCGACAAGCGCCACTCGGACGACGTGTGGGAGACGCACCTGTCGGCGGACCTCGACTACGCGATCGACGCGCCGTTGCTGTCCACACTGACCGCGGACCGCGACATCGTGCCGATCAAGGGGGCGGCGGGCAAGGTCTTCCTCTTCGACCCGCTGCTGGTGCACGGTTCCGGCGCCAACATGTCGCCGATCGACCGACGGATCGTGTTGATCACCTACAACCGCACCGACAACGTCCTGGAAGAGGTCGCCGAACCACGGCCCGAGTTCCTGGCGGCGCGGGACTGCACACCGCTCGTGCTGCTGGACAACGAGAGCGAGGGAGGTTTCGCGCCGGCACGGGTGTGCTGAGCGGGAGATGTCAAGCTGCGTGACAGCGTCGGATCGGGGAGACGTGGGGTCATTCCGCGCGAATGCGGTGAGCGGTCATGAGCAGGCCGGCGATGGTGCGGGCCTCGGTGATCCGGCCATCGACGCACATGGCGACCGCATCGGCCAGTGGGAGCCGTACCGGGCGGAGATGGTGGGTCTCGTCGCCGTCCCGGTGGGCCGGAACAAGGTCGGTGGCGAGGTAGAGGTGCGTGCGCTGGGTGAGGTAGCCAGGACTGAGGTCCATAGTGGACAGGAGCTCGAATCGTCCGGTCAGGCCGATCTCCTCGCTCAGCTCCCTGGCCGCGGCCTGGTCCGCGGTCTCACCATCGTCGATCCCGCCTTTCGGCAGGCACAGTCCTCGTTCGCCGGTGCCGCCGAAGAACTCCTGGACGAGGTGCACCTCGGGGCCAGGCGCGATGGCGACGATCGCCACGCTGTCCCCGCGCTTGTCGACCACCTCCCAGGTGACGACACCGCCGTCCGGCAGCTTGATGTCGCGCTCCAGAACGCTGAACACCCTGCCGTGGAACAAGACCCGCTCGGCCAGCACATCTTCGCGGTCGTCGTTCACCCCGTTCTGCTCCGTTTCGTGGGCGTGGTCGATGGTCGGGGAATTGAAACAGCGGAACCGAATTCGAGATCATGAGGGAGACCATGATGGTATCCAGCTCGTCGAAGGCTGCCAAATTGCGACAGCTGATCGAGCAGGCGGAGGTGGGCAGACTCGTCGGTGCGCACAACGGCCTCGGCGCGAAGCTCGCAGAGGAGACCGGGTTCGACGGCCTGTGGGCTTCGAGCTTCGAGATCTCGGCGGCGCGCGGGCTGCCGGACATGAGTCTGCTGAGCATGGCCGACTACCTCGAAGCGGCGGTGCAGGTGAACGAGTCCAGTTCGTTGCCGGTGCTCGCGGACTGCGACACGGGCTACGGCGGACGTCTCAACGTCGCCTACGCGGTGCGGCAGTTCGAGGCGAACGGCATCGCCGGGATCTGCATCGAGGACAAGATCTTCCCGAAGCGGAACAGCTATCTCGTGGGAGGTCAGGTCCTCGAGGATGTCGACGAGTTCGCCACCCGCATCGAGATCGCGAAGCGGTCGCAGGTGAGCAGGGACTTCGTGCTCGTCGCCCGTACCGAGGCGCTGATCGTCGATCTCGGCATCGAGGAGGCACTGCGCCGTGGCTACGCGTACGCGGACGCGGGTGCCGACGCGTTGCTCGTGCACTCGAAGGCCTCGACCGCGGTCGAGATCCTCGGGTTCCTGAGCGAGTGGCGGGGGACCATCCCCATCGTCGTCGTGCCCACCACCTATGGCGGCTGGAACGTCCGTGCGGCCGCCGAGGCCGGCGTCTCGCTGATGATCTACGCCAACCACGGCCTCCGGGCGGCGACCAGGGCCACCCTCGACGTCCTCCAGCAGATCAGGGAGACCGGTGAGATCACCTCGGTCGAGGACCAGATCGCGTCGATGCGGGACATCTTCCGCTTGACCGGTGTGGACGAATGGATGGTCCTCGAAAAGTGACGCCGAGCCTGCCCGACATCGAGGTCGTGGCCGGCGCGGGCGTCGCGGACCGGCTGCCGGAGTTCGTGGAGCGGTCCGGG
The DNA here is from genome assembly GCF_049647105.1 of Actinophytocola sp. GTDB lineage: Bacteria > Actinomycetota > Actinomycetes > Mycobacteriales > Pseudonocardiaceae > Actinophytocola. The sequence goes on from NZ_JBARWZ010000280.1 coordinate 16,073, forward strand.
GCGCGTCGCGTACTGGTCGTGGCCAGCGCCGCCGGGTTGCGGCGGACGGCCGCGGCGGACCGCCTGGCCTGCGCGCGGGTGGAGACCTTCACCGGTTTCCGCCCGAACCCCGACCTGTCCGATCTCCGCGAGGGTGCACTGGTACGGGCCCGGTTCCGGCCGGACCTGGTGATCGGCGTGGGTGGCGGCTCGGCGATGGACGCGGCGAAGGCCGTCGTCGTGCTGCCGCCCGGCGGGGACGGGCCCGCACCCGAGGAGATGACCCCGGCGGACTACGAGCAGGGGCGGGGCGGGTGCGGGCTGGTCCTGGTGCCGACGACCGCGGGTTCCGGTGCGGAGGTCACGAGGTTCGCGAGCGTCTACGTGAACGGGCGCAAACAGTCCCTTGACCACGACCGCGTGCGCGCGGACCTCGCGCTCGTCGACCCGTACCTCACCGCCACCTGTCCGCGGGCAACGGTGATCAGCGGCGCATGGGACACCCTCGCGCACGCGCTCGAGTCGCTATGGTCGGTCCGGTCGTCGGCCCATTCACGCTGCCTCGCCGCCGCGGCCGCGGCGGGAGTCGTCGCGCTGCTCCGCGAGCCCGGTCTGCTCCGCGAGTGTCGCGGCCGGGAGGAGATGAGCAGGCTCGCCACGATGGCGGGCCTCGCCATCGACCTGACGCGGACCACCATCGCCCACGCGTTCGCCTACCCCCTGACCGCCCGTTTCGGGATCCCGCACGGCGTCGCGTGCGCGCTCAACCTGGTGTGGGTGTTCACCGCCGCGGGTGAGTGCTACCGCGAACGGTGCACCGACCCCCGGGGCGCCGACTTCGTGGCGGAGCGGTTGCGGCAGGTGGCGACCATCGTCGGCGCGGCGTCGCCGCGCGACATCGGCGCGGCGCTGGCGGACCTGATGCGGGTGGGTGGACTGGACGACCGGATGGGGGCACACGGGGTCCAGGCCGCCGACCTGCGGCACATCATCGTCGACGGGTCGAGCCACGAGCGTGCGGGGAACTCCCCGGTCGCGCTGGCCGACGGCGCGCTCGAGGCACTGCTTGCCCGGCTCTGACGCGCAAGCCGAATCGATAGAGGAGATCGTCAATGACTGCTGCTGCGAGGTCAGCGACGGCACGGGTGACCGATCCGCACCACCGAGACCCCGTCGTCATGGCCGCGGTCGCGCTGCTGAGCCGCGCGACCGGCCATGAGACATCGCGCTACATCACGTTGCTGGCCGCCGACATCGGCGGGCGGCCGTGGTCATCGCGGGACGGGCGCGCCATGCAGCGTGCCGGTGCCTTCGAGTGTCCTCGGCCGATGGCGGCGGCAACGGCCGACCGTCGGCAGCTCGTCATGCTGGTGCCGGTCCGGCCCGGCGCCGGTGTGCCGGACGTGCGTGCCGTCGCCGACGAGGTGGTGCGGTGGCTGGCGGTCACCGGGCACGAGCCGGTCGTCGTGGGCTCCGGACTGGTGTGCGGTGACGGCGTCGTCGCGGCTGTGGAGGAGGCGTGCCTGATCCTGCGGGTGGTGCGCGCGCTCGCCTACCCGGCCGGCGCGTACCAGCTCGACGACGTCCCGTTCGAGACCGCACTGGCCCGTTCGCCGGACATCGCGGCCAGGCTCGCGGCCCGGATCGAACCACTGACGGCCAGCGACGCGCCACTGCTGGAGACGTTGACGTCCTATTTGGACAACGGGGCGGACCGCCGCCGGACCGCCCGGCTCCTGTACATCCATCCCAACACGCTGCTCTATCGGTTGCGCCGGGTCCGGGAGCTGACCGGGCTCTCGCCGACGGTGCCCAGGGACATCCTGACCCTCCGCGCGGCGATGATCGCGTGGCGGCTCGGCAGCGTGGAATCCGCATGATGACGAGGTGAGCTGAATTGTCACAGGGTGAGACGGTCGTGCCCGCGTTGACGGGTGCCGAGTTCCTTGACGTGCTCGAGGACAACGGGATCCGCTTCTTGTCCGGGGTGCCGTGTTCGTACTTCTCGGCCCCGCTGCGTCTGCTCGAGGACCATCCGACGTTGCGTTACGTGCCAGCCGTCAACGAGGGCAGTGCTCTGGCGATGTCCTCGGGCGCGCGGCTCGCGGGTGTTCCCGGTGCGGTCATCGCACAGAATTCCGGGTTCGGCAACCTCGTCAACCCGTTGACCTCACTGGTGCTGCCCTATCGCATCCCGCAGCTCGTGATCATGAGCATGCGCGGCTGGCCGGCACCGGAGCCTGGCGAGCAACAGCACATGCTGATGGGACGGGTCATCCCGTCCTGGCTCGAGTCGCTCGAGGTCCCACACTGGACGCTCGAGCGGGGCGGGCGCCCGTTCGCCGACATCATGGCCGAGGCGGCGACCGTGCTCGAGGATCGCCGTACCGCGTTCGTCCTGGTCGGCAAGGGCGCGATCGAACCGGCGCCCCCTCGCTCCGCACCGGCAACCGGCGGAAACGTGCTCCGCGAGGATGTGGTCGCGCTCCTGGCCGACGAACTGCGGGCCGAACAGGTGCTGTCCACCACGGGATACCTGTCCAGGGCGTTGCTCGGTGCGGGAGACCGGCCGGGCAACTTCTACATGCAGGGGTCGATGGGACACGTCGCGGGCATCGGTCTCGGCGCCGCTCTCCAGGTACCCGAGCGGCGGATCGTCGTGCTGGATGGCGACGGCTCGCTGCTGATGCACCTCGGGGCCATGGCGTCGGTCGCCGGATGCGCACCGCGAAACCTCGTGCACATCGTGTTCGACAACCAGGCCTACGAGTCGACCGGAGCGCAGCCTTCCGCGGCGCCGATCGACTTCGCCGCCGTGGCCGCTGCGCTCGGCTACAGGTCGACCGCGACGGTGTCCGTCCTCGCCGGGCTGCGGGATGCGATCCGCGGCGTACTCGACGCCACGGGGCCCGCCCTCCTGGTCGTCGCGGGCGCCACTGGCGGTTCGACCGGCAAGCGGGCGTCCGAGAGCCTCGACATCAGCGAGATCGCGACCCGGTTCGAGCAGAACCTGATGCCGAGGGCCGGGACCCGCTAAGCAGGGCGGCCAGCGCAGCCAGGCCGGTGAACGGCTCGGACATGGCTTCCGCGACACTCCCGACGAGTTCCGCGACGGAGTGGGCCGACACACCGGCCCACTCCGCCACCGGGAGGTCGTCCGACACCTGGCCGCCGAGCACGAGGCACGGCACACCGCGCGCGGCCGCGGCTCCGGCCACCACGGCGGGCAGCTTGCCGCGCAGCGTCTGTGTGTCGACCCGGCCCTCTCCCGTGACGACCAGGTCGAAGCCGGGCAGTTCGTCGTCGAGTCCCATGGTCGCCCACACCAGCTCCGCACCGGAGACGCACCGGCCGCCGAGCGCCATGATCGCCGCGGCGAGTCCGCCGGAGGCACCCGATCCCGGGATCGTGACCAGGTCGGCCGGACATCGCGGCGCGGTCCCGGTGAGGTGACCGGCGAACGTCGCCAGAGCACGTTCCAGTGCGCGTACCGCGCGGGGCGAGGCACCCTTCTGCGGACCGAACACGCGTGCCGCGCCGGACGGTCCGAGCAGCGGGATCGCGACGTCGGCCGCGGCGGTGAGGGAGACAGACCCGAGATCCGGCAGCGATTTCACCGCCGCGCAGTCCTGGAGCGGACCACCGCCCGGTGGCAACGGAACGCCACCGGCATCCATCGCCACCGCGCCGAGCGCGGTGAGCATGCCCGCTCCACAGTCCACGGTGGCCGATCCGCCGAGCCCCACCACCACCTCCCTGGCCCCGAGCGCGACCGCCTCTCCCAGCAGCACGCCAAGGCCGTACGAGGACACCCGCATCGGATTCAGTTCGGCCGGGCTGAGCAGATGCAGCCCGCAGGTCTGCGCGCTCTCGACATAGACGGTGTCACCTGTGACGAGCAGCTGTGCTCGGACGGGCCGCAGCAATGGGTCGCACGCGCGCACCGTGACGCGCTCGCCGCCGACCACCGGGTGGATCACGTCGAGGAAACCGGGCCCACCGTCGGCGAGCGGGCGGAGCACGAGGTCGTCGGCGGGTGCGGTCCTGCGCCATCCTGACGCGATCGCGCGCGCCGCACGGCGCGCTGTGAGCGTCCCGGCGAACTTGTCCGGGCAGATGAGGACTCGCACGTCAATCTCTCCTGCCCATGCGGTCGATCACCCTTCCCGGTACCACGGGCGGTCCTCGTGGAGCATTCGTTCCAGACCGCCGGGGTGCATCGCACCCAGAGCGGTGCGCACCTCAGCGGTCACGCTGCCGTTGATCCGGAGTGCCAGCAGACGCGGATGGTCGGGTGTTCCCTCGATCCCGTAGGCGCACGGGACGAAGGGCATCACGTACGCGGAGTCGCCCGGCCGCAGGACCGTGCGGTGCGCCTGCCCTGCGTGCTCCCAGCGCATCACCAGAGGGTCCGATCCCACGTTGTACAGGTACTGGTGCTGGTAGGTGATCAAAGCGTCGCCCACGTCCCCGTTCTCGCGGTGGGGCCGGATCTCCATGGCACGCGTGTGCGGGTGCATGCGGTTGCCCGCGAGCTCGGTGACCGTGTAGTCCTCCCGGTCCGAGGACGGGTGCGGCCACCTCCTGGCATCCGTGGCCCGGACGAGGCAGATGTCGTTCGGCGAGTCGATGCCGATCGGGAGCAGGTCCCGGACCGAGACCCGCAACGCGTCGGCGAGCACCACGAGTTCGTCGCCACTGGGAGTGAGGCCACCGTCGACCAGTTCCACGACCCGACCGGCAGGCCAACCGGTGCGCCGGGCCAGTTCGTCGACGGACATCGACGCGGCGTCGAGGAACGACCTCATCCGCGGACGTGCCGGGACCGCCTGACCGGCCGCTGCCATCGCGTATTTCCTGGACGTGCCGAGACCGAGCGCGGCGAGTTCGTGCCGCGCGTCGCCGGTCAGCTCGCCCCCGTAGGTGAGGGCGAGGATGTAGGCGGGCTCGTCGGCGTTGCGGGCGGTGAACGTGTGCGGCGAGAACGGCAGGCCCCAGATCGAGTCGCCGGTCCGCATGCGCAGCACGTGCGACCGGCCCGCCCAGCGGTAGTAGTAGTTCACCGGTCCGACGAAGTAGGTGAACTGGTAGAGCAGGTGCCCGTTGTTCCACTGGACCGCCGGGTTGTCGGGGTCGTCGTCATCGACGACCGCCAGCATCCGGATCCACTCCGGGCGGAACGACGCGAGCCGGGACATGGCTGTGTCGCGATATTCGTAGTAGTCGGCGCCGCCCCTGGGCAGGACCCGGGCAGAGACGACGGAGTCCTCGACGGCGACCCTGAGCACGCCGTCCGGGCAGTCGTTGTGGATGGGGAGGATGTCGCGTTCGTTGACCGGCCAGCTCCTGCTGATGGCTGCCAGCGCGGTCCCGGAAATCTCCTGTCGGCCGTTCACCAGGTCCTGGTACTCGGCTTCGGAGAGCCCCAGGTCCTTCGAGGCCGCCGCCGAATTCCGCTTCAGGTCGTTCGCGGTGCTCCGGAGCAGCGCACCCATCCGCGCACGATATCCGACGTCATCGGTCATGGTGTCAAACTAGCCAACACCGGATTCCGCGAAATGTGTTGCTCACGTGGGTTGTGCGAACACACAAAGCGCGTTGCGGGTCTCGTGCCCGGGTGTGACGGTGGGAGCACCATCGGAGCGACGGGGAGCCGATCATTGTCCAGTGCGCGCGTTCAGTTCGACCTGTCCGGCACGCTGCCCGAAGTGCCGATCAGGTCGTCCAGAGTTCTCGACCTCAACGTCCTGCGAGCACGTCTCCGGTTCAACACCAAGGACTCCGAGGCATACTCCTACTTCGCGAGCTTCGCGCCGGACGACTCAACGGCCGACTTCGACTTCACGTGCGTGGACCTCGATCACGATGAGCTTGACGAGTCCGTCCTCTCGCGACTGTCCGATCGCACGATCCGGAGCAAGAGATTTCGCTCCGGTTACTACCGCGGCGCCTACTTCGGCGCACCGGCGTACCTGGTCACCCGTGGCCGTGAATGGCACGTGTACGGCCGGACGCTGGAGAAGATCGTCTGGCCGTACCTGCTCAAGCAGGCGTTGAACGTCTTCGCGCTCGACGCGGGCTACGCGCACCTGAAGGCCGCGGCGTTCGCCCATCCGGACGGCGGTGTCACCTTGCTGGTCGGGGCGAAGGGCAGCGGCAAGAGCGTCTTCCTCACCCGCGCCTGCCAGGGCGGCGCGCGGTTCGTCACCAACACCCACGCGCTACTCCGAGACGGTGTGGTGCACGGGATTCCCTCCGCTCTGCGGGTACGTGACGACGAGTGCTTCGGCGACCTCATCCGGGAGCGCGGGCTGCGTGGGCATCTGGTGGACGGTGAGTACCTCGCCACCCCCGATGTCCTCTTCGGGGACGCGGCCGTGCTGTCCGGACCGGTGCGGAACGTCGTCCTGATGAACTACCTGGACGGCCACCCGGCGCGGTTCGAACGCGTGCCGTCCGATACCGCGTTGTCGTTCCTGGAGCAGTTCGCGTTGGCGCTCAACGTGTACGACCTCAGATACGACCTCCTGGAGCATCTGGACCGGGACGTGGACAGGTATGTCGCCGCGTACGGCGCGATGCGCGATGAGCTCGCCACGTTGTGCGGCCGCGCCAAGTGTTACGTGGCGAATGTGGGCATGCAGGACCCAGCGGTGCGCCGGTCCGTGCTGGCCGAGCTGGCGGTGTCCGATGTCCGTTGACCCCACCGGTCTTCCCTCCTGCGCAGACCTGACGACGGTGCACGGCAAGCTCACGTACTTCCGGAACGAGGAGGGCGGCTACCTGGCGCAGGGGCTCACCGCGGCGTCTGGCGCGTTCGGTGCGGACTTCCACGACGAGATGACAGAGCTGACGTTCCTGCTCGTCCAACCTGACGCGATCGCCAGGCGGCTGGTCGGACGCTGCCTCGATTACCTCGCCGGGCACGGGTTCGTGCCGGTTCTCGCGGTACCGGTGACGCTGACCGTGCCGATGGCCCGGCTCCTGTGGCGGTTCCAGTTCAACGCGAAGACCGACGGCAGCAGGGCACTCGGCGAACTCGTGTACTGCCGGGGGCCGTCGCTGCTGCTGGCTCTGCGGGACCTCGAGACGCACACGAACCTGTCGGCGAGCACGCGGCTGACCGAGCTGAAGGGATATTCCGACCCGGGGAAACGTCATGGCGGCGATCTGCGGTCCGCGCTGGGCACGCCCAACCGGATACTCCGCTGTGTGCACAGCCCCGACGAGATCCTCGATGTGCTGCGCGAGTCGGCGATCCTCGTCGGAGAACCGGGCCTGCGCCAGTACTACGACCGGCTCGCGGCCGCCCGCCGCGACCGCGCGCCGTACGACTGCGGGCAGGCGATCGAGGAGGTGTACTCGGTGACGCCAGCACACGACGTCGACGAGGAAGGTGCCTGCAGGCGATTGCTCGGCAGGCTCGACCGGATCGGCGGCGATACGGAACGGGCGGACGTGGTGGCGCGGATGGCCACCACAGTGCGCCGGGTCGGTGAGGGACCCACCGGGCTTGACTGGGCGCAGTACTCGCGCGACCTGGACACGCTCGGCATCTCCCTGGACGACTGGGATGCCCTGCTCGTGGCGAGCAGCCTGGTCGCGTACCAGAAACCCGGGGCGACGAAGCTGATCGCCAGCCTCAGCAGTCCCTGATCGCGATGGCTGTCATGCAGGTGAGTTACGTATCGGCGCCCGGTTCCGCCACCATCGAGAACCAGGACTTCGTCGTCGCGACCGACCGGCTGGTCTGCGTGCTCGACGGGGTGACCCCGCCCGTGTCCGGTGAGACCGGTTGTGTGCACGGGGTGCGGTGGTACGTCGAGGCGCTGGGCCACGCCATCGTGCGCGCCGCGACCGAGGACTCGTTGCCGGACCTCGTCGCGCGCGGGATCGCCGAGGTCGCCCGTGTGCATGATGGCACCTGCGACCTCCGTCATCCTGGCACGCCGTCCGCCGCTCTTGCCGTGTTCCGGGTTGGCGAGGCGGATGCCGACTTCCTTGTCCTGTGCGACTGCGCGGTCATCCTCGATCAGGACGGCGAGGTGACCGTGTACACCGACGCGATCGCGAAGCATGAACGAGCCCGCCGCACCACCTCGGCGGGGCCGCTGTGGAAGGCGGGCGCCGTACCCGATGCGGCCTTCTCGGCGGTGCACGGCAGTGTGCCGCTGACCGGTCCGCGTAGTCCGGGCCGTGTCGCGCTGACCACCGACGGTGTGACGCGTGCGGTGCTTTCCCTCGGCCTGTGTTCCTGGCGGGGCCTGATGAAGCGCTTGACCTCGACGGGCCCCCACGCGCTCGTGTCCGCGATCCGCGCGGCCGAGTCGGCACATCCCGAGGCCGGTGGCCCGCGGCTGAAGAAGAAACACGACGACGCGACCGCCGTTGTCTGCGAACTTGTCCGGTGAACACCTACGGGAGGTTCAGATGCGCTGGGGCTCCGAGCGCGTCGACGAGACGATCAAGAGGGTGCTGCTCGACTCGTCGTGGGTGGATCCTCCCGACGCTGTCCGAGGGGAACGCCTGCTTGGCAACATCGCGGCGGCCGCCGACGGGACCGACCTGGTCGACCGGGTTCGTGAACAAGGAACCATGTGCCTGTTCGGCCGGACGATCGCCGGGCTCGTCGCCGACGGCCACGGTGAGGTGCTCGGCGAGCGCCTCCCGCTCGACCTCGTGGCCGAGGAGTGCGCGCGCACGGCGAGCTGGATCGATCTCTACTACGCGGAACTGGCCGCTATTCTCAACGCGGCCAAGAGCAGGGGGATCCGCCCCGTCGTGTTGAAAGGCCCCGCCTGGCAGATCGAGTTCTACGCGAACACGAGGACGCGGCCGTTCAAGGACCTCGACCTGTACGTCGACACCGACGAGATGGCGCCCTTCGGCGAGGTGCTCGAGGAACTCGGCTACCGGCAGGCGACCTACGACGCCGCCACCCGCCTGCTGGTGCCGGTCGCGGAGGAACGCAACCGTGCCGCGCTGGCGTCCGGCAGGCACGCCACCCCGCACTTGAAGGAGAGTTCGGTGCCCGGGCAGTTGTTCCGGGTCGAGGCACACGGGCCCCGCAACGACCACAACTTCCACCGGATCGACACGTCCAGCTTCTACGCGAACAGCAGGCCGCTCACGATCGACGGGGCCGAGGGCAGGCAACTGTCGGTGGTGGACTCGCTCGTCTACGCCTGTGCCCACATCCACAAGAACCTCTACGTGCACACGCCAGTGGGACAGGTCGCCATGCCGAAGCTGCGGTGGTTCTGCGATGTGCGTCAGATGTTCCGCGTCCTGCCAGGAACCGACGTGTGGCGCGGTCTCCACGACAGGGCGGCCGGACTGGGGCAGGCCGACGCGGTCTTCCAGGTGCTCGAGTACACCGAGCGCCTCTTCCCCGGTGTCGTGCCTGCCACGCTGCGGGTTCCGCCCGCCGCGCTGTCCGGCACCGTGGCCGACGTCGTCGACGACGTGTGGCGGTACCGAGCCGGTTCGAGCTCCTTCGAGCAGCGGCTGTTCGAACCGCACCTCGACGAGACCAGGTACCTGCGGTTGCGGGAGCGGGGGATCGTGGGCGGAAGGGTGACCGTGCCCGGCATCGGTGCCCGGGACGAGCCTCCCGCGCTGCGCGACTGGCCATGGGAGACCGCGGATGTGCAACGACTGTCCGGTCTCACCGCACCGGACTGGCAGTACTTCGGGACGCATGTCAGCGTCGGTGTGAGACCGAAGAGCGACGAGGAGTTCAGCGCTTCGTTCGCTTTGCTGCGCGCCGGATCAGTACTGGGGGTCCGGGCCGAGATCCGGGATGAGCGTCTCTGGTTCGGCCAGAGGTCGGGTTACTACCACGCGCAGGACTGCGTCCAGCTCTTGTTCGAGGTGCCGCCTGCGAGCAGGCGGGTGTGCAACGTCCTGCTGGTGCCGAAGGCAGCGGACCTGGATCACCCTGCGGCCCTGTTCCACTACTCGGGCAGTGAGCTGGCGGGGACCGAACCCGTGCCGGGCACGCACGTCGAAGCGGCGGTGTCCGGGCACGGCTACGTGATCCTCGCCGGCATTCCACTGGCGGCGCTCGGCATCACCGAGGACACCAACGAGATCGGGTTCGACTTCTGCGCCTACGAGAGTGGGGAGCCCGGACAGGAGCGGCGAATCGTCCTGCAATGGTCCGGCGGCCGCAACAACGTGCGAAACCCGAGCTACTACGGCATCGCGACAATCGGGGACGCCTGACGTGCACGGCGCTCCTGGGGACGCGAAGACATCCTGGCTGCGCTCCCTGCCGAAGAAGCGGACGGCGGTCTCGGGTCTCTTCCGCGACCCTCTGGGACGAGTCCTGCTGCTGTCCCGGGTCTACGCACCGGGATGGGTGCTGCCCGGCGGAATCGTCGAGGCAGGCGAGTCGCCCGCCTCCGCCTTTCGGCGTGAGGTGGCGGAGGAGCTGGGACTGGACCGCGCACCTGGCCGGATCCTGTGCCTGGACTGGGTGCCCGGCGAACAGGGCCCGGACCTGGACGGGTTGGTCGTGGTGTTCGATGGCGGCACCCTCACCCGCGAGGACATCGCGAGCATCCGCCTCCCGGCGGACGAGATCGGCGCCCGCCACTTCGTGGCACCGGACGGGTTGCCGGAGTTGCCGGACCTGCACCGCGGTGCGCGGGTGCTCGCCTGCGTGCGTGCCTGGCGGGAGAACACCGCTCTGTACCTGCAGAACGGCTCCGACCGGCCGGCTTCGTGAACGGGGAGTGAACGTGCCGCGGATGAGGTCGATGGTGTCCGGCGACGACTTCGCAGACCTGCGGACCACCCCGTACCGGCTGTTCTTCACCTCCAGGACCGTCTCGACGCTCGGCGACATGATGCGGCCCGTTGTCGTCGTCGCGGCTGTCGTGGAGGCCGGGTACGGGGCGACCGGGGTCGGCTTCGCGCTGGCCGCGGAGATGGTGCCGTATGCGTTGTTCGTGCTGTTCGGCGGTGTGCTGGCCGACAGGTACTCACCCCGGCGCATGATGATCGGCGCGGATGTGTTGCGGTTTCTCACGACTGGTCTGCTCGCCGCCGGGTTCGCGTTCGGCACGCCGCCGCTGTGGCAGATCCTGGTGCTGCTCGGACTGAACGGCCTGGGTTCTGGCCTGTTCCAGCCGGGGGTGGCGAGCGTGATCCCGCGGGTCTCCTCGGATGTGTTGCGCGGGAACGCGATCCTGCGCCTGTCGGAGTCGGTGATGACCGTGCTCGGCCCCGCCTTCGCCGGTGTCCTGCTCGCGGTGACCGATCCGTGGTCGGGCATGGCCGTCGACGCGATCACCTTCGCGGTCAGCGCGATATGCCTGTGGCGCCTGCGGATTCAGGAAACAACCACCGAGAAGGTGTCGCTGCGCCGAGGACTCGGGCAGGGCTGGCGCGAGTTCCGCAGCCGGGAATGGCTGTGGGGCACGATCGTCGTGTGGATGTGGAGCGGCCTCCTCTGCCGCGGCCCGAGCCAGACCCTGGGCGCCAGCTTCATCGTCGCGGAGCGCGGTGCGACCACGTACGGCATCGTCATGGCGATCTACGGCGCGGGAAACGTGGTGGGCGGCTTCGCCGCACTGAGGCGCAGGCCGCCTCGCCCGCTGGTTTCCGGTGCCGCGGCGGTCACGACGTTCGCGATGAGCCCGCTGGTCGTCCTGTGCGGGTTGCCAACGCCATGGATCGCCCTGGGCTTCTTCGTCCATGGCGTCGGTGCCACGTTCTGGTTGGTGCTGTGGCACTCGACGATCCAGACCCACGTACCTCCCGATGCCCTGAGCCGGGTCCACTCCTTCGATGTCGCGGGTTCGCGGGTGGCGACACCGGTCGGGCGGGCGGTGGCCGGCCCAGCGAGTGAGCTCATGGGGCTGCGTCCGGTGCTCGCCGTCGCGGTCGTGACGGCGGTCGCGGTGCCTGCGGCCCTGTTGTCCATCCCGGCGGTGCGCGCCATTCGCGCGAACTCAGCGGACGAGGAGACCGCCGAGATGTCCGACGGGCGGCACCAACGGTCGTGACCGCGGTCTTCAGTCGCTTGTGACAGCCGGAATGGTTCAGCGCCACCGTCACCACGGCCGCACCCACCGGTCGACCTTCGAGCGTCGAACCGCTGATGTTCCGGTCGGGCGCCCGCCACCGCTGTGGCGAGCGCGACGGCACTGGTGTCAGGCCTTGGCCTGAAGGCGCACACCTGCCAGCGTCAGCTCCAGCGCGGCGAGGAACTGCTCCTTGTCGTCATGGCCGTCGAACTCGTCGACGATGTCGTGCACGAACGGGAACTCTCCCGCGTCGAGCGCACGCCACGTCTGTGCGTAGCGGCCGAGGAACTCATCACGATCCACGCTGCCGTTGATCACCTCCTGGGGTGGCTCCTGCCCCATGTCGGCAGCGTTGCCGACCACGACGCCCACGATGGCCGACACGGCATGGAACCGCTGTCGTGGTGTGAGATCGAGCCGGAGCGTCTGCTGCCCCAGTTCCTCGTAGAGACGCAACGCGTTGCCCTGGATGTCGATGTTGCGCATGAAGTGCGCACCCAGCCACGGTCGGTCCACAACCGCGTCGAAGAGCGTGACGGCCATCATGCGCAGGTCGTCGATCGGGTCACCGCTGCCCGTCTGCTCCTTGACGGTGGCCAGTACCCCGCCGAGCACGTGGTCGATGGCGCGCTCCACCAGGTCGTCCTTGCCCGAGACGTACCAGTAGATGCTGCCGACGCCGGTGCCGAGCCGGGTGGCGAGGGCGCGGAGGGTCAGCGCTGACGCGCCAGCCTCGTCGAGCAGGGCCACGGCCGCGGTGAGGACGGTCTCGAGGGAGTGCGAGGCGCGCCGACGTTGCCGGGCTGGACGCTCGGCAGGCCGTGGTCGCGGGCGGGTCATGGTGTCTATCCAATCACAACTCCGCCCCCTGATCGAACCTTGTTCTATAGTAGAACGACGTTCGATAGTCGTAGAGGAACCGAGAGGGGGAACGCCATGACCGTCAGCGCCACCGCGCCCGCCGCATCGCGCACCTACCCGTCCCTGCGCGCGGCCTGGATCCCGCTGGCCGCGCTCTGCCTGGCCTTTTTCGTCGAGATGGTCGACAACACGCTGCTGTCGATCGCGCTGCCCACGATCGGTCGAGACCTCGGCGGCGGCACGACCGCGCTGCAGTGGGTCGCCGGCGCGTACTCGCTCACCTTCGGCGGCCTGCTCCTGACGGCAGGGTCGATGGCCGACCGGTTCGGGCGCCGACGAGTGCTGCTGCTCGGCCTCGCCGTGTTCGGCCTGCTGAGTCTTGGCGTCGTCGCGGTCGCCAGCACCGGGGGACTCATCACACTGCGTGCCGGCCTCGGTATCGCCGCCGCGGCGATGGCGCCCATCACCAACTCACTGGTCTTTCGCCTGTTCGACGACCAGGCACTGCGCATGCGCGCGATGACCCTGATGATCGTCGTCGGCATGTCCGGCTTCGTCCTCGGCCCACTGCTGGGCGGCACCGCCCTGGCCCACGTGGAGTGGCAGTGGCTTCTGATCGTCAACGCCCCGATCGCCCTGATCGCGGCCATCGGCGTCCGTCTCGGCGTCCCTGCCGACCAGCCGCAGGACCTGACCCGCGACAGGCTCGATCTCCCGGGCGCCGTGCTCAGCATCACCGCCATCGGCCTCGCCTGTTTCTCGCTGACCAGCGGCGTCGAACACGGCTGGCTCTCCGTAATCACGGTCGCCTCGGTCTTCGGCGCCACTGCCTCGGCGGCCGCGTTCGTGCGACACGAGCGCCGCAGCGCATCGCCGATGCTGGACCTTCGCCTCTTCTCCAACGGCACCGTCCGCGGCGCGGCCATCGCGCAGATCGGAACGGCCATCGCGATGGCCGCCGTGATGTTCGGGCTGATCCTGCACTTCCAGTACGCCTACGGCTGGAGCCCCGTACGGGCCGGCCTGGCGAACCTGCCGATCATCGTGACCATGATCGTCGCCACCCCCCTGTCCGAGTGGCTCGCGAAGAGGTTCGGCCACCGCATCGCCTGCCTGGTCGGCGCGGCCTGCCTGACCGGCTCCCTGGCCGGCCTCGCCTGGGGCGTCGACCACGGCTACGTCGCCATCGCGGTCTGCATGGTCGTGATGACCATAGGGCTGCGCACCGTCATGACGATCTGCGCGGTCGCGCTCGTCGAGGCGATGCCGGGCAACCGCACCTCGATCGGCACCGCGCTCAACGACACCGCCCAGGAGGTCGGGAGCAGCGTCGGCACCGCCGTGGTCGGCACCCTGATCGCCGCACTGGTCACCACACAACTGCCGGTGGGCACCTGGAGCGACGCCCTGGTCACCTCGTTCTTCCACGGCGAGCGCATCACCTACGCCGTGCTGGCCGTCGTCGTCGGCCTGATCACGGCGGGCGGTGCGCTCTCGCTCACCCACTCAAACGCCACCGAAGAGCCGGCCTGAGCCGGATCGTCGAACGAAGCGGTGGTGTGGGCGGACCACCGGCCCGTCCTGGAGCGGCCGCGGTCTTGTCCAGTGGAGGTGGCGGCTGGTAGACCTTCTCGTCTCGTGAGGATCACTGGGGGAGATGTGCGCGCTCGTGGTGTGGCTGTCGTGATGGCCCTGGTGTTGCTGGGTGGGTGCGCGGCTGAAGAGGGGGCCCCGGCTTCGGCTCCGTCGACGACGGTGACGCAGCCGTCTCGGCCGTCGGCGCCCGCTGTGATGAGTCCGATCGACCTGTCGGCCTACAACGCGTGTGATCTGATCGGTCGTGCTGATGCGGGCATCGTCGGGTACGACGCGGACGTCCACATGGGGCTGGGCGACGATGAATGCCATTACTCCTCCGACAGTGGCGGTGTGGGCGGCATGGTGATCACTGTCTATCGGGACGCGTCGCCGCTGGTGTCGGCTTACAAACGGGACGCGGAGACCTACGAGAAGTTCACGCCGTGGGACTTCCACGGTTACCCGGGGGTGGTCGAGGCGGAGACGATCAAGGGTGGGGTGTGCGTGGTCATCATCGGGACGGCTGACGACCAGGGCGTGATGGCGCTGAAATACCCAAACCAAGGCCACGACCCGGAGAAGAGCGACGTGACCTGCCTACTGCTGACATTGCTCGGCGAGCGGATCGTCGAGAACCTCGGCTTGTGACCAGCCGCCTGTTCGATGATTGATCAGCAAATTGACACCGCGTCGAACGCGGGAACAAGGGGGCTGGTGTCACCCGATGGGAGTAATAATCCGGTATTTTCGCCGGGCTTGACGCTGGATATCCCGTGCGCAGGAAACGTCCTGTTGGGACGGACGTGATCGATCAGATGATGCCGCCCTGACCGGAAAGCCGGGCGCGAAGCTCTGCGCGAGTACGTTCCGCGTCGCGGTCCTGGACGTCGCAGCTCCCGGTCAGTCGTGGTGGTGGCGTGACCTGCACCCTGCGATTGCGTTCCAATCCGTAAACAACAGCGGATACGAGGATCGCAACTACGAGGTAGGCCATCATGTCTATATGATGCTCCTCACCTACTCCCTCGCGCCAGTCCGCAAAGGCCGCTAATGGGTGCCACCCGGATGGATTAAGCGAATCCTGGAATGTGGACGGCTGGAATCAAGTGACGGATTCCGCGGCCTTGAGGAGGCGGTCGTTCTCCTCGGGTAGGCCGATCGTGATTCTGGCGCCATCGCCGGGGTAGCAGCGGGTGACGATGCCGTTGGCGAGGCAGTGTTGGTCGAAGCTCGTGGTTCGGTCCCCGAGGGGGAGCCAGACGAAATTGGCGTGAGGAGTGGGGACGGGCCTGCCCAACGCCGCCAACGCGGTGGCTACCCGGTCGCGCTCGACGCCGAGGGTCGCCGCGGTCCTGGCTACTTCGGGTGCCACTGACAGGGCGGCGATGGCGGCTGCTTGCGCGACACTGCTGAGGGCGAAGGGGATCCGGACCTTGTCGACCGCCTCGATCACCTGCTTGTCGGCGACGAGGTAGCCGACTCGTATTCCCGCCAGGCCGTACGCCTTCGAGAAGGTCCGGAGGACCGACACGTTCGGATACCGTTCTCGCAGCGCGATTCCGTTGACCGGGGTGGCCGCGTAGTCGTGGTACGCCTCGTCCAGTACGACCAGCACGGTCGGCGGCACGGCCGCCAGGAAGGCTGCCAGCGACTGGCGGCCGACCGTGGTCGAGGTCGGATTGTTCGGGTCGCACACGAATATCACGCGGGTTCGCGGAGTGATCGCCGCCAGCATCGCGGGAAGGTCGTGGGTCCAGTTCGTGTCGAGGGGGACCGCGACGGGAACCGCTCCCGCGATGCTGGTGACGATCGGGTACGCCTCGAAGGAGCGCCAGGCGAACATGACCTCGTCCCCGGCGCCGGGCACACAGCACGCCTGAACCAGTTGCTGGCACAGTGCCACGGATCCGCAGCCGACCGCCAGCTGCTGGACGGGAACACCCACGTGCTCGGCGAGGCGGGCACGCAGGGCGGTGGCGGCCGGGTCCGGGTAGCGGTTGATCCGGCCGGCGGCGCCGGCGACGGCCGCGATGACCTCTGGTGGTGGCGGGAGCGCGGACTCGTTGGCGCACAACAGGATTGGGTCCGGCGGCAGTGGTCCGGACACGTAACCGGGCAGCTGGGCGAGATCCACGCGGAGGTGAACGGTCATGACCGCGCCACCTCGACGAACGGCGGATCCGCCGGAATGGCGGCCAGGTCCGCGGTGAAACGCACCAGGTCGCCATCGCGGCCGGTTTCCTGGAAGCCGTTGAACCTGAACGACACCAGCATCATCCGGTTGCGGTCGGTCGGCCGGAACTCCGCCTCCAGCACGGCCCCGGCGTCGCGGGCGGCCCGTTTCAGGTGGTTGAGCAGGATCGTGCCGACCCCGCGGGAGATCACCCGGCAGGACATCAGCAGCAGCTTGATCGTCCAGACCTCTGGCCCCTTCTCCAGCAGGGTCAACCCGATCGTGCCGTACGGGCCGAAGCGGTCGGTGAGGCGGGCGACCAGCAGCAGGTGCCGGTCGGAGTCGCGGAACTTCGCCAGGTCCGCCTTGTCGTAGGTCAGGCCGGTGGTGTTGAGCTGGTTGGTGCGCACCGTCAGCTCGACGGCCCGGTCCAGGTCGTCCGTGCCCGCGGCCGCGATCTCGAACCGCATGGCCAGGTCGGCGAGGAAATCCTCGCGTGGGCCGGCGAAGTCGGCCTCGATCCGTTCCCTCCGTGCGGCGGCCTGATACATCGCCCGCCGCTCGCCCGACTCGACCGTGACGATCTCCGGTGTCAGCTCAGGGCGGTCCAGCAGCCCGGCGAGCTCGCGCGTGTCCACGCACAGCACCTGCGGCAGCGCGTGGGCCACCTCCGCCCGTTCGTACGGCTCGTCGTCGATGAAGCAGACCGTGTCGACGCCGAGGTCGAGGGCCTCGACCACCGCCTGGACGGAGGCGGACTTGGCGTTCCAGTTGATCTGCGGGTGCAGGAAGTACTCGGCCATCCCCAGTTCGGTGAGCCTGCGGAACGCGAGGTCGTGCTCGTTGCGGCTGGCCACCGAGTTGAGGATGCCGCGCCGGTCCAGCTCCACGATGGTCTCGCGGATCCCGGGCCGCAGCGGGACATCGCCGTCCTCGAGCAGGGTGCCGTCCCACACCGTGTTGTCCAGGTCCCAGACCACGACCTTCACGATCCTGGCCGCACGCACGTCGCTCGTCATCGCGCGCTCTCCCGCGCTGCCTGCCCCAGGTGGATCTGCTGCATCTGGGTGCTCCCCTCGATGATCTCCATGATCTTGGCGTCGCGCAGCAGCCGCTGCGCCGGGTGTCGTGGGCCGCAGCCTGCGGCGCCGAAGAGCTGGACGGTGTCCGCGGCCGCGGCGAAGGCGGACCGGGAAGCGAAGTACTTGGCCGTCCAGGTCGCGGTCACGGTGCGCGGGTCGCCCGCGTCCTTGAGCTCGCCGGCCTCCCGGCACAGCAAACGGGCCGCGGCGAGGTTGGTGGCCTGCTCGGCGAGAAGCCGCCGCACCAACTGGTGTTCGCTCAACGGCTTGCCGAAGGTCTGCCGCGAGTCCGTGTGCGCCAGCGACAGGTCAAGGCACGCGGCGAGCAACCCGACGCAGCCCCAGGCCACGCTGTAGCGCCCGATGTCCAGCGCGCTGGTGCCGACGGCGGCGAGGCCGAAACCGGGCCGCCCCACCAGGTTCTCCTCGGCCACGAAACACTCCGTGAACCGCAGGTCGGCCGTCATCGACGCGCGGATGCCGAGCATCCCGGCCACCGGCTCGACGACGAGACCGGGGGTGTCGCGGGGCACCATGAACGCGGTCAGCCGGTCCTCGTGCCTGGCGAAGACCAGGTAGACGTCGGCCAGCTGACCAAACGTCGTCCATCGCTTGTGCCCGTCCAACACGTAGCCGCCTGCCACCCGGCGAGCGGTGGTGGCCAGGGCGGCGGCGTCGCTGCCCGCCCCGGTCTCGGTGAGCGCGAACGCCCCGATCGTCGCGCCTGCGGCCAGCCCTGGCAGCCAGTTCGCGCGCGCCGCGGCGCCGCCCCAGCGGGCGATCGCGTGCACGGCCATGCTGTGCACGGTGAGCAGGCTGCGCACCGACGAGCAGCCGAAGGCCAACTCCTCGTTGAGCAACCCGAACGACACCGCGTCCATCCCGGCCCCGCCGTGCTCGACGGGGGCGAGCGCGCCGAGCCATCCCCGTTCGGCCATGGCGGCGACGAGGTCGGCGGGCAGCCGTTCCTCGGCGTCCCAGCGGTCCGCCTCCGGGGTGATCCGTTTGGCGGTGAACTCGCGCACGTCGTCACGCAACCGCTGTTGACCGGCGGTCAGCCGCATCCCGGTTCTCCTAGGCCGCGACATCGCGCTTGCGCGCGACGAACCCGACGATCCTGGCGATGCTGCGGAAGTTGTCCAGCTCCAGGTCCTCGTCGTCGATCGTGAAGGCGAACTCGGCCTCCAGGAACAGGATGAGCTGCATCGCGAACAGCGAGTTGACGTACCCGGCTGCGAACATGTCCTCGTCGTCGTCCAGTAGCTCCTGCCGGAAGTACTGCCCGAGGAACTCGCGGACCTGGTCCCGGGTGGCCTGCGTGATCATGGCGATCTTCTCTCCCGTCGTCATGCCTTGGTCGGGTACTGGTAGAAGCCCGCGCCGCTCTTGCGGCCGAGCAGTCCGGCGTCGACCATCCGGCGCAGCAGCGGGCACGGCCGGTACTTGGTGTCGGCGAACTGCTCGTACAGTCCCTGGATGGACAGCAGGATGGTGTCCAGTCCGATCAGGTCCGCGGTCTCCAACGGGCCCATGGGGTGGCCGAAGCACTTCTTGAACAGCTGGTCGACGTGCTCGGCCGGGGCCACGCCCTCGTGCACCACGAACGCGGCCTCGTTCACGGTGAGCATCAGCACCCGGTTGGTCACGAACCCGGGGGAGTCCCTGACCACCACGCAGTCCTTGCCGATCCCGGCCAGCGTGTCCCGGGTGGTCGCCACGGTCTCGTCGCTGGTGTGGTGGCCCCGGATGACCTCCACCGTCGGCTTGCGGGTCACCGGGTTCATGAAGTGCGTGCCGATCACCCGGTCCGCGCGCCCGGTGATCCCGCCGACCTGGGTGATCGGGATGACCGAGGTGTTCACCGCGAACACCGTGCGCGCCGGGCACACCGCGTCGATCTCCCGGTAGACGGCCTCCTTGGTCCGCCAGTCCTCGGTCACGTTCTCCACCACGAAGTCGACCTCGGCGAACCCGTCGTACCCGGTGGCGAACTCGATGTTGGCCAGCACCTCGGCCGGGTCCGCACTCGGGCCGCCGTGCAGGCGGGCGAACCGCAGGTTTGTCCGGATCGTCTCGCGTGCGCCGTCGAGCGCCCGCTTGCCGATGTCGACCAGGACGGTCCGGTGGCCTGCCGTCGCGAAGACCTGGGCCACCTCGCTGCCCATCACCCCCGCCCCGGCCACGCCGATGGTGGCCCGCGCCGTCGGTTCGCTCACTGCGCCTCCCTGTGTGGTGAACCGCTACCGCGCGGTCCTGGCCTCGGCGACCGTCTCGGCCAGCCTGGCCACGGTCAGCGCGTCGAACAACGCGCCGAGTGGCAGCTCGATGCCGAGGTCGGCGCGCAGCCGGGCGCTCAGCTGGATGCCGAGCAACGAGTGGCCGCCCAGCTCGAAGAAGTGGTCGTGCACGCCGATCCGGTCCACGCCGAGCAGCTCCTGCCAGATTCCGGCCAGCGTCCGCTCGGTGTCGTCGCGCGGCTCGGCGTAGGCGGTGAGCAGGTTCGGTCTCGGGTGCGCGTCGCCTCGGGCGGGCTCGACGGGCGCCGTGATCTCCTCGGTCACCTCCGCGAGGTCCCGGGTGCTCACGACGACCTGGGCCGATCGCGCCCCGCCGAGGATCCGCAGTAGCGCCTCGACGCCCTCTGCCGTGCTCATGCCGGTGGCGAGCTGCCGTTGGACGAAGTCGGACCCGGCCCTTGGCTGCGAGAACGTGGGCAGACGGTAGGGCGCCACGTCGTCGGCGGTGCCGTCGCGCGCGCCGGTGAGCCGGGCGGGCAGGTCGGCGGCGTGCTTGAGGACGAACCCGGTCACGGCGACCAGTTCGGTGCCGTCCTCGGCCAGCAGCGTGAAGTCGCCGGTGACCGTCTCGCGGTCGGCGGTGTCCGGCTCGGTGTAGCGGTGGTGGCTGAAGACCCGCCTCGGCAGGCGGCCGGACATGGTCAGCCGCCCGTAGGAGATCGGGATGCGCAGCTTCGTGCCGACCGACAGACCGACGTAGGCGGCGCCGATGTCCATCAGCGACGGGTGCAGCGCGAACGCGGCCAGGTCGTCGCAGAACTCCGCAGGCAGCTCCAGCTCGGCCAGGTACTCGCCGTCGCAGGCCCACATCCGGCGCAGGCACAGCGACCGGCCTGCGAAGCCCATCGGCCCCGCGTTGGTCAGGCCGACGGTTTCGGTCATCCGGTTGATCAGCGCAGGCAGGTCGTGAGTGCGCCCGGTCGGCTCGGCCGGGCCGACGAGACCGGTGGAGTTCCACTGCCAGCCGTCACCGAGGCGGCTCGCCACCGAGAACGACCAGCCATCGCCCGCCTTCTCCAGCACCACCCGGACGTCTTTCTGGCCGGTCTGGTCGAGGACGATCGGCGTGGCGAAGGTGACCTCGCGCAGTTCGACCAGCTCGTGCCCGGTCCGGTCGGCGAACGCCGCCCTGGCCAGTTCGAGGTGGCCGGTGCCGGGGACCACCGGGTGGCCCAGCATCCGGTGCTCGTCGACCAGCCAGGTGTCCTCGGCGGTGAACGTCGAGCCGTAGACCCCGCCTGCGTCGGTGTCCGCGACGCGCTCGTCGAGCAGCGGGTGCGCAGGGGCCGGGCGACCGGCGGTCCTGGCGGCCATGCCGATCTCGCGCCAGGCGTCCCAGTTCACCGAGATCGTGCGCGGCCCGCCAACGGCGTCGACGTGCTGGGCCAGCGCGTCGAGGTGGGCGTTGGCCGCGCAGTAGTCGACCTGGCCCGCGCCGCCCGTCACCGCGATCAGCGACGAGAACAGGGCGACGAAGTCGACGTCGACGCCGTCGCAGGCGGCCAGAATCGCCCGTGCGCCGGCGACCTTCGGCGCCAGCACCCGGTCGGCCTCGGCAAGGTCCTTGAGCTGGATCACCCCGCCACCGGCCACGCCTGCCGCGTGCACCACGCCGTTCAGCGCGCCGAAGCGGCCGACCGTGTCCCGCACGATTTCGCGCATCCGGTCCGCGTCGGTGACGTCCGCGATGTGTGTCACGACCCGCGCGCCCAGTGCCAGCACGCGTTCGGCGCGGTCGCCGTCGGGCCGGGACCGGCCGACGAGGACCAGGCTGGCGTCGACCGTCGCGGCGAGGTGCTCGGCCAGCGCGAGGCCGACGTCGCCGAGACCGCCGGTGATCAGGTAGACCCCGCCGGTGCGAAGACCCTCCGCCGAGGGCAGACGGGCCGGGGCGAACTCCTGTCGCCACCGTTGCCCGCCGCGCAGCGCCACGACCTCGTCGGTGATCGGGGCGCTCACCTCCGCGAGCAGGGCGTCGTCCAGCCGTGCCGCGCGCCAGCCGGTGACCGTGGGGTCGCCGAGGTCGATGGCACGGCACCGGACCGAGGGGTTCTCCTTCGGCCACACCCGGCACGGACCCAGCACCGTGGCCTTGTCCGGCCGGGAAACAAGAGTGTCGCCGAGCGGGTGTAGATCGCTCGTGACCACGGAGACCTCGATCGGCTCACCGCCGGCTCCCACGGCCTTCGCCAGCCGCACCAGGCTGTGGAACCCGATGGCGTCCCGCGGTTGCTCCCCGGCGCGGTCGGTGACGGTCCAGCAGTGCGCGATCCGCGTCGGCGCCACCTCGGCCAACAGCCGGCGGTAGTGCTCGTCCTCGTCGGGGGAGACGGTGACGCGGTCGTCGTCGCCGCGCCACCCCGTGCCCTCGGTGGCGACCGTGACCACGTTTCCCTTGGCACGCAGCCGTTCCGCCAGACGCGTCCCGACACCGCAGGCGTCCGCGAACACCAGCCACCGCTGTGGTTCCGCCGCCGACGCCGGGACTTCGGCGGGTTCCCAGACCGGGACGTGGAACCAGTCGTCGAGACCGCGCCGGCCCGTCGCCCGCGTGGTCGGCGCGGCCGGCATGGCGAACCCGGTTCCGCCGTGCCTGACCGGCTCGAAGGGGTAGGTGGGCAGCGCCACCGTGACCGGCTCGTCTCGGCCGTGGGTGGCCGGCCAGTCGACGGGAACGCCAGCGAGCCACAGCTTCCCGGTGGTCTCCGCGACGACCGCGGTGTCGGCCCGGCCGTCGAACGACGACGGCAGGCTGTCCAACGTCAACGCCGTGTCGTCGTCGGCGGGCCGGGTGGACAGCATGAGCCCGCCGAGCGCCCTGCCCGGCCCGACCTCCAGGTACACCTGTCCCGGGGTGGACCACAGGGCCCTGGCGCCGTCGGTGAACCGGACCGGGGAGCACAGGTGCCGCGCCCAGTAGCCGGGATCGGTGGCGTCCGCGTCGGTGATCCAGTCCCCGGTCACGTTCGACAGGAACGGGATGGTCGGCGCCGACCGGGCGAAACCCTTCGCCACCTCGGTCATCGCGTTCGCCGCCTGCGCCATCATCGGCGAGTGGAACGCGTGTGTCGTGTTGAGCGCGCGGGTCGCGACGCCGTCGGACGCGAGCCGTGCGCGCAGCGCCTCGACCGCCCCCGGGGGACCGGCGACCACGCACAGGCTCGGCCCGTTGACCGCGGCGAGCGCGAGGTCGTCCGTCAGCAGCGCCTCGACCTGCGCCGCAGGCAGCGGCACGGCCGCCATGGCGCCCTCGGGCAGCGCGTCGATCAGCGTCGCCCGCCGGGCCACCAGTTCCAGTGCGTCCGGCAGGGTGAGCACGCCGGCCAGGCAGGCGGCGACGTACTCGCCGAGGCTGTAGCCGATGATGGCGTGCGGCCGGACCCCTCTGGCCAGCCAGACGCGGGCCATGGCGTACTCGACGGCGAACAGCGCCGGGTGCGCGACGGCGGTGGCGGTGAGTCCGGTCGCGGCGGCGCCCCGGCCGAACAGGCTCCGCAGATCAGGCCCGGTGCGACGGGGCGGCTCGCCGGGGTACAGCGCGGCCCGCAGGTCGACATGACCGGCCAGTAGGTCGGCGCACTCGTCGAACCGCTCCCGGAAGCACGGCTCCGACTCGTAGAGCCCGCGTCCCATCTGCGGGTACTGATCGCCGAGGCCGGGGCACAGGAACACCACCGACTCCCGCTCGGCGGCGCGCTCGGCGCCGAACAGCCGGGCCGGGTCGCGTTCGGTGAGCGCGGCCGCGGCCTGGGCGGTGTCGGCGGCGATCACGACTCCTCGGTGCCGCAACGGCCGGCGGCCGCGTTGCAGGGTTGCCGCGACCGAACCGAGATCGAGGCCGGGGCGCTCGGCCAGCCACGCGCCGAGCCGGCCGGTCGCCGTCTCCAGCGCCTCGGCGGTCCGCGCGGACAGCGGCAGGGCGTGGTGCGGCACGGTCGAGGCCGGCGCGACGCGTTCCGGCGCCTCTTCCAGGATGACGTGCGCGCCGGCGCCGCCGAGGCCGAACGAGCTGACCGACGCCCGTCGCGGGTGGTCGGCCGCGGGCCAGCCGGCACGCTCGACGGCGACCAGGAACGGCGAGGCGGCGAAGTCGATGCGTGGGTTCGGCGTGCGGAAGTGCAGACCCGGCGGGATCTCCCGGTGCCGCAGCGCCAGCACGGCCTTGATCAGCCCGGCGACGCCAGCGGCGGTGTGCGTGTGCCCGATGTTGGTCTTGACCGACCCGATCGGCCGCTGCCCGGCGGTCCACCCCGCCGCACGGTAGGCCCTGGTCAGCGCGTCGATCTCGATGCGGTCGCCGAGTGGCGTGCCGCTGCCGTGCGCCTCGACGTAGCCGATCGTGTCCGGGTGCGCGCCCGACCTGGCGAGCGCCGCGCCGATCAACCTGGCCTGGCCGTGCACGCCGGGGGCGGTGAAGCCGACCCGGTCGCCGCCGTCGTTGCCGATGGCGGAACCGAGCACGACCGCGCGGATGTCGTCGCCATCGGCGATCGCCGAGGACAGCCGCTTCACCACCACGACGCCCATGCCCTCGCCCAGCACCGAACCGTCGGCGTCGGCGTCGAACGCGCGGCAGTGGCCGTCGGGGGACAGGATGCCGCCGCGCTGGTAGACGTAACCGGGCACCTGACCTGCCCGCACCGTCACGCCGCCTGCCAACGCCAGGTCGCACTCCCCGGACAGCACCGCCCGTGCGGCGAGGTGCAGCGCGACCAGCGAGGTCGAGCACGCGGTCTGCACCGTGACCGACGGGCCGTGCAGGTCCAGCTTGTAGGCCAGGCGGGTGGCCAGGTAGTCGGCCTCGTTGGCGATGTTGCGGGCGAACACCTCGGCGTTGGTGCGTGCGGGCACGAGGTCCGGATGGTCGTTGCGGTAACCGCCGACGAACACGCCGACCGAACCGCCCGCCCGCTCTGGCACCCACCCCGCGTCCTCCAGCGCCGTCCACGCGCACTCCAGCAGCAGCCGGTGCTGCGGGTCCATGATCCCGGCCTCGCGCGGGTTGATCCCGAAGAACCCGGCGTCGAACTCGTCGGCCCCGGCCATTTCGCCCAGCACGGGGACGTAGTCCGGGTCGTCGAGCACGGCGGCGGGGACCCCAGCCGCACGCAACGCGTCGCGGTCCAGTTCTGCGAGCGACTCCACCCCGGCACGCAGGTTCGCCCAGTACCCGGCCGCGTCCATGGCGCCGGGGAACCGGCAGGCCAGTCCGACGATCGCCACCTTCTCGCTGGTGGTCACCGGTTTCGTCCCTCCATGGAGTTGCCCGCGGCGGCGGCCTGGGCACGGTTCTGCACGCCGAGCTTGGTGAACGCCATGTGCAGGTGCTGCTTGACGGTGCGTTCCGAAATGGACAGCTCGGACGCGATGTCCCGGTTGGAACTGCCGCACTGGACCAGGCGCAGCACCTGGCGCTGGCGCCGGGTCAGATCCGGGCCTGCCGCCTCGGCGGCGTGGGCGTTGCCACGCGCGTCCACCAGCCTGCGCAGCGCGGCGCACGCGTCCTTCACCAGTTCCTGGGAGGCGGCCGAGTGGGCCAGCGCGAGTTCGATGGTGGCCAGCACGTCCGCCAGCAACTCGGTCTCGTCCGGCTCGCCGTCCGCCGGTGACACGCTCACCCGGCACGCACCGACGAACTGAGCGCCAGCCGCGAGATGTCCGCGCCGGTGCGCCCGTCGACGGCCAGGTCCACGCAGATCTGGCCGAGCAGCGGGACGAACTTGAAGCCCCAGCCCGCCGCGCACACCACGAGCTTGTCGCCGTCGGGCACCAGGTCGGCCGCCGTGCCGAGGTAGAACTGGCGCTGCGGGTCGGTGGGCAGCACGGCCAGGCACGTGCTGCTGCGCACCGGCGTCGGGTCCAGCGCGGGCAGGTGCCTGGCGACCCAGGTGGTCAACCGCTCCACCTGGCGCGGGGCAGGCACACCGGTCGCCATGGCTGCGTGCTTCAGCGGGCTCACCTCGAACACCGGACCCAGCCGCACCTCGTCCCGTGGCGACCACGGGTTGCGGCCGAACCCGTAGAACAGGTTGGTGTCCTCCTCGGTCGGCTGCTGGAACACGAACCAGAACGGGAAGTCCCGGTCCGGCTGGGCGAGCCGCAGCGCCACCAGCGCCAGTTCGTAGATCCCGACGTCCAGCGGGGCGCCGAGCGGGGCGAGCAGGTCGTTGACGTACGGGCCGTTGGCCAGCACCACCCGCCGCGCCCGATAGACGCGCTCGTCGGTCCGGACCGTCACGCCGTCGCCGTCGGGCTCGACCGCGAGGACCGTCTCCCCGCCGCGCAGGCGCGCGCCCGTTGCCTGGGCCAGCGAGTACAGACCACCCAGAGTCGCGCGCACGTCGATGGTCCCGCCGTCGGGCTGCAGGAAACCCGCGTAGTGGCCGGGCAGGTCCTGGAAACCGAAGCGGCGCTCGATGTCACGGGCCGTCAGCCACTCGTAGGGGACGTCGAAGTTGTCCATGTGCACGGCGGTCTCGTCGATGCGGCCCTCGTTGGTGTGCACCTCGACGTCGCCGAACCACAGGCTGCCGATCTCGTGGATCAGCTTGCGGTCCACCAGTCCCTCCAGCCGTCGCCACAGCGGCAGCGTCTCGAGGGTGAGCCGGAACAGGTCCTCCTGGGTGTACTGCAACCGCCAGTGGCGTTCGGCACCGCTGGTTCCGTTGGTCTCGTTGAGGAAACCGGTGCGCTCGAGCACCAGCACGCGCAGTCCGCGCTCGGCCGCGTTCCACCCGCACGACAGGCCGACGGGTCCACCGCCGACGACGATCAGGTCGTAGGTCTCGGTCAGAGCCATGATGTGCCCCCTGTCGGTCCGGTGCCGGCCCCGACGGGCGCGGCGGGTCGGCCGGCGGCCTCGGCCAGCACGGTGTCCAGCGCCGCGAGCATGTGATCCACCTGGTCGTCGCGCAGTGACGGGTAGCAGGGCAGGTTCACCTGCTCGTCGAACCACAGCCGTTCCGCGGTCGGGCACTCGCCCGGTCCGTGACCTCGGTGGCGCCACTCCGGCTGCAGGTACAGCGGGAGGTAGCGCAGCTGCATCTGGACGCCGAGTTCCTCCATGCGTGCCAGCACCGCGTCCCGGGTCATGCCGAACTCTGGTTCGAGGAAGAACGTGTACAGGTGGTAGGCGTGGGTGCTCTCGGGCGGCACCGTCGGCACCCGCACCCCGGGCACACCAAGCAGCCGTTCCTCCAGCCGGGCCGCGATCGACCGGCGCCTGCCAACCAGTTCGGCGAGCCGTGCCATCTGCACCAGGCCCACCGCGGCGCTCGCCTCGCTGAGGGTGGCGTTGCTGCCCGCCCAGCGGACCTCCCTGCACAGCCGGGTGTAGGCCTCGCCGGAGTGCACGGCCCAGGTCGGCGCCAACTCCGTGCCGCGGATGAGTCCGGAGACCGGCTCGTAGTCGCCGTCGGCGTCGTTGGACCGGATGCGGGCCACGCGCTGGGCCCAGTCGTCCCGGTCGAAGGTGAGCATCCCGCCTTCGCCGAGGGTCGTGATGTTCTTGCTGGAGTGGAAACTGAAGCAGCCGATGTCGGCGAGCGCGCCAGGTCTTCGTCCGTGGTAAGTGCTGCCCAGCGCGTGCGCGCAGTCCTCAACCACAAGGATGTCGTGTTTTCTGGCGATCGCCATGATCCGGCCCATGTCAGCGGGGAAACCGCCGTAATGGACCATGAGTAACGCGCGGGTGCGTGGCGTGACCAACGCGGCGAACGCGTCCGGGTCGACGTTCATCGAGTCCGCGTCGATGTCGCAGAACCGGACGGTGACCTCGTGGTCCAGCAACGGCTGGATGGTCGCCTTGTAGGTCTGCGGGGTGACGATCACCTCGTCGCCGGGACGCAGGTTGAGCAGGTGCACCGCGAAGGCGAGTGCCACCGTGCCGCTGGTCACCGAGAACGCGTGCCGCGTGCCGGTGGTGGCGGCGAACGCCAGGTCGAAGCGGTCCCGCGCCGGGCCCTGGGACAACGCCCCGCCCGTCTCGATCACCTCCGTGACAGCGGCGATCTCCGCGTCGCTCAACACGCTGCCGATGGCGGCGCACGGCACCCTGAACCGGCTGGCCGACATGGATCCAACCCTCCTCTAGGACGGCGGCCATCGCCCCTGACTCCACAGTGGATCTTCGGCGTTGACTTCGTCTTGCTTTCTCGTGCATCCCCCGGATGACGATTTTGGTGATCGACACAGGCGCGATGATCGGGTCGCTCTATTGGCGATCATCCGAGTCGTCCTGTCGTGCCGGGTTTCGACCCCACGATGCTGGCCGATTCCCGCCAGTACGACTATCCGCCAACCGGAGGAAAATCCGGGTTCTAGAATCTGTGCTCCACCGGCGGCGATCTTTGGTGCTGTTCAGCGTAGCCGCGGGGGCGTAAGGACGCGGCAGGGTAACGGTTTTCCGCCGGGTTCTAGCACCACGCCCGGCGCGGACGACCGCCGATCCGCCTGTGGGCAGGGAATCACCGCAGCTGCGGGCCGCTGCCGCCACGACATCGTCCGGTGTTTTCCCACGGTGGCGGCGAAGTTGCGTTCTCGGTGCGGCACTGGCATCCTGCCAGCGGCCCGACTCCACGTCGCAGACGGTGGTCGGCCGAAATTCCGGCGCACAATACGCATGGTCGTAGGGACGCCGGCCCGTTAATTCCCGTCCGAATGGACGAATCCCACGCTATGGGAGGGCACCGAATGTCGCCCCTGTCCGCTGTGCGGCACATTCTCGTGGAAATCGGAGTGCAGGAGGACGCGCTCGCCCCGGACCGCGCGCTGCGCGCCGATCTTGGCCTGGACTCCACCGAGACGACCGAGCTGGGCCTGGCCCTGGAGAAGTGGCACGGTGTCACGGTCGACCTGTGGGACCGGCACGACTACACCATCGAGGAACTGGACCAGTTGGTGGCCGGGAAGCAGACGTCGGCGTGACCGGGGTGCACGCGGCCTACCGGACCGTGCCAGAGGACCGCGCGATGCGCTACCGCGAACGCGGCTGGTGGCGCCAGGAACTGGTGGACCGGTTGGTGCTGCGCAACGCCGACCACCGCCCGGACCACCCCGCGGTGATCGCAGGCGACCGCGTGCTGACGCACGGGGAGTTGGCCCGCGCGGTGGAGGTCGCCGCCGATCGGCTGGCAGGCATGGGGATCACGCCGGGGTCGCCGGTCATGGTGCAGCTGCCCAACGACCTGGAACTGGTCGTGCTGGTGCTGGCCCTGCTGCGGCTCGGCGCCCCGCCCGTGCTCACGCTGCCCGCGCTGCGTGAGCACGAACTCACCCACATCCTGGCCGCCACCGAGGCCGTCGCGATGGCGGTGCCGGCCCGGCTGCGTCGTTTCGACCACCTCGCCATGGCGAGGACCCTGCGCGAGCGCTCACCGAGCCTGCGCACCCTGCTGGTCGCGGGCGACGACGGCACCCGAGGCGCTGGCGAGGTCGACCTGCGGCGGCTGTGCGACCCGGCCCCGCTGCCAGAGGACGCGACCCCGGCGCCGGAGCTGTCCGCGCCGACATCCGCCGACATCTCCGTGCTCCTGCTCTCCAGCGGCACCACCGGTCCACCGAAGTCCATCCCTCGGCTGCACGAGCCCTACGGGTACATGCTGCGCGCCGCGGCCGAGCTCGCCGAGGTGACGCCGGAATCGGTGTACCTCGCGGTGATGCCGGGGACCCACGGGTTCGTCCTCGGCTGTCCCGGCGTGCTGGGTGCGCTGGCCGCCGGCGCGACCGTGGTGCTCGGCTCCGCCGAGGATCCGAGGGCAGCGCTGGCGCTGGTGGCCCGGCACCGGGTCACGCACTGCGCGCTGGTGCCCGCGCTGGTCGCCGTGTGGACCGACCACGCCCGCACGGGGGAGCACGACCTGTCCAGCCTGCGGGTGCTGCAGGTCGGCGGCGCCCGTCTGCACGCCGCCGCGGCGGCCGACGCCGAGGCCGTGCTGGGCACGCGGGTGCAGCAGGTCTACGGCATGAGCGAGGGCCTGCTGAACTTCACCCTGGTCGACGACCCGGACGAGGTGGTGCACGGCACCCAGGGCAGGCCCGCCTCCCCGGACGACGAGATCCTGGTCGTCGACGAGGACGACCGCCCGGTCCCGCCCGGCGAGCGCGGCGAGCTGCTGACCCGTGGCCCGTACACGATCGCGGGCTACTACCGCGACCCCGACGCCGACGAGCACGCCTTCACCCCGGACGGCTTCTACCGTACCGGCGACCTGGTGCGGCTGGATCTCTCCGGCAACATCGTGGTGGAGGGCCGGACCCGGGACGTGATCAACCGAGGCGGCGAGAAGATCTCCGCGGAGGAACTGGAAGCAGCCCTGGTCGAACACCCCGACCTGCGGACGTGCGCGGCGGTGGCCAAGCCGCACCCGGTGCTCGGCGAGATCGTCTGCCTGGTCGCCGTGCCCGCCGACGGCCGCACCGTCGACCTGCGTGAGGTGCGGGCCTACCTGGACCGCCTCGGCCTGGCCCGGTACAAGCTGCCCGAGGAGCTGGTGGTGCTCGACGCGCTGCCGATGAAGGGCGTCGGCAAGATCGACAAGGTCAGCCTGCGGGCTCGGGTGACCGGTTCGACTGATTGTTGACCGGGCACTGTCACCGCACGCCCAGCAGGCGCAGCCCGGCGGCGGTGCCCGCGGCGATCAGCACGATCGCCGCGAACGGCAGC
>NZ_JBARWZ010000281.1:0-39734 GCF_049647105.1 Actinophytocola sp.
GCTCTGAGTGTGACGGTGGCCCCGCGAGCCGGGGCCACCCACTCAGACCGCGACGACCGTCACCATGTCGTCGAGCCCGGCGAAGTCGTTGATGTTGCGGGTGTACAGCGGCAGACCACGCGACGAAGCGATGGCGGCGATCATCAGGTCGAGGCGACGTGGCTTGGGGTCGCGCTTGGCCTCGAGGGTCAGGGCAACGAGTGAGCCGTAACGGGTCGCGGCCTCGCCGTCGAACGGCAGCGGTTCGAAGTCGACGATCGCGATGCCCAGCTTTTCGGCACGCGCGGCTCGAACAGCCGCGTTCTTGGCCATCGCGACGCCCTGATGCAACTCGGCCATCGTGATCGCGGTGATTTCCAGGACCGATGGGAGTGCGGCCGCGTCGAGCTGATCGAGATCGATGTAGGTGCAGGTATCCAGGACGCCCACCTCGTGACGGTCAGCCACGAGCACGCTCCCATGGATCGTCCTGGTCGACACGATCCTCGGTGCCGTGGAACTCGTCGGCCTCCTGACGCATGCGGGCGTAGTCGACTCTGGGCAGTCTCTTGTGCCGTTCGACATGTTCCTCGGCGCTGAGCCGACGTCTGCGGGAAACCGGGCGAAGCTCGGCGACCGTCACGCCGTTGCGCGTGACGTGAAAGGTCTCTCCGGCCTCCACCGCGTCCATGATCGCGGCGGAGTTGTTCCGAAACTCCCGTTGGGTGATGACCTTCATGAGCAGTAGTGTAGCCCCACGTAGCCATCGGGGCTACACTACCGCTGCGCTGTGGCGTAGCCCCGGCTCAGTAGTGCCACCGGTGCGGTGGCCGCCAGTAGCACCGCCGGGACCAGGAAGCCGAGTGCCGTCGAGTGGTGGTAGATCGGCGTGAACGCGATCGGTGCCGCGGCGGCACCGATGAACCGGAACGCCTGCACGACCGACACGGCGCCCGCCGGATTGTGGTCGCTTGTCAATACAAGCGTATTGATTCCGACCATGATGAACTGCGCGAAGAAACCGCCGAGCGCCCACAGCATCCCGACCGCGCCCACCCATGGCACCACACCGATCAGCGCCACGGGCACCGCACCCGCGATCGCTCCGATCAGTGCGGCCCTGCGACCGCCGATGCGTTCGACGATGCGGCCGACGAGCCCCGCCGTGAGCATGCCGACCACGCCGAACCCGGTGAGCAGCAGACCGCGCTGACCGGAGGTCAGGCCGAAACCGTCGTCGGTGCGGTACGCCACGAGGAACGTCAGGCCACCGAGACAGGCCCAGCCCACGAGTGCCACCGCGCCGGCCCGTAGCACCTCCGGCCGCCACGCCGTGCGCAGGCGGGGTAGTTCGAGTGCGGTGCCGCGGTGTTCGTGTGGCACGCCGATCAGCGCCAGCGCCACCGCCGCCATCCCGACCCCCACGAACGCCAGCCGCCACGTCGCCTCCGCGGCCAGCCCGCCGACCAGCGGGCCGCTCGTCTGGCCCGCGGCCTGCAGCGACGCGAACAACCCGAGTGATCGGGACAGCCGGGCGCGGGGCGTGGTGGCCGCGAGCGTGGCCAGCAGCAGGGGAGTGGTGAACGCGTTCGCGATGCCCTGCACGCCGCGGCCCACCAGCAGCAGCGGGAACGTCGTCGCGATCACGCACAGCGCGGAGCCAGCGAACGACACCACGTAAGCGCACAGCACGCTGCGCCGCCTGCCCCAGCGGGCGCCGAGCGTGCCGGAGAACAGCATGAACGCGGCGAACGGCACCAGGTAGGCGGTGATGGTCGCCGAGGCGGCCGACGTGGAGACGCCGAAGTCGTGCCCCAGCTCCGGCAGCATCGAGGCGGTGACGCCGCCGCCGAACGGTCCCAGGGCCCCACCCACATACAGGCCCACGCGCGCGACCCGATCACGCTCGATCAATGACACAAGGCCTGTCCAATGGATCTTTGTGCGAGGGGTCTGGCCCTGACCAGCAGTGACCTCAGGGGAACGTGGTGGCACTCAGCCACCAACCACCTACGGTCCGCAGCTGTCGCTGGGTCGAGACCAACACTTTGAATTCCGGGGAGGCGGACTAGACGCCTGATTGTCCCCGGCCCGGGCCTGGCCTGCGGCGCCGCAGGTAGCGCTCGAACTCGGCGGCGATCGCGTCGCCGCTGGTCTCGTTCAGCGCGAGGTCCGCGTCGCCCCGCTCCTCGAGCGCCCGGACGTAGTTGCGGACGTCCTCGTCCTCCTCGGCCATCTCGCTGACCGTGCGCTGCCACTCCTCGGCCTGGTCCGGCAGGTCACCGAGCGGGACCTCGATGTCGAGGACCTCCTCGACGCGGTGCAGCAGCGCCAGCGTGGCCTTCGGCGACGGCGGCTGCGACACGTAGTGCGGCACGGCGGCCCAGATGGAGATCGCGGGCACCCCGGCCTGCACACACGCGTCCTGGAGCACGCCGACGATGCCCGTCGGCCCTTCGTAGCGGGAGCGCTCCAGGCCGAACTTGGCGGCCGAGGCCGCGTCGTAGGCGGTGCCGGTCACCGGGACCGGGCGGGTGTGCGGGGTGTCGGCGAGCAGCGCGCCGAGCGTGATCACGGTGCTGATGCCCAGGTCGTCGATCTGCTCGATCAGCTCCGCGCAGAACTTGCGCCAGCGCATGTTCGGTTCGATGCCGTGCATGAGGACGACGTCCCTGGTCGCGCCGGGTGGCCGGCACACCGACAGCCTCGTGGTCGGCCACTCGACCCGGCGCGTCACCCCGTCGACCATGCGGACGGTGGGGCGCGTGACCTGGAAGTCGTAGTAGTCGTCCGGGTCGACCTCGGAGAGCGCGTTGGCCTCCCAGGTCAGCTGCAGGTGTTCGATGGCAGCCGTGGCGGCGTCTCCTGCGTCGTTCCACCCCTCGAAGGCACAGATCATCACTGGCTCGACGAGCGGCTCGTCGGCTGGGACGTCGGGTGCTGTCGGCTGCTGGTCCGGATCGGTCACCGGGCAAGCCTACGACCCGGGGGCCCCGGCCGGAGATCGTAGGCTGGTCGACATGCCAGCCGAGACCGAACCGAGGTCCCCTGACACCCCGGCCGCGGTCCTGTGGGACCTGGACGGCACGATCCTCGACTCCGAGAAGCTCTGGGACATCCCGCTGTACGAGCTGACCGAGAAACTCGGTGGTCAGCTGTCCTCGGCGACCAGGCAGGCGATGGTCGGCACGAACGTCATGGTGACCCTGCGCCTGCTGTACACCGAGGTCGGCATCCCCGATCCGTCGCCAGAGCAGGTCGCGGACGGCGCCGCCTGGATCGACCGCCGCATGGCCGAGGTGTTCCGGCAGGACCTGCCGTGGCGGCCGGGCGCGGTGGCGGCCCTGGCCACGGTGCGGGCCGCCGGGTTCCGGACGGCGCTGGTCACGTCCACCGAGCGGGAGCTGACCGAGATCGCGCTCGACACGGTCGGCAGGCAGAACTTCGACGTGACCGTCTGCGGTGACGAGGTCGACGGCCGGAACAAGCCGCTGCCGGAGCCGTACCTGAAGGCGTGCCGTCTGCTGGGCGTGGACCCGGCCCGCTGCGTCGCGATCGAGGACTCGCCGACGGGCGTGGCCTCGGCGGTGGCGGCGGGTGCGACGGTGCTGGTCGTGCCGTGTGAGGTCGACGTGGAGCAGGGGGAGCGGCGGGTGTTCCGCACCTCGCTGGCGGGCCTGACGGTGGCCGACCTCACGGCGTTGGTGGGCTGACCCGAAACGGGGTTGGCCGGTGATGGCAGGATCATCACCGTGAAGACGTTCGACGAGCTGTTCGCCGAACTCCGCGATCGGGCGGTCAACCGGCCCGAGGGCTCCGGCACCGTGGCCGCGCTCGACGCGGGGGTGCACGCGCAGGGCAAGAAGGTGCTCGAAGAGGCAGGCGAGGTGTGGATCGCGGCCGAACACGAGTCCGACGAGCGCCTTGCCGAGGAGGTGTCCCAGCTGCTGTACCGCGTACAGGTGCTGATGCTGGGCCGCGGTCTCTCCCTCGACGATGTCTACCGCCACCTCTGAGGAGTGAGCACGCCCATGCTGAGGGTTGCCGTGCCGAACAAGGGTGCGCTGGCCGCGCCCGCCGCCGACATGCTGGCCGAGGCGGGCTACCGGCGGCGTCATGACCAGCGAGACCTGACGGTCCTCGACCCGGCGAACGACGTCGAGTTCTTCTTCCTGCGCCCGAAGGACATCCCGATCTATGTCGGTTCCGGCGAGCTGGATCTTGGCATCACGGGCCGCGACCAGGCACTGGAGACCGGCGCGCCGGTGGCCGAGCGCCTCCCGCTTGGCTTCGGTGCGTCGACCTTCCGGTACGCGGCCCCGGCTGGCACCGACTGGAAGGTCAACGACCTGGCAGGCAAGCGCCTGGCCACGTCGTACCCGAAACTGGTGAAGCGGGACCTGGCGGCCCTCGGCATCGACGCGACGGTCATCAGCCTGGACGGCGCCGTGGAGATCTCGGTCCAGCTGGGCGTCGCGGACGCGGTGGCCGACGTGGTCGACTCCGGCCGCACCCTGCGCCAGCACAACCTGGTGGTCTTCGGAGACCCGATCTGCGAGTCCGAAGCCGTGCTCGTCCACGGCACGAACGTCCCCGACTCGCCGGCGAAGGAACAACTCGCCGGCCGGCTGAAGGGCGTCGTGTTCGCGCAGCAGTACCTGATGCTCGACTACGACTGCCCGAAGTCACTGCTGGACGAGGCCATCACGGTGACCCCGGGCCTGGAGTCACCGACGGTGGCCCCGCTGGCGTCGCCGGACTGGGTGGCCGTACGCGCGATGGTTTCCCGCAAGGAAGTCAACGCCGTCATGGACAGGCTGGCCGCGCTGGGCGCGAGGGCAGTGCTGGCGTCGGACATCCGCTCCTGCCGCCTCTGAACACCAGGCAGGCCGGGGAGAACGCCGAGCGCGGGGGCCGAAGCCCCCGGCACCCCGACCTACTGAGGCCGGATCAACAGCGCCTGCGCGCCCCGCCCCACCGCCCCGCTCAGGTCGTGCAGCACGGACACCGCGGTCCCGATCCCGTCGGGTCCGATGGCCGTGGCCGCATCCAGCGCGATCCACTCACCGACCGGCTCGCGGTACACGTGCACCGTCAACTCCGAGTTGATGAACAGCCACTTCCGGGGATCCAGCCTGCTGGACACGCCGTTGCCCGAGTCGGCCACCGTCAGCACGCGCTGCAACCCGGACGGTTCCTCGTCCCCGACCAGTGGCACCTGCTGGCGGCCCCATACGGTCGCCGGTCCCGGCTCGCCGAGTGAGCCCTTCAACGTCCGCCACTCCATGACGTCCAGGTACCCCGCGTGCCAGCCCTCCGGCCTGGTCATCACGCGGCCCTCCGACGGCGGCGGCAGCGGGTCGTCGATCCCCGCCGCGACCGTGCTCGTGTCGGAGCGGACGATCCGCCAGGCCTGCGCCCGGACGGCGACCCGCCCGTCGGCGGACAGTTCGCCGCGCAGCAGCTCCACCGACCGGCCCGGCCGGTCCACCGAGGCGGTCACCGACAGCTCCGCGACCGGCACCGGGCCGAGGATCTCGATGGTGACCCGCGCGATCGTCATCGGCGCGGCCGACGGTAACCGCTCCATCGCCCGCACCAGCAGAGCCGACGGCGGACCGAGGTGCTGGGTGAGCGGCGACCACGGACCGGTGGTGTGCACAGTGGACTGGTAACGGCCGTCGCCAAGTGGTTCGTAGAACATCAGTCTGCCCTGTCCATCACGGTTTCGTCGCCTGCGTCGGGTTCCGGCCAGCCGGGGTACTCGGGTGGGGTGCCACCGAACTCCGGGCACCGGGCCTGGTGCGAGCACCAGTCGCACAGCCTGCTCTTGTTCGGCCGGAAGTCACCCGACCTGCCCGCCCGCAGGATCGCCTCCCACACCGCGTCGAGGGTCCGTTCGAAGCGCCGCAGCTCGGCCTCGTCCGGCGCGTAGGTGAGGGACTGGCGGTCGGCCAGGTACATCAGCCGCAGCTGCTTGGGCACCACCCCGCGCAGCCGCCACAGCATCAGCGCGTAGAACTTCATCTGGAACAGCGCCTTCGCCTCGCCGATCTCGCGGGGCGCGGTGCCGGTCTTGTAGTCCACGACCCGGATCTCGCCGGTCGGCGCGACGTCCAGCCGGTCGATGTAGCCGCGCAGCAGCACACCGGACTCGAGCTCCGTCTCGACGAGCAGCTCACGCGCCTCCGGGTCGAGGCGGCGTGGGTCCTCCAGCGTGAAGTACCCGTCGATCAACCGCGTCGCCGACTCCAGCCAGTGGTCGTGGCTGTCGTCGTCGGTGAACAGGTCGGCCAGCTCCTGCCGCTCGTCCCGCAGCCGCGTCCACACCGGGTCCAGCAGTGCGTGCGCCCGGTCGGGCACCCGCTCGGCCGCAGGCAACGCGAACAGCTCCTCCAGCACCGCGTGCACGACGATCCCGCGTACCTGCGCGACCGACGGCGTCTCCGGCAACCGGTCCACCGCCCGGAACCGGTAGAGCAGGGGGCACTGCTTGAAGTCACCGGCCCGCGACGGCGACAACGCGGGCCGCCGTGGCTTCGGAACGACCTCCTCGACGATCGCGACAGGGATTTCCGTCATGACCAAGACCCTAGGCCGTGGCACCGACAATCCCTGGGCAGGTGCACCCTGTAGTCGCTCACACGGTTTTCCCACACGTTTCCGCATACCCTGCTTCGCATGACCAACGGACCGGACTGGGCCGATCGCGACGGCGGCCTGGTGCTCTTCCGGTTCCGCGGCGTCCCCGTGCTCCTGTCCCCGTCCTGGTGGGTCGGGTCCGTCGCGATCATCGTGCTCTACGCGCCGCTGGTCGAGCGCTTCCTGCCGAACGCGGACGCGATCGTCTCGATCTCGCTCGCGGCCGCGTTCGCCGTGCTGCTCGGCGCTTCCGTGCTCGCGCACGAGCTGGGGCACTGCGTGGTCGCGCTGCAGCTGGGCATCCCCGTACGCAGGCTGCGGCTGTTCCTGCTCGGCGGCCTCGCCGAGATCAGCAGGACCCCGAGGAAACCGTCCCAGGAAGGCATGATCGCGGCCGCGGGCCCCGCCGTGTCCGCGGTGCTCGCCGGGCTGTGCGGCCTCGTGCTGCTGTTCATGCCCGCCGAAGGCCCGGTCTGGCTGCTCGTGCTCGAGTGCGCGGTCGCCAACGTGGCCGTCGCCGTCTTCAACATCCTCCCCGGTCTGCCGCTGGACGGCGGCCGCCTGCTGCGTGCGGGGGTCTGGGCCGTGTCGGGGAACCGGGGGATCGGCACCCGCGCCGCGGTCGTCGGCGGCTGGCTCGTCGCCGGTCTGCTGATGCTGTGGGCGCTGTGGGGCCTCGCCAACGAGAGCCCGGACCGCTGGCTGCGGCTCGGCGTGTGCGCGCTCACCGCGTGGTTCGTGGTGTCCGGTGCACGCGGTGAGCTGGCCGCCGATCAGCGCAGGACGTGGCCGGCCGGGCTCGCGCTCGCAGACCTGGTCCGGCCGATCCTGCAACTGCCCGCCGAGAGCCCGGTCGCCGACGCGCTCAGCGCGGCCGCGGGCCGTGGCGTGGTGCTGGTGCGTGCCGACGGTGTCGCGGCCGGTCTGCTCGACCCGATCGCCGCGGAACGCCTCGCCGAGCGGTCCCCGATGGCACCGGCCGAACAGGCCGCCGAACCGATCCGGCCCGAGTCGGTGCTCCTGGACTCCGAGTCCGGCGAGGACATCGCCGAACGCGTCCAGGAGACCGCCGCGTGGCAGTTCCTGGTGGTCAACGCGGAGGGCAGACCCGCGGGCGTCCTCCACCGAGACGACCTGCGAGCCAGCCTGACTAGTCCGCCTCCCCGGAATTTTTGAGTGTTGGTCTCGACCCAGCGACGGTGCGGACTGTGGGTGGTTGGTGGCTGGGTGCCGTCACGTTCCCCTGAGGTCACTGTTGGTCAGGCTCGGACCCTCGCACAAAGATCCATGGGACAGGTCCCCCAATTTACTGGGCTGGGCTCTAGTTACTGGGCTTGGGGATCGGGTTCGGGATCGAGCCGTCGGTGGGGCCGCTGTCCTCGCTTTCGCTGGACCTGGGGGCCGTGCTCTCTTCTCCGGGGTTGCCCTGCGAGTCGTCGTAGAGGCCGCAGACGACCCAGTGGTCGTCTTCCTTCTTGACGTTCATGTTCAGCGGGTCGCGCTCGTCGTCGCCGCGCTTCTGCGTCATGTCGAAGGTGGCGCCCTCGCCCTCCTCCTTGAAGTTGGCGATGGTGAAGGTCGTCTTGCTCGGCTGGTCGCCTGCCTCCTCTTCGTCCTTCTTCGCCTCCTGCAGCTCGCCGTTCAGCTCCTTGTAGTCGCTGGCACACATCACCGGCTTGACCTTGTCCAGGGACGCGTCCTCTGGCTTGGTGCTGACCGCGGCCCCCAGCTCCTTGGCGTAGGTGTCCGCGGCCACGCGCGGGCTCTCCTCGCTGCCGCCACCGCTCCCGCCGTCGTCCTTCAGGAGCAGGAACGCGGTGACACCGCCGCCGACCACGAGCACGGCCACGATCACCAGCGTGACGATGAGCCCGGTCCGCGACTTCTTAGGCGGCGGGCCTGCCGGATACCCGGGCTGCTGACCCCACTGTGGAGCGCCGTACTGCGGAGCGCCGTACTGCGGCGGTTGCTGGCCGTACGGGTTCTGCTGACCGTAGGGATCCTGCGGACCGTACGGGCCTGGCTGCTGCGGTGGGTACGTCATGATCTCCCCTGATGATCACCGGCGGCTTGGGCGGTCGCCAGGGTAGTAGCGGTCCCCGGCAAAGGCAGGTCGTGGGTCTCTGCGACGATCTCGCGGTTGACATCGGCGAAGACGAGATGGAGCGGGATTCGGGTGACGGAGGTCAGGGCGAGCGGGCCGTTTCGGGTGGGCGACCGGGTACAGCTCACCGATCCGAAGGGGCGGCACTACACGCTCGTGCTCGCGGAGGGCGAGCAGTACCACACCCACCGTGGCGCGGTGGCCCACGACGACCTCATCGGGAAGCCGGAGGGCTCGGTGGTGAGCTCCGTGGGCGGCACCGGCTACCTCGCGCTGCGGCCGCGTCTGGCCGACTACGTGCTCTCCATGCCACGCGGCGCGCAGGTGATCTACCCGAAGGACACCGGTCAGATCGTGATGTGGGGTGACATCTTCCCCGGTGCGCGCGTGCTGGAGGCGGGCGCCGGGTCGGGCGCGCTCACGTGCTCGCTGCTACGCGCGGTCGGGCCGGAGGGGCACGTGACCTCGTACGAGGTGCGGGACGACCACGCCGTACACGCGGTGCGCAACGTGAACCAGTTCTTCGGCGAGGAGCCCAAGAACTGGGACCTGCGGGTGCGTGACCTGGCCACCCACGATGGTGAGGTCGACCGCGTCATCCTGGACATGCTGTCGCCATGGGAGATGTTGCCGACGGTCGCGGCGAACCTGATCCCCGGCGGCGTGCTCGTGGTGTACGTGGCGACGACGACGCAGCTGTCGCGGATCACCGAGGCGCTGCGTGAGCAGCAGTGCTGGACCGAACCGGAGGCGTGGGAGACGCTCATGCGGCCCTGGCACGTGGTCGGGCTCGCGGTGCGGCCGGACCACCGGATGGTGGCGCACACCGCGTTCCTGCTGACGGCCCGCAGGCTCGCCGACGGCGTGGTGACGCCGAGGCCGCAGCGACGCGGCCGCCAGCCCTGACCCGTGCGGGCCAGGGCAGGCGGCGTCACGTCACGAGGGAATGCACCAGCGGCCGTCTTTCTTGGTCAACGGCATGGGGACGACCGCGGGCTCGCTGTCCCCGATGGTCAGTTTGAGGTCGACGGTCGCCGTGTCACCCGTGATCTTGGGCTCGCCAACGACCGTGGCCTTCGCGTCGGCCGGGAACGTCTCCTCGGCGGCGGGGTTCGACGGGTCGCACGCCAACTGGTTGAGCGCGTCGATGTCGGAACTGGAGATCGCGGCCGCGGCCTGCTCGGCGACCGGGCCTGCCTCCACGGGTGCCCCGACCGGCCCGGTCGCCCCGGTCGCCGTCGCGGGCGGCGCCACGGAGGCGCCCTCGGTCGGCTCGGGGGTCGTCGGCGCCGGTGAGCCGGTGATGGTCGGGACGTTCCCGTCCTGCGCCGCGTCCGATGAGTCGTCGCCGTTGGTCAGCAGAAACACCACGACGCCGGCAACGACGAGCACGACCACGGCGACCACGGACACGAGCGTGACCGTGCGCCTGCCCGTGGCGGGCTCGGACTTCTCGGTCCCGGACTTCTCGGTCCCGGTTGTCTCTGCCTCGGTCGGCTCTGCCTCGGACTTGTTCAGGTCCTCGTCAGATCGTGACACACCAGGCTCCGTCCTTGTACTCGAACGGCAGCGGGATCGCCTGCCCGGAAGCGGCCTCGACG
The DNA here is from genome assembly GCF_049647105.1 of Actinophytocola sp. GTDB lineage: Bacteria > Actinomycetota > Actinomycetes > Mycobacteriales > Pseudonocardiaceae > Actinophytocola. Next base: position 10,327 of record NZ_JBARWZ010000281.1, read on the forward strand.
GTCATGTCGACGGTGGCGAGACCCTCGCTGACCATGGTGACCTTGCCCACCTCGACGGTCGCCTGGCCCGCGAGCGAGTCGTACATCGTGCCGCCACCGGTCTTCGCGCAGGTCAGCTCGGTCGCGGCGGCCTCGTCGGAGTTGTTGACCGTGTCCGCGTACTCCTGAGCGGTCGCGGTGAGCGCCGCCTCGTCACCGCCGCCACCGCCAGGGTCCTCCTCCGTGGTGGTGGGGTCCTCGGCCGTCGGCTCCTCGGTCGGCTGGTCCTCGGTGCCCGGCTCGGACGACTGGCTGGTCTCGGTGCCCGGCGACGCGTTGCCGCCACCGTCGTCGTCCTTGTTGAGCAGGAAGAACGCGGTGATGCCGCCGCCGATGACCAGCACGGCGATCACGACGATCGCGATGATCATGCCGCGCTTGCTCTTCGGCGGCTCGCCGCCCGGGTAGCCGGGCTGGCCGCCGTACTGCTGCTGCTGGCCGTAGGGATCCGTGCCGAACTGGCTGGTCTGCCCGTACTGGCCGCCCTGCTGGGGCTGCTGGCCGAACTGGCCGGGCTGCCCGTACTGACCCGGTTGGCCGGGCTGCTGGCCGTACTGTCCGGGCTGTCCGGGTTGACCGGGCTGTCCTGGTTGGCCGTACGGATTCTGCTGGCCGTACGGGTCGGGCTGGCCGGGCTGCGGCGGGTAGGTCATAACTGAGGCTCCGTTGGTCGGGGACAGGTGGTCAGGCGGTGCCTTCGCCGCAGAACCGCCACTCGCCGCTCTCCTGCACGATCTTGATGAGGATCTTCGGCTCCTGGGTCTGCCCGTCACCGGCGAGGGTCAGGTCGATCTTCGCGGTGGCGGTGTCCGGGTGCTTGTCGTCGATCTCCGCGTCACCGTCCGGTGCCGCGGAGATGTCAAATCCTTCGAGCTTGCTCTCCAGGTCCGAGGTATCGGTGCCGAACTTGGTCTTGTACGCCCGGCAGGCGCTGTCGACCACGTCGGCGAAGTCCTTGTTCTCGTACGCGGCCATGTAGTCATCGCGCACGTCGTCTGGAGTGTTGCTCGCATCCGAGTCGTCGGAGTCTTGATCCTTGTCACGATCCGGTGACGCGTCGTCGGACGAGGGTTGGTCGCTGCGCGTGTCCTTCGAGGCGTCGGTGTTGCTCCGATCGGAGGATGTGTCGCTGTCCCCGCCGGAGCCCTTGGTGAGGAAGTAGGTGGCGACACCACCGCCGCCGAGCACCAGGACGGCGATCACGACAATGGCGATGATCTTGCCCGTGTTCCGCTTCCTCGGACCGCCAGGACCACCACCGGAGTAGCTGCCGAGCCCCTGGTACGACGACTGGCCGAACTGGCCCGGCTGACCTGGCTGGCCTGGCTGCTGCGGTGGATACGTCATCTTGGGCCCGAACTCCTCACACACTCTCTTGCAACCCAGACGGAGCCGGCGCGCCGTCCGTTCCCGACAAATCCCGTGGACGGTGCCCATCGTAGGCAAGACCCACGACAGCGGCCGCCGCCGGGACACGCCCGGGCGACGGCCGCTTGATCAATTCGTTACGTCAGGCGGCGGCATCGAATTTGACGATGCACCAGTCGCCGCCTTCCTGCTTGAGGTCCAGCTTGGCGGATATGCCCCCCTCGGGCATCACGTCCGCGTACTCCTCCGGCAGGTTGTCGAGCTTGATCGAGACCTTGGCGGTCGCCGTGTCGCCCTCGGTCTTCACGTCGCCGAGTTCGAAGGTCGCCGTGACGTCGGCCATCTCGGGCATGGCGGCGCCCGGGTCGATCGCCTCCGTGATCTCCTCCTTCTTGGAGGGGTCGCACATCAGGTCGGCGATCGCGTCGGTGTCCTGGTCGTTGGCCGCGGCGACCGCGGACTCGGCAACGCCTTCAGGACTGCTGGTGTCCCCGCCCCCGGTCAGCACGATGATGAGGACCACAACGACGGCCACGACGACCACGCCGCCGCCTGCGAGGATCCACGGCATCGGGCTCTTCTTCTGCGGTGGGTAACCGTAGCCACCCTGCTGGCCGTAGGGCGCCTGCTGCCCGAATTGCGGCTGTTGCCCGTACGGGTTCTGCTGCTGCGGCTGCGGCCCGGTCTGGGGGTAGCCGCCCTGCTGCTGGGGCCCGCCCTGTTGTGGGTAGCCACCCTGTTGCGGGTAGCCGCCAGGCTGCTGACCTGGGCCGGGCTGCTGTCCCCACCCGGGCTGGCCGCCCCACTGCCCCGGCTGCTGCGGCGGTTGCGACATCGCTTGTCTCTCCCTTTTTCGTGGCGACCCCATCGCCAAGTCCGTGAGTTGCCGCCGACGGCTCCAGCGTCGGTCGACTACCTGACGCACCGTAGTGGGTGGGTGGTTCCGGTACGCGCCGAGATGGCCTAATCCACTTCCGACGGTCATGTTTCGCTGACGTCGCGCGACGGTTCCGAGATATGGATGGTCTTACTTTGTCGGTCTTCACCGGTACCGTAGGGGTAGGAAGATTTCGGGAGGAGGTGCCGACATGCAGCACGATCGTCCCGGTGGTCGGCCAGAGGAGGCCGACGAGCACGGCGCTGGACCGGAGGCGGCTTCTGGGCACGAGCCGTCGGAAGCTGCCCAGATCCGGTTCCTCGAAGAGGAAGTAGCGCTGCTGCGCCGGAAACTGACGGACTCGCCTCGGCATGCCCGCCTGCTTGAGCAGCGGCTCGCCGAGGCGTCTGAGCGGGTCAGCCAGTTGACAGAGCGTAACGCGAAGCTGGTCGAGACCCTGCGGGAGGCGAGGAGTCAGCTCCTCGCGCTCCGGGAGGAGGTCGACCGGCTCGCGCAGCCGCCAAGCGGCTACGGCGTGTTCCTCCAGGGGCACGAGGACAGCACGGTGGACGTGTTCACGGCCGGCCGGAAGATGCGGGTGGCCTGTTCACCCGCCGTCGAGGTCGGTGATCTGCGTCGCGGGCAGTCGGTGCGGCTGAACGAGGCGCTGACCATCGTCGAGGCGGGCACCTTCGAGCGCATCGGTGAGGTGTCCACACTGCGGGAACTGCTCGCGGAGGCGGACGACTCGCCGCCGATGCGCGCACTGGTCGTCGGGCATGCCGACGAGGAGCGCGTGGTCTGGCTCGCCGACCCGCTGCGGGAGGCCCCCCTCAAGCCGGGTGACTCGCTGCTGGTCGACTCCAAGTCGGGCTACGCCTACGAGCGGGTGCCGAAGGCAGAGGTCGAGGACCTGGTGCTGGAGGAGGTGCCCGACGTCCGCTATGAGGACATCGGTGGCCTGTTCCGGCAGATCGAGCAGATCCGCGACGCGGTGGAGCTGCCGTTCCTGCACGCGGACCTGTACCGCGAGTACGAGCTGCGCCCGCCAAAGGGCGTCCTGCTCTACGGCCCGCCAGGCTGCGGCAAGACGCTCATCGCCAAGGCGGTGGCGAACTCGCTGGCCAAGAAGGTGGCGGAGGCACGGGGTGACGGCACGGCACACGAGGCCAAGTCGTACTTCCTGAACATCAAGGGCCCCGAGCTGCTCAACAAGTTCGTCGGCGAGACCGAGCGGCACATCCGCCTGATCTTCCAGCGGGCGCGGGAGAAGGCGTCGGAGGGCACACCGGTCATCGTGTTCTTCGACGAGATGGACTCCATCTTCCGGACGCGTGGCAGCGGTGTCTCCTCGGATGTCGAGACCACCATCGTGCCTCAGCTGCTCAGTGAGATCGACGGTGTCGAGGGCCTCGAGAACGTCATCGTGATCGGTGCCTCCAACCGTGAGGACATGATCGACCCGGCGATCCTGCGGCCGGGCCGGCTGGACGTCAAGATCAAGATCGAGCGGCCGGACGCGGAGGCCGCGCGGGACATCTTCTCGAAGTACCTGACGCCGAGCCTGCCGATCCACACCGAGGACCTCGCCGAGTTCGGCGGGGATTCCAAGGCCACGATCGACGCGATGATCCAGCACACGGTCGAGCGGATGTACGAGGAAACCGAGGACAACCGGTTCCTCGAGGTCACCTACGCCAACGGCGACAAGGAGGTCCTGTACTTCCGCGACTTCAACTCGGGCGCGATGATCCAGAACATCGTGGACCGGTCGAAGAAGGCGGCGATCAAGTCGGTGCTGGAGACCGAGCAGCCCGGCCTGCGCGTGCAGCACCTGCTGGACGCGATCGTCGACGAGTTCGCGGAGAACGAGGACCTGCCGAACACCACGAACCCGGACGACTGGGCTCGCATCTCGGGCAAGAAGGGGGAGCGGATCGTGTACATCCGCACCCTCGTCACCGGGAAGAACCAGGAGTCGGGTCGGGCGATCGACACGGCGACCAACACGGGGCAGTACCTGTAATTGGCACTGCTCGGACTCGGATTGGCGGCACTCGGCCGGCCGGCGTACATCAACGTCGGCCGGTCCGAGCTGCCGCCTTCGCGTTCTGTCGAGGCCATGCGGGACGCGTCGTTCGCGGTGCTGGACGCCGCGTACGCCGCCGGTGTCCGCTGGGTGGACGTGGCCCGCTCCTACGGCCGGGCCGAGGAGTTCCTGGCGGGCTGGCTGGCGTCCCGGGCGCCGTCGGACGTCACGGTGTCCAGCAAGTGGGGCTACGCGTACGTTGGCGGCTGGCGGCTCGACGCGGCCGTGCACGAGGAGAAATCCCATACCCTGGAACGTTTCCGCTCGCAGTGGGCGGAGAGCACGGCACTGCTCGGTGACCGCCTCGCGCTGTACCAGGTGCACTCGCTGACCCCGGACAGCCCACTGTTCGACGACCTGGCGCTCCAGGACGCGCTGGCGTCCCTGCCGGTGCGGGTCGGCTTCTCGACGTCCGGCCAGGAACAGGCGTCCGTCGTGCGCAGAGCGCTGGCCCTGGAACGCCACGGGCAGCCCGTTTTCACCGCAGTACAGTCGACTTGGAACCTCCTGGAGCCCTCCGTGGGCCCGGCCCTGGCCGAGGCGCACGCGGCGGGTGCGCACGTGCTGGTCAAGGAGGCGCTGGCCAACGGCAGGCTCGCCGTCGAGCCGCCGGAGCCGGTGGCCGCACTCGCGAAGTCCCTGGCCGTCGGCCCGGACGCGGTCGCACTGGCCGCCGCGCTGGCACAGCCGTGGGCGGGCACCGTGCTGTCCGGCGCCGCGGGCACCCACCAGCTGGCGAGCAACCTCGCGGCGGTGTCGGTGCCGCACGTGGAGCTGCCCGAGCTGGCGGAGCCGCCCGCCGAGTACTGGAAACACCGCTCGGACCTCGCCTGGGCGTGATGGGAACGCCCCGGCCGCCGGTCACGAAGCGCGAGGAGGACGTCGGCGACAAGGGCCACGGGCGCGCGGAACCGGACCGCGTCGCACGTCACCGGCGGGCGCACCACATGCCTGGGTGTCGACGCGGAGTGAGATTGTGCCCGTAGGCTGGTGACATGCGCCGGATCATGGGTACCGAGGTGGAATACGGCATCGCCGTGCCAGGGGACGCCACCGCAAACCCGGTACTGACCTCCACCCAGGTTGTGCTCGCCTACGCGGCTGCCGCGGACATCCCCCGCGCCCGCAGGGCCCGCTGGGACTACGAGGTCGAGTCCCCCCTGCGTGACGCGCGGGGATTCGACCTCGGCGCGCCCGGCATGCCGCCGTCCGACCCCGACGTCGAGGACCTCGGCGCGGCCAACGTCATCCTCACCAACGGCGCCCGTCTCTACGTCGACCACGCGCACCCGGAGTACTCCGCGCCGGAGGTCACCAACGCCCGGGACGCCGTCATCTGGGACAAGGCGGGCGAGCGGGTCATGGAGGAGGCGGCCATGCGGGCCGCCACCGTGCCGGGCCAGCCGCGGCTGCAGCTGTACAAGAACAACGTCGACGGCAAGGGTGCGAGCTACGGCACCCACGAGAACTACCTGATGGCCCGCAACACCCCCTTCACGGCGGTCATCGCGGGTCTCACGCCGTTCTTCGCCTCGCGGCAGGTCGTCGTCGGCTCAGGCCGCGTCGGCCTCGGCGCCTCGGGGGAGGAGGCCGGTTTCCAGCTGTCCCAGCGCGCCGACTACATCGAGGTCGAGGTCGGCCTGGAGACGACGCTGAAGCGCGGCATCATCAACACGCGTGACGAGCCGCACGCCGACGCGGACAAGTACCGCCGTCTGCACGTCATCATCGGCGACGCGAACCTGGCCGAGACGTCGACGTACTTGAAGGTCGGTACATCGGCCCTGGTGCTCGACTTGATCGAGGCCGGCGTCCGGTTCGACTCGGTCAAGCTCGCCGACCCCGTCCGCGCGGTCCACACGATCAGTCACGACCCCACGCTGAAGGCGACCGTGGAGATGGCCAACGGCCGCAAGTTCACCGGCCTGGACATCCAGTTCGCCTACCACGAACTGGTCACGCAGAACCTCGAGCGCACCGAGCAGGACGAGGTCTCGATGCACGTCCTGCACACGTGGGGTGACATCCTCGACGCGCTCGCCCGTGACCCGATGGAGTGCGCCGACCGGCTCGACTGGCCCGCCAAGCTGCGGCTCCTCGAGGGCTTCCGCGCGCGCGATGGCCTCAACTGGAACTCGCCCCGCCTGCACCTCGTCGACCTGCAGTACTCCGACGTGCGGCTGGCGAAAGGCCTGTACAACCGCCTGGTCACCAGGGGGTCGATGAAGCGCATGGTCACGGAGGAGGAGGTCCAGGCGGCCATCACCACGCCGCCGCTGGACACCAGGGCGTACTTCCGGGGTCGCTGCCTCGAGCGCTACCCGAGCGCGATCGCGGCCGCGTCGTGGGACTCGGTCATCTTCGACCTCGGCCGGGAGTCGCTGGTGCGGATCCCGACCCTGGAGCCGCTCCGGGGCACCAAGTCCCATGTCGGTGCGCTCCTGGAGGCGTCCGCGACGGCGGAGGAACTCGTCGACGCCCTCACCGGCACGACCAGGAAGCAGGCGTGAGGCGAGACGGCGGCCGAGCGGAGCGCCCGTGGGAGGCGTTTCGCTCACAGCGAATCCTGATCATCAGCCGGATGGTCCGCGAAAATGTCAGTGCCGGTCGGTAATCTTGACGGCAACCAGTCCCGATACCGGGAGGCGAGATGGCTCAGGAACAAACTCAGCGGCAAGGCGGCGGTGACGGCGACGACGATGTCGACGGCGCGGCCCCTGCCGGTCAGGAACGCAGGGAGAAGCTCGGCGAGGACGTCGACACCATCCTGGACGAGATCGACGACGTGCTCGAGGAGAACGCCGAAGACTTCGTCCGCGCGTATGTGCAAAAGGGCGGCGAGTAGGCGAGGGTAGGTTCTCGCGTCACCGTTCTTCCCGCCGACAGGACAGAAAGAGGCATGGACAACATCCATTTCCGCGCCAGTTCGCAGGGCGCCGCGCTCCCTGCTGCCTACATGACCGCCGGAACGTCCTCGTTCATCGACTTCCTGCGCGTACAGGCACCTCATCTGCTGCCCGGGGCCGCCGGGCTCGGCGAGGAGCCCGTGCGTGCCAGGCGCGCGTCGGACCTGGCCCAGCAGCCGCCGCACGGCACCACGATCGTGGCCGTGAAGTTCAACGGCGGCGTCCTGATCGCCGGTGACCGGCGCGCTACGTCGGGCAACCTCATCTCCCAGCGGGACATGGAAAAGGTGTTCGTGACCGACGCCTACTCGGCGGTGGGCATCGCGGGCACGGCCGGGCTCGCGATGGACATGGTCCGGCTCTACCAGGTCGAGCTGTCGCACTACGAGAAGATCGAGGGCGTCCCGCTGTCCCTGGACGGCAAGACGAACAAGCTCGCGGCGCTGGTGCGCGGGAACCTCGACGGCGCCATGGCGGGCCTCGCCGTGCTGCCGCTGTTCATCGGCTTCGACGTCGACGCGCCCGACCCGGCCCGAGCCGGGCGGATCGTGTCCTACGACGTGGTCGGCGGCCGGTACGAGGAGCGTGCCGGCTTCCACGGCGTGGGTTCCGGCTCGCTGTTCGCGCGGTCGGCGCTCAAGAAGCTGTGGGACCCCGACAGCGACCGGGACACCGCGATCCGCAACGCCGTCGAGGCGCTCTACGACGCCGCCGACGACGACTCGGCGACCGGCGGTCCCGACCTCGCACGCAAGATCTACCCCAGCATCGTGACGATCACCGGGGTCGACGGCGCCGTCCACGTCCCCGACGAGGAGGCCGCCGAGGTGGCCGAGATCGTCGTGACCCAGCGGACCAGCCAGCCGCGCGGCTGACCAGCGCAGACGCGCCGACCCGAGACAAAGAGACGAGGAGCCTCCACCGTGACGATGCCGCTGTACGCCTCACCCGAGCAGTTGATGCGGGACCGCTCGGAGTATGCCCGCAAGGGCATCGCCCGGGGCCGCAGTGTGGTGGCGCTCAAGTACTCGGGCGGCGTGCTGTTCGTCGCCGAGAACCCGTCGGCGACGCTGCACAAGGTCTCCGAGATCTACGACCGGATCGGCTTCGCCGCCACCGGCCGCTACAGCGAGTACGACGGCCTGCGCCGGGGTGGCATTCGCCACGTCGACCTGTGGGGCCTCGCCAACGACCCCCGGGACGTGTCGGCGCGCCAGCTCGCCAACGTGTACGCCCAGACCCTGGCCGCGCAGTTCTCCGACCAGCTCAAGCCGTTCGAGGTGGAGCTCTGCGTCGCCGAGGTGGGGGTCACGGCGGAGACCGACCAGCTGTACCGCCTGACCTACGACGGCTCGATCGTGGACGAGCCGTCCTACCTTGTCATGGGTGGTCAGACCGAGCCGATCTCCACCAAGATGAAGGAGACCTACGAGGAGGACATGTCGCTGGAGTCGGCGGTCCGGTTCTCGGTCGCGGCGCTGTCCGCGGCGGCGTCGGCGGGCAACGGCGACAACGGCATCGGCAAGCTGGAGGTCGCGGTCCTCGAACGGGCGCGGCCGCGCAGGACCTTCCGCCGCATCGAGGGCGCTGCGCTCACCGCGCTGCTACCGTCCGATTCGCCCGAGTCTGCCGAGCAGGCGGAGGAAACCCCGGAGTCCGGGGCCACCGGCTCCGACGAGGCCTGATGAGGAGTAGTTCGATGACGCGTTCATCTCACCTCGAAGCGGCCGGGAGATCTCCGGCCGGGAAGCGCCTAGGCTGAAGGGATGCAGCGGCGGATCTTCGGCATTGAAACCGAGTTCGGCGTGACCTGTACGTTCCACGGACAGCGCAGGCTGAGCCCGGACGAGGTCGCGCGGTACCTGTTTCGACGGGTGGTGTCCTGGGGTCGTTCCTCGAACGTGTTCCTGCGCAACGGCTCGCGTCTCTACCTCGATGTCGGCTCGCACCCCGAGTACGCCACCGCGGAGTGCGACGACCTCGTGCAGTTGGTCACGCACGACAAGGCGGGTGAGCGGATCCTCGAGGACCTGCTCGTCGACGCCGAGCGGCGGCTGGCGGACGAGGGCATCGGCGGCGACATCTTCCTCTTCAAGAACAACACCGACTCCGCGGGCAACTCGTACGGCTGCCACGAGAACTACCTGGTCACGAGGGCGGGCGAGTTCTCGCGGATCGCGGACGTGCTCCTGCCGTTCCTGGTCACGCGGCAGCTGATCTGCGGCGCGGGCAAGGTCCTGCAGACTCCGCGCGGCGCCGTGTACTGCCTTTCGCAGCGCGCGGAGCACATCTGGGAAGGCGTGTCGTCCGCGACCACGCGTTCCCGCCCGATCATCAACACCCGCGACGAGCCGCACGCGGACGCCGAGCGCTACCGCAGGCTCCACGTCATCGTGGGCGACTCGAACATGGCCGAGGCCACCACGCTGCTGAAGGTCGGCAGCGCGAACCTGGTCCTGGAGATGATCGAGGACGGCGTCCAGTTCCGCGACTTCAGCCTGGACAACCCGATCCGCGCGATCCGCGAGATCAGCCACGACCTGACGGGCCGCCGCCTGGTCCGCCTCGCGGGCGGCCGGGAGGCGTCGGCGCTGGACATCCAGCGCGAGTACTTCTCCCGCGCCAAGGAACACGTCGAGAAGCGCGGCCCGGACCCGGTGGCCGACCGCGTCATCGAACTGTGGGGCCGCACCCTGGACGCCGTCGAGGCCCAGGATCTGTCCCGCATCGACCGCGAGATCGACTGGGCCATCAAGCACCGCCTGGTGGAGCGCTACCAGGCCAAGCACAGCATGGAGCTGTCGTCCCCGAGGATCGCGCAACTGGACCTCGCCTACCACGACATCCGCCGCGGCCGCGGCATCTTCGACCTGCTGCAGCGCAAGGACCTGGTGGCCAGGGTCACCGAGGACGGCGAGATCGAAGCCGCCAAGGACACTCCACCACAGACCACCAGAGCCAAGCTACGCGGCGACTTCATCGCCGCGGCTCAGCAGGCCGGCCGGGACTTCACGGTCGACTGGGTGCACCTGAAGCTGAACGACCAGGCTCAGCGGACGGTCCTGTGCAAGGACCCGTTCCGGGCTGTGGACGAGCGTGTGGAGCGGTTGATCGCTTCGCTGTGAGGTGGCCGGGCCGCTTGGCCCGTCCACGACCGGCTCGGGATGGCGCGCGACGCCCAGAGTCCTGGGACCCTGGGCGCCGCGCTCCCTTCCCAGTGTCCCGAACCGGAAATCTGGCACATAATTCGGCGGCCCAGCTTCCTTCTGGCGGCGTTGCCGATCCACCCAAGTACAACCCGGTACGAGGGAGGATCGGTGCCTTGCCAGCAGAAACCTGGATCCACCGACTTACGCACCGCATTTCCGGTTCGGAACACTAGACCGGTTCCTTCTCGCGCAGGCCGATGCGGTCGTGGATGCTCCGCATGAACGGTGGCGACCACCATGCGGCACGGCCGAGTGCGCGCATGCCGACCGGGACCAGCACGCCCCGGATGAGGGTGGCGTCGACGAGGATCGCCACGCCGCTGCCGATGCCGAACATCTGGACGAAGCTGACGCCGCTCGTGCCGAACGCGAGCAGGCTCACGGCCAGCAGCACGGCGGCCATCGTCACCAGCCTGCCGGTGCGCGACAGGCCGTGCCGCACCGCATCGTGCAGGTCCGCGCCCTGCTCGTGCATCTCCTTGATCCGGCTCAGCACGAACACCTCGTAGTCCATCGACAGACCGAACACGACGCAGAACAGCAGCACCAGCATGCTTGTGTCGAGCGGTAGCGGGGTGAAGCCAAGCCACGAGGACAGCCAGCCCTCCTGGAAGATCATGACCATCAGGCCGATCGTCGCCGACAGGCCGAGGACGTTGAACAGCAGTGCGCGCAGTGGCTGCAGGACGCTGCCGGAGAACAGGAACAGCAGCACGAACGTGCTCACCACGATGAGGCCCGCCGCGAGCGGCAGCTTGCTCGCGATCGCGTCCTTGCTGTCCACGAGCCGGGCCGCGGCGCCGCCTGTCAGTACCTCCATGCCGGGCGCCGGGGTCTCCCGCAACTTCGTGACCAGCTCCTGGCCCTCGGTGGAGTGCGCGTCGTACGCGGTGAGCACGGTCATCCGCTGCTGCCGGTCCTCCGCCGCGTACGCCGCGACGCCGGGGCCGACCGCCTTCCCGTCCGCGTAGGTGCCGACGCTCGTCGTCACCGACTCCACGCCCGGCAGCCGGGACACCGCCAGCCCGTAGTCGCCGACCACCGTTGTCCCTGCCGGGTAGCGCGTCACCAGCTGGAGCGCCTTCGCGTCGTCGCCGGGGAACTCCGCGCGCAGCACGTCACCGATCACGCGGGTCTCCGCCGAGGACGTCAGCACCCGGTCATCCGGCGTGCCGAACTCCACGTTCAGCAGGGGCACCGCCCCCAGCAGCAGCAGGAGCACCACCGGCGCACCCATCAGCACCGGTCGCTTCAGCGCCACCGACGCGAGCCTCGCCCACAGTGCCGACACCGAGGTCGGCGTCCGCTTCGCCCACGGCAGCCGCAGCGAGTTCACGCGCTTGCCGAGCAGCGCGAGCAGCGCGGGGAGCACGAAGATCGCGCTCGCCATCGCGATGATCACCACGCCGATGCCCGCGTAGGCGAAGGATCGCAGGAAGTACAGCGGGAACAGCACCAGCGCACCGAGGGCGACCGCGACCGTCAGCGCACTGAACACGATCGTCCGGCCCGCGGTCTCCACGGTGCGCACGACCGCCTCGGTCGTGTCGTGGCCGGACGCCAGTTCCTCACGGAACCGGGACACCATCAGCAACGCGTAGTCGATGGCGAGGCCGAGCCCGAGCGCGGTGGTGAGGTTGATCGCGAACACGGAGACGTCGGTGGCCGAACCGAGGATCGCCAGCAGCGCGAACGTGCCGAACACCGCGATCGTGCCGATCGCGAGCGGAAGCAGGGCCGCGATCACGCTGCCGAACACGACGACCAGCAGCACCATGATGATCGGCACCGCGATCGCCTCGGCCACCGCGAGGTCGCCGGCGACCTGGTGGCTGATGTCGACGCCGATCGCGTCGGGCCCGCCGACCTGGACGTTGATCGGGCCGGTGCCCGCGCCGTAGTCGGCACGCAGTTCCTTGACGTGGCCCTCGTCGGTCACCCGCGCGACGCCGATCGCGTACTGGCCGTCCGCCGACTTCATCGGCGGCGCCTTCGTCGTGAAGTACGAGGTGAAGCCGGCGATGCCCGGGTCGGTGGCGAGGCGGTCGGTCAGCTCGGCCGCGGCGGTCATGACGGCCGGGTCGTCGACCGAGCCGGTGTCGGACGAGAACAGGAACACGACGTCGTTCTCGCCGTTGAACTGGCTGTCGATCAGGGCCTTGGCCTGGCTCGAGTCCGAGTTCGGGTCGTCGAAGCCCTCGGTCTGGAGCTTGCCGAACGCGGTGACCCCCAAAGCGGCCGCACCCACCATGAGCAGCGCGGTCACCACCAGCACTCCCCGTGCGTGGGTTGCGGCGAACCGTCCGATTCGTCCGAACATGGCGTTCCCCTTGCTCACTCAAGATGTGTACAACTGTAAACTTATCGGGTGTTAACTTGCCATGGATGTTTACTGCTGTCAACATTGCTCGCATGGACGACTCGGCGTCGAGCAAGCGTGGTTACCACCACGGCGACCTGCGTAATGCCCTGGTCGGGGCGGCCGCCGACCTCGCGGCCAAGGGTGGCCCGGCATCGGTGACGATCAGAGCGGCCGCGAGGGAGGTCGGCGTGACGCCGACCGCCGCCTACCGCCACTTCGCCGGTCATGAGGAACTGCTGACCGCGGCGAAGGAACGCGCGCTCGAAGAGCTGACCGCGGCGATGACCAAGGCGGTCGCGGCCCGTCCGGCGGTCGGCGGCGATCCGGTGAGCCACGCGCTGGCCAGGTTCGGCGCGTTCGGCCGCGGCTACCTCACGTTCGCGAGGCAGGAGCCCGGCCTGTTCCACACGGTGTTCGCACCGGCGTCGAGCCAGACCCCCCGGCCGTTCGAACGAACCCAGACGAACCCGTACCAGCTGCTGGTCGGTGCGCTGGACGACCTGGTCGCGGTCGGTTACCTCAGCCCGGACCGCAGGCCGATCTCCGAGATCACCGCGTGGGCCATGGTGCACGGCCTCGCCACGCTGCTGAACGGGCCGCTGTCCGACCTGTCGGAGCACCTGCGCGACGAGGTGATCGTGCGGAGCATGCTCGTGCTCGGCCACGGCCTGAAGGGCAACGGCCTCGACAGGGAGCAGGAATCCCTGCTGGCAACGGAACTAACTAGTCCGCCTCCCCGGAATTAAAGGTGTTGGTCCCGACCCAGCGCATCCGCGGTCCGTGGTTGGTTGGTGGCTGGGTGCCGCCCCTAGTCCGCCTCCCCGGAATTGAAAGTGTTGGTCCCGACCCAGCGCATCCGCGGTCCGCGGGTGGTTGGTGGCTGGGTGCCGTCACGTTCCCCTGAGGTCACTGTTGGTCAGGCCTGGACCCTCGTACAAAGATCTATGGGTCAGTTCACCTGGTCCGCTTCTTGGCTGTGCAGGTTGCGGACGGTGGGGGAGGTCTCGACCTGGGACGGGGTGGGACAGGTGCCGAGTGCGCGGTCGGCTGTGCCCGAGCTGGTGACGGTGAACCAGTAGTGCTCGTTCTTGTAGTGGTGCAGGCGGTGGTTGCGCCAGATCGCGCGGTAGACCCGGGACCGGGGCCGGTAGTCGCTGTGGATCAGGTAATGGGTCCACTCGTAGCCGAGTCCCAGCAGCCCGACGAGGGTCATGAAGGTGAGGCCGAGGCCCGCGCGCGGGAAGGCGAGCAGGCCGATCGCCACGATCAGCGGCACGAGCCACAGGTGCACCCGCCACGGGATGAACACGAGCGGCACGTCCCGAGGGTCGATGTGGTGGGCGCGGTGCTTGCGGGACAGCAGCGGGTCGATGGTGACACGACCGACCTGCCGTGGGCGCCAGTGCAGGACGCAGACGTGCACGGCCCATTCGAAGAACGGGAAGACGGCGAGCATGACGAGTGGCGTCCACAGGTCGGACAGCCGCCAGTCGCCGACCAGGCCGCGCGTGGTCGCGGCGCACGCCAGGAGCGCGCCGATCAGCCACGGGGACGGATGGCGCCAGAAGTCCTTCGCCGCGTCGCCGAGGCTGGTCGAACGGCGCTTGGCGCCGGTGAGCGCGGCCTCGTCCTCGGCAAGGCGTTGCTTGGCGAGCTGTTCGGCGGGCGTCATGGCAGCTCCTCCAGTTGTCGGATCGCGGTCAGCAGGGCGTCGGTGGCCGGGGCGAGCAGGTCGTGCGCGGCGCGGTGCGATCCGGCCGGGTCGCCGCCCGTGATCCGGGCCGCGAGCGCGCGGTACATGTCGATCCGGTCGACCTCGGCGGCCATGAGCGTGGCGAGCGCGCCGAGCGCCGGTTCGTAGGCGGCGCGCAGGCTGTTGAACATCAGCCGGAACACGATCGAGTCGGCGCCGTCGACGATGTGGTCCCAGAACACGAGCGCGTGCCGCTGCCGTGCGACCCGGTCCGGGTCGGCGTCGATCGCGACGACGGCCGACCGCAGCCGCGCCTCGATCGACGCGCCCGCGCGTTCGGCGGCGAGCCTGGCCACCTGCGGGCCGATCAGCAGCCGTGCCTCGAGGATGCTGCGCGCGACGGCCGGATCGAGCTCGCCGCGGGGGAGAAGCAGACGGGGGAGCAGGTCGAGGCTCGCGTGCCTGCGGTAGTCCCGCACGGTCGTCGCGTCGCCCTGGCGCACCTCGACGAGCCCGGCCTGGGAGACCCGTTGCAGTGCCTCCCTGACCGCGGGTCGCGAGACGCCGAGGACCTCGGCGAGTTTGCGTTCGCTCGGCAGTGCCTCACCGGGGGTGAACTCACCACTGACCACGTCGTCGAGGATCTGGTCGAAGACTTCGTCTGACACCGAGCGCCGGGCGACGGGTTGTAACGCCATGCACAAGAACTACCTGGTCACACGGTAGAGGTCAAGTGGTCATACCAGTGCGTCGGCGACTCGCCAGAACCAATGGACCGTTCGCACGAACACCTTGGCGCGCCAACGGGACTCCCCTCGCCCAGTCGGGCTAGAGTTCGAAACGTGTCCGTCGTCCGCGCAGAAAGACTCGTGAACCTGGTGCTGTGCCTGCTGTCCACGCGCCAGTACCTGCCCGCCGAGAGCATTCGCAAGATTGTTCCCGGCTACAAGGACGCGCCAAATGACGACGCGTTCTTCCGCATGTTCGAGCGCGACAAGACCGAGTTACGTGAGCTGGGCATCCCGCTCGAGGTCGGGCGCAACTGGTCGTTCGACAAGGTCGACGGCTACCGCATCGCGCGCCGCGACTACGAGCTCGGCGACATCGAGTTGGAACCCGACGAGGCGGCCGCCGTCGCGCTGGCCGTCCGCCTGTGGGACTCCCCGGAACTGACCGGCGCCGCGCACGGCGCGCTGCTGAAACTGCGTGCCGCGGGGGTGGACGTCGACCAGGGCGTCCCCGCGGTGGTCGAGCCGAAGGTACGCACGACCGAGCCCGCGTTCGGCCCGCTGCTCGCCGCGGTGCAGACCGGACAGGCCGTCAGCTTCGACTACCGGCGACCGTCCCCCGCCGAGCTGCGCAGCCGCACGCTGGAACCGTGGGGCGTGGTGTCGTGGCGCGGCCGCTGGTACGTGGTGGGGCACGATCGCGACCGCAAGGCACCCCGCTGCTTCCGCCTGTCCCGCATCGTCGGCGACGTGCGGTTGGTCGGCAGGTCGGGCACCGTGCGCCGTCCCGACGACGTCGACCTGTTGAAGTTCGTGGCCAGTGCGAGCAACGAGCCGCCGGAGACGTCGACCGTGCGGCTGTGGCTGGCCAAACACGGCGCGGCGGGCCTGCGCAGGCGCGCGACCGTGGTGGGTGAGCGCGAGCTGGACGGTGAGCAGGGCGACCTGGTCGAGCTGGAGGTGCTGCACACCGACTCGGCGGCGAGCTGGATCGCGGGCTACGGCCAGGACGCGGTGGTGATGGAGCCGGACGTGCTGCGCAAGGCGGTGCACGAGCGGCTACTCGCCGTGGCGGAGGCGACGTGAACACCTCGCAGGAACGCCTTCCGAGACTGCTCGCGCTGGTGCCGTACCTCATCGCCCGCCCCGGCATCGCCGTCGAGGAGGCGGCGGCCGACTTCGGGGTCAGTGCCAAGCAGCTGCGCAAGGACCTTGAGCTGCTGTGGATGTGTGGCCTCCCGGGTTACGGCCCAGGCGACCTCATCGACCTGTCCTTCGAAGGCGACACGATCTCGGTCAACTTCGACGCCGGCATGAGCCGCCCGCTGCGCCTGACCGGCTCGGAGGCAACCGCGCTACTGGTGGCGCTGCGCACCCTGCTGGACGCCCCGGGCGTGGCCGACGCGGACGCGGTCCGCAGAGCCGTGGCGAAGATCGAGGCGGCGGCAGGGCAGGCCCAGCCTGCGGGGGTGGCGGTGGGGCTGGGCGTCCGGGAAGGCGCCACCACGGCCAAGGCACGTGAGGTGGTGCAGAAAGCACTGCGCGGCAACAAAGCCCTGCGGATGACGTACTACACGGCATCCAAGGACGAGATCACCGAACGCACGGTGGATCCGATGCGCATGCTGATCGTCGAGGGCCGCGGCTATCTGGAGGCGTGGTGCCGCCGAGCGGAGGGCGTCCGCCTGTTCCGCATGGACCGCATCGACGACGTGACAGAACTGGACGAGCCCGCCGCCCCGCCCCCGTACGCCGAACAGACCGACACGACGGCCGGCCTGTTCCGCCCGCAACCCGACCAGCCGGTGGCCCAGCTCGTCCTGTCCCCGGACGCACGCTGGGTGTCTGAGTACTACCCGGTGGAGGAAGTCGCCGAAATGGATGGCGGCCACCTCCGGGTATGGATGCGCTACGCGGACCCGTCCTGGATGGTCCGCCTGCTACTCGGCCTGGGCGGCGACGCCGTGGTGGAGGCGCCATCGGACCTGATGTCGGCGTTGCGGTCGAGAGCGGTGGGGGCGTTGGCCAGGTATCGATGACGTGTTGGTGGGGGCCGCCGCGCCCAGTCGTCCCACCAGTCGATGTGTGATTTGTGTTAAGTGGTCGGGCGGCCTTCGTACTTTCACCACACGCCCACTACGGTAGAAACTGTGATGTCGTACCTGCCGACCTGGATCGTGGTCGTCGTGGGTTTGTCGGTGCTCTGCTGGGTGCTGGTCCGGGTGCTCCGCCACGTGCGGCGGTTCAACCGGGTCGCGGCCTCCACGGGGACGTACCTCGACCACGAGACCGGCACCTTGAGAGCACGATCCGCGGCGATGCGGGTGGCGATGAGACAGACCCTGGCACGGGTGAAGCGCGCTCCGGCTGACGTACCATCGAACAGCCGGGGGAGACAGGAGGACGACCGTGGGTAACCTGGGTGTGCCCGAGCTGCTGATCATCGCGGGTGTGATCATCCTGCTCTTCGGGGCGCGGAAGCTGCCCGAGATGGCGCGTTCGCTCGGCAAGTCTGCCAAGGCCTTCAAGGAAGAGACCAAGAGCATGCGTGGCGACGACGGCGATGAGAAGCCCGCCGCCCAGCCGGTCCAGCAGCAGCAGCTGCCGCCGACTCAGCCGCCGGCGCCGCAGCCGCCGCAGACGAACGGCGTCACGCCGCAGTCGGTCGAGCAGCAGAACAAGAACGCCGGCTGAGAGAGAACAGGTCCTAGACGGTGGCGCGCGCATCGCACCGCCGGGACGAAGGCCGTCGCGAGAAGAAGAAGCTTCGAAGTCGACGACAGAATCCCGACGGCACCATGACCCTTCGGGATCACCTGTACGAGTTGCGGCATCGGCTCGGGCTCGCCCTGGTGTGCCTGCTCTTCGGCTGCATTCTCGGCTTCCTGTGGTTCCAGTGGCGGATCGGTCCGGTCCCATCGCTCGGTCAGCTGCTGACCGGTCCCTACTGTGAGCTGCCCAGCCCACCCCGGTTCGAGCCGGAGGACGGCAAGTGTCAGCTGTTGCAGACGCAGCCGTTCGAGGCGTTCCTCATCCAGTTCAAGGTGGGTCTCGCGGCGGGCGCGGTCTTCACGAGCCCGTTCTGGCTGTACCAGATCTGGGCGTTCATCACGCCCGGCCTGTACGACAACGAGCGCAAGTTCACGCGCGTCTTCGTCTTCCTCGCCTCGATCCTGTTCGTCTGCGGCGCCTTCCTCGCCTACTACGTGGTCCCCAAGGGCCTCCAGGTGCTGGTCAGCTTCGGTGGCGACCAGTTCAGCACGGCGCTGGCGGCCAACGACTACATCTCGTTCGTCCTGGTCATGCTGCTGATCTTCGGCGTCAGCTTCGAGCTGCCGCTGGTGGTCACGATGCTGAACCGGATCGGCGTGCTCCCGTACCGCAACCTCAAGAAGTGGCGCCGCGGGATCATCTTCACGCTGTTCGTGTTCGCGGCGATCGCGACGCCCGGCACCGACCCGATCGGCATGATGGCACTCGCGGGTGCCATGACGGTCCTGTTCGAGCTCGCCACCCAGCTCGCTCGCATCCATGACCGCAAGAAGGACCGCGAGGCCATCGCGGACGGCTGGCACCCCGACGAGGACTACGACGTCGAGCCCGAGCGTGCGACGTCGGACAAGTCCAACGTCGACGACGTGACCTGACATGCGGGCCGCCATGGTCGTCCACCCCGCCTCCGGACTCGGCAGGGCGGGTCGCATCGCGGGCACCGTCGCCGACCGGCTGCGGACCGCGGTCGACGACCTCGTCACCGTCGAGGCCAACACGGTCGAGGATTCGCACCGCCTGATGCACAAGGCCCGGGACGCCGGCCTCGACCTGCTGGTCGTGGTGGGTGGCGACGGGTCGGCCCACCAGGGCGTCCAGTTCTGTGCGGACACCGGCGTCACCCTCGCCATCATCCCCGCGGGCACCGGCAACGACCTCGCCCGCACCCTCGCCGGCGCGCCGGAGGACCCGCTGACGGCGACGGAAAACCTGGTCAGGGCCATCAAGGACGGCGCAACCACCACCATCGACCTCGGCCGGGTCGAAGGCGGGCCGTGGTTCGCCGGTGTCCTGTGCGCCGGGTTCGACTCCTCGGTCAACGAACGCGCCAACCGGATGCGGTGGCCGTCCGGGCCCCGCCGCTACGACCTCGCGATCCTCGCCGAGCTGGCGAGGCTGCGCCCCGGTCGGCTCACCGTCGACGCGGACGGCGACCGCGCCGAACTGGACGCCACCCAGATCGCCGTCGGCAACATCCCCTTCTACGGCGGCGGCATCCCCATCTGCCCGGACGCCGACCCGGCCGACGGGCTGTTCGACGTCACGCTGGTCCGCGCGGCCAGCCGTTTCGACCTCGTGAAAATGCTGCCCGGCCTGCGGACCGGCAAGCACGTCCACCACCAGATGGTCACCACGTCGCGGACTACGAAGATCCGCATCGGCGAGGCCAACGGCTGGGTCGCCTACGCCGACGGCGAGCGCATCGGCCCCCTCCCGGTCGAGGTGACCTGCGTCCCCAACGCGTTGAAGGTGGTCGGCCGGACCGCGTGACCCACGACCCATATGACAACCTTGGGCACGTGGCTGCCAGCCCTTCTCCAGCATCCGAGCCAGCGCACGGGCAATCGCCCGCCGAGTCCTACACGGCCGCCCGCAGGCGTGCGAGCCACCCGAAGGTGACCGAGTTCGCCTCGTCGCTGTCCTTCACGCTCGACCCGTTCCAGGAGCAGGCGTGCGCCGCGCTCGAGGGCGGGCACGGGGTGCTCGTGTGCGCGCCGACCGGCGCGGGCAAGACCGTGGTGGGCGAGTTCGCCGTGCACCTCGCGCTCGCCGAGCGTCAGAAGTGCTTCTACACGACGCCCATCAAGGCGCTGTCGAACCAGAAGTACGCCGACCTCGTCGAGCGCCACGGCAGCAGGTCCGTCGGCCTGCTCACCGGCGACACCTCGGTCAACGGTGGCGCGCCGATCGTCGTCATGACCACCGAGGTCCTCCGCAACATGCTGTACGCGGGTTCGTCGACCCTCGACGGGCTCGGCTACGTGGTCATGGACGAGGTGCACTACCTCGCCGACCGCTTCCGAGGCGCCGTGTGGGAGGAGGTCATCCTGCACCTGCCCGAGTCGGTGCGGCTGATCAGCCTTTCGGCCACCGTCAGCAACGCGGAGGAGTTCGGCGACTGGCTCGTGGAGGTCCGAGGCGACACCACCGTCGTCGTCGACGAGCACCGGCCGGTGCCGCTGTGGCAGCACATGCTGGTCAACAACCGGATGCTCGACCTGTTCACCGGCGAGGGCACTGAAGGGGAGCCGCGCATCAACCCCGAGTTGCTGCGCCGCACCGAGAACGAGAGCCGCAGCCAGGTCACGTGGGGGCCGAGGGGTGCCCGCACCGGCAGGCGCTCCGGTGCGCCACGCGGTCCGCGTTTCCGGCCGCCGTCCCGCGTCGACGTGGTCACCCGCCTCGACGCGGCCGGGTTGCTGCCCGCGATCGTGTTCGTGTTCAGCCGCGTCGGCTGCGAGGCCGCCGTGTCGCAGTGCACGCGGTCCGGTCTGCGGATGAACACCGAGGCGGAGGTCGCGGAGATCCGGCGGATCGTCGACGCCCGCACCAAGGACCTCAACGACGCCGACCTGAGCGTCCTCGGTTACTGGGAGTGGCGCGAGGCGCTCGAACGGGGGTTCGCGAGCCACCACGCCGGGCTGCTGCCCGCGTTCAAGGAGACCGTCGAGGAGCTGTTCGTCCGCGGCCTCGTGAAGGTGGTGTTCGCGACCGAGACCCTCGCGCTCGGCATCAACATGCCCGCGCGCACGGTCGTGCTGGAACGGCTCGTCAAGTACAACGGCGAGGCGCACGTCGAGCTGACGCCGGGGGAGTACACGCAGCTCACCGGCCGGGCGGGCCGCCGGGGCATCGACGTGGAGGGTCACGCGGTCGTCATCTGGCAGCCCGGTGTCGACCCGCGCCAGGTCGGCGGGCTCGCCTCCACCCGCACCTACCCGCTGCGCTCGTCGTTCCGGCCCGCGTACAACATGGCGGTCAACCTCGTCGACCGGCTCGGCGCCAGGGCGGCACGCGAGATGCTGGAGCAGTCGTTCGCCCAGTTCCAGGCCGACCGCGGCGTCGTCGGGCTCGCGCGGCGGATCGAGCGCAACCGCGAGGCGCTCGCCGGTTACCGGGAGTCCATGACCTGCCACCTCGGTGACTTCACCGAGTACGCTGAGCTGCGCGCGAAGCTGAACGAGCGCGAGAAGGCGTTGTCCCGCAAGAACTCCTCGGCCCGGCGCGCCGAGGCGGCCCGGTCGCTGGAGACGCTGCGCAAGGGCGATGTGATCGCCGTGCCGTCCGGTCGCCGCGCGGGCCTCGCGATCGTCGTCGACCCCGGGCTGAACCCGATGGGCGACGCGCGCCCGCTCGTGCTCACCGAGGACCGCTGGGCAGGCCGGTTGTCGGTGGCCGACTTCCCGACCCCGGTCGAGGCGCTCGGCCGCGTGAAGCTGCCCAAACAGGTCGACCTGCGCTCACCCCGGTCCCGCCGGGACCTCGCGTCCACGCTGCGCAACACCGGCATCGAGGCGCCCGGCCGGAACAAGCGCCGCGGCAGTGGCGCCGAGGACGACGCCGAGCTCGCGGCACTGCGCAGGGCGCTGCGCAACCACCCGTGCCACGGCTGCGACGACCGTGAGGCGCACGCGCGGTGGGCGGAGCGGCATCGGCGCCTCGCCGCGGAAACGCAAGCGCTGGAGCAGAAGGTGGCCGCGCAGACCCACTCGCTGGCCCGCGCGTTCGACCGCATCCGCAAGCTGCTGACCGAACGCGGCTATCTGGAGGGGGAGGACACCGTCACCGACGACGGCAGGCGGCTCGCGCGGCTCTACAGCGAGTCGGACCTGCTGGCCGCCGAGTGCCTGCGGCACGGTGTGTGGGACCAGTTGCCGCCACCGGAGCTGGCGGCGGTCGTGTCGGCGCTGGTGTACGAGGCACGCCGCGACGGGCCGAGCGAGGCACGCGTCCCGGCGGGCCTGGTCACCGACGCGCTGGCGGAGACCGCGCGGCTGTGGGCCTCGCTGGAGGCCGATGAGCGGCGGCACAAGCTGGAACGCACCCGCCAGCCGGACGCGGGCTTCGCGTGGACCGTGTTCCGGTGGGCACGCGGCGAGACGCTCGAGCGTGTGATGACCGCGGCCGAGTCGGCTGGCAGCGAGTTCTCCGCGGGTGACTTCGTGCGGTGGTGCCGCCAGGTGATCGATCTTCTGGAGCAGCTGCGCGACGTGGTCGGCTCGGACGCGCCCGTCGGCGCCGCCGCGAAGGAGGCCGTGAGGGCGATGCGGCGCGGCGTCGTGGCGCTCGGCACGGCATGAGCGGAGGGCTCTGTGCCGTCGTCACTCGTCCACGAGTGTTCGATTTCGCGTGGCGGACCACACGCCATGCCAACCTCCCGCTATGGTTTGATCGCGCCCTGGCACGACCTCGATTTCGCGGAGGCGAACAATGACCAGCCCTTACGGGCCGCCCGGTGGGAACGACCCGCAGCAGCAGTGGGGACAACAACCCTACGGCGGTGGTCCCACCCCCGGCACACCGTCCGGGGGGATGCCTGCACAGGGTGGATACCCCCCGCAACCTGGTCAGCAGCAGCCGTACGGTGGTTACGGCCAGCAGCCACCGCAGCAGCCCCAGCCGACGCAGCAGTACGGCCAGCCGCAGTACGGGCAGCAGCCCCAGTACGGCCAGCCGCCGTCGGGGGAGTTCCCGAACCCCTATCAGCAGCAGTACCAGCAACAGCAGCCCAAGAAGGGCGGCGGCGCGTGGATCTGGATCACGATGGTGGTCGTGGTGCTGGCCGCCGCGGCGTTCCTGGTGCTCGGCCTTGTGACCCCGGGTTTCCTGAACACCAAGGTGCTGGACCAGGCGGCGCTGCAAGGTGACAACGGCGTCAAGAAGATCCTCGTCGACGAGTACAAGGTCGAGAACGTCGAGTCGGTGAGCTGCCCCGCGGACCAGGAGGTCAAGCAGGGCAACAAGTTCGAGTGCACGGTGAAGATCGGTGGCGATGAGCCCGAGGAGGTCACCGTCACGGTCACGGTGACCAACGAGGAGAACGCCGAGTACCAGGTTTCTCTTCCGGAGTAAGCCAAGCAGGTCTTCGTTGAAGCCCCGGACGACTGACAGGTCGCTGTCACCCGTCCGGGGCTTCTCCGTACACTGAAGGGGACAAACCCGACATCCCCTACGCAGATGAGGATCTACGTGCGCCTTCGCATCGCCCTTGCCGTCGTTCCCGCGCTCGTCCTGGCAGGTTGCTCCAACCTGCCCGAGGTCGACGTGCCCGACGTACCGGACGTCCCGACACTGGAGAGCCTCTCCGAGGGGGCACTGGAAGGCGCGGACGGCATCGCGAAGGTGCTCGAGCAGGAGTACCAGCTGACCGACGTCGGCAGTGTCGACTGCCCGCCGACCCCGTCGCTGAGCTTCGAGAAGGGTGCCACGTTCGACTGCACGGTCGTCGTCGCGGGCGAGGAGCGCACGGTCGAGGTGAGCGTCCTCAACGAGCAGGGCGGCATCCAGGTCAGCGAGCCGAAGTAGAGGGCGCGCGAATAGGGCACGACGGGCATCCACCGACCCTATTCGCGCGCCCTCTAATAGCTCGCGTTCCGCGCGTCCGGTGGGCATCATCGGGCCGTGACCCAGACTCTGATGCCCACCGGGCTCACGTTCCGCACCGTGGCGGACGACCGGCTGCGCGGCGCCCACGACCTGTTCCTCGCGGCGCTGCACGCCAAGCCATCGTCGGACGAGCTGTGGGAACTGATGCGCCACGCCTATGCCGCCGACCGGACGTACGGCGCCTTCGACGGTGACCGCCAGGTCGGCACGGCGATGTCGTTCCCGGCCAGTCTCACCGTGCCGGGCGGCGCGAGCCTGCCGATGGCCGGTGTCACCTATGTCGGCGTGCGCAGCGACTACCGCCGCCGGGGCGCGCTCACGGGGATGATGCGTGCCCAGCTCGAGGACTCGGCCGCCCGCAGCGAGGCGTTCGCCGCGCTGCACGCTTCGGAACCGGTGATCTACGGCCGCTTCGGCTACGGCGTCGGCACGATCGCGCGTGACATCCGGGTCCGGTCGAAGCGCGCACGGCTGCGTGCGGAGGTGCCGGTCACGGGCACCGTCCGGCTGCTCGACCACGACGAGGCGCTCCCTGCCCTCCGCGCCGCCTACCCGGCGCTGCAACCCACCCGCACCGGGCTCATGGGGCGCGGCGACCAGTGGTGGACGCTCAGCTACACGCGTCGTATCAAGACCGACCACCTGCTGGTCGCCGCGCACTTCTCGCCATCGGGTGACATCGACGGCTGGGTGGCCTACAAGCCGGCGGAGTCGTCGTCCCGTGACGTCCGCGCCCACGGCGAGCTCTACGTCCTCGACTTCCAGTTCGCCGACCAGGGCGTCGCCAACGCCCTGTGGGGTCACCTCGTCGGCGTCGATCTGATCGAGGAGGTCGTGGCCTACGTCCGGCCGATGGACGACCCGATCGAGGCGATGCTCGACGACGCCTACGCGGTGCGCGACGAGAGCGAGGCCGAGCTGTGGCTACGCGTCGTCGACGTGCCCGCCGCGCTGGCCGCCCGCACCTACGGCGTCGCCGAACCGGTTGTCATCGAGGTCGTGGACCCGTTGCTGCCTGGCAACTCCGGCCGGTACCGCATCGGTCCACATGGGATGGAGCGGACGGCGGCCGCGCCCGCGCTCACCATGGACGTCGACGTGCTCGCCATGATCTACCTCGGTACGTACCGGCCGAGTGTGCTCGCGGACGTCGGCCGGATCACCGTCGCCGACCCGGCCGCGCCCTCCGCCGCCGACCGGCTGTTCGCGGTCGACCGGCCCGCCTGGAACGGGTCGCTCTTCTAGGCCGCGAAGCGGTCGGCGCGTTCCTGTCCGGACAGCTCGCCGATCGCCAGCATGACCTCGTCGGTGACCGCACGGCGGGCACGTGCCGACTTCGGGTCGCCGAGGAAGGTCATGGGCGGCCCGAACCGGACCGTCACCCGGTGCGGGCGGGGCACCCGCTTGCCGACCGGTTGCAGTCGTTCGGTGCCGGCGAGGGCGACCGGCACCACCGGCGCGCCGGTCGCCAGTGCGAGCCAGGCGACGCCGGTCCGCCCTCGATACAGCTTGCCGTCCAGTGACCGTGTGCCCTCCGGGTAGATGCCGAACACGTTCCCACCGTCGAGCACCTCGCGTGCGGTGTCGAGTGCCGCCTGCGCGGCGCGGTGGCTGCCTCGGCTGACCGGGACCGACCCGACCGCGGTGAAGAACCAGCGCACGAGCCTTCCACGCAACCCTCGGCCGGTGAAGTACTCGTCCTTCGCGAGGAACGTGACCCTGCGCGGCGCCGCGAGCCGGATGACGACGCTGTCGATGAACGACAGGTGGTTGCTGGCGAGGACGACCGCGCCGGTCCTTGGCAGGTGCTCGCGGCCTTCGACCCGGATCAGAGGCATGGCACGACCCGTCCCGCCCATGACAGGCCGCCGCCGAACCCTGCCCGGATCTCGTTGCGTGCCAACAGTTTCGACCGCGCGGCCGAGGTGTTGCCGGACTCGTCGACATCCGTGGCCACGGGCACGTCCGGCGGGGGTTGGTGGTGGCCCATCGCGGCGATGCGGGATCCCGGCACAGGTGCTCCTTTTAGCGTCCGAACGTTCGGTCGCCAAATGCTACAGTGTCGCTCATGAGTCCGCGACGGTCCGTTGCCGAGGCCCGCCAGACGAGGGCCGACATCCTGGCGTACGGCGTGCGCCTGGCGTCGGCGGAAGGGCTCGAGGGCCTGACGATCGGGCGGTTGGCGACCGAGCTGGGCATGAGCAAGTCAGGCGTATTGGGACACTTCGGGTCCAAGGAGGAACTCCAGCTCGCGGTGATCGACGTGGCGGCGGAGATCTTCGCCCGCGAGGTGGCCGAGCCGGCTCACACGGCGAAGCCGGGCCTGCGCAAGCTGACGGCGATGTGCGCGGCGTGGGTGTCGTACCTGGAGCGCCGGGTGTTCCCGGGCGGCTGCTTCTTCATGGCGGCGGCCGCGGAGTTCGACGACCGCCCCGGCCGCGTGCGCGACACGATCGCGGGGCTCGCGTCGGTGTGGGACCGCGACCTGTACCGCCAGATCCGCACCGCGACGGCCGACGGCGACCTGCCCGCCGACACGGACGCGGACCTGCTGGCGTTCGAGGTGTCGGGCGTGATGCTGGGGCTGAACAACGCGCTCCAGCTGCAGCGCGACATGACGGCCCCGGCGAAGGCCCGCCGCGCGCTGGGCAGGCTGCTCGGTCAGCCCGTGGCGGCGGTGACGCTGCTGTTGGTGCTGGCCTCCGGCCCCCGGTTCAAGTCTCGCACGCGCCACCGACGTTTCCGGCGCGCGCGGGCTTGGTTGTCCACAGCCACATGAGCGGGCTCGGTGTGCGTACCTGAGTCGGCGGCTTGGCCTGGGGTGCCGGACCAGGCCGGTCTGGCCTCCGGCCCCCGGTTACCAGCCTGCCATGGGGCACCGACATTTTCGGGGCGCGCGCGTGGCCGGTTGTCCACAGGCGCCGTCGCCGTGGCTGGTGACGTTCGGTTGTCCACAGGCGGCCGCGGCAGCGGCCGGTTCTGTCGGTGGTCGCCGGTAGCGTGGGAAACGGGGGGCCGGAGGCCAAACCCCGTCCGCCGGGGTAGCGTTGCCGCGTGGTGAAGCGTGTGCTCGTCGTCCTGTTCGTGGCCGCCCTCGTGGGTGCCTGCGGGCCCGAGGACAGCGGTCCCGACCTCTCCCGCTTCGCGGTCGTCAGCCCGGCAGGGCCGCCAGCAGCCGGTCGATAGAAGCACCCAGGTCCCACTTCTCCTGCAGCTCACGCACGCGGTCCAGGTCACGCGGCTCGGCAGGCACCCGGTCGTCCCGGTCCTGCACCACGTCCGCGTCCAGCGCGACCCGCACCACCAGCGGTGCCGCGACCACGTACTCCGCCGCGTCCGTCAGCGCCGACCGCACGCGCAGCGCCACGTCGCTCGGGGTCGCCGCGGCGGCGGCCAGCAGGCCTTCGAGGGACCCGTACTTGACCATCAGCTTCGCCGCCGTCTTCTCGCCGATGCTCGTCACACCCGGCAGGCCGTCGGAGGGATCTCCGCGCAGCAGAGCCATGTCCGCGTACGCGATGCCCGTGTTCTCCTCGGGCAGCCCGTACTTCGCGGCCAGCTCGCGCGGGCCGATGACCTCCGCCTTCGCCCAGCCTCGGCCCACGTACACGACGCTGGCGGGCGTCGGCTCGTGGCGGACCACCTGGAACAGGTCGCGGTCACCGGTGATCACCTCGACCGGGTCGGTCGTCTCACGGTGGGCCAGCGTGCCGATCACGTCGTCGGCCTCGTAACCATCCGCCTCGGCGACGGCGATGCCGAACGCGTCGAGCACGTCGAGGATGATCGGCACCTGCGGCGTCAGCGTGTCCGGCACCTCCTCGACGTTGTTCACCGGGTCCGCGACGCGGTGCGCCTTGTACGTCGGCAGCGCGTTCACCCGGAACGCCGGGCGCCAGTCCGCGTCCATGCACGCCACGAGCCGCGACGGTTTGCGGTCGGTGAGGATGCGCGCGATCGTGTCGGTGAAACCGCGCACGGCGTTCACGACCGTGCCGTCGGGCGCGGTCATCGAGTCGGGCAGCGCGAAGTAGGAGCGGAAGTACAGGCTCGCGGAGTCCAGCAGTACGAGTGGGCCAGTCACGGGGTCAGCCTGCCATGCCGGGGCATCAGGGCAGAATCATCAGGGTGCGTGTCGCGATGCTCGGCCCACTCAGTGTGCGGGCCGACGACGGAACCCCGTCCCAGGTCCCCGGTGCCCGCCTGCGCACGCTCCTGATCATCCTCGCGCTCGACGCGGGCCACGTCGTTTCCTCGGGCAGGCTCGTCGACGGTGTCTGGGGCGACGACCCACCCGCCGAGGCCGCGAACGCCCTGCAGGCACTGATGTCCCGGCTGCGCCGCACCGGGCTCACCGTCGAGTCCCGCCCTACCGGTTATCAACTGGTGCTCGACCGGGACGACGTCGACGTGCACCGGTTCGAGCGGCTCGCCGCCAGGGGCAGGGCCATGCTTGCCACCGACCCGGTCACCACCGCCGCCGTGCTCCGCGACGCGCTCGCGTTGTGGCGTGGGCCCGCGCTCGCCGACGCCACCACCGCCGCGTTCGCGCAGGCACCGGTCGTGCGGCTCACCGAGCTCCGGCTCGCCGCGCTCGGCGACCGGATCGAGGCCGACCTCGCTACCCGCGGCGCGGACCTCGTCCCGGAGCTCGAGTCGCTCGTCGCGGAGCACCCGTTGCGGGAACGGTTCGCGGGACTGCTGATGCGGTCGCTCGCGCGGGCCGGGCGCACCGCCGACGCCCTCGCCGTCTTCGCCCGTGTCAAGGACACCCTCGCCGAGGAGCTGGGTGCGGACCCGTCGGCCGAGCTGACCGCACTGCACCTCGACCTCCTGCGCGGGCCCGACGCCAGGCAGGATCGGCGCAGGACCAACCTCCGCGCCGGTCTCACCAGCTTCGTCGGCCGCGACGAGGAACTGGCCAGGGTGACCGCGATGGTCGGGGAGTCGCGCCTCGTGACGCTCACCGGGCCGGGTGGCTCCGGCAAGACCCGGCTCGCCACCGAGGTGGGCCGCGCGCTGGTCGACCGAGGGCCCGACGGGGTGTGGTTCGTCGAGCTGGCGCCGGTCGGTGACGGCGCCGACGTGCCGCAGGCCGTGCTGGGTGCCCTGGGGCTGCGTGCGCAGACGCTGGTCGCCACGAGTCCGGGCCGCACCAGGCCGGACCCGGTCGAGGCGCCCATCGACCGGCTCGCCGCCGCGTTGTCCACCCGCTCGCCGCTGCTGGTCCTCGACAACTGCGAGCACCTCGTCGCGGCCGCCGCGGCACTCGCCGACCGGCTGCTCGGCGAGTGCCCCGGGCTGCGCATCCTCGCCACCAGCCGCGAACCGCTCGGCATCACCGGCGAGACGCTGTGGCCGGTCGACCCGCTCGCGCTGCCACCCGAGGACACCGACCCGGCCGACGCGCTCGGCTATCCGGCCGTCCGGTTGCTCGCCGACCGGGCACGGGCCGTGCGCCCCGGGTTGACCGTCGACG
>NZ_JBARWZ010000282.1:0-36248 GCF_049647105.1 Actinophytocola sp.
GCCGCCGCCCGGGGCCCACGCGCCGCGGCACGCCACGACCCGGGTGCGGGCCCGGTCGCGCTGACCCCGGTCATGCACCGGCTCCGCGACCTCGGCGGACCGGTCACCCGGTTCCACCAGAGCCTCGTGGTGCGTACACCCGCGGACACGACGGAGGCGACGCTCACGGCGGCGCTGCAGGCCGTCCTCGACCACCACGACATGCTCCGCCTCCGGTTGAGTGGCGCCGACGACGACTGGACCATCGCCGCCGGCCCGCCCGGCTCCGTCCCAGCCAGGAAGCGGCTGCGGGTCGTGCCCGCCGACGCCATGACCCCGGACGCGCTCGACGCCGCCGTCGCCGCCGCGACTGACGCCGCCGCCCGCGACCTAGACCCGCGGGCGGGGATCGCGTTCCTCGCGGTGTGGTTCGTCACCGGCCCGGCACGGCAGGGACGGCTGCTGCTCGTCGGCCACCACCTGGCCGTGGACGGCGTCTCGTGGCGGATCATCCTGCCGGATCTGGCCCGTGCGCACGCCGCTGTCGCCGCTGGCGCGGCACCCGTGCTCGACCCGGTCCCGGTCTCGTTCCAGCGGTGGGCGGGCGGGCTGGCCGAGCGCGCACGGGAGCACGCCGCCGAACTGCCGCACTGGACCGCGGTGGCCGGGGTCCCGGACATCGGCCTCCGCGGCGTGGACCCGGCCACCGACACCGTCGCCACCCGCCGCACGCTCCGGCTCCGCATGACACCCGCGGAGACCGCGCCGCTGCTGGACACCGTGCCTGCCGGGTTCCACGCCACCACGCACGACGTAGTGCTGGCGGCGACCGCGGTCGCGGTCCGGGACCGGCTCGCCCGCGACGGCGGGCCGGTGCCGCTGGACGTCGAGGGGCACGGCCGGGAAGGCGCGGACCTGTCCCGCACGGTCGGCTGGTTCACCACCGCCTACCCCGTCGCCGCCGACCCCGGCACCGTCGACTGGGCCGACCTGTGGGCGGCCGGGCGCACGGCGGGGGACGTGGTCAAGCGTGTGAAGGAACAGCTCGGTGCCACCCCGGCGGACGGGACCGGGTACGGCCTGCTCCGCCGTTTCCACGAGGACGGCAGGCGCGCACTCGGCGGGGCGCCGCACCCGCGGACCGGGGTCAACTACCTGGGCCGCTTCGCGGCCGCGACCGGTGACTGGGCGCCGGCGGGCGGGATCACGGGCGGCGCCGACGACGCGCTGCCGCTCGCGCACGTGCTCGAGCTGAACGCCCACGTCGAGGACGAACCGGACGGACCGCACCTCGTGGCGCACTGGTCGTGGGCCGGCGGGGTGCTGCCCGACGACGTGGTCGCGGACCTGGCGGAGACGTGGCACCGGTTCCTGCTGGTGCTGACCGAGCACGTGGCGCGCCCCGGAGCGGGCGGGCACACGCCGTCGGACCTCGCGTTGACCGGGCTGTCGCAGGAGGACATCGAACTGCTCGAACGAGAGCTGACCGAGGAGTGGGAGCACTAGTGCCGGACGCACCGAAGATCGAGGACATCCTGCCGCTCACCCCGCTGCAGGAAGGCGTGGTGTTCCACGCCGCGTACGACACGGGCGCGCCCGACGTCTACGCCGTCCAGGTCGCCGTCGACCTCGAGGGCGACGTCGACGACGGCGCCCTGCGGGACGCGGTGACCGCACTGGTCCGCCGCCAGCCCGCGCTGCGCACCAGCTTCCGGCAGGTCGGCGAGCGCGGCGTCGCGCAGGTCGTGCAGTCGGCGGCCCGGCCGGTATGGCGGGAGGTGGACCTCACCCGTGCGCCGGCGACCAGCGCCGAGGCGGTCGCGGAGGAGGACCGGGTGCGGCGCTTCGACCTCGCCGTCGCCCCGCTCGTCCGGTTCACGCTCCTCCGGCTGGGGCCGCGGCACCGCAGGCTGGTCTTGACGAACCACCACGTCCTGCTGGACGGCTGGTCGATGCCGCTGCTCATGCGTGAGCTCCTCGCGCTGTACCACGGCCACGACCCGGGCGGCCCGGCCGCGTCGATGCGGGCGTACTTCGCCTGGCGCGGCGCCCAGGACGAGGAGGCCGCCCGCGCCGCGTGGCGGGACGCGCTCGCAGGTGTCGACGGACCCACCCGCCTCAGACCGAACGCCGACCTCCGCCGGCCCGTCATGCCGGACGAGCTGGCCGTCCGGTTGCCCGAACGAACCACCGCCGCACTCACCACCCGTGCCCGCGCACTGGGCACCACGACCAGCACGCTGGTGCGGGCGGCGTGGGCGCTGCTCGTGTCCGGGCTGACCGGGCGGGCGGACGTGGTGTTCGGCGCGACCGTCGCGGGCCGGCCACCGGACGTGCCCGGGATCGAGTCGCAGCTGGGGCTGTTCATCAACACGGTGCCCGTCCGGGTGCGAGTCCTGCCGGGTGACTCGCTCGCGGAGCTGGTCGCACGGATTCAGGACGACCGGGCGGCGCTGCTGCCGCACGAGTTCCTGGGGCTGCGGGACATCCAGGAGCTGAGCGGGATCGAGGGCGACCTGTTCGACTCGGTGGTCGTGTTCGAGAACTACCCGATGACGGACCTGGCCGGGCACGGCGAGCCTCGGATCACCGCGGTCTCGACGCACAACCGGACGCACTACCCGCTCACGGTGCTGGTGCTGCCCGGCTCAGCGCTGGAGGTCCGGTTCGGGTACCGGCCCGACCTGTTCGACGCCGACGAGGTCGCCCGGGTCGCGGAGCGGTTCCTCAGGGTGCTCCGCACCGTCGCGGAGGCCGACCCGGCGACCCCGGCCGCCCGGGTAGACCTGCTGCTGCCCGAGGAGCGGCGACAGATGCTGACCGACTGGAACGACACCGCCCGGCCGGCCGGGCACCGTTCCGTCGTCGACCGGTTCCGCGCGCACGCCGAGGCCACGCCGGACCGGGTCGCGGTCGTGTTCGGTGCCGAGTCGGTGACCTACGCCGAGCTCGCGGACCGGGTCGCCGACCTCGCCGGCGAGCTGGCGGCACGCGGGGTCGGCCGGGAGGACGTGGTCGCGATCGGCCTGCCCCGGTCGGTCGACCTGGTGGTCGCGGTGCTCGCCGTGCTGAACGCGGGCGCGGCCTACCTGCCGCTCGACCCGACCCATCCGCCCGAACGCCTCGCGCACGTGCTGCGGGACGCGGCGCCGGTACTCCTGCTCACCAGCGACCGCACCGCCACGCGGATCCCGGCGGGCAACGTGCCGCGTCTGGTGGTCGGCACGCCGGTCCCCGTCCCCGGATGACCGCGCCCGCGGTGACCGCTGACGCGGTTCGCGAGTTCCGCTGGTACTGGGTCAGCCAGAGTTCCGGCGTGCTGGGCAGCCAGGTGGCCACGTTCCTCCTGCCGACGATCGCGATCGTCCAGTTCGGTGCGTCCGGCACGCAGGTAGGCCTGCTCACGGCGGCCGGGACGGTCGCGTACCCGGCGCTCGGACTGTTCGCGGGGGTGCTGGCCGACCGGGTCCGCAGGCGGCCCGTCATGGTCGTCGCCGATCTCGCCAGGGCGGCGGCGTTCGCGTGGCTCCCGGTCGCCGCCGCCCTGGCGTGGCTGGGCTTCGCGGACCTGCTGGTGGTCGCGTTCGCGGTGGGTGCCCTGGGGGTGCTCTTCGACGTCGCCGCGCAGTCGCACCTGCCGACGCTGCTGCCCCGGCCGATGCTGGCGATGGCGAACGCCAGAATGGAGGCGACGATGGCGGTCGCCGTGCTCGCCGGGCCGGTGGCGGGCGGGCTACTCCTCCAGGTCTTCCCGGGCGCCGTCGCGCCCGCGGTGGCCGCCGTGCTCTTCCTGATCTCGGTGCTGGCGCTCACCCGGCTGCGGTCCCGCGAACCCGCGCCGGTCCGGGTTCGTGACACGACGGCGCTCCGCGAGATCCGAGAGGGGGTCGTGACGCTGCTCGGGCACCCGCTGTTGCGGCCCACGACGATCGCGGGCGCGGCGCGCAGCTTCGGCAACGCGGCCACGGGCACCATCGCGCTCGTCTTCGCCTACCAGGTGCTCGGGCTCGCGCCGGGTGTCGTCGGCCTGCTGCTCACGGTCAGCGGCGCGGCCGGGATCGTCGGCGCGTGGACGAGCACCCGCGTGGTCGCGCGCCTCGGTATGGGCAGGACGCTGGTCGTCTCCTGTGCGTCCGGCGCGGTGTGGATGCTCGCGCCGCTGGCCATGTGGCTGCCGCCGGTGCCGGTGTACCTCGCCGTCGGGGCGTTCGCCGCGGTCTGGCTGCCGATGTGGAACGCCACGGTTACCACACTGCGCCAGGTGGTCACGCCGACCGACCTGCTCGGCCGGGTGCACGCGACCGCGCGCACGGTGAACTTCTCGATGATGCCCGTGGGCGCCTTCCTCGGCGGGGCGGGTGCAGGAGCGCTCGGTGCGTTGCTCGGCCAGGAAGCAGGCTTCGCGACGGTCTTCCTGATCTGCGCGGTGCCCTCGGTCGCCGGCGCGGTGGCGCTGCTCCGGGCGTCGCTCGGCTCGGTCTCAGTCCCGGCGGGTGCTGACCACGTGGGTGGCGGTCCCGGCGACGGCGAGGACGGCGACCGCGACCGCGAACAAGCCCGCGAGCGGGACGAGCAGATCCCCTGACACCGTGACCCGGCCCATGAGCATGAGCATCGAGTTGACCGGCGCGAGCCCCGGCGTCAGCAGAACCGGGAAGACCAGGGCCAGTGCCAGCACCAGCGCGTACCCCTGCCGCCGGATCACGAGCCGTGAGCTCACCAGTCCGATCGCGATTCCCGTGACCGCCGCGGTCAGCTGCGCCACCAGCCCGACCACGAGGTCGGTGGCGGACAACGGGTGGTTGCCGAAGACCAGCGGCAGCACGAGCCCAATGACCGACATCGCCAGGTTGCCGAGCACCGCCACCGCGATAGTCGCCACCAGCACCCGGTGGGCACCGCCCGCGCTCACGATCGTGATCGCCCGGTGGGTCGGCTCCTCGACGCTGACCAACGCGATGGTGAACCACGTGGCCGCCACAAACAGCATCGCGGCACACGAGGAATACACGGGCGGCAAGGGACCGTCGTCGTTGCTCGAGAAGATCCCGACGGCGCCGGTGAACAACAACACCGGGGCCAGATACCGCTGCGAATGCATCAGCGTGGCGGCGGTGTACCGAATCAAGGCGAACATAACGGAGCGGACTATACCGGTTCGGCGAGGAGGAGATCGTGCCGCCGCACATCGCATTCGTTCCGGTCACCGGAGCAGGACACGTGAACCCGGCGCTGGCCGTCGCGGAGGAGTTGCGTATACGGGGAAATCGCGTGTCGTTCGCGGCGACCGCCAAGTTCGCGAGCCAGGCAGCGCGCGCGGGTGTCGAGGTGGTCCCCTACCGGTCCACCCTGCCTGCCGACGCGCCGACGGAGGTGCCGCCCGAGGAACGCCTGCGACGGACGATGTCCTTGATCGTCGAAGAGTCCATGGCCGTGGTGCGGCAACTGGAGGTGGCCTACCGTGGCGACCGGCCTGACGCCGTCGCCTACGACGGGCCGGTGATGGCCGGTCGGCTGCTCGCGTTGCGGTGGGGGGTCCCGGGCGTGCGCCTGCTTCCCATGTTCGCAACGCCGGAGCAGTACGTTCCTGACGATCTCCGCGTAACGGACGCGCTGGCCGCACTGGCCGCACTGGCCGCACTGGTACCGGAATCGGCGGACGAGGTGCGGGACTTCCTGTCCGAACGTGATCTTTCCGGCGTGCGCGCGGCGGACTTCATGAACAACCGCGAGGAATGTTGCGTCTCATTTCTCCCGCGTGCGTTCCACCCGGGCGGAAACGAGTTCGACCGCCGGTTCACCTTCGCCGGCCCCTGCCTGGGCGCGGACCGCCTCGCGGAGACCTGGCCCGGGGACGAAGGGCCACAGGTGCTCGTCTCGCTCGGCACCGTCCACAACGCCAACACGGGATTCTTCGGAACCGCGATGACGGCCCTCGCCGACCTCGCGCTGCGGGCCGTGATCGTCACGGGCGGGCGCGTGGCGCCCGCCGACCTGCCCGCGCCGCCGCCCAACGTGTCGGTGCGATCGCGGGTGCCGCACCTGGCCGCGCTCGCCCGCGCGTCGGTGTACGTCTGCCACGGCGGCATGGGCAGCGTCATGGAGGCGCTGTACCATGGCGTCCCGGTGATCGTGGTGCCACAGAGCCCGGAACACCGCGTTACCGGCGAACGCGTGCGCGAACTGGGCCTCGGCCGGTGCGTGCCACCGGAGACCCTCACCACGGCCAAGCTCACGAACACCCTGCGGGCAACCCTCTCCGACAAGACGATCGCCGCCCGCTGCACCCGCATGCGGGCCGACATCCGAAAAGCAGGCGGCAAATCCACCGCGGCGAACGCCATAGAACGCTTCCTGGCGGAGGAGAGCCGACCTGGTTAACGCACCGCGGCACAACCGAGGTACTTGCCCGCGAACGCCGCCGCCATGCCCACTGCCAGGGGCAGTGTCCACCGAGGGTTCCAGTCCCTTCGTGCAACAGTCCCCTACTCCGACAGCCCGCTCCTGATCGGCCGACTTGGACATGCGCCCCTTCCTCACCCCGGCCAAGCTCACGCCCACCGCCGGGAACCCCTCCGACAAGACCCTCTGCACTCCGACCGCGGGCCGACATCCGTCAAAGTGTCCGATCCGTTCGTGGCGGGTCGGGCATCCGGCACGGCACGATGTCGTCTCATGGCCGACTGCACCGGCATGGCCTGACCAAGCAACTGCTCGTAGGTATTCGCGAGTGTGACCCGACCTACCGCCCGACGAACTTCTGGACGCCGGACCTGCGCGATATTCTCGCCGATCTCGAGGAACGCGGCTTGGCGGGGTTCAAGTCCTGGCCGACGGCCGGCTACTGGCTCTGCCCGACCTACCACGCGGACCTGTCGCCGCGCGCCTTCGATAAGATCTACAAGCTCGCGCTCGAGGCCAACCCGGAGCTGTCCAAGTGTCGTGGATATGTTCGACGAACGGCCACCATGAGGCGTTGAGGGACTACGACGCGGCTCGGCTGACCTGGGACCAGTCCCGCTGGCCGTTTGATCTGGCGGGTCACGGCGAGAACGGAGTGTGCCTGCCCCTCGTCACTACGCGTTGACGGACGTGGACGCCGTCCGGTGGGGCAAGCCGTACCTGAACCATACCCATGCCCCAACCCATGAAACCCCACGTCACGCTACGAACGTTCAGCTCAGCGACTCAGCACAGGCTGGCTGCAGTCGTCGAGGTCGACAGCCTTTCGCTGGTATGCTGCAGGCATGAGAAACCTCCCGGAATCCGGGAGATCGCCCTCGAACAGGTGTTCGTCCCCCCTCGGACACCACTAGCACGGAAATTTCCGTGTGGTGGTGGAGGTTCGGGACTCGGGCCCGTGCTCCGGGGAATCTCCCTTCATCTGATCAGGCGACAGGCTTGCGCCGGTTGGCGGGCCGCGTCCGCCCGGTGATCGCCACGTCACCAGGGTCTCGTTGTGCGTTCTTCTCGTGTCGTTGCGGAGATTTCCACTCGTTTGCGGGTTCTGTCCGGGGTGGACGGTCGTGACCAGCGAGCGTCCGGTGGGATTGTTTGTGCCGCCGGAGGTGGTCGCCGGTCACGCGGTCACGCCACGACCGGTCTGTTCGCCCTCACCGCCGATGCGGTTGGTGCCGGGTATGGCGGCGGTCGACCATTCCGGCCGGGTGCGGGACACGGTCGTGTTCGGCGTGTTGGGTTGGGAGCCGGGTGGACGCACCGGGGTCGGCGTGCGCGCGGAGGCGTTGCTGGTGCGTCGGGTCCAGCAGGGCGGGGCGATGATCGACGCGCGAGGCCGGGTGTTCCTGCCTGTCGCGGCCCGCGCGCAGCTGGGGATCGCGGTTGGTGAGCGGCTGCTGGTGGTGGCCGTCCCGGACCGGGATCTGCTGATCGTGCATCGGCTTTCCGTGGTGGCCGCCCTGCTCGCCGGCCACTACGGCGATGAGGGGATGCTCGATGTCCAGCGGTGAGTCGGCTCGACTCGCACGAGCGCGGCGAGTGCTCGCCGAGCTCGGGGTGGAGCCCATCGCGCTGCTCACCTCCCGCCCGCGTGGTGGGGAGGTCGCGCCGACGGTGGGTGCGTTCCTGTCCCGGATGCGGGCCGCGGCCACGCCGACGATGATCGGCTCCTACGGCACCTACTGGTCCCGGGCGGAGCAGGCGTGGGGGACGCGGCGGATCGACGAGATCCGGGCCTCGGACATTCTGGCCTGGATGCGCCAGTTGCAGCAGAACGCACAGCATCGTGGCAGAGGGCATCGGGATGGGCGGCATGCGGCGATCCACGGACTGC
Organism: Actinophytocola sp.; assembly: GCF_049647105.1. Classification (GTDB taxonomy): domain Bacteria; phylum Actinomycetota; class Actinomycetes; order Mycobacteriales; family Pseudonocardiaceae; genus Actinophytocola. The sequence goes on from NZ_JBARWZ010000282.1 coordinate 8,273, forward strand.
ACGCGCTGCGCGCGTTCTACCGCTTGGCCGTCGCCGACGGGTTGCTCGACCCCGATGAGAACCCGGCCGCGCGGGTTCGGCTGCCGCGCCGGTTGCCCAGCACCCGCCGTGCTCTGACCACCGTGGAGTTGGCGGCGATCAACCAGGTCGTCGCGACCACCGGCCGCGACCCGGCGCTGGACTGTCTGTTGCTGCGGCTGCACACCGAGACCGCCTGCCGGCGTGGCGGTGCCGTCGCGTTGCGGCTGGCCGACCTCGACGCCGAGTCCGGTCTGGTCCGCTTGTGCGAGAAGGGTGGCACCCAACGGTGGCAGCCGGTCTCCCCGACTCTCGCGGCCGCGCTCACCCGCCACGCCACCTGCCGCGGTGTCCACGACCCGGAACAGGCGCTGCTGCGCCACGCCGATGGACGGCCGCTGAGCTACCGCCGCTACGACCGGATCTGGGAACGGGTGCGGGACGGGCTGCCGTGGGCCGCCGCGCAGGGTGTGTCCACCCACTGGCTGCGGCACACCACGATCACCTGGGTAGAACGCCACTTCGGCTACGGCATCGCCCGCGCCTACGCTGGGCACACCGACAGCAGGGGCGCGTCCACCACCACCTACATCCGCGCCCGGCTTCCGGAGGTCGCCGCCGCTCTGGCCGCGCTCACCGGCGAACCCCACCCCCTCGCCCAGCCCAGGCATCCCGGCCAGGCAGCAACCTGACAGCTAATATCAGCGCCGACCGTTGAGATCGAAGGTGGTGGGGTGTCAGAGGACTGGGCGGCCGTCGCGACCGCGATGACCCAGCGTGTGCGCGAGCTGGGCTGGCGGCAACGTGAACTCGCCGAACGCTCCGGCGTCTCGCAGGCCATCGTGCGGGAACTCCAGCATCACACTGTCGAACGACGCCGCAGCCCGCGGACCCTGGCCGCGTTGTCGACCGCGCTGGGCTGGCATCCCTCCCACCTCCAGGAGGTCCTGCGCGGCGAACCAGTGACGACCATGGACCGGATCGCTGAACCGGCGGCCACATTCACACCGGATGCGAGGTCGCGTCTGAACGACCTTGACGAGCACGTGCGCGGGATCGCCACCCGGCTCGATGAGCTGACCACCGAGGTCAGGACAGCGCTGCGTCAGCTCCGCAGCACACGGTGAGGACTGCGACGCCGGCGAACGTCAGCCACCCGAGTTGTCCCATCGGAAAAGGTCACGCGCCTCGACACCGAGCGCGTAGGCCAGGACGAGGACGCGGTCCAGGCTGGGGCTGTGCCGGCCGTTCTCGATCCGGTTGATCGTCTTGCGGTCGAACCCACTCGCGTCGGCCAACGTCTCCTGCGTCCACCCGGCCTCCTGGCGGATCGTCGCCAGGCGGCGGCCGAAACGGGCGCGGTCCTGCGCCAGGCGGGGATGAACCGGAGACACAGGCATGGGGGCAACGTTGGTACTCAACTAGGGCGCGAGTCTGTACCAACAATGGTACTCTACAGATCTTGGCTGACCACCCGCAGGTCCACGCACTCGCCGCGATGGCGAAGATCCACCCTGTCGGGTGACACCAGGAGTTCGGTCCCCTCGGTAACCACCGCACGCTGTCGCCAGCCATCGGAGGACCGAGCATGAGCACCGCACCAGCCACCGTGCAGGCAGCCCAACTGCTGCTCCAGCAACTCGGCGTGTCGATCGACGATCTCCGCCGAACACCCGTCGCTGTTCCGACCATTGCCGAGTACCTGCCGACCGTGATCGCCGCCTCCGGCGCCGGTGCCCGCCGCACCTACGGCAGCTACTGGAACCGCATCCTCACCACCTTCGGCCCACGCCGACTCGACCAGATCGCACCCACTGAACTGCAGGTCATGATGCGGCAGGCCATGGACACCCCCGTTCGCCGACGCAACCACCGCGGCGGGGTATGCGCCGGCGAACACCTGCTGGCCGCGATGCGCGCCATCTACGCCCACGCCGTCGCCGACCACCTCGTTCCCGCCGATCGCAACCCGGCCGCCTGCGTCCGCAAACCCCGCCGCCCAGCCTCCGAGCGCCGCGCGCTCACCCGAGCGGAACTGGCCGCCATCTACGACGCCGTGGCCAGCGGCGGGAACGACGCCGTGCTCGACACGATTCTGGTCCGGCTGCACACCGAGACCGCCTGCCGCCGCGGCGCCGCGATCCGCCTGCGACAGAACGATCTCGACTCACAATGGTGCCTGGTGCGACTGCGCGAGAAGAACCTCGCCCTCCGCTGGCACCCGGTCACCCCCACCCTGATGGCGGCGCTCGTCGCGCACCGCGATCACCGTGGTACCAGTACCGCGACCGACCCACTGCTGCGGTCCCGCGACGGCGTCCCGGTCACCGCCCGCCGTCACGACCGCCTCTGGGAACGCCTCGGCAGCCAACTCCCCTGGGTCTCCGCCCAGAACGTCGCCACTCACTGGCTCCGGCACACCACCATCACCTGGGTTGAACGCCACTTCGGCTACGGCATCGCCCGCGCCTACGCCGGCCACACCGACACTGCCGGCGCTTCCACCACCACCTACATCCGCGGCCAACTCCCCGAGATCGCCGCTGCCCTCGTCGCGCTCACCGGCGAACCCCACCCCTTGTGTCCGGCACTACCCACTCCCGTTGACCCAGCGGCTGAGCCGGATCGAACACATGCGCACCTCTGAACGGCAGGCCGGCATGCCGGCTCAGCCAGGCTCCGCGATCGCTGAGCGTCCGATTCCGCTGCTCGTGCCGCCTGAACCCGTACCGCACATAGTCTGTGAGGCGCTCCCACTTCCACCGCTGCTTGAACCGGCACCGGACACATCACTTGTGCTGGGCCTCGCTACCATTGATCATTCCGGGCGAGTTCGAGACCGCCTGGTCATGGACGCCCTCCGGTGGGTCTCGGGCGATCGCACCAGCGCGGCTGTACGAGGAAACTGCCTGTTTCTCCGTCGCACCGATCGTGGCGTCGCGATCGACGCCCGCGGGCGCGTGTACCTACCCGCCGGCGCCCGGACACTGAGCCATTCCGCGTAACCGCTTGTGACGGTGTGTGATCGTAGGCTGCGACGCGCCGAAGGTGTTGTGATGCAAGCGAAAGACGCAGAGCCCCGGTAAGAAAGTTGGTCCGACCAAAGATCAACTTCACAGGGGCTCTGCGCTTGATGAGTGGGACATACACGGCCACGCTGCCAGCACGCGAACGCACCGTGGTGTTCCTGACCAGCTTGTTGGACGCCGAACGGGCACGACGCGGGACCCGGACCGGCCGGCGAGCGTTGAGCACGCTCGCGCAGGCGGTGCTGGTATTGCGCTGGTTTCTCGACGGGACTCGGATGACACAGTTGGCCGTGGATAACAGGATTGGTAAGTCGACCGGGTATGACTATCTACACGAGGGCATCGACGTGCTGGCGGTTCGGGCGCCAGGCCTGGAATCGGCGTTGTTGGCGGCGAAGATGGCCGGACACGACCACGTCAGTATCGACGGCACCCTGATCGAGACCGACCGCTGCCGCACTCCAGGACCCACGAAAGGCGTGGATCTGTGGTGGTCGGGCAAGCACGCCAACCACGGCGGGAACATCCAGGTCATCACCGCCCCGGACGGCTGGCCCTTGTGGACCTCCGAGGTCCGTCCGGGCCGCGAACACGACACGACCGCGCTGCGTGAACATCTGGAGATCCTTCCCGCACTCAAGAGCTGGATCACCGAGAACCGACCCGCACTCGGCGACCTCGGCTATGAAGGCGAAGCCGACACCATCACCGTCGCGTTCAAGAAACCCAAAGGCGGTGAGCTCACCGACGAACAGAAGACGCACAACAAGGCCCACAACGGCAAACGCGCCATCGGCGAACGCGGCAACTCACTACTCAAGATGACCTTCAAAGCACTGCGCAACATCAGCCTCTGCCCTTGGCGCATCGGCAAGATCATCGCCGCCGCACTCGTGCTCCTGCACACCGACCACGACCGCACCACATGATCACCCACAGCAACCAACGGTTACGCGGAATAGCTCACTGCTCGGCATCGAGACGGAAGAGCGAGTGGTACTGGTGGCCGCCCCACAGAACGCGCTGCTGATCGTGCATCCTGCCCACGTCGTCACCGCTCTACTGGCCGAGTTCTACGCTGGTTATGTGAAGGCTCGGGGCTTACGCAGTCGATGATCGCTCACGGACGCCAGTAGGGAATCGGCGATTCACCTGGAGTGTTTAGGACGATCGCCACGCTCTGCTCGGCCCTGGTGACGGCCACGTAGAACTCTGCCGCTGCGCGCTCCTCGAGTCGCGTGCTGCTTTGGAGGAACTTGCATATATTGCTTGTGGGCCAGATCATGACCCGCGGCCGGGACAAGCCTTTTGAGACGCGGAAGTTCATGAAGTTGTATGGCATGTTCTTCGCCGAGTTCGCGCTCTGGCGCAGCAGCAAGGGGTCGAACTGTTCGAGGTAGGCCGGTACGTCCGTTTCGTGGACAAGGAACAGGCCGTCGTGGTCGGTACATGTAGTGTTTACCGAAGTGGTAGGCGTGAATGCCCACGAGGCGTCGAAAAGACTATCCGCGAACGACGCAATCTCTTGACGACACCGCCAGGTTTCGGCGCGCTGTTCGATGTGCAGCTGCCCTTTCTTCTGCTGCTCGCGGAACCAGCCCCAGATTTTCATGTATTGGTAGCGTTTGTGCTTCTTTTCGCGTTCGTTGGTCAACAGGACTGCTTGGCGAACGTCACCGACCATGTGGAGAGCGATGGGTGCCTTCATGAGCCGAAGGAGGATCTCCAGGTCGTATCCGCATAGGTCCTGCGTTTCGTCGATGTAGATTGTGTCGTAGATCCGGCTGAGGCATGCCACTGCCGCGTTCTGACTCGCGTCCGAGATGCGCGTCGCGAGTTGTGCGAGGTGAACCCGCCGGACCTGCGCCTCCGAGTTGAAGTACCTTTCATATGCCTCATTGCTGGTGTATTGCTGGGGCATGCTGTCGAAGTCGAACCCTGTAACACGTACGCCTGAGTAGACGAACGGCAACGCTGGCTTGACGAAGTGCCGGATCAGGAACGTGAACCAGCCCATGACCTCGATGGCCGGACGAAGCCCGACTTGGCTCGCGATGCGGCGACGCAGTTCGTCCTGGTTAGCCGTGGTGTATGTCAGGACCAGGATTCGCTCCTGCGGCGGAGCCGCGACGCAGGCATCCACGATGCCCTGTGTCTTCCGCGCACCTGCAACGGCCAAGGTGAGCTGGTTGTCAGGCATCGTGAACGAACTTCACAGCGTCGGCGATGTACTCTGGAGGTGTTAGATTGTGCGGTGAGTCGGCTATGCGGATCGCAGCGTCCGTCTTGTTGTTCGTCATCCAAGTCACTGTGTCGGCCTGGGGTGTGATGCCCAATACCGTTCGCATGGTCGCATCGGAGTTCTTGGCCAGTAGTTGCGGCTCGAGGGTACGCCCGTGGGCAGGCGCGCTGATGAACACCTCGCGACGGGTCCCGTCCAGGTACTGCACGAGGTCTGCACGAAGTACCTCCGGCGGCTTGCCGTCGTTGTCGCGCAGTGCCACGCAGCGCTTGTCGAGTGCGGCAGCTAGTTCCAAGCAACGTTTGAAGGACAGCCCGCGCATGCTGAGCACGTCGATGCCGTCCTCGATAGGACGCCGCTGATATTGGTCGCAATAGAAGCGCTCGAACACGATCTCGTCGGACGGCCCCTCGACAAAGACTACGCGATCCGCGAGAACGAGCCGTAGCGTGTCGTAGCCCGGCAGCTTGCGGAAGTAGGCCACCGTGTCATCGCTGATATCACCGAATGTGCATGTGTTGCCATCGTTCACCAAGCGCAGTGCATCAAGCCCCAACCTGTTCAGCACGTATGAGCTGTGCGTCGACATGAAGATCTGCTGGTTCTCACCGCGGAGATCACGAATCCTTGATACGAGCCTGTTCAGGCTCGTATGCGACAGGTGGTTCTCCGGTTCCTCGATAGCGACCACCCGCGCCGTGCTGTTGTTCCTGTCCATCGCGAGCGCAAGCTTGATCGATACCTGCTGTCCGAGCCCTGCCATGCCGAAGGGCAAGTCAGACACGTGAGGTACGACACTCAGGTCCCACGCGGACCGCGACGATTGGTCCATCGCCAGGCTGAGCTGGTGGCCGTCGAGTGGGCCGTCCAGGTCCCGCAGCACCTTGTTCACACCTGCCAGGTGCTGCTGGGTCATCTCCTCTTTGACCGACCTGTAGGCCACGGACACGGCGGCGTGCTCCGCTGGCGCGAGCCGCTCCTGGAGTAGCTGCCGGACGTGGTAGTCGACGGCGTTAGAGGATCGAACCGTGCGCGAGTCGATGACCGCTACCGTCAACTCCCGAGGTTTAGCGCTGAGCACCTCACCTCTGAAGGTTCGCCAAATGACCTTGAAGTACTCGACGGGCAGGATCCCTGTCCCGGAGTTCAGGTGCTGCTCGATCTCCTCTGCGTATGCCTGATCGGGCTCGATGGCGAGTTCGACACCGGGACACATCCTTACGGGACGTTCCGAGTGGTTGGCACCTGCAAGCGTCTGCAGGCCGTCCTCATCTTTCAAAAAGATCTCGATAGAGATCGTCGGAGGTGTTCGTTGCCCGCCAGCACACCGGTCGACGAAGAATTCCTGGACCATACCGCGGTTGAACCAGTACGGGTTCAGTTCTTCGGCAGCCGAGCGACCGTTGATCCTGCCAGTCAAGGCCATGTTGATGGCTTCAAGAATCGTCGATTTCCCGCTCTCATTGTCACCGACAAAAATATTCAGATCAGCGGAAGCCGTGACGGTCGTGTCTTTGAATTTCCGATAACCACGAATCCGAACCTTTTCGATCACGACAAACCCCTTACCGCCTGCTTGTAGTCGTTGACGGACCGCAGGGTCTTCCGACTCTGAAGCAACACCGTTGCTGACGTCCACTTGATCTCCGTTATGGACGAACATCGCCACAAGGCGGCAGTCTGTTACCACCTGTTACCGCCCAACCGGGCCAAGTTCGGCGAGTCCGAACCATGCGCAACGCGGAGTGCACGCGTGGATCGGTTGACCTACTGGCCCGGTCCAACTCGGCCCGCTCCACCGCCTCGGCAGCGGGATCTCAACGGTCCGCCGCAACACCTCGCGGGCGCCGATACCACAGCATCTGCAGCGATGCGTCCGGTCCAGCCGTCCACATCGCGAGGCGCGTACGTCGGCACCTGGCCACTCTCGTCCCACGCGGCGGGATGCACGCCCAGCAGCACAGGGTCCCTCGGCTCGCGGACCGGCTGTAGCCGACCGCCGAGAACCTGGTCCGGCAATGCGGTCCGGACCTCGGCGCCACGGTCGACCAACGCACGCCCGCGCGCACCGAACACCCCGAGCACCGCGAGCACCACGCCCGTGACCACGCCGACGATCCGGTCACTGAGGAGGAAGCCGGCCAGCACTCCGACCACCGCGCCCACGACAGCGACAGCGGCGAGTAGCAGCCACCCCCTTCGCCCGACGAGACACCACGCCCTCGACGGTATCGGGTCAGGCCTTGACTGCGGCGTAATGTGTGTGCGGACCCGTGCAGGCCACGCGCTTGAACCGCTCGTCAACGTTCGCCAACGAACCGAACACACCACCCCAGAAACTCTCAGTGGAACTGAGCCAACTGCTGGCCTCGGCCCTGCAACGACGAGAAGGCGGGGGTGTCATATCGTTCGCGACGTTACAAGACGAGCCGCTTGCCAGCTGGCGGAAGGGACGCGTGGACCATGAGCGGCGCGCACGGCTCTGAAAGTAGCGACGCTTCAAGCGGAAGCCTGGAGTTCGACCCCATTGTCAACGGGGTCGACTTCCTCGACAGCGCGATCTCCCATCTGGCCGAATCCGACGATCCCCGCAGCTTGAAGTACGCCGTCCTGCACCTGCAGGCCGCCATCGAGATCCTGGTCAAGGTACGGCTGCAGCGCGAAGGCATCCAGCACATCTTCGAGGATCCATATAGCGCCGATCAGAACAAGCTCAGGCAGGGCGACTTCCGCAGCGTCACGCTCACCACGGCGATCAAACGGCTGGCCAAGGTCGCCGACGTCCAGCTGTCAAACCCTCAGCGCGACGCTCTCAACTCCCTCAACAAAGAGCGCAACAAACTCCAACACTTCGGCTCCACCAGCAACCACGAGGTCGTGACCATCAGGGCCGCGGCAGCCCTTGACGTGCTGTCCGAGTTCATCCAGCACCACCTCGTGCCGGACGCACCCGACGAAGAGACCGAACACCTCGAGCGGGCCGAAGAACTCATCGCTGCCACGCTGACAACCATCAGCGCCGTCCACCGGGCCAGGTCGACCCGCATCGCGCCCGAGCTGGACGCCTGGCAGGGCATCATCATTCACTGCCCGGAATGTATGGAGGTGACGTGGACCTTCCAGCCCCACGACGAAGCCTCACACTGCCGGTTCTGCGGTCATGACTGGAACCAGGTGGAGGGCACCGACGCGGCCGAAGAGTACGTCTCGGCAGTCCTGGGTGAGTCACGCTACGAGGCAGCGAAGGGAAGGACCGGCTGGTCGATCACTGACTGCCCGGAATGCGAGTTAGAAGCGCTCGTCGCAGTCGCCACCCGTGACGATCCCAACAGCTTCCTCGTCAAGGCCTGCTTCGCCTGCGGCTTCGTCACCGACGGACGCCTCGGCTCCTGCGGGCGGTGCGGTCGCACTACCTCGGATCCCGACGACGGCATCTGTTCCTACTGCTTGGACGACTTGGTAGCTAGGGACTGAAACGATCCGGCGCACGATCCCTGAACCGGCACCTCCCCGACTGGAAAGGTCCCGCCGTCAGGCCAGCGTCTGCAGCCCGCTGACCAGATCCGCCTGCACGAGTTCGTCGCGCTCGGCTGGCGTCAGCCAGCGTGCTCTCGACCCGGTCGCACCACGCTCGACCCACAGGACGTCGTCCACCGCGTCGGCGACGGCGTGCAGGTGGCTGATCACCATGACGAGACGGTCGCCACCGGCCTGGGTGCGCAACACTTCCAGCGCGGCTTGCAGCGCCGTGGTGTCGAGCGCCGCGAACCCTTCGTCCAGAAACAGCGAGCCGAGACGAGGGCCGCTCAGGGAGTGCAGCTCGGCCAGCGCCAGTGCCAGCGCGAGGGACGCCAGGAACTTCTCGCCGCCGGAGAGTCGACTCGGGGTGTGGACGACGCCGGAGTTGCGGCTGACGATGGCGAAGTTCCCGGCGAAGCCGAACCGCAGATCGGTAAGCTGCCCGAGGAGATCGCTGGCGATGCCCAGCAGCGCTTGGGTGTTCTGCTGGGTCAGGTGACCGAGGAACTTGGCGTCGACCAGTTCGCCGCGCAGCACGTCCAGCGCCGCCAGCCGTGTCTCGCCGGCCTTGATGGCGAAATCCAGATCGGCGGCCGGCCGGACCTGCTGCTGCGCCGCTTCCTGTGCCGCGCGCTGGGCTTTCGCCTCTCTTTCGGCCGTTGCGTGGCCAGCGACGAGCGGGTGCAGCGAAAGTGGATCCGTCAGGTCTGCGGCAGGGTCGAAACCATCCACATCGGTCAGTGCCGCAGCCTGTTCGTCGAGACGGGTAAGCGCTTCTTGTGCCAGAGCCGAATGGGTGGCGCTGGTCTCGATCAGTTCGGCGTGCAGCTCGGCAGCGACGGTCGACAGGGCCGTCGAGAACGTCCGGATCTCGGCGATTCCCGATTGCGCGTCGGGTTCGGCTACCCGGCTCCGGCTGGTGTCGGGTAGCTGAGCCACCGCGTGCACAGCGGCGTTCGCCCACCCGTCCAAGCGGCTGCGGAGCCTGGCCAGCGGCTCGTCTACGTCGGTGCGATGTTTCTGGTCGAGGGCGCGCTGCAGGGTGAGTACCGAGTTCTTCTCCTGGCGACTCGTCTCCCGCGCGGCGAGCAGCTCCTTGACCTCGTCCAGCCGGGCGGCGATCGTCTCGGCCGCTTCCGCCGCTTCTGCGGCGCTGATGGCTATCGCGTCGTCCGGCAGGAGTGCCCGGATCCGAGGTGGCAAGCCGCCGAAGTCCGCGGCAGCTCGGTTCACGGCGCGCGTGTGCCGGGCCGACGCCGCCTTGGCCTCCTTCACCGCCTTCTGGTGAGCGGCCTTGCGTTCGCCCAGCGCCGTGCGGTCCGCCTCGATCGCGGCGGTTACCTTGATTGCGTCGGTGCGCAGTTGTTCCGCGCGGGTGGCGGCCGCGTGTTCGCTTGCGGTGAGGGCGGCGATGGCGGCCTCGGTGAGCTGCGCCGGGTCCGCGACGGCGCTTGGACGGGCGACCAGGGCGGTAGTGGCCGCGGTCAGTGTCGCCGACGCGGTTTCGGCGGCGAAGGCCACCTCGGCTTCCGTGGCGAGCGACGTGAAGTCCGTGAGGAGTTCCAGCGCCTTCTCGGTGGCTCGTTGCGCGTTCTGCTCGGCAGTCCGGTGGTTCTTCGCGCGCTCGGAAGTGGTCAATTCGGCCGTCGTGACCGCAGCGCGGGCCTCGGCGAGTTGACGGGCGGCCTCGTCCCGGTTGGCCTTCGCTTCGCTCACCTGTGCCTTCGCCGTGGCGAGTTCAGCTGCGCTCGCTCCGGCGTCCGCTTCGAAGTCGCCGGGCAGTTCTCGCTGGCACACCGGGCAGTCGTCGCCTGGGTGCGCCTCGGCGGCGACTGCCGCCGCCTGGTTGCGCAACCGGAGGGCATCATGTTTGTCCTCCGCCTCTGTGAGGTCGGTCTTGGCGATGGAGGCCTTTTCTTCGCAAGGCGTGACGGCCTGCTGTGCGGTTTCGAGAGCCTTGCAAGCCAGGCTGTGGGCCTGGGAGGCAAGGGCGACCTGCTGCGCCGCCGCAGTCGCTTCGTTCACGTGGGCGCGAACAGAGAGGCCGAGCGTGTAAAGCCGCTTGTTCATGTTGGCTGCGGCGTCAGCGAGCTCGGTGAACGGCTTGGCCTGCTCGGCCCGCCGGGTCAGCTCCGCGCCGACTTTCGCGATGACATCGGCTTCCGCCGCGAGTTCCTTGTTCCGAGCGGCGAGTCGGTCACGCTCGCCCCGGTGGTCCTCGGCCTGCGTCGCGAGCTTCTCGACGACCGCGGCGGCCTTGGCGAGTTCGCCCAGGCCTTCACCTTGAGCCTCGATACCTTCGATCTTTGTGGTCAGCACGCCGTCGCGCTCGTCGGCCGCGGCGGCACGGGAGTCCAGGGATTCCCGTCGAGTGGAGAGGCCGGCGACGACAGCCTCGAGGGTGTCCAGGATGGACGCGGCGTCTGTCACGGCCTTCTCGGCCAGGGCTTGGGCGGCGCGGTCGGCCCCGTCCGCTGCTGCGGTGGCCTCAGCTGTCTGCTTCTGGAGCGACGACATGGTGTCGATGGCGGAGCCCAACCGTTCGGCGGCAGCCTTGGCGGCGCTCGCCGCCACGCTAGCTGCCTCGGCGGCCTGTGCCGGGTTGTCAGGCATTGCCTGTCGCTTGATCCGCGCTTCCGCGAGCAGATCCGTCAGGCTCTCCCGGCGGCGGATGGCACCGTTTCGGACAGACTCGAGGGCGTCGGTCCCGAACAGCTCACGCAGTCGTTGGTTCCGTTCCCGCGGTGCGGCGGTGAGGAGTTGGTCGAACTTGCCCTGGGGCAGTAGCCCGACACGCAGAAAGGTCTCGTAGCCCATCCCCAGCACGGTCTTGATCCGCGCGTCGACGGCGCTCGCACCGTCTTCTTCGTGCCCGGTGTCGAGATTGGTCAGGTGGTGCCGCCCGGCGTTGGGGTTCTTGGCGTGCAGGGTGCGCTGCACTTTCCAGCGGTGCCCGTCATGCAGGAAGGTGAACTCGACGCTCATGGCTTTGGCGCCGTCGGCGATCAGGTGCCGGATTTCCTTGGCGTCCCAGGAACTCTTGCGGAACAGGGCGTAGGTGATGGCGTCGAGCAGGCTGCTCTTGCCTGCGCCGGTGTCGCCGAGTGCAGCGGCCAGGCTTTTGCCGGTGAAGTCGACCGTGACCTGGCTCGGGTAGCTGCGGAAGCCGGTCAGGGACAGGTTCATGGGCCTCATCGCCGTTCCTCCGTTCCGGTGGCCTCAGCGCCGATCAGCAGTCCGGTGCGGTCGACACCGTCGACGCTCTCGCCGGCGATGACTGCGGTCAGCAGCGTCTCCTCGCAGCAGGCGGCTGGCTCGGCGGGATCCGGCTCGGCCTGCAGGTCCAAGAACGTGGCCATGACGTGGTCCAAGGCGCGGCCGCTGGTGCCGCGACCGGGCAGGTACTCGCGCAGCAGGTCGTCGATGCCGGGCAGCTCCGCGGTGATGGCCGTGCGGTCCAGCACCTGGCCGGCGGCGCCGGGGAAGCGTTCCTCGATGTCGACGATCGTCGCCTGCGGCAGCAGCTTGGCGAGAGCCTCGGCGAGGAACACGGTGGGCGCGTCGACGTCTACTACCGCTTTCACCCAGGCGTCACCAACGCGCTCGGCGCGCTGCGCGATCTCGTCCAGTGTTCCGGTCAGGTGAACCAGGGGGCGGCCGGACTTCAGGGCGACGAGTTCGATCTGGGGCGCCTTGCCCGGGGCGATCTGGGCCAGGACGACGCTCTTGGTGTCGCGGGTCTCGCCGAAGTCCAGCTGGAGCGGGCTGCCGGCGTAGCGGGCGGGGAAACCGGCTCGGTCGACGCGCTGGGGCTTGTGGATGTGCCCGAGCGCGCCGTAGTCGACGCCGGGCAGGGCATCGGCGGCGACGGCGTAGTCGGCGGCGATCGAGACCGGCCGCTCGGAGTGGGAGGGGGTGGCCCCCTCGACGAAGAGGTGTGCGGCGAAGACCAGGAGGTCGTCCGGACCACGGTCGGCGGCCAGGCGGCGGTAGACATCGGCCTGGACGGCGCGAATGCGCTCGGCGTAGGTCGCGGTCGCTGCGGCGGGGTCGGCCAAGTCGTAGGCGAACCGGTTGGGGTGCAGGTAGGGCAACGCGCCGATGCGTAGCGTCAGGTCGCCGGCGGGGTACTCGGCGATCAGGAGCCCGCCTGGGCGGGCGTCGGTGGCGAAACGCACCCGGACCTGGTTGCCCACGCGGTTGCCCATGTCAGTGAGGACATAGTCCAGGAACCGCAGGACATTCGAGGTGTCGTGGTTGCCCGCGACGACGACCACAGGAGCGATGTCGCCGAGCCGGCGCAGCGCCTGAGCGGCACGGTAAACGTCGTCGAGGCCTGGGCGCCCGTCGAAGAGGTCGCCGCTGTGCACGATCAGGTGGGGGGCGAAGTCCGCGGCGATCTCAACGATCTCGTCCAGGACCGCGTCGAACTCGGCGTCGCGCCGGTAGCGGCGGCCGATCTGCCGCCCGAGGTGCCAGTCGGAGGTGTGGAGCACGCGTCCCGTCACGGGAGGCCTCCCTAAGGGGAGTAACGGCGTCGGCCGAAGCCGCGACTGTGGATGTGACATCACGCACCGTACACGATAACTCAGGAGAACTCTGGAAGCCATCTGGAAGTCTGGTACGCTCTCGATCATGAGCGACCCTTTGGATGCGCTGGAGGAGAACATCGCCATGCTGCGCCGCGCGATCCGCGACGCAGCCACCGCTGGTGATTCCGTTCGGCTCGACGAGCTGCGTGCACGGCTTCGCCGCGCCGAACGGGCTTGGAGCGCCCTCGTCGACACCGAAGACCCGTCCACCGCTCCTACGACCGCCGAGCAGGTGGACGAGCTACCGAGCGCGCCGGTCGGCTGGGGAGCGATGCTTCCGGCGCGCGAGCACGCCCACCGGGCGCTGATGCTGCTGCAGACCCCTGCCGCACCCAAGCTCATCGTGAGCGTCCACGAGGCGTTCTTCCCCGGCGAGCTGTCCGCGTCGAAGTTGTCGAGCCTGCGCCGGGACGAGGAACGCTCCTACCACGCCGCACCCGGCGCCCGGCCGTACTACCTGTGCCCCGCCCTGACCCACGACCTGTTGTCACCGGCACGGGCGCTCGTCACGATCAGCACCTGGCGGCTGGAGCAGCGGATCATCGGTCCACTGTCGCCACGCGTGGACTTCCTCACCGGCGCGATCCGCATCGCCGAGGCGATCCGCGGCTCGGTCGATTCGCCGGACACCGAAGCCAGCCCGACGGCGTGGCGCCTGCTCTGGCGCTTCGCCGTGAACATCCCCGGCGCCACGAGCACGAAACCGACCGCCGACGTCGGCACGCCTCCTGACCCGAACCAGGTGATCGACGCCGCACGCGCCGAACTGGACGTGCACGCCGACATCGACCACGCCACCCGAGCCGAGTCAGCCCGGCGGGCACGTAAGCAACTCAGCGACGCTCAGCAACTGTTCGGCGCGTCGCTACGAGACGTCAGACGCCGACAAGCCGAAGCTTGACCCGAGCCCCACCGCATTTATCGCACCACCGCAAGGAACGAACACCGTGATCGCAACTACCGACCAGCGCCTGGCCGCACTGCGCGGCCCCGCACCCCGTATGCACCACAACGCACGAACGCTGGCCGCGCTGGAGAACAACCCCCGCTGCATGCTGCGTGCCGTGCTGGACGCTTCCGGCTCCGACAAGGCCGCGATCGCCGCCCACGCCGGCTACCCAGCTCCGTTCGGCCAGTCGTCCTTCGCCATCGCGCGCGGCAACGTCTTCGAGTCGATGGTGAAGGCCAACGGCTGCGCGGAGTTGCTGCGGGTCCTGCGTGAGACCCTCCAGCTCACGCTGCCGGAGGTGGGTTACCAGGACCTCAACGACGTCGGCGGTGACGGCCGCGCCGAGACCCGCCACGCCCGCACCGCGCACCTGCTGACGGCCGCCGCCCGCGGGCAGGGCAGCGACACGCTCTACGACCACCCGATGCTGCGGCTCGTCGTCGGCGGGCACTCCGTGTTCCTCGAGCCGGACCTCGTCGCCTTCCGCATCGGCGACCGCTTCCACGTCGTGGAGATCAAGAGCTTCCCGATCGTCGACGGGCAGGCCGCGCCAGCGCAGGTGCGGGCGGCGACGACCCAGGCGTGTGCCTACATCATCGCGTTGCGAGCCATGCTTGCCGCGGGCGGCATCGGACCCGAATCCGTTTCCGACACGATCGTGCTGATCGCGCCGAAGGACTTCACCAACCGGCCGACCGGGGCGTTCGTCGACGCGCGCAAGCAGGTCGCCACCCTGACCCGGCAGCTGGAGCGGATCCAGCGCATTGGCGACCTGGTCGACCTCCTGCCCGAAGGCTTGACCTTCGACCTCGCTGCCGACGACACCGGCCGCCCGCGGCGTCCGGCACAGGAGCTGGCCGAGGCGTTGGACCAGGTGCCCGCGACCTACTTCCCGGAGTGCCTCAACCACTGCGAGATGGCGTTCTACTGCCGCTCCCGGGCCCGAGCCGACGGTTCGCTCGACGTGCTCGGGCCCGCGGTCCGCGAGCACCTCGGTGGCATCGACACCGTGACCATGGCCCTCGGCCTGGCCCGAGGGACGCTGACACCGAACGACGATCAGGTCGAGATGGCTGTCGCGTTGCGGCACGCCGCCCGGTTGCGGGCCGAGCTGGTCGACTCCCCCGGCGCGGCGGGAGCAGTCTCATGAGCCGGGTATCGGCGCTGGCCCATCTGGAGGCGATGGAGGCGATGACCGCGATGCCGTTGACCCGCTTCCGGCACCGAAACCTGTCCGACCGGCCGTTGGTGGTGATTCCGCTGACCATGGCGGGCGAAGCGGGCACGCCGTTGGCGGTGCTGGTCGGCGAAAGCAGGAGGTCGCCGACCCTGCTGGTCGTCGGCCAGCCGCGCAACCGGGACCAGCGGTTCGCGTTCGCCGCCGAATTCGGCCGTATCGTGATGGACTACATCGACTCCTGCCGCCAGGACCGCCGGGAAATCCCCTCCCGCGGCGAGGAACGGCGGTCCCGCTACACCTCTGCTCCTCAGATCCTGGTTCCTAACCCCGGTGGGATCAAGGCGCTGGGCGACATGGGCCGGATGTGCCGGTTCCGCCGCACGGACGGCCCGTACCCGGTGCCCGCGGTCGTCCCTGAACTCGGGAAGTGGCTGACGTTCCTGGTCGAAACGGCCGAGCAGGCGGGCACCTCGCTGCTGCTGCCGATGACCGACCTGCTCGGTGAGCACTGGGCCACCGGCCAGAGCGCGCTCGAGGACCAGAACCTGGCCTCGCTCATGGCCTGGATCGCTCCCCCGGACGGGCTGACGGTCCAGGAGGCCATGGCCGACGCCGAGAACCCCGAATTGTGCCCGCCCGCAGGCCCCGCGACGTCTCCGGAGTTCGACAACATCTACCTTGCCCCCGCGATGCGGCGGTTCGACACCGCCCGGGCGGCTGGCAATGAGCAGGCGCTGGCCGAAGCCCAGGCCGACCTGCGGGGGCTGCTCGGCGAACAGCTCAACCCGACCTGGCGTCTGATGTGGACCGCCCTCGCGTTGCTGCGCGGCATCCCCGAGGCACCGCGGGCGGCCACACGCTTCGAGCGCGACTGCGACTCCTTCACCGACTACTCCGACTACCAGGACTCCGGCGACGCCCGGCCACAGCCCAAACGAGACGGCGCGATCAGGGCTGCCCGGCGGCTGAGCAAACTGGAGCGCGCGCTGGCCGACTTCGAAGCCGACATGGCCTTCGACGACCCCTACATCCGCGCCGACCAGCGCAGCCTCGGCGAGGCGTTCGCCGGAACGGTCACGGCAGCCGAGCCTGACCGGGTCAACATCACCGCGTCGAACCGGCGGGTGCCGAGGCCGCGGGTCACCGTGCACACCCTGGATCCCATCCGGCTGGTCAACGACACCAAGCTGATCAGCCCGACGATGCCGCCCGGACACAAAGCCGAGATCGTCTCCATCATCCGCGACGGCGACGCGAACTTGATCATGGTGGAGGTCACCGGCGGCATGGGCCGCGCCCGGGTCCCAAAGCCGGGAACTGTACCTGTTGTCGGGCAGCACATCGACTACCTGCCCGACCCCGGGTGGCGCCCGACCCCTGTGTTCCCGGAAGCGGACCGGATCCCGTGGACGCACGCCGGCGACCCGGAAGACTCCGAAACCGTGGACCCCGTCGCAGCCGACCAAGCGGCCACCGAGGAGTGGGGCGATGACAACTGACGACCACACCGGGTTCGACCCGGCTGCGGCCGCCGACGCGGCGACAACTGCGATCCTGGCCGACCTCGCGGATACCAGCCACCAGGCGGTGGTCGTGGACTCGCCACCCGGCGCCGGCAAGAGCACACTGGTGGTCCGAGCCGCCGGCGACCTCGTCAAAGGCGATGAGCGACCGATCATCGTCGCCCAAACCAACAACCAGGTCGACGACCTGGTCATCCGCCTGGCTCAGGCGTACCCGGACATCACGGTCGGCCGGCTCAGCGCGTCCAGCTACACCACGCCGCCTGCCGTCGACGCCCTCGCGAACACCGTCGTCGCCACCCGTGTGGCCGACCTGGCGGGCTGCGGGGTCGTCGTCGGCACCTCCGCCAAGTGGGCCACCGTTCGCGATGAGACCTTCAGCTGGGCGATCCTGGACGAGTCGTACCAGATGCGCTCGGACATGCTGCTCCAGATCGTCGAAAGGTTCGACCGCGGCCTGTTCGTCGGGGACCCCGGTCAGCTGGACCCCTTCACCGTCGTGGGCACCGAACGGTGGATCGGGCTGCCCCACGACCCGACCCGCAACGGCGTCACCGTAATGCTGGAGCACAACCCCGGCACCCCCGTGCACCGGCTGCCGGTGTCCTGGCGCCTTTCGACCACCGCCGCCCCGACCGTCGCCCGGGCCTTCTACCCGTTCGCCGGCTTCACCGCGGGAACCGGAGAAGGGGTTCGCGCGCTGGAGTTCCGCGCCACGGGCTTTGGCAGCAGCGCCTTGGACGAGACCCTGGCGATGGCGTTCGCCACTGGCTGGGCGTTGCACGAACTGCCCCGCCGCCACGTCCCGCGCACCGACAGCGAGACGATCCAGGCCGCCGCGGACCTCGCCGTCCGGCTGCTGGACCGCGGCGCGATCGCCACCTGCGAACGCCACCGCGGCGGCCGGGTTCTGGACGCCGGTGACGTCGCGATCGGCGTTGCCCACCGCGACCAGGCCGACCTGGTCCGGGTCGCGCTCGCCCGCACGGGCCGCCCGTACGCGGCGCAGGTCGCCGTCGACACGGCCAACCGCCTGCAGGGCCGCGAGTTCGAGGTCGTGATCGTCGTGCACCCGCTGTCCGGTCGCCGGGACGCGACCGCGTTCCACCTGGAGGCCGGGCGGTTGTGCGTGCTCGCCTCTCGGCACCGGCAGGCGTGCATCGTCGTCGCCCGCGAAGGGATCACCGACCTCCTGGACAGCCACCCGTCGACGGACGCCGTGCACCTGTCGGTGCCGGCGAAGTTCCCGGACGGCTGGGAGGCCAACCAGGTCGTGCTGGCCAAACTTGCCCGACACCGCGTTGCCGCATAACTCCGTCACGGGGCGGGAGGAGAACTAGATGTATCTGCTGCGTCACACCGGCGCGCCGTACTCTGAGCGACGATGAGCACACGAGGTGTAGAGGGTGCATACCAGGGTGCGCTTCGCGCGTTCCAGAACCCGATGCTTGATCTGCTCCACCGGACGTATGCGCCGTTCGTGGTGACCGTGCTGGCGATGTTGTTCACCCCTGAGCGGCCGACCGTGGCGGTGGCGGATGCACATGCGGAGATCGACGACACCCTCGACCAGCTGCGGGCTGCGGGATACGGCGACGAGGACAACCAGCCGCTGCCTGCCGGGAACGCGCGCGACTTGTGCAGGCAGTGGGTCTATGCAGGCTGGCTGGTGCGACAGGTGTCCGACAACGACATCGAGGTGTACCGGTTGTCCGCACACGGCGTCGGTGCGCTTGAGGTCGCCGGCCGGGTCGGCGGGGCCCGGACCAGGGTGTCGGAGTCCCGGGTCAGGACGTTGTTGGACGCGATCGAGCGGCTCGCGCAGGACGCCGATCCGGATGTGATGGCCCGTATCGCGCGGCTCGAGGTGGAGATCCGGCAGCGTCAGCAGGAGCTCGCCCGTCTCGAACAGGGCGGCACCGTGGATGCCGTTGATGACGAGCAGTTGCTCGAGGCGGCCGAGAACGTGCTGCATCTGGCGCGGGAACTGCCCGCCGACTTTGCCCGCGTGGCTGAGTCGATCAAAGCGATGCAGCGGGATGTCGTCGCGGAGTTGCGGCAGGACGTGCGGCCGACCGGTGAGGTGCTGCGCGAGTACCTGGCCCGCGGCCAGCAGATCATGGACACGACACCGGAAGGCCGTGCGTTCGCCGGGGCGTTGCGCCTGATCGGTGATCCGGCGCAGATCGACGACCTGTGGAGCCAGCTGCACACGGTGTTGCGGCACCGATTCACCGGCTTGCTGCCGGAGCTCCAGCGAAGGGAGCTCACCGAGATCGCCCGCCGGATCGAGCAGGGCGTCAACGAGGTGCTGACGGCACAACGGCAGGCGTCCCATGTGATCACCACTCAGGTCCGCAACCATGACCCGTTGCGAGACCGCCAGGTGGACGAGCTGTTGCGGGACGTGATGTCCGGATTCCACAAGTGGGTACCCAACTCGCGGCGCAGCGCGACTGTGGACCCGCTGCGCCGCCTTCCGGTGGCCGATGTCGGGCATCTGCGGCAAACGATGAGCGATGTGCGGCCAGCTCAACCACCCGCGCCGTTGCGGGAATGGGACGAAGCGGAGGACGTGCCAGACGCGGACACCCGCGCGTGGGGTGGTCCTCGGTACGCCGAACTGCGTGCGCACCTGGCGGCGTTCGCAGACGATGCGGAGCGTGTCGATGTCGCGGCCGCGTTCCGCGCAGCGCCTGAGGAGATCCAACGACCCGTTGATCTGCTCGGCCTGCTGGAGATCGCGCATGACCTCGGAATGACCGATACGGCTGAGGTCACGGTGGTCGAAGCGGTCCGCCCCGACCAGACTCGGCGACGGTTCGCGTTCGGCGGCGTGTCGGTGACGAATCTTGCGTCGACGAGCCCGGTGCCGGCCAGCGTTGACGGGAGTGACGACGATGAGTGAACCGGACAGCGACGAAGCCGATTGGTCGGATGACACGGCGGCGGGGTTCATCGAGCCGGTTTCGATGGAGGATGACCCGGCGGAGCTGTTCGCCGGTGACGCGGGCACGCTCGACGCGGACGTGCGGCGGGTGCTGGTCCAGCTGTTGCGGCGCAAGTTCCTGCTGGCCGAGAAGTACCCGGCACAGTGGCGCACGTTGCTGGAGAACCAGCAGATCATCGAGTCACGGTTGCATGACCTGTTCGTCCGGCTCGTGGTCGATCACGACCGCGGTATCGCCTACAAGCAGCAGGTGCGCTCCGCGGAGCTGGACGTGCCGATCCTGCTCAAGGACGACCCCTACAACCGTGCCGAGACCTTGGTGCTGGTGCACCTGCGGACCGTCTTCCAACGGGAAAGTGGTGCGGGCGAGACGTCCGCTCGGGTGGACATCGAAGAGCTGGAACAGACCGTGCTGACCTATTTCGATCCGGAGGACCACAACCTGGCCCGCGGCCAGCGCGACATCCGTAAAGCAGTAGAGCGGCTGGCCACTGAAGGACTGATCACCGAGGAGTCCGCAGGGCGGTACCGGATCACACCGCTGGTCGAGGTTGTGCTGAGCACCGAGAAGCTCACCGAGCTGAACCAGTGGCTGCGCGAACGGAACGAGGTTACGTCGTGAGCATGATCGACACGCTGTTCGGGCTGATCCCGGCGGCCTCCCGTGGCCAGCAGTGGGTCGCGCGGAACCTGCAGTTGGTCAACTGGGGCGGCTACGATGGGTACCACCAGGTGAGGCTCGCTTCCGGCGCGACCCTGCTCAGCGGGGGTTCCGGGTCGGGCAAGTCGACGCTGATGGACTCCTACATCGCGTTGCTCATGCCGCACACGACACCGTTCAACGGGGCGTCCAACGGCGGTGTCGTCGGCCGACCCAGAGGCAAGGACCAGCGCAACATCCTCTCCTACGCGCGCGGGAAACTCGACGAGTCTCGGACCGATGGCGAGACGAGATCGCAGGTGCTGCGTGGGGACGGCCGCGACACCTGGTCGGCGATCGCGATGACCTGGGTCGACCACACCGGTGCCGAGTTCACCGCGCTCCGGGCCTGGTACGTGCCATCATCCGCCCGCACCCTCGACGACATCGGCCCGGTCCGCGCCACCTGTGACAGCTCGTACGACCTACGCACACTGGAAGCCGTGGCGAAACCGGACATCAAGCTCGCCCGTGCCGCGGTCACCGCAACCGGCCTCACCTGCTTCGAGACCGACAAGGAATTCATCGCGCGACTGCACACCACGCTTGGTATCGGGGCCGCAGGCGACGGGCACAAGGCGGTCGGGCTGCTCGGCCGAATCCAGGCCGGCCAGCAGATCACCACGGTTGACGCGCTGTACAAGACGATGGTCCTCGAAGAACCGTCCACATTGACCACGGCGGACGCGGTGGTGCAGCAGTTCGACGAATTGTCCGGCACGCGGAAGCGGATGATCACCGCCCGGCAGCAGGTGAAGGCATTGACGCCAATCCGCGAACATCGGGACACCATCGACGACGCGGAGGCACAGCTGCGGATCATCGACGACGTCGGGGCGTTCACCGACGCCTCGTCCCCCGCCGCGTTGTGGCGTCATGAACGCCGGCTTGACCTGTTACGCGCGGCCGAGGAAGACCTGGCACGGCGGCACCGCCAAGCCGAGCAGAACGTGCTGGAGACAGACGCGTTGATCAAGGCGGCGGAGTCCCAGCGCGACGGGGTGATCGACACCCTGCGCGCCTCCGGCGGCGACCGGTTGGACACCGCACTTCGAGAGATCCGCGGCGTGGAGCAGCGGCTGGCCAACGTCGAACGCTCGCGGGAGCGACTGGACCGGGCGCTGGACATCATCGGTGCCACCGTGTCGACCGAACTGGATTACGTCGCGCTGGTCGAGACAGCACACCGAGTACTTGCCGACAGCGACGCCAGGAAAACTGCGCAAACGCAGTTCGCTGAGGCAATGGCGGAACAACGGGACGCCGAACGAGTCCTGACCAGGTTGCGTGCCGAGCGCAAGGCCGCCAAGACACGGCGGAGCAACTTCCCGGACGACCTGCACAATGCACGCGCCGCGCTGGCCGAGGCCGCCAAGCTCACCCCGGACGACCTGCCGTTCGTCGGTGAGCTGATCGAAGTACGAACGGAGTTCGAGCCGTGGCGGGAAGCGTTCAACCTGGCGCTTGGCGGGTTCGCCTCCCGGATGCTGATCGACATCGGCCAGTTGAGCTCATTCCGCGAGGCGATCAACGCGGTGTCGCTCCCCTGGCGCGTCCAGTTTGAGGGGGTGCGCACTGGCCTGCGCGACGAGGTCGGACTGGAGGATAAGACGCTCCCCGGCCGGCTCGACTACCGGCCATCGCCGTTCACCGCCTGGCTCAAGAGCGAACTCGCCCGCCGGTTCGACTACGTCTGTATCGAGACACCTAGGCTGCTTGGGCAATACCCCAAAGCACTCACGATCACCGGCCAGACGTCGGACCGCAGTCGGGGCGCGCACGGCGGTCACGGCCGGCGCAACCTGCTCGGCTTCACCAACAGCAGGCTGCTCGCCGACCTCGAAACCCGGATCGGCCATGCCCAACAACGCCTTGACATCGCCGAAGAGCGGGTGACGGAGGCGGAGACGACCCTCAACTCGTTCGAAGCCAGACGCGCTGCCTACCAGGCCCTGACCGAGCTGTCCTGGGACCAGGTGGACGTCGCGTCGGTCAAGGCAGAACGGGACCGCTGGTCGCGCGTCATCGACGAGGTGCGGGCGGGCAACCCGGAGATCGATCGGCTTCAGCAGGATACGGAGAAGCTCAAGAAGCGGGTCACCAAGCTGACCGAGCGCATCGGCCAGCAGAAGGGCGAGGCTAAAACGCTCGGCGAGTCTTGGGAATCGACGGTCGACGAGGTGGATCACGCCCAGCAGGCACTCGACATCGCCGTGGAGACCGGCATAGAGGTCAGCCGAGAACACCGGGCATACCTGGCGACGCTGTTCGACGGAGCCTCAGACGACACCGCCCCGACCGCAGCGCTCGCGGAGTTCGACGCCGCCATGAAACGTGCCACCGAGCGGCGCCGCGCCGACAAGCAGTCCGCGACGGAATCGATCAGCCGATCGGAGAAGGCACTACACGACACATTCTCGACGTTCGTCGAGCGCTGGCCCAACCCGAACCTCGGCACCGACCCGCACGCCTCCTACCGCGACTTCGACCACCTGCTCACCGACCTGGAGACCAACGGCCTGCACGAGCTAGAGACCGAGTGGCGCGACAGCCTGCTCAAACTCTCCGGCAACGACCTCACCAGCCTCGACAGTGAACTCGCCGCCGCTGTCCGAGAGATCCGCGACCGAATCGACCCCGTCAACCGCATCCTCGCCGACCTGCCATTCGCCGACGACGACCACCGGCTCCGCATCGACCCGCAAGAAAGCCACTCCGCAGTGCGCGCCCGGTTCCGCAAGGAACTACGCGAAGTACGTGCCTTCATCGACAAGGCGACGACGGACGCCGACCGCGAACGCGCCTACCACCGGATGGCCAAGGTGATCGACCGCATCCGCCGCACCGCGCCCGACTTCGCCGACCTGATCGACGTGCGCAACCACGTCCGAATCAGCGCCGAGAAACGCAATCTCGCCGGCGAGCACGTCGCCGTGTACGACCACATCGGCGAGAAGTCCGGCGGCGAGTCCCAAGAACTGGTGGCGTTCATCGTCGGTGCCGCGTTGCGCTACCAACTGGGCGACGCCGGCTCCGAACGCCCCCGCTACGCCCCCGTCTTCCTCGACGAGGCACTCATCAAGGCGGACGCGCACTTCACCGGCCGGGCCATCGGCGCGTGGCGCGGACTCGGCTTCCAACTCATCATCGGCGCACCCAACGACAAGCACAGCGCAATCGAGCCGCACGTGGACGCGGAGTACCTGATCCTCAAGACCACCCAGGGCCGATCCTGGGCAAAACCCATCATCGGTGTATCCGGCACATGACCGCCGACGCATCCGTCGCAGCGGAGGCAACATCATGAACACCCGCCTCATCACCCCGGACGACGCCGTCACGGCCATCCGCCGCAAGATCAACCAGAAGTGGGCGGAAGCTGTGTGCGCGGAACTGGGCGTCGGCGAGCGGGTCACGTTCTCCGTTCCGCTCCGCCCCGGTGTGTCGACCGGCAAGGCCGTCGAGCAGATCGGGCACGCCGCCTGGCACGAGTGGCACATGCGCTGGCGCGAGTTCGCCGGCCAGCTTCCCGTCGGCGTGGAGATCGTCTGTAAGACGGTCTCCGTCCGGGGTGTCACTGGCGAGTTTCCCGCCACGCTCATCGCAGACCTGGATGCCGCCGTCGCCCTGGTTGCCGAAGCCGGATCCGGAGCTCGTACCGATGCCGAACCGCCGTCCGTGGACGTCGACCGCGCCCGCACGCTCGCGTCGTCGCTGCGGTCGGCTGGCGCGGTCCTCATCCCGGCCACCCTTCGGGCTACATACCGGCTTCAAACCGCCGACGCGGAGGTGTTGATCAATGCCGTGACCTGGCTACGCCAGCACCCCGACGCCAGCGCCTGGACCGCGCGTCAACTCCCAGTCCCCGGCATGCACACCAAATGGCTGGACACCCACGGAACGCTGCTGCGGGACGTCACCGAACGCGACGTCCGAAACGAGGTCCGGCCCCGGCTGACCGTCGTGCACCTGACCTACGTCGACCCTGACCACGCCGCAACGGGCCGCCGCAGACACGACGCCTGGACCACCGGCGACGTGCACGACATCGCCTACCGGCCGCGAATCGTCCTCATCGTCGAGAACCGCGACTCCCGACTCTGGTTCCCGCCAGTCAAGGACACGATCGTGGTCGAAGGCGGCGGCAAGGCCGCAGCCACCCTCCTCGCGAATGTGCCCTGGATCCGCGCAGCAAACCACATCGTCTACTGGGGAGACATCGACGCGGACGGCTACACAATCCTCGACCAGTTCCGCGCCGCGCTGGCCAAGCCGACGCCGGACGGTGCACCGGCAAAGCCCGTCACCTCCATCCTCATGGACGCCACCGACCTACACCGCTACGCCCAGCACGGCGTAAACCACGACAAGGCCGGCCGTCCCATCAAGCCGTCATCGGCGACCCTGCCGCACCTCACCGAAGCCGAGGCCACCGCGTACGACATCATCGCAACCGTCGGCCCCACGCCATTTCGACGGATCGAACAGGAAGCCATCCCCCTCACCCACGCCGCAACCCGACTGCTAGACGGCATGACGTGACGTTGGCGCTCTGGCCGGGCGCTATTGTGACATCAAGTTTATTGCCGCCACGGCCCGCTAACCACGCACTCTCGGACCTCGCTTGAGCAACGATAGATTGGCTTCAATGGACACTACTCGCAAGGTGGCGTTGCGACGGTGATAGTCACGCCATGCCCTTGCTTGGTCATCGCGTCCGAGTTGCACCCCGATCGATCCGTCCGCACGTGCGATGACCATCTCATCCCAACCGCCCTGCTCACCAACGAACTGCTCCGCGAGTTCGAGGAACGTGGGCGAACTGTGATCAACATGCGCCTCTTCCCTCGCAACGACCCGACCCGTGACCGCACACAACACCGGAGCTGGTGAACGATAGGTTTCCTCGGCGAATTCGTACACCTGATTCGAGACTTCGTGTCGCATCGCACCCATCACCAGCCGTCGGTGCGATGGAGGCCGCAGGCACTTTATAAACGAGAAATCAGTTTCGGAACGATCGACGCGGACAAGATAGAACGATCGTTGCCGGACGAATTTTGGATTGACGCGAACCTCGAAGTGAGCTACGCCACAACCCAACTTTTCGTCTCGTTCCGGATGTAGTTCTAGGAGATCAAGCAGGAACTGCTCGTCTGCGATTCCAGTGACCCGGCGTCCCGGATCATAACGGTAAAGAACGTCGCGGCAGGCCTGCTCCGCATCCTTCTTCAGGGCAAAGGAACGGTCCCCCACGAGCACGGGATTGCGCGGCATCGATTCTTCCCTCCGTAGCTTCCGAGATCAGGTTTACTCGGCTTGACACGGCCATACAAGGGCAGCGCCAGTCGCTGGCCTGTCCCCCCGGTCCTCGCGAACTGACCGTGGACTCAGTTCTTGAGCGCACGGAGTCGGCGTTGGACCTCATCAGGGCCGAGGGTGGTGGCGATAGCGTGGAGGTCGGGGCTGCGGGTGGATCCGGTGAGAGCGACCCGGATGAGTTGTTCTGGCATCCAACCATGTCGATCTCGAACTGATCATCGCTGATCCGTCAGTCATCACCATGACAAGGGTCGTTACCTGGCTCGCAGCCAATGTCCCGAGTGAACTGCCCGCTCTGCCTCGGGCGAGAACCGGAAGCGCACCGCGACAGATGATCCTCGTGTATCGCCTTCACCACGGCGTGGAACACGGCCTTTGGCGGGGTCGGCCGGAGGCCAGCCACCTGTTACTCGTGCTGCCTGCGCTCCCGGGCGGCCCGCTGTCGGCCTGACCCATGTGGATGATCCACGCCGCGAGACTGAACCCGACGACCAGCGCGACGCTGGTAGCCGCAGCTGCCCACGTCGACCACCGCAGCACCACGCGGCGGAGCAGCACCGCGGCGCACGCGACGATGGAGCTGCGATGCTCGGCGAGCCACGTCACCTGGCGGGA
Organism: Actinophytocola sp.; assembly: GCF_049647105.1. Taxonomy (GTDB): domain Bacteria; phylum Actinomycetota; class Actinomycetes; order Mycobacteriales; family Pseudonocardiaceae; genus Actinophytocola. Next base: position 34,912 of record NZ_JBARWZ010000282.1, read on the forward strand.
CGTTCACAGCAGAGGGCAGAACCCTCATCGCGGCGCTCGACCGGCAGTGGCTGGTCGGCGGAGCGGTAGTTGACCAGGTAGGTGTCGACGGTGTCGCCCCTGGGTACGAGCCCGCTGCCTGAAACCGTCCCGAGACTCCCTCAGCTCAGTCCGCCCGCGTTGCAACGACATCCTGCCGCAGGCCACGACGCTCTCGAACGCATAACGCACCGGATCGGCGGGGCGGTCGCCGGAATCCGTCCCGGATTGCTGTGGGTGCTGTACAACGGGCTCGTGAATGACGAGCTCAAGGTCTTTCGGGATGCGTTGCCGGACCTCAGGCGTTGGCAGCAGCGCGCGAAGCAGTTGGAACGGCCCGAGCCCGGCAGTGACCTTGCCGAGGACGATTCAGCCTTCTCGTATCAGCCGATCAGCGAGACCGTGCGCCTCAGCCTGATCTCCGCCGGCGAACACCTACGTCTGGTCTGGGACGGGCTGGAACTCAAGAACTACTACACCATGAGCCAGTACAGCGCGGTGCGCACCGCAATCGTTGGCGCGGCCCAAGCCGTCTGGGTCCTCGCGCCCAACGAGCCGACGACCCGCCGCGAACGCGGCTACATCGCAATCACCGACACCTACGTGCAGCTGCGTAAGTACCACGAGCTCGTCCTCCGGCAGGCAACGGAGCTGCAGCGGTTGCAGCTGACTCCCGAGCGAGAGGCCAAGCTGCGTGATCAAATCGCGTGGGTGGAGTCCCGCGAAGCTGCCGTGCGTGCGCTGCGCACCGGCCAGGCGATGTTGAACGTCGCCGCCTTCATCGAGGCGGCCGCGCCAGAGATCTTCCCCGGCGACGAGTTTCGCCAGGCCGGCTTGAGGCAAGCGTGGAACATCCTGTCCTCCGACGCGCATGTTCTGTCCTGGAGCCTGGCGATGAGGACGACCTTCGCCACACCGGCGGACAATCTCACCGGGCTCTCGACCGGTGCCGCCGACGGACGAAGCCTCGGAGGCCTTGCCGCCTGGTTCAGTCTTGCCATGCACAGCCTGCGCCGCGGCTGGAGCCTGTTCGACCGCCGCTGCGAGGGACGCTGAGGGCCGGGGCCGCGTGGAGCGAGGATGCGCTTCGATGTGGCTAATGAACGAGCTGGTGCCGTCACGACTTATCTCACCGCTGTCGGACATGCTCGCGCCCTGATCCTTGTGCACTCCTGCGCCCCTTCCACCCCTTAGAGGCTCCGGCGAATGAGGGTCACTTGAGGCGGCGGGTGGTGGGGCGGCTGTCCCATCGGTAGGTCTGGCGGGCTTGTTGGATGAGGCAGCGCAGGGTGACGAACGCGGCGGCCAGGTGGAGGTAG
>NZ_JBARWZ010000283.1:0-29053 GCF_049647105.1 Actinophytocola sp.
TGTGACGATCGCGGCGTAGGAACCTTGATCATCCCAGGGCGGAGGCCATCACCCATGTCCGGACGACACACCGAGCGCGTCCACACCGGACTTCACACCAAGATCACAGACTTTGACGTTCCCCTGCATGCTGCGTACACACGCAGCGTCGTGGCACCGCCGCCGCCGTGACCGAGCCCACCAGCAACCGTACGGATATCAACACCAGCAGATAGCAGTTCGGTTGCCGAGTAATGACGCAACGCGTGAAGGTGCGTCTTTACCTCGACCCGGGCAGCCATGTCTTTGTACCGCTGGGTCACGGCATTCGGGGGGTAGGGTGCGGAGTGATCGGGCGTCTTTGTACTACTGAACACAAACATGTCATCGGAGAACTCACGCCCAAGCGTTTCTACACGATTCTTCACGCGGTCTCGCCGTTCTTTAAGCAGGACGAGGGTTTCCGTATCGAGGGCTATTCGGCGGTTTTGGTGAGTCTTCGTGTCCTTTTCTTTGCCGTTGACCCAGTTCTTGCGGAGGTCGATCACGCCTTCGTCGAAGTCGATTCGGGAGAAGCGTAGGCCGCAGAGTTCGCCTCGGCGGACGCCTGTGGTCATCACCAGCCAGACGAGCGTGCCCCAGTCGTCGTCCATCTTGAATGCCTCTTCCGCCAGCTTGGCGGCCTCGTCTGGCGTGGGTGGGTCTGGCTCTGGTGGCTTCGGCCGTGGACGACGCGCTACGCGCGCGGGATTGGTGTTGATCCAGCCCCAGCGTTCTGCGGCTGCCAGCGTGCCGCTGATGACCGAATGGATCTGCCGAACCGTTGACTTTGCCAGCGGCTTGCACTCGTGGATCGCATTTCAGCTCGGCGCAGTCGTGTTCGTCGTCCGTCTTGTGCTTCTCGATGAACGGTTTGCCGTCGCAGCGGATTCGGCAGCGGCGGAGTTCCGTGTAGAAGCTCTCTAGCGCGTGCGCGTCGATCTTTCGCACGGACTGTTCACCGAGGGTCGGGCTTTATGTAGCGGTTGATGTAGTTCACGTACCCGTCGCGGGTGCTGTCCTCTACCTCGCTCGTACGCAGCCACTCGTCTACCGCGTACGCCAGCGTCACGGACGACGTGGGGGAACGCTGGTCCTCCACCTTCATCAGAAGGCGGTTCATGACCTTCTCGGCGCGGCTTGTAGGCGGCCTTGTCTGTTCCCTTGACGTTCTCCCGCAGGTAGACGCGCTTGCTCGTCACCGGATCGACTCCGGCATAGACGACTACGCGGAGCGAGCTACCGCGTTCCTCGATGCGGCCACGTAGGCGGCCGTCAGAGCGTGCACCAGCCATGACTCTGAGTGTACTCGCACCCAAAGCCGCACCCAATGATCAAGTTTTTCGATCTTGTTCGGACCGTTCTAGCTGGTGAGAGGCGGTGGGGCCGAAGGGAGTCGAACCCTCACTGGCTGGAACCTAAATCCAGTGCCTCTGCCTGTTGGGCTACGGCCCCCTGGGTGGTGCGGCTACAGGGTAGCCGGGCGTGGGGATGGCAAATCAACGCCACCCGGAGCTTCTCCAGCTGCGATCTCACGGACAGTGACCAGTCGTGTGCGCCAGATCGACACTGCCCGTCTGTAGCCCTGCTACGCCAGCGGGCCGGGCGCGTGACACCATCTTCTCAACAGCAGGTGGAGGTCCGGCATGCGCGTTCCGCACGTGTTCGTGCGCCTCGTCGATCGGTTCGAGGAGCGCGGCGTTTACGTGCCCGGCGAGGACAACAAGGCCATCTCCCCCTGGCGTGACTTCGGGTGGCTCATCGCCGCGTTTCTTGTCACGGTTGCCGTCTTCGTCCTGTTCTTCGCCCTTGCCGCCTGACGTGGCCTCCATCACTCGCGGTGCCGCTCTGGTCACAGCTCGGCCACGGCACTACAACTGGTCCGGCATTTGGCTCCTGCACCGCCTGCCGCACCGGCATAGTGCATTCAGACGTACAACCTCCCCCGGGAAGGGGCCTCCTCCGTGCCAGTGGTCAGACTTGCGGTCGCGGCATGCGTTCTGCTGGTGCTGACGGCCTGCGGCGCTGGACACGCGGCCGACAACGACTCCGACAGCGTGCGCCAGTCGCTGCGCACCCCCGCACCGACGGCCGCCGCCGAGCGGTCCGATCTCGCGTCGGGTGGGCTTGTCCGGTCACTCGGTGAGGGGATCACTCTTGCGGTGTCGGCGCCCACCTCGTTCACGCCCACCGACACCGCGTACCCGAGGGCTGCTCGGGCCGTGGCGTTCGAGCTGGTGATCGACAACAGGAGCGACACGGTCTACCGGCCCGCGCAGCTGTCGTTCGTCGCCACGGCGGACGGGGTCGCGACCGACCAGGTCATCGACTCGACGCAGGGTTACACCGGTGTCGTCGGGGCCATCGACGAGGTGCGGCCCAGCGAGAACCTGCGGGTCGCGGTCGCGTTCGGGGTGCCAAGCGCGCCGTGCACGGTGCGGGTCGCGGTCCGGCCGGCCTCGTCCGCCACCAGCGCCATCCCCATCTTCGACGGCAAGGTCTGACGGTTGTCGGTGCCACCGGATAACGTCCCCGCCATGAGCAACCGACTCGCGGAGGGCGACGCCGCCCCCGCCTTCACGCTGCCCGACGCGGGCGGCGACCAGGTGTCGCTGTCCGACTACCTCGGCAAGCACGTCGTCGTCTACTTCTACCCCAGCGCGGGCACACCGGGCTGCACCAAGCAGGCATGCGACTTCCGCGACAACCTGGCCGAGCTGAACGACGCCGGGTTCGCGGTGCTGGGCATCTCGCCGGACAAACAGGCGAAGCTCGCCAAGTTCGTCGCCGACGAGGGCCTCACCTTCCCGCTGCTGTCGGACGAGAACCGCGAGGTGCTCACCGCCTGGGGCGCGTTCGGCGAGAAGCTGAACTACGGGCGCAAGATCATGGGTGTGATTCGCTCCACCTTCGTGGTCGGCCCCGACGGGAAGATCGAAAAGGCGATGTACAACGTGCGCGCGACCGGGCACGTGGCGAAGTTGAGGCGGGACCTGAAAGTCTGATTACCCGGCGCGCAATCAAAAAGCAGGACCGCGGGCAACCTGACGTATTCCGTGTGCGTACGCCACAGCCGGGCGAAAAGTTGTCGCTCGATCAGGTCAACTTTGCCGAACCAGGCGGCGTATTCACGGCATGCTCAACAATGCTGTTTGCCGCATTGCGTTCCTCGCTGCCCTGGCCGTGGCGGTCGGCAGCGGTTGCGGCGCGCGCCCGTCCGCGTCCGTTGGTGAGCACGTGATCCTGGCGGCGCCGGCACCCGCACCGTCCGCCGTGCCGCTGCCGTCACCGCGGACGACTACGCCACCACCGCCGACGACTACGCAGCCCCCGGTGCAACCGGCTCCGGCCGGTGCACAGGGGATCGACCCGGCGGCCATGGAGGCGGCGGCCAGGCAGGTGGAGCCGAACACGACGCTGGGGGCGGTCGTGTTCGACCGGGTGGGTGGCGGGAAACCGCTGTCGGTCAACGCCGACCGGCAGTTCCGGTCCGCGTCGCTCGTCAAGCTGATGATCGCGATCGACGCGCTGGACCACGGCGCGAGCGAGACCGAGCGGGACCGGCTAGTGCGGATGCTGTCGCTGAGCGACGACGACATCGCCAGCTCGTTCTGGGTGAAGCTGGGGCCGAACCTCGTGCCGAGGGTCGTGAAGCTGATCGGCCTGCAGCACACCGAGGCGCCGGAGATGTCCGGTCGATGGGGCGAGGTCAAGATCACCGCGAACGACCTGGTTCTGGTGTACCAGTACATCCTGAACCAGATGCCGCCCGGGGACCGCACGCTCGTCGTGGACGCGCTCGCGCAGGCGCCCCAGCACGCGGCCGACGAGTTCGACCAGTACTTCGGGATCCCCGACGGGCTCGACATCCAGTGGGCGATCAAACAGGGCTGGGGCAACAACGACCACACGATGGTGCTCCACAGCACCGGGCTGGTCGGCGCGGGCTGGCGGTACGTCGTGATCCTGCTGACCGAGCACCCGCTGGGGTCCGGGAGGCGGACGTGCGCCGACTCGGTGACGGCCGCCGCGAGCGTGCTCGTGGGCAGGCTGCCCGGCGCGTGACGACTGGATCCACGCCGCGGGCATGGCGGGACGTCAGCGCGCTCCTGTCGACGAGAATCCGCTGGTGCCCCGTCCAGGTGGATTGGGGTGATTATCGACGGATCCCGGTGTTCGCTGGCAAGGCGCCGGAAGGTCCTCGTACCGGGTTGTACTTGGGCCTTTCGGCAACGCGGCCAGCGGCCAGCGGGCGGCGGGGCTATCGAGAATAGTGCCGTATCCGCCTGGACGGGGCACTAACGGTCGCCGAGGCTGCGCAGGTGTGGGAGCAGCAGGGACAGCGCGCGGCCGCGGTGTGAGATCGCGTCCTTCTCGTCGGTCAGCAGCTCCGCCGAGGTCCGGGTCTCGCCCTCCGGCACGAAGATCGGGTCGTAGCCGAAACCGTTGGTGCCGCGGGGTTTGCGCACGATCGTGCCGGGCCAGACGCCGCGCACGACGATCTCCGTACCGTTGGTGAGCACAAGCGCGGTCGCACACACGAACTGGGCACGCAGGCGCTCGTCCGGCACGTCGGCCAGCTGCTCCAGCACCAGCTCGAGGTTCGCCTGGTCGGAGCGGGCGCTGCCGGCCCACCGCGCGGACAGCACGCCCGGCATGCCGTTCAGCGCGTCGACCGCGATGCCGGAGTCGTCGGCCACCGTCGGGAGCCCGGTCGCGGCGGCCGCGTCGCGGGCCTTGGCGACGGCGTTGTCCTCGAACGTCGCGCCGGTCTCCGGGGCCTCGTCGAACGGCGGGACCTCGTCGAGGCCGACGACCGCGACGCCCTCGATGCCCGCCCGCTCGATGATGCGCCGCATCTCCTGGAGCTTCTTGGCGTTGCGGGACGCGACGAGGAGCTGGGTGGTCATGACTTGATCGCCTTCGGAGTCGGCAGTTCGCCCGGGTAGGGCTCGGCCAGGATCGCGGTCTGCAGCGCGTGGATCTCCGCGCAGCCCGCGAGCGCCAGGTCGAGCATGCGGTCGAGCGTGGAGCGGGTGAATGTGGCGCCCTCGCCGGTGCCCTGCACCTCGATGATCGTGCCCGCGTCGGTGGCGACGACGTTCATGTCGACCTCCGCACGCGCGTCCTCCTCGTAGGGCAGGTCGAGGCGCACGCGGCCGTCGACCACCCCGACACTGATCGCCTGTACCGCGCACGACAGTGGCTGCGGGTCGGCGAGGCGGCCCGCGGCGCCGAGCCACGTGATGGCGTCGGCCAGCGCGACGTAGCCGCCGGTGATGGCGGCGGTGCGGGTGCCGCCGTCGGCCTGGATGACGTCGCAGTCGATCACGATCGTGTTCTCGCCCAGCGCGGCCAGGTCGATGCACGCCCGCAGCGAGCGGCCGATGAGGCGGCTGATCTCGTGGGTGCGGCCGCCGACCCGGCCCTTGATGGACTCGCGGTCACCACGGGTGTTGGTCGCGGACGGCAGCATCGCGTACTCCGCGGTGACCCAGCCGAGACCGGAGCCCTTGCGCCAGCGCGGCACACCCTCGGTCACGCTCGCCGCGCACAGCACCCGGGTCTTGCCGAACTCGACCAGCACCGAGCCGGCCGGCCAGATCTGAAATCCACGGGTGAGCTTGATGTCCCTGAGCTGGTCGTCGTTCCTGCCATCGCTACGTGCCACGTGGGAAGCCTATGCACTGTGGCCGACGTTACCCCGTTCGGCCTCCTGTTCCGATTGACCGCGCGGTCGGCCCGGAGGACCATTCAACATAGGTTGAAATCGGAGGCGGCCATGTCCGAGGGGGACGAACCGGCTAAGAGCAAGCACAGACACCCGGTCCTGGCCGGCACATTGAAGGCCGCCGCGGTGGTGCTGGTTCTGATGGTCGCCGTGTTCTACCTGCGGGGCAAGCTGCCGAGCATCACGACCGTGCTGGTCTACCGGCTGCTGTCGTGCTGGCTGATCATCCCGGTGGGGCTGCTGTGCTGGCTTGGACTGCGCAGGCCGTCACACCGTCACGCGGTCGAGGATGAACCCGAGTTGCTCGGGCAGGTCGGTGGTCGCGCGCTCGTCCCCGGACAGGTGCCCAAGCAGCGCGTTCTGGAACACGCCGTCCACCAGGGCGTAGGCCAGCTGGGCCGACACCGCGAACCGTAGGCCGGCAAGCTCGGCGTAGTGGGTGAAGATCCGGCCGATCATCCGCTCCAGGCTCGAGTCGATCGCGCGGACGTCCTCGCGGAAGGACTCGGAGAACATGCTCTGGTTGCGCAGGTCGTACCAGAGGCGATGCATGGGTGCGTCCTTGCGTAACGTGGTGACCATCGCGCCGATCCACCGTTCCCGCAGGCCATCCGCGGTGGTGGAGATCTCGACGACCTCGTCGTAGCGGGCCACGGAGGCGGCCTTGTACTGGCGCACGCAGTAGGTGATCAGGTCGACCTTGTCGCGGAAGTAGTAGTGCAGGACGCCGTGGGAGAACTCGGAGTTCTCCGCGATGTCCCGGAGGCTGGTGCCCGCGTAGCCCAGCTTCGAGAGGGTACGGAGCGCGGAGTTGGCGAGCTGCGCTCGGCGCACGGCGAACTTGTCGAGCTGACGGCGGACCGGTTTCCGCTCGGCGACCTGGGACACGGCGTTCCTTCGGGTCGTCCCTCCCCTGGCCCGCGCCCTGCGGACCGCAGCGAAGTCTACCTGGCAATTGCCGCCGCCAAGATCATTAACACGCTGGACCAGCCGGATGGCGCACAGCGACGACCGTCTGTGATGGGTTGCCCACGGCCGCGGCCCCCCGAAATCCAGCGTAGACGGCGGCACCGACAGAAACGGCCGGGCCGGAAGCCTCCTGTGGACAACCTCAGATGTCGTACCTGGCACCCTTGCCAACCAGCTCGACCGGCCCCGTATAGGCCGACCGAGCCTCGGCCAGGACGGCATTGGGGTCGGTCCACGGAGCGACGTGGGTGATCAGCAGGCGGCCCACCTTCGCGCGGGTCGCCAGCTCCCCCAGCTCCACACCGGACATGTGCACACCTGCCGGATGGTGGGAGCCGTGGGTCCACGACGCCTCGCCAAGCAGGACGTCCACGCCGGCCGCCAGCTCGTCCATGTTGTCGCACACGCCCGTGTCACCGGTGTAGGCGAGCGTCGCGCCACGGTGTGTGAAACGGAAGCCGTACGCGTCGCACGGGTGGGCGACCTCGGCCGTGGTCACCGAGAACGGGCCGATCTCGCGCTCGCCGGGGGCGAGCGGGTGGAAGTCGTAGGTGTCGGTGAGGATCTCGGTCTCGCGTTCCGCCCGGTCCGTGGCGTACGCGGCGGCGAAGCGGGTCGGCGCCTCCTTCGGCGCGTGTACCGCGAGCCGGGCGGTGTGCGGATCGCACGGCGGGGACGGGTGCCAGCGACGCCAGACGGTCAGTGCGGAGAAGTCCGCGCAGTGGTCCGGATGCAGGTGCGAGAACACGAGTCCGCCCAGCGTGAACGGGTCGCGGACGGCCTGCAGTTCGGCGAGGGTGCCGTTGCCCAGCTCGACGACGAGCGCGAACCCGTCGGCCTCGAGCAGGTAACCGGACGACGGCGCTTGGGGACCTGGGGCGCTGCCGGAGCAGCCGAGCACGGTCAACAGCACGGTCAACAGCTTTCCTTAGAGGGCGCGCGAATGGGGTCGGTGGATGCCCGTCGTGATCGAGGTGGTTCCTGGCGGTGCCGCGCAGGCGTCGTCGTACTGGACCGTACTTCGATGCCTGCGCGGTGCCGCCAGGGGCCGCCTCGGCGCGGCGGGCGCCGCCATGCCCTATTCGCGCGTCCTCTCACACACGGGCGACCGCGAAAGCACCAAGATCGGGACCGAGGAACCGTCGGGCCAGCCGGGCGAACGACTCGGGCTTGCCGGTCGCGGCCAGCTCGTGGCGGGGCTCGGTGCCCGGTTCGGCGAACATGTCCAGTTCGGTCAGCACACGGACGACGTCCTTGGCCGTCTCTTCCGCGCTGGACACGAGCGTCACGTCCGGGCCCATCACGATCTGCAGGACGCCGGTGAGCAGCGGGTAGTGCGTGCACCCGAGCACCACGGTGTCCACGTCCGCCTGCTGCAACGGTTCGAGGTAGGCCTGCGCGAGTCCCAGCACCTGCCTGCCGGACGTGATGCCGCGCTCCACGAAGTCGACGAAGCGGGGGCAGGCGGCGCTGGTGACCGTGAGGTCGGGGACGGCGCCGAACGCGTCGTCGTAGGCGCGGGACCGGATCGTGCCCACGGTGCCGATCACCCCGACGCGGCGGTTGTGGGTGGTCGCCACCGCGCGCCGGACGGCCGGGACGACGACCTCGACCACCGGGATGTCATACCGCTCCCGTGCGTCGGGAAGGCACGCGGCCGACGCCGTGTTGCACGCGATGACCAGCAGTTTCACCCCGCTGGCGACCAGGTCGTCCGCCACCGAAAGGGCATGGCGGCGTACCTCCGCGACCGGCAGCGGCCCGTACGGGCTGTGTGCGGTGTCGCCGACGTACCGGAGCCGCTCGGCGGGCAGCTGGTCCGCGATGGCGCGTGCGACCGTCAGGCCGCCGACGCCGGAGTCGAAGATGCCGATGGGCCCGTCGTTCCGCGCGCCGACCTGTTCGCCATGGATACCAGCCACGCCGCGAGTATGCCGCCGATCGCGCCGAACAGGTGCGCCTGCCACGACACCCCCGGGTCGCCAGGCAGCACGCCGAGCAGGGTGCTGCCCCAGTAAAGGAACAGGATCACGGCCACCAGTATCTGCCCGAACGCGCGGTTGAACATGCCGCGGACCAGCAGGAACGAGAGCCAGCCGAACGTGAGGCCGGACGCGCCGATGGTGGTGCCCTCCGCGCCGATGAGCCACACGCCGAGGCCGCTGAACAGCCAGATGGTGAGCGTCACAGCGACCCACTGCCCGATGCCGTTGGACATCGCGAGGAAGCCGAAGATCAGCACCGGCAGTGTGTTGGCGACCAGGTGCCCCCAGCCGTGGTGCAGCAGCGGCGCCCACAGGATGCCGTCGAGGCCGCCAAGGGAGCGTGGCTGGATGCCGAACTGGTCGAGCCTGCCGCGCATGGCCGCGTCGACGATCTCGATGACGTACAGCAGCGCGGTGAAGGAGCCGATCGTGATCAGCGCCGCCAGCGGGTTGGGCGGCAGAATGCGGTTCACCGGGTTCTTGGGCTGCGCCGGGGCGGGCAAGGTGCTCACCTGACCGAGGCTACGTGGGATTTTCGGTTCCCGCGTCCGGTTTCAACCCTGAGAAATCCCTGGTATCACGGACAGTCCCATGGCGTAGTCCGCCGCGAGCTCCGCGTGCAGGCGCGTGGTCGGGAAGACCGGGACCGGGCTGTCGGCCTGGCCGACGAGCAGTTCGATTTCCGTGCAGCCCAGGATGACGCCTTCCGCGCCGCGGTCGACGAGGCGTTCGATCACGTCGCGGTAGGCCTGCCGCGACTCCTCACGCACGACGCCGACGACGAGCTCCTCGTAGATGACCCGGTGCACCTCGGCGCGGTCGTCCTCGTCGGGCACGAGGACGTCGAGGCCGTGGGTGGCGAGGCGGTCGCGGTAGAAGTCCTCTTCCATCGTGAAGGCGGTGCCCAGCAGCGCGATCCGCCGGACGCCCGTCCGCGTGACGGCGGCGGCCGTGGCGTCGCCGAGGTGCAGGAGCGGCAGGACCGTGATCCGGTCCGCGACCTTGTGCATGGTGTTCGTGCACAGCACCACGAAGTCCGCACCCGCCAGTGCGAGTCCGGCGGCGGCCTCGGCGAGCCGGTCACCCGCCTCGTCCCACTCGCCGGCGGACTGCATCCGCTCGATCTCCGCGAAGTCGACGGAGTACATGACACAGTGCGCGGAGTGCAGCCCGCCGAGCCGGTCGCGGACGCGCTCGTTCACGTATCGGTAGTACTCGATGCTCGACTCCCAGCTCATGCCGCCGAGCAGGCCGATGACCTTCATGACAGGAGCCCGGTGAGCCGCACGAGCGAGCGGTCCATGTTGCGCTCGATGTCCTTGGTGCCCATGCGTTTCATGAGCCAGCCCTTGAGCGGGCCCGCAGGCGTCCGCAGGGACCGCAGCCGGACCGTCGTCACCGCGGCGTCGCCGTCCAGCTCGATGCGGAACTCGGTGCGGGCGGCGAACTTCGGCGCGGGTTTGCCGTCGATCCGCTCCGCGACGTGCTGCCAGGCCAGCACCTTGCCGTGGACGCACTCGGTGATCTCCTGGTCGACCTCTGACCGGCGGTGGCCCCAGTGCCCGTGCTGGGTACGCAGCTGGCCGACCCCGGTCTCACCGCCGGAGGGGACCTCGGTGCGGTCGGCGAAGTCGAACCAGTCCCCTGCACGTTCGGCATCCGACACGACCGTCCACACGTCGCCGGTCCCGGCCGGGACCTGTGCCTCGCGCATGACCTCGATGACCTGGCTCACGCCGACGAATGTTATGCCTGTGGGCGCCCGGCTTCCCGGGCGCCCACAGGCGGTGAAGCGCGGCGGTGTCACCCGCAGTGCTCCGCCTTCTCCTGGTCGGTCATCGGCGCGGTCTTCTGGGTGATGTCACCGGTCGAGCCCGGCATCGGGCCGTCCGCGGTGAAGTCCAGGTACCAGATGTAGTGGCCGTAGAAGGGGTCCGGGAAGTGCATCTCGTACTGCCCGTTGACCTTCTGCATCTTGGGCGCGCGTTCGACCCAGCCCTTCTCGTTGGGCCGGACGTCCACGTTCGTCGCCTGGCCCTCGGTGTGCGAGGACTCCCACGTGTGCTGGTAGGAGGTCTCGATCGACACCTTGAACACCTCGGAGAAGCCGACCTCGGCCGACAGCGACACCCCGAAGCTGTTCGACTCGGTCGTGGTGTCGGACCAGTTCACGGTGCTGCGCTGCAGGTCCGGCGTGCAGTTGTAGGCCGCCTCGCCGACCTGGTGCCCGCCGCCGGTGTACTCCTCCGGCGGACCGGCCGGGTGGAACACGCACAGGTCCGTGCCGTTGTCGCACTTGTCGAGCAGCTCGCGCGCCGTCGGCGTCTCCTTAGCCGACGCGCCGGGGGCGGTGAGCACGAGCGCGCCGGTCGCGAGCAGTGCCGCGGCCGCGGTGGTGATGATCTTCCTCAGCATGGTCTGCCTCCTCAGCTGAACCCGATGGACTGCGTGCGGTTGTCCATGAACGACCCGACGTTCGGGGTGTTCTCGTCGAACGGGCCGTCCCGGTCACCGCCGAGGCCGGGTTCCGGGTAGAGCCAGAGCCAGCAGTTGCCCCACGGCTGCACGGACGAGATCCGGTGCTTCCAGTCGTCCCCGAGGTCGAGCTGGAAGTTGATCACACCGTCCTTCTCGCACAGCTCGGCGCCGTAGACGGTCAGCGAGTCGCCGCCGTAGTCGAGCCCGTCGAAGACGGTGCCCTGGATGATGTCCCCGGCCCGCTGCTTGCCGGTGATGGCTTCCTCGTAGGTGGCGTAGCACTGTTGTGCACCCGTGCGTACGTCCAGCGTGCAGTGCGTGGCCTTTTCTCCCGTGGCCACGGGTGCCGCCGTCGCCGTTGGCGCGGCAACCGCGAGCGTCAGCACGCCCACGCCCGCCAGCGCGACGAGCACTCGGCCGATCGTCCTCCTCGTCATCCGCAACTCCTCCGTTACCGAATGTGACGACTTCGGACCCTAGGAGGAACTTCCCAACAAAAACAACACCAACAAAGACAAAGGACGAATTTGTAACGTTGTTATAATTGGAGTCACGGCTGGTCGACGGCGAAGTTTGGCAATTTCGGCAGGGTCCCCGAATCGGCCTACGACGTTCGTAGGGGTTCGGACATGCGGCGATGCCGCATAGTCACGCCCAGAGGTGCCCGTCAAGGCGGGCGGCGGCCTCGTCGACCGAGCCGCTGTAGGCACCCGTGGACAGGTACTTCCAACCACCGTCGGCGACGATGAAGACCACGTCCGCCGGCGTGCCCGCCCGCACGGCCTTGTCGGCCGCCGCGAGCGCGGCGTGCAGGATCGCGCCCGTGGAGATGCCAGCGAAGATGCCCTCGTTCTCCAGCAGCTCTCGAGTCCTGCGCAGCGCGTCGTAGGAACCCACCGAGTACCGGCTGGTCAGCACCTCGGGGTCGTACAGCTCCGGCACGAAGCCCTCGTCGAGGTTGCGCAGGCCGTAGACCAGCTCGCCGTAGCGCGGCTCGGCCGCGATGATCTGCACGTCCGGCTTGTGTTCACGCAGGTAGCGCCCGGCACCGACCAGCGTGCCCGTGGTGCCGAGACCGGCCACGAAGTGCGTGACGGAAGGCAGGTCGCGCAGGATCTCCGGGCCCGTGCCGTGGTAGTGCGCGCCCGCGTTGTTCGGGTTCCCGTACTGGTACAGCATGATCCAGTCCGGGTTCTTCTTCGCGAGCTCCTTCGCCCGCCGGACGGCCTCGTTCGAGCCGCCCGCCGCAGGCGAGTTCACGATCCGCGCGCCGTAGGCCTGCAGCAGCTGCCGCCGCTCCTCGGAGGTGTTCTCCGGCATCACGCACACCAGGCCGTAGCCCTTGAGCTTCGCGGCCATGGCGAGCGAGATGCCGGTGTTGCCCGACGTCGGCTCGAGGATCGTGGCGCCGGGACGCAGGGTCCCGTCCTCCTCCGCCTTCTCGATCATCCGCAACGCGACCCGGTCCTTCACGGACCCGGTCGGGTTGCGGTCCTCGAGCTTCGCCCACAGGCGGACGCCGTCGCCCGGTGACAGCCGAGGCAGTCCGACCAGCGGCGTGTCGCCGAGCGTGTCGAGCAGGGAGTCGTAGCGGGCCAACTCAGCCGCCCGCGACGGCGGGCAGGATGGTCACGTTGTCGCCGTCGGAGACGGCCGCCTCCAGACCACCCGAGAACCGCACGTCCTCGTCGTTGACGTAGATGTTCACGAAGCGGTGCAGCGAGCCCTCCTTGACCAGGCGGCCCTTGATGCCGCCGTGGTTGGCGTCGAGGTTGTCGATCACCTCGGCCACCGTGGTGCCGTTCGCCTCGACCGTCTTCTCACCACCGGTGTGGGTGCGCAGAATCGTCGGGATGGAGACGGTGACCGCCATGTGAACCTCCGCTTGCAAGGGGACTTACTCGGAAAACGCCTGTGTCGGCGATGGGTATTCCTCGGTGTGACCGGGCACGACCTCGACCGGCTCCTCGGTGATCTCGCCATCGACGATCCGGTACGAGCGGAACTCGTCGGTGTCGGTGTCGCGGGTGGAGACCAGCACGTAGTGGGCGTCAGGTTCGGACGCGTACGACACGTCGGTCCGCGACGGGTACGCCTCGGTCGCGGTGTGCGAGTGGTAGACCACCACCGGCACCTCGTCGTTCGCGTCCATCTCCCGGTACAGCTTGAGCAGGTCGGCCGAGTCGAACTCGTAGAACGTCGGCGAGCGCGCCGCGTTCAGCATGGGGATGAAGCGCTCCGGCCGGTCCGACCCCTCAGGCCCGGCGACGACGCCGCAGGCCTCGTCCGGGTGGTCCCGACGAGCGTGCGCGATGATCGCGTCCACCAGGTCACGGCGTATCCGAAGCACGCACCTGATCCTACTGGCCGGACGTCGAGCTCTCATCTGCTGAGACGGGCCACACGTCGCGGTACGCGGGCAGGCCGGCCAGCGACGTGGCCGCCAGCACGCCGTGCACCATGGCCCGCGCGAACACCTCCGCCACCGCGGTGCACAGGCGGTCCAGCGCGGCGGCCCGTGCGACCGGCCCGAACGGCGCGTCGGCCGCCACCAGCTCGCGGGCCCTGGTGGCGACCGCGAACACGGTGTCCCCGTCGAACATCGTGTGTGCGGGGCGGACCGCGCGGGCCAGGCCGTCCTGCGCGGCGACCGCGAGACGGCGGCACTCGGTCTTGGTGAGGTCCGCGTCCACGGCGACCACGCCGATCGTGGTGTTCAGGTCGGTGGGTGCCGAGTCCGGCAGCACGCCGGGCGCGTCGGGCCACACCACCCCGAACTCGCCCGCGACCTCGTGGTCGGCCGCGTACGGCACGCCCGTCGCCAGGTCGACGGCCGAGCCCGCCGCGTTCACGGCGGCCAGCGCGCCGACGGTGAACCCGTCGACCTCCGCCGACGCGGTGCCGATTCCGCCCTTGAGCTGCCCGACCTTGGCGCCGGTGCCCGCGCCGACGGTGCCGGCCGGGAACTCGACGGCCGCGTTCTCGCACGCGGCGTACCCGAAGGACGCGTCGGGCCGGTTGCCCCAGTCGCTCCTCGGCAGGTCGAACAGCACCGCACCAGGCACGATCGGCACGACCTCGTGTTCCCCTGCACCGACCCGGAGGCCGAGGTTGCGCTCGGACAGCCAGCGCATCACGCCGTCGGCGGCCGCGAGCCCGTACGCGGACCCGCCGGACAGGCACACGGCGTCGACCTGCTGGACCAGGTTCTCCGGCACCAGCAGGTCGGTCTCGCGGGTGCCCGGCGCGCCGCCCCGGCCGTCGACCGCGCCGGTGGTGCCGGGGGGCAGGAGCACGACCGTGGTGCCGGTCGCCCAGCCATCACCGATCCGCTGGTGGTGCCCGACGAGCACCCCGGCGACGTCGGTGATGGTGTTATTCATCGCTGCCGGTGAGCGCGGCGACCAGGCTCTCCTGCATCCAGGTCAGCCAGTGGTAGACGCCGAGGTGCGGGGCGCGCGGGTCGTCGTCGGGCAGCTGGTCCGGCATGTCCTCGGTCACGCCGAGCGTGATCCCGAGCGCCAGCCGGACGTCGTTGAGCGCGGACAGCCACGCGTCGGCCTGCTCCGGCGAGAGCGTGACCAGACCGCCACCGGCCGGACACGTGTCGAGCACCACACCGGCGACGCCGGTCTTCAGATCCAGCAGCTCCGGCTCGTGCAGCGACCGCAGCGCGGCGGCCGAGTCCCGGTCCTGCTTCGTCGCGGCCTCGGCGAAGTCCTCGTCGAGGCGGTGGAAGTCCGGCAGCAGGCGGGACAGGATCGGGTCGTCAGGCGCGGTCGTCGGGCCGGTGCGGATGCCGGTGAGCTCGGCCAGCTCGTCCTGCGGGGCCTCGTCCTGCCTGGCCTTCAGCATCTCGTCGAGCTGGCCGACCATGCCGCGCAGCACCGCGGCTTCCTGACGGTCGATCTTGGTGGTGACGGTGTCGCCCGCCCGCTCCCAGGGGATCACGACTCGTGCTGCATGGTCGCCCAGAGGCCGGCCGCGTGCAGCTTCGCGACGTCGCCCTCCACTTTCTCCTTGGCGCCGGAGGACACGATCGCTCTGCCCTTGTGGTGCACGTCAAGCATGAGTTTCGTCGCCTGCTCACGGGAGTAGCCGAACAACTTCTGGAACACGTACGTCACGTACGACATCAGGTTCACGGGGTCGTTCCACACGATGGTCTGCCAAGGCTTGTCCTCGGCCGTGAACTCGGCCGCTACCGGTTCGACCCGCTCGACGGGTGTCGACATGGAAACCGACATAAAACCAATGGTGGCATGTCTAGGCTCACCGGTCATGACCGGTACCAGCACCGCGTTGCTCACCGACCACTACGAGCTGACCATGCTCGCCGCCGCGCTCGCCGACGGCACGGCCGACCGGAGCTGCGTGTTCGAGACGTTCGCACGCAGGCTGCCGGGCGGACGGCGCTACGGCGTGGTCGGTGGCACCGGCCGCGTGGTGGAGGCCATCAGCAGGTTCACGTTCGGCGAGGCCGAGCTGGCGCAGCTGTCCGGCGTCGTCGACCAGGCCACACTGGACTGGCTCGCGGGCTACCGGTTCACCGGCGACGTCGACGGCTACGCCGAGGGCGAGCTGTACTTCCCGGGGTCGCCGCTGTTCACCGTGCGCGGCACGTTCGCGGAGGCGGTCGTGCTGGAGACGCTGGTCCTGTCGATCCTCAACCACGACAGCGCGATCGTGTCGGCGGCCGCGCGGATGGTGAGCGCCGCGAACGGACGGCCGATCATCGAGATGGGCGGGCGGCGCACCCACGAGGAGGCGGCGGTCGCCTCGGCGCGGGCCGCGTACCTGGCGGGCTTCGCGACGACCTCCAACCTGGAGGCGAAGCGCCGGTACGGCATCCCGACGGCGGGCACGTGCGCGCACGCGTTCACGCTGCTGCACGACAGCGAGCACGCCGCGTTCACCGCGCAGGTCGAGGCGCTGGGCACGGACACGACGCTGCTGGTGGACACCTACGACATCACCGCCGGGATCGAGACCGCCATCGAGGTGGCGGGTCCCGGCCTCGGCGCGATCCGCATCGACTCGGGTGACGTTGGCGTGCTGGCCAGGCAGGCCCGCCAGCAGCTCGACTCGCTGGGCGCCAAGAACACCCGGATCGTGGTTTCTGGCGACCTCGACGAGTACGCGATCGCGGCGCTGCGTGCCGAGCCGGTGGACGCCTACGGCGTCGGCACGTCGCTGGTGACGGGGTCCGGCTCGCCGACCGCCGGGATGGTCTACAAACTGGTCGAGGTGGACGGGCGGCCGGTCGCGAAACGCAGCTCGCACAAGGAGTCCAAGGCCGGGCGTAAGGCCGCGCTTCGCAGGCACAAGCCGACCGGGACCGCGCTCGAGGAGGTCGTGTACGTGGTCGGCGCGACCCTCGAGGAAGGGCCGCACGACCGGCAGCTGCAGGTGCCGCTGCTGCGGGGTGGACAACCGGCGGGTGAGCCGCCCAGTCTTGAACAGAGCAGGCAACGCGTCCGCGACGGGCTGGTCAGCCTCCCGTGGGAAGGACTGAAACTGTCGCAGGGCGAGCCCGCGATCCCGACCGTCTACGTGGAGAAGTGATGACCGCGCTCATTGTCGTTGACGTGCAGAACGACTTCTGCGAGGGCGGTTCGCTCGCGGTGGCGGGTGGGGCGGCGGTCGCGGCGGAGGTCTCCGCGCTGTACGGGTCGTACTCGCACGTGGTCGCGACGCGCGACTACCACATCGATCCCGGTGCGCACTTCTCCGAGACCCCGGACTTCGTCGACACGTGGCCGGTGCACTGCCGGGCCGGTACGCCGGGGGCGTCGTTCCACCCGTCGCTCGACGTCGGCGGCCTCCAGGCGGTGTTCTCCAAGGGCGAGTACGCCGCGGCGTACTCCGGGTTCGAGGGCGCCGCACCGGACGGCACGACGCTCGCCGACTGGCTGCGCGCGCACGACGTGTCCGATGTGGACGTGGTCGGCATCGCGACCGACCACTGTGTACGGGCGACCGCGCTGGACGCGGCCGAGGCCGGGTTCCGGACACGGGTGCTGCTGGACCTGACGGCCGGGGTCGCCGCGGCCACGGTGGACTCCGCGCTCGCGCGCCTCCGCGACGCTGGCGTGACGCTCACCGGCACGCCTCGCGTCGGCTGACCTGCCTGACCACTTCCCTGCGCGGCAAATGAGTGGCCCGCGCCTCCTGCCCGGTGGCAGCCTGGTCCGGTGACCTGGGACGAAGCACTCGCGGACGGCTACGAGCGGCGGTCCGCCCACATGACCGAGGACATCCCCTTCTACGTCGGCCTCGCACGCGAAGCCGACGGGCCCGTCGTCGAACTGGCGGTCGGCACCGGGCGGGTCGCGGTGCCGGTGGCGCGGGCGATCGGCCGGACCGTGATCGGCATCGACTCCTCGCCCGCGTTCACAGAGGACAGCCAGGAGTACGTCTTCATCACCCGCAAGGAGAACGCATGACCGAGGAGCACACCTACCGGGTGCTGGTACGCGGCCGGTTCACCGATCTCGACGACGACGGGCGCGCGCGGCTGCTGGCTGTCGCAGGGGAGCACGACATGCTCGCCGCCGGGTTCACCGAGACCGGGTCGCTGGCCTACGACCACACGCTCGACTTCTTCAGCTTCCGCGTCGAGCTGCGGGCCGAGGCGGAGAGGGCGGTGTGCGACCAGGGGAAGGCGCTCGCGGCGCAGGCGGTGGCGGGGTTCGGCGTGGACTTCCGCGACCTGAAGGCGTCCGCCACCGACATGAACCTGATCAAGATCAAGCGGCGCCGGTAGGCAGGGCCCACCGGCGCCGCGGCAGTCCGTCAGTAGAGCGGCGCGCAGTGCACCGTGCCCACGTACGCGTCACCCGTCGTCGGCCCGCCCCTCGGGAACATGCGGATGTGCATAAGGTTCACGGTGATGCTGCCGTCGGGGGTCGACGGGGTCACCACCTCGTTGAACGTCACCGTCGCCATCGGCCTGCCGTTCGGGCCACCCGGGATCGTCACCACGTGGTTCGCGGGGAGGTGTGAGGGCGTCGCGACCCCGGTCAGGCCGGAGAACTGGATCGTCGAGCTGCTGCCGGAGAGCGACGTCTGGCACCTCGAGACGTAGCTGGCGATGCGGATCCGGGGGCCGCCGTACCGCCGCAGTGCGTCGAAGCGGAACATCTGGCCGGTCACGGTCGTCTTCGCGATCTCGCCGAGGGCGTCGACGGTGCAGGTCGACCGGCCGGTCGAGAGAGTGACCACGTTCGGCACGACCACATCGCGCGCCTCGCGCGATGGCGTTCCTTCCGTGCTGCACTCGGCGATCGGCTCCACGGTCACCGCCCCGATGGTGACCGCGCCCGCCGAGCCCTCCGCGATCGCGTCGCCGGGGGCCGCCTGGGCAGGTACCACCGCGAACGCGAGGCCCGCGACCGTCAGACATGTCACGCTGAGTGTTCTACAAAGTCTCATGGGCACGAGGAAAACCCTTCACGGCACCACGGGCCAGACCAACCACTCGGTAGTGCACACAGATGACCCGGTCGAGGTACCCGGGTGGCTGCACGGGACAGTCGGGGGTCGGAGGTACCGTCTGCCTGTGCCGTCTTCGACCGACCTTCCCGGAGTGAACGAGTTGCTCGCGACCGCGGTCGGCGCGGTCGGCGGCAGCGAACGCCCAGGGCAGGTCGAGATGGCCGAGGCAGTCGGCCGTGCGGTCCGCACCGGCGACCATCTGGCCGTGCAGGCGGGCACCGGCACCGGCAAGTCGCTCGCCTACCTGGTCCCGGCGCTACGGCACGCGGTCGCCACCGAGTCGACGGTCGTCGTCTCGACCGCGACCATCGCGCTGCAGCGCCAGCTCATCGACCGCGACCTGCCCCGCCTGGAGAAGGCGCTCGCCAAGCAGCTTGGCCGCAAGCCGACGTTCGCGATCCTCAAGGGCCGCCGCAACTATCTGTGCCTCCACAAGCTCGACAGCGGCATGGAGGACGAGCCGGACGACGCCGTGTTGTTCGATCCGTTCGAGGTGTCGCGGATCGGGCGGGAGGTCAAGCGGCTGCGGGAGTGGGTGTCGGACACCGAGACCGGCGACCGCGACGAGCTGGTGCCCGGCGTGTCCGAGGGGGCGTGGCGGCAGGTGGCGGTGTCGGCGCGGGAGTGTCTCGGCAAGGCCCGCTGCCCCGTCGGGACGGACTGCTTCGCGGAGAAGGCCCGCGAGGAGGCCGGGCGCTCGGACCTCATCGTCACCAACCACGCGCTGCTCGCCATCGACGCGCTGCAGGGCTACCAGGTACTGCCGGAACACGACCTGGTGATCGTGGACGAGGCGCACGACCTGGTCGACCGCGTCACCTCCGTCGCCACCGCCGAGCTGACCTCAGGCCTCGTCGCCGCCGCCGCCCGCCGCGCGGCAAGGGTCGTGGACCAGGACGTCGCCGACCGGCTGCTCGAAGCGGGCGACGGGCTCGCGCTGATCATGGACGACCTGCCGGTCGGGCGGCTCGACGAGATGCCGAAGCCGTTGCACGGCACGCTGAGCGCGCTGCGCGACGCCACGCACGCGTGCATCACCGGCCTCGGCTCGGAGAAGTCCGGCGACGTCGACGTGCAGACGGCGCGCAAGCTTGCGCTGTCGCAGCTGGAGGAAGTACACGACACGGCGGTGCGGCTGCTCGACGCGTGGGACGGCGACGCGTCGCAGCGGCGGGACGTCGTGTGGCGCACCAGCGACAGCGGCATGGGCCCGCCGAGACCGCCGACCATCAAGGTGGCGCCGCTGGCCGTGTCCGGGTTGCTGCGGGAGCGGCTGTTCGCCCAGACCACGACGGTGCTCACGTCCGCGACCCTGACACTGGGCGGGAACTTCGACTCCATGGCGCGTTCGTGGGGTCTGCCGCCGGAGGACGGGCCCAGCGTGCAGGTGCCCGGCGCCGCTTCGGAGAAGGCCGTCGACGGTCCGAAGTGGACGTCGCTGGACGTCGGGTCGCCGTTCGACCACGGCCGCAAGGGCATCCTCTACCTGGCGAAGCACCTGCCGCCGCCGGGCCGGGACGGGTTGCCACCCGCCTACCTGAACGAGATCAAGGAGCTCATGGAGGCGGCCGGCGGCCGCACCCTGGGACTGTTCTCGTCGATGCGTGCGGCGAAGCAGGCCACCGAGGAGCTGCGGAAGCGGACGAGCCTGGAGATCCTGTGCCAGGGCGAGGACTCGACGGCGCTGCTGGTGCGCAAGTTCGCCGAGGACGAGGCCACCTGCCTGTTCGGCACGCTGTCCCTGTGGCAGGGCGTCGACGTGCCCGGCCCGTCGCTGCAACTGGTGATCGTCGACCGCATCCCGTTCCCCCGGCCGGACGACCCGCTCGCGTCGGCGCGGCAGCGGGCCGTGGAAGCCCGTGGCGGCAACGGTTTCCTGTCGGTCGCCGCCACCCACGCCGCACTGCTGCTCGCGCAGGGCACCGGCCGCCTGCTGCGCAGCACCGACGACCGCGGCGTGATCGCGATCCTCGACCCACGCCTGGCCACGGCGCGCTACGGCGGTTTTCTCCGCTCGTCGCTGCCGAGCTACTGGACGACGAGCGACCCCGGGGTGGTCAGGGCGGCGCTCGGCCGCCTCGACACCGCGGCGAACTGATCAAAGGAGATTGCGTGTCCACTGCTGACACCGGCATCACGGTCGACGAAGACGGCGTCCGCCGGCAACTGGCCGACGGCTCTGAGGAGTCGGTGACCTGGGCGAAGCTGTCGGAGGTCGCGATCAGGACCACCCCGGAAGGCCCATGGAAGGAAGACGTGTTCTTCCTGCTGGTCGCGGAGGGCGGCGGCGGCTGCGCCGTGCCGGCGGGTCACCCGTCGGCCGACGACCTGATGAGCCGTCTGCAGTCCCTGCCGGATTTCGACAACGACGCGTTCATCGAGGCCATGACGACGGTCGAAGACGGCCTTTTTGTGGTGTGGCAGCGCCAGAAGTAGCCCGATCGGGTGGTGAGATCCCGCGCGCGGGCACGCACGCGGACAGTGGTCGTGTGGCCACACATATCAGCCCGGTCGTGCTGCGCCAGGAGGTCGGCAGGCGCATCCGCCTGGCCAGGCGGCACACGGGCTGACGGTCGTCCAGGCGGCGGCACGGCTGGAGATCACCCGCAGCGCGCTGAGCCGCTTCGAGAACGGCATCGGCGGCGTGACCGTGCATCTCCTGCGCTCGATGATGGACCCACCCTCGTCGTCCCCGCCGACGCATGGCGCGCACTGCTCGTGTGGTCCTGACATCCTGCCGAGAAGACCGGTCAGGAATCGAGAAGCGCAGGTCATCGTGCCCGCGTTAGCGTCGACGGCATGACATCGATCGACACCATCACCCTCGAAGTGGCCGACACCGCGGTCGCCGAACGCTTCTACGCCGCCGTCCTCGGATCGGACTCCCGGGTGCGCGTGCGGGCCTCGCAGGACCCGACGTCCGGCTTCCGCGGGTTCAGCCTGTCACTCATCGTGGCCCAGCCCGCCGACGGCGACGCCCTGTTCGAGGCCGCCGTCGACGCTGGGGCGACCGTGCTCAAGCCCGCCAAGAAGTCGCTCTGGGGATACGGCGCCGTCTTCCAGGCCCCGGACGGGACGATCTGGAAGGTCGCGACCCCGAACAAGAAGAACACCGGTCCGGCCGCGCCACGGTACGACGACATCGTGCTCCTGCTCGGCGCCGCCGATGTGGCCGCGAGCAAGCAGTTCTACCTCGACCACGGTCTCACCGTCGAGAAGAGCTTCCGCACCATGTACGTCGAGTTCGCCAGCGAGCCGGGTGCGGTGAAGCTGGGGCTGTACCGGCGCCGTGCCCTCGCCAAGGACGCCGGCGTCGCCCCCGACGGGGGCGGTTCGCACCGGCTCACGCTCGTCGGCGCATCCGAGCCGTTCACGGACCCGGACGGGTTCGCGTGGGAGACCAGTTCGATCACGGCGGAATCCTGATGTGCCTCAACCACCCAGGAAAGCTGACTCCGGTCGCCGACCGCTCGAACGACCCCGACCCCGCTGACCGGGCTCCGTCCACGCCGATCTCGACCGCCGACCCCCTGCCCGACTCCCGGCCGATGGACCGAGAACCTCAGTCCTGCCAGTAGAACAGCAACTCGCGGACGCTCAGCGGTTCGCGGCGGCCGAAGAAGTACACCGGCAGCCCGGTGATCATGATCGCCCCGGTGACCTCGTCTATGCGGCGGAAACCGGGCAGGTCCGGCCCGTCGGCGGTCCAGTAGAACCGGCCCAGGGTGCTCACCTCGACCTGGCCCGCGTCCGTGTCGATCAGGTGGTAGGTGCCTTCGCCCTGCTGGTAGTGGTCGCCCACCGGCACCGGTGGCGCCGGGTTGACCGGTGCCAGCGCGGCCATCGCCTGGCTCATCACGTCCGGCGGTTCCTCGGCCGGCAGGCACGCGGCTTCCAGCAGCCACCTCGGGTCGGTGTCGCGGGTGCCCGGGACGTACTGCCGCACGATCGCCGCGCGCACGTCCGCAGGCAGGCCCGGCACCGGCACCATCGGCTCGCCCAGCGCCGCCCACTGCTCACCGATCGGTTCGCCCCGCGCTGCCAGCACAGCCAGCGCCCACAGGTGACCCGGCGCCTGGTCGGCCACCATCCGGAGCAGTTCGCCGTGGTGGTCCCGCACCTCCGCGAGCCGGTCGTACGCCTCGCGGGCGACCATCCGTTCCTCGTCGGCCAGGGCCTGCGTGACATCCAGGTCCGACAGGCGCACGCCCAGCAGCCGCGCGGCCGGGGTCTCGCCGAACAGCATCAGGGACAGCGACGAGTCGAAACCCAGCGCGGCCAGCACCTCGTGGTGGCCAAGCAGGTCGACGCACTGGTCCGCGACCAGGCGGCGGTGCGGCCCTTCGTCCGCCATCAGCGCCACCACGTCCGGTACCGAAGTGGAGTCCTTCAGCCGTGCGCGGGTGCGCAGGATCGCCAGGTCCAGGTTGTAGGCATCGTCGTCGGTGGTGCGCAGCCACGTCAGCAGTTCCTCCGACGGTGGCAGCACCTCCAGCAGCGCGGCCCTGACCTCGGTGCCGACCCGGCTGTCCCGCACCACGCCGAACAACGCGGGCACGCTCCCCGCCGGGATCCGGCCCACCAGCGCGAGCGCGCACAGCTTGCGGCGCCACCACTCCAGCCGCGCGTCGAGCACCGCCGACACCAGAGTCTCGGCGGACAGGTGGGCGACCGCGGTCGACGGCGAAGAGGGGGTCAGCTCGGCGATGTCGACTCGCACAACTGAATTATGGCGCGCTCCCAAGGATTTCAGGGAAGTTGTGCCAGTACCGTCACCGTGCCCGGGTCCACTTCCGTGAACCCCGCGTCGCGGACCGCCACCACGCGGCGTCGGCGCCACGCGCCAAGGGGATCGTCGCCGGGGTGCAGAGCCGCCCAGTCCCGCCGCGACGGGTTCCGGACCGCGCAGCGGAAGTCCGTCCAGTCGTCGAAGTACGACTCCTGGCCGTCCGCGCGCAGGGCGGCCGCCAGCAGCATCGACGCGTGGCCGACCTGGGCCGCCGCCTTGCCCGCGGTCATCGTCACGGTCGGGTTCAGCCACAGGACCGGGACGCCGTCCGGGACCGGGCCGGGTGCGACGTCCGGGACCTCGCTGCCCGAGATCTGCAGGCGCGTGACCTCTTTCGGCATCTCAACGACCTTGCCCGGCACCAGCGCCCTCACCTCAGCGCCGTCGACCGTCATCGTCACGCCCGGGAGGGACTGGACCGCCTCCCAGTGTGCGCCGCGAGCCCGGCGGGCGACCTTGCGGATGGCGACGTCGAGCCACGACACCAGTGGCTCGTGCCACTCGTCGTCGGCCCGGGGGTCAAGGCAGACCGCCACCGCCGCGGCGGCCGCGGCCTCCAGCAGCGGGGTGCGGGAAGGTGGGTCCGCGCGTTCTATGCGCAGCACCATCGGCATGGCGCGGACCTGCTCCGGGTCGTCGTCGATCGCCTCTCTGGTGGCGGCCGCGGGCATACCCAGCCATTCCGCGTACCGGGCGGCCAGCGGGTCGAGCACCGCGCCGCTCACGATCGCGGCAGGTTCAGACCGTCGGCCGCGTCGGCGGCCTCGACCTCAGCGCGCGTCACGCCAAGCACGAACAGCACCACGTCCAGGTACGGGTGCGACAACGCGGTGTCGGCGACCTCCCGCAGCGCGGGTTTCGCGTTGAACGCCACCCCGAGGCCCGCGGTGGACAGCATGTCGATGTCGTTGGCGCCGTCGCCGATCGCCACGCACTGGGCGAGCGGCACGTCGAACTCGGCGGCGAAGCGGCGCAGCGCGGCCGCCTTGCCCGCCCGGTCGACGATGTCGCCGAGCACCCGGCCGGTGAGCTTGCCGTCGACGATCTCCAGCTCGTTCGCGACGTGGAAGTCCAGGCCCAGTTCGTCGGCGAGCCGCTCGATGATCCGCGAGAAGCCGCCGGACACGACGCCGCAGCGGAACCCGAGCCGCTTGAGCGTGCGGACGGTCGTGCGGGCGCCCGGCATCAGCTGCAGCGAGCCAGCGACCTCGTCCAGCACCGACTCCGGCAGCCCGGCGAGGCACGCGACCCGCCGCTCCAGCGACTGTGCGAAGTCCAGCTCGCCGGCCATGGCGGCCTCGGTGACCTGGCGGACCTCGTCCTCGCAGCCCGCGTGGACCGCGAGCATCTCGATGACCTCGCCCTGGATGAGCGTCGAGTCCACATCGAACACCACGAGCCGCTTGGCGCGCCGGATCAGGCCCTCGCGTTCGACCGCGATGTCCAGGCCGACGCGGGAGGCGACCTCCGCGAGCGCGGACCGCAGCTCGGCGTCCGACTCACCCCGGTCCTGAGCGACCGACACCCGCAGCTCCAGGCCGGTGACCGGGTAGTCGGCGACGCGGCGGATGGCGTCGATGTTGGCGTCGAGCGCGGCGAGCCGCCGCGCTACCTCGGCGAACGCACGCGCGGGCATCGGACGGCCGAGCAGCACCAGCACGTGACTCGAGCCGAGCCGGGCCGGGGACATCGAGTCGGCGCCCACCTCGACCGTGACCCGCATCGCCACGGTCGCCATGGCCTGCTCGACCGTCTCCTGCAGACCCTCCGGGTCGTGGTCGGTGCCGACCAGTACACCGAGGACCAGCTGGCCGCGGATCGTGACCTGCTCGACGTCCAGGATCTCGACACCGTGCCGCGAGAGCACCGCGAACAGCACCGAGGAAACCCCTGGCTTGTCCGGCCCTGTGACGGTGACCAGGACCGGCGTGCTCGTGGGTGGCGGGGACACTGGTCAGGCGCTGTCAGTTGCTGTCGGTCGGCTTGTCGGGCTTGTCCGACGGCTCGTCTTCCATCGCGTGGGACAGCTTCTCCGACGGCGCGTCCGGGGTGTTCACCTTGTGCTTCCCGCTGAACGCACCCACGTACTTGTCGCGGTGGGCGTCCTCGATGGCGTGCGGGTAGTGCAGGTCGAACGCGGGCCGCTCGGACCGGATCCTCGGCAGCTCCAGGAAGTTGTGCCTCGGCGGCGGGGTCGTCGTGGCCCACTCCAGCGAGTTGCCGTAGCCCCACGGGTCGTCCGCGGTGGTGGTCTCGCCGTAGCGGTAGCTCTTGAACACGTTCCAGATGAACGGCAGCGTCGAAGCGCCGAGGATGTACGCGCCGATCGTGGAGACGGTGTTCAGTGCGGTGAAGCCGTCGCTGGCCAGGTAGTCGGCGTAGCGGCGCGGCATGCCCTCGTTGCCCAGCCAGTGCTGGACCAGGAACGTGCCGTGGAAGCCGAGGAACGTGGTCCAGAAGTGCAGCTTGCCGAGGCCCTCGTCGAGGTACCGGCCGGTGATCTTCGGGAACCAGAAGTAGATGCCGGCGAACGTGGCGAACGCGATCGTGCCGTACAGCACGTAGTGGAAGTGCGCGACCACGAAGTAGGTGTCCGACACGTGGAAGTCGATGGCGGGCGCGGCCAGCAGGATGCCGGTCAGACCGCCGAAGAGGAACGTGACCAGGAAGCCGACCGAGAACAGCATCGGCGTCTCGAAGGTCAGCTGCCCCTTCCACATGGTGCCGATCCAGTTGAAGAACTTCACCCCGGTCGGGACCGCGATGAGGAACGTCATGAAGGCGAAGAACGGCAGCAGGACCGCGCCGGTGGCGTACATGTGGTGCGCCCACACCGCCACGGACAGGGCCGCGATGCCCAGGGTCGCGTAGACCAGGCCGCGGTAGCCGAACAGCGGCTTGCGGCTGAACACCGGGAAGATCTCGCTCACGATGCCGAAGAACGGCAGCGCGACGATGTACACCTCGGGATGGCCGAAGAACCAGAAGAGGTGCTGCCAGAGGATCACGCCACCGTTGGCCGGATCGAACACGTGTGCGCCGAGCTGGCGGTCCGCCAGCAGGCCGAACAGCGCCGCGGTCAGGATCGGGAACGCGATCAGGATCAGGATCGACGTGATGAAGATGTTCCACACGAAGATCGGCATCCGGAACATCGTCATGCCCGGTGCGCGCAGGCAGACCACGGTGGTCAGCATGTTCACGCCGCCGAGGATCGTGCCGAGACCGGACAGGATCAGGCCGACGATCCACAGGTCACCGCCGACACCCGGCGAGTGGATCTTGTCCGACAGCGGGGTGTAGGCGAACCAGCCGAAGTCGGCGGCGCCACCCGGCGTCAGGAAGCCGGTCAGCACGATGATGCCGCCGAACAGGAACAGCCAGTACGAGAGGGCGTTCAGTCGCGGGAACGCGACGTCCGGCGCGCCGATCTGGATCGGCAGCACGAAGTTCGCGAAGCCGAAGAGGATCGGGGTCGCGTACAGCAGCAGCATGATCGTGCCGTGCATGGTGAACAGCTGGTTGTACTGCTCCTGCGACAGGAACTGCTGCCCGGGGAAGGCCAGCTCGGAGCGGATGAGCATCGCCATCGCGCCGCCGATCATGAAGAACGCGAACGCCGTGACGAGGTACATCACGCCGATCTTCTTCGGATCGGTCTCCCGGAACAGCTGCAGCAGGTAAGAACCCTTGGCTGCCGGACGCGCCGGGTACGGCCGCGTTGCGATCGGCTTCGGGGCTACTGCCGTCACTCCATGCCTCCTGCGTGTCTGCGACCACGCCTTAACCGTGATTCGGAGCGATCGTAGCCCGCACGCTCCGGGCCAGCTCGGTTGGGCTGGCGAGGGTAAATGCCGAGCGCAGGCGGCGTTCGCGCTGACACCATCCCGTCATGTCGATCAGTACGCAAGCGGCGGTGACGGTCGCCACCTCCCTGGGGGTGCCGTGCGACGACCCGGTGGTGCTGCACGACGGGGCAAACGTGGTCGTCCACCTGCGGCCCGCGCCGGTCGTGGCCAGGGTCGCGACGCTCACCTCGGACGTCCGGCCGGGCGTCGAGGCGTGGCTGACCAGGGACATCGCAGTCGCGCGGCACCTGACGGCGCGGGGTGTCCCATCGACGACGCCGCTCTCCGACCCGGTGCTCACCGGCGGCACGGTGGCCGTGCTGTGGCGGTACGAGCCGCACGACCCGGCACACCAGTTCTCGCCGTCGGCGGTGGCGCGGCGGCTGGCCGGCCTGCACGCGGCGCTCGACTCGTTCGACGGCGACCTGCCCCGGCTCGCCCCCTGCGGCGACGTGGACCGGGCACTGTCGCTCGTGGACCTGCCCGCGTCGGTGACCACGCGGCTGGCGGCGGCGAACTCGCGGTTGCGGGAGGCGCTGTCGACGTTCCCGGCCCGGCCGCTCCACGGGGACGCCCATCCGGGAAACCTGCTGGCCACACCGTCGGGCGCGATGTGGAACGACTTCGAAGACACCTGGATGGGCCCGGTGGGGTGGGACCTGGCGTGCCTGGTCAGGTCGAGCCGGGTGGACGGGGCGGCCGCGGTGGCGGCGTACCCGGGGCCGTACTCGCGGGAGGAACTGGACGTATGCGTCGAGCTGCGCGAACTGCTGGGTGTCGTGTGGTGGTTCGTCCTCGCGCGACGGTTCCCCGCACGCCGTGAGGAGGCGGACGCCCGCCTGCGTGCGTGGCTGGCAGTGCCCTAACGCAGGGCGGCCACTGTCATGGCCGCCGCCCCCAGCGTCGCGGCCCACCACGGTGCGCCCGCGATGAACAGCAGAGCCAGTACGCCCAGGTCAGGGCCGCGGAGGGTATGCAGGATCAGGCGCATCGGCATGGCGCCGAACGGGGTGTCGACCGGGACCAGGTTGTCGTAGGCCGGCGCGCGGCGGGTCATCGTGCGGACCACCGCGGCCGCCAGCACCGGCACCACGAACAGGACCGTCGCGTCCCAGCCGCCCGTCCACCACACGGGGACGGCCCACATCGTCGCCAGTGCCACCGCCACGACGAGGTGGTCGCGGCGTAGTGCCACGTCGCCCAGCCCCACCCACCGGCGGCGGCCCGGTGAGCGCCACAGCTCCCCCAGCCCGGCGACCAGCGGCATCAGCGCCAGGTATCCCGGCACCGCGAACACCACGAGCCCGGGCAGCGCCGGGAACGTCCGGTGCACCGCCACCGCCGTCACCGCGAGCAGGGCCGCCGTCGGACCGTGCCGGGCGCGGCCGAGGACGCCCAGCCACGCCAGCCGAAGGCCGTTCCGCAGCGGCCGGGGGCGCACCGGGCGGGCGGCGGGCAGCAGCAGCGCCAGGTCGAGGAACTGCACCCCGCTCACCCGCAGCACCCGGTCACGCCAGCCGTCGACCAGCGCCTGACGGCCCGCGTTCGCGACCAGCGGCGTGCCGGGGCGGTACAGCGCCACCCCCACCGCCAGCACCGCGGCCAGCGCGAACAGCGTCACCGGGCCGGGCTCAGCGAAGACGGGAGCCGCCAGCAGCAGCGGCACCGCCGGTTCCGCCCGCGTCGCGGGCCTGCGGGCCGCCGCCAGCGCCAGCGCGCCCGCTCCCGCCAGTACCGC
>NZ_JBARWZ010000284.1:0-19840 GCF_049647105.1 Actinophytocola sp.
CCGTCCACCGCACCAGGTCGCCGGTGCGGTACAGCCGGGCGCCGGGCGGGCCCGCTGGGTCCGCGACGAACCGGCTCGCGGTCAGCCCTGGCTTGCCGAGGTAGCCGCGGGCGAGCCCGGGGCCGCCGACGTACAGCTCGCCGAGCACGCCCGGCGGGACGGGCCGCAGTCGCTCGTCAAGCACCCGCACCCGGGCCGCGCCGCACGACGTGCCGATGGCGGGCAGGTCGCCGGGGGCGAGCGGATCGCTCATGGTGGCGCAGACGGTGGTCTCGGTGGGCCCGTAGGCGTTGACCAGCCTTCGCCCGCCCGCCCAGCGCCGCACCGCGTCGGCGGGCAGTGCCTCACCGGCCACGACTAGCGTCGCGACGGACAGCAGCCCGTCGGCGGTCAGGAGCGGGAGGACGACCGGTGGGAGGGTGACATGGGTAATCCGCTGCCGCTCGATCACCCTGGCGAGCGGCTCCCCCGGGGTCAGTTCCGCGCTGCTCGCGACCACCAGCTCGGCACCCGCGAGCAGCGCGACGCACAGTTCGGAGAAGGTCGCGTCGAACGCCGGTGAGGCGAACTGCAGCACCCGGTCGCCGCACCGCACGGCGAACCGCTCGATCTGGCTCGCGGCGAGGTTCGCGATCCCGGCATGGGTGACGACCACGCCCTGCGGCACGCCGGTGGAGCCGGAGGTGTGGATGACGTACGCGGGGTGGTCCGGCCGCAACGGCCGGACCCGGTCGGCATCCGACGGGTCCGTGTCCCGGGCGCCCGCGACGGCGGTCACCACGGCCGGGTCGTCGAGGACCAGTGCCGCGGTGGGGAGCGCCGGTGCCGTCGCGGCGTCGGCCAGCACCACCGCGGGGGCGGACTCGGCGAGCACCCGGGCGGTCCGCGCGGCCGGGTAGGCCGGATCGACCGGAAGGTAGGCCGCACCGGCAGCGAGTACGCCGAGCAGCGCCACCACCAGCTCGGGGCCGCGGGGCAGGGCGACGGCGACGATGTCCTCGGGGCCGATGCCCGCCGCGATGAGGTGGTGGGCGAGCCGGTTGGCCCGGCGCCGGAGGACGTCGTAGGTCATGGTCTCGTCGCCGTGGCGGACCGCGACGTGGTCGGCCACCCCGCCCGCCGCGGTGGCGAACAGCGCGGGGAACGTCGTCACCGCCTGCCGGGCGGGCACCCGGCCCGCACCGAGCCGGCGTTCGTGGTCGAGGAGCACGTCGTGGTCGCCGATCGGGCGGTCCGGGGCGGCCACCGCGGCGGTCAGCAGGTGCCGCAGGCGCGCCACGATCTCCGTCGCGGTCTCGCGGTCGAACAGGTCGTCGCGGTAGCGCAGCCGTCCGGTGATCCCGGCCTCGGCACCGGTCCCCGTGAACCGTTCGTGGAGGGCGAACTCCAGGTCGAACGTGGCGGCGCCGACCTCTACCTCGGGCACCGTCACGGACAGGCCGGGCAGCGACAGGTTGGGCGCGCGGTAGTTCTGCAGGGTCAGCAGCACCTGGCACAGCGGGTGCCTGCCCGTCGACCGCACCGGTGCGACCTCGGCGACCACCCGCTCGAACGGCACGTCCGCGTTGGCGTAGGCACCGAGCGCGGTGTCCGCGACCCGCCGGAGCAACTCGCCGAAGCCGGGGTCGCCCGCGGTGTCCACGCGCAGCACCAGTGTGTTGACGAAGAACCCGACGAGCCCGTCGAGCTTCTCGTCGACGCGGCCCGCGACCGGCGTGCCGATGGCGATGTCGTCGCCCGCGCCCAGCCGGTGCAGCAGCGCCGCGAGCGCCGCCCACAACACCATGGCCGGGGTCGCGCGGTGGGCGCGGGCCAGCGCGGCGAGGTCCCGGTGCAGGTCCGCGGGCAGCTCGACCGGCACCTGACCGCCCTGTCCCACCGGCATTGCGGGGCGTGGCCGGTCGGTCGGCAGCACCAGCTCCTGCGGCAGATCCGCGAGCCGGGTCCGCCAGTAGGCAAGCTGCCGGGCCAGCGGGGCATTGTCGTCCTCGGCCGGATCGCCGAGCAGTTCCCGCTGCCACAGCGTGTAGTCCACATAGGACACGGGAAGCGGCGTCCAGTCCGGTGCCGTACCGGAGAGCCGCGCCCGGTAGGCGAGGCCGAGGTCGTGCGCGAGCGGGGCGGCGGACGCGCCGTCGGCGATGATGTGGTGCAGCACGAGCGCCAGCACGTGCTCGTCCGGCGCCACCCGGAAGAGGCAGGCGCGGACCGGTGGCGCGGCCGCCAGGTCGAACGGCTCGGCCATCGCCTCGGCGAGGCCGTCGGCGGGCATCGTCGTCGCTCGCAGGTCTAGCCGCCACGACGGCAGGACCCGTTGGTACGGCCCGAGATCGTCGGCCGGGAACGTGGTGCGCAGTGCCTCGTGCCGGGCCACGATGTCGTTGAGCGCCGCGGCCAGGGCATCCGGGTCGAGCGTGCCCGTGAGCTGCACGGCGAACAGGACGTTGTGGGCGGTGTGGAGCCGGTGCAGCAGCCAGAGCCGTTGCTGTGCGAAGGAGAGCGGTACCCGGTCCGGACGGTTGACCGCGGTCAGCTCGGCCCGCCGGACGCCCAGCCCGTCGAGGCGCCCTGCGATCCCCGCGGGGGTCGGCGACTCGAAGACCGACCGCAGCGGCAGCTCCACCCCGAACGCCGCGCGGACCGCGTTGACGAGCTTGGTCGCGAGCAGGCTGTGCCCGCCGAGCGCGAAGAAGTCGTCGTCCGCGCCGACGGACGGCAACCCGAGCACCCGCGCGAACGCGTCGCACAGCCGGGCCTCGACGTCGGAGCGAGGTGCCCGGCCCGACGCGACGGTGCCCGCCGGGGCAGGCAGTGCGCGGCGGTCGAGCTTGCCGTTGGCGTTGCGCGGCAGCTCGTCGAGCACAACGACCTGCGCGGGCACGAGGTGGGCGGGGAGCCGCCGGGCGAGTCCGGCGATCAGCTCGGCGGGCTCCGGGGCCGCACCGGGTGCCGCGGCGACATAGCCGACGAGCCTGTGGTTGTCCGTGCCCGCGTCCCGGGCGACGACCGCCGCCGCCGCGACCCCGGGCAGCGCCGCCAGCCCGCGCTCGACCTCGCCGGTCTCGATCCGGAACCCGCGCACCTTCACCTGGTCGTCGACGCGCCCGAGGTAGGTGAGCTGACCGTCGGTGCTCCACCGCACCAGGTCACCGGTGCGGTACATGCGTTCCTCGGCACCGAACGGGCAGGCGACGAACCGGCTCGCGGTGAGCCCGGGCCGGTTGAGGTACCCGTCCGCGACACCCGCGCCCGCGAGGTACAGCTCGCCCGCCACCCCGGCCGGGACCGGGCGCAGCCGGTCGTCGAGGACGTAGGCCCGCGTGTTCGGCAGTGGCCTGCCGATGGGCGGCGCGATCATCCCCGTGCCCGGCAGGTCGCACCACTCGGCGGAGTAGACGGTCGCTTCGGTCGGCCCGTAGATGTTGGCGAGCCGCGCGTCCGGCAGTGCCGTGCGGACCTGCCGGACCACGCTCGCGGGCAGCGCCTCGCCGGCGAGCACCACCCACCGGGCCGACAGCCCGGCGGGCCCGGCCCGCAGGAGGCTCGACAGCACCGACGGCACGCCGCTGACGAGGCTGCCAGCGAAGGGCCGCTCGGTGAGTGCGAGCAGGTCGGCGACGACCTCCACCTGCCCGCCGACGAGCAGCGGCGCGAAGACCTCGAACACGGAGACGTCGAAGCACAGCGAGGTCGAGGCGAGCACGTGCGCCAGCCCGTCCGCGCCGAACCGGTCCCGCGCCCACTCGAGGAGGTCGAGCAGGGCGGGCCGGGGCACCACGACACCCTTGGGCCGGCCGGTCGAGCCGGACGTGTAGATCACGTAGGCCGGGCCGTCGCCTTCGGGCCGCCCGAGGTTCGCCGGGGACAGCACGGCCAGCCGTTCGATGGTCGCCGGCGCGTCCAGCGACAGCGTCCCCGGTTCGCCCGCACGGAACCCGCCCGCGCCGAGCACGACCGCGGGTGCGCTGTCCGCGAGCATGAGCGCGGTCCGCTCCGCCGGGTACGCCGGGTCGAGCGGCAGGTACGCGGCACCCGTCTTGAGCACCGCGATCGACGCCACGACCATCTCCACCGTCCGCGGCAGGCCGAGCGCCACGATCCGGCCGAGCCCGGCGCCGTGCTCGGCGAGCAGGCGGGCGAGGCGGTTGGCGCGGGCGTTCAGCCCGGCGTAGGTGAGCCGGGTGGTGCCGTCGGTGACGGCGGGCAGGTCCGGTCCGGCGGCGACGCGCTCCTCGAAGCGGGCCGAGAACGACCGCTTCCCCGCCGGCCGCTGCGCGCCCTGCCAGCCGGCCAGCAGGTCGGCGCGTTCGGCCGCGGTGAGGATCTCCAGGTCGCCGACCGGGCGGGCGGGCTCGGCCACCGCCGCGGTCAGCAGGCGCACGAAGCGGTCCGCGAAGGTCGCCGCGGTGTGGCGGTCGAACATGTCGGTGCGGTAGCCGAGCGCGCCCGCCATGCCGTCCGGGTCACCGGTGCTCGAGAACCGCTCGACCAGCTCGACGTCCAAGTCGAACTTGGCCGACGGCGAGGTCACGTCGACGCCGCGCACCCGCAGCCCGGGCAGCGCGGGGGTGCGGCCGGGCTCGGGGCGCACCGCGAGCATGACCTGGAACAGCGGGTGCCGGGCCAGCGACCGCGCCGGGTTGAGCACCTCGACGAGCAGCTCGAACGGGACATCGGAGTTGCCGAACGCGGCGAGGTCGGCGCTCGTCACCCGCTCGGCCAGCTCGGCGAAGGTCGGCGCGCCGGAGGTGTCGGTGCGCAGGACCACCGTGTTGACGAAGAACCCGACGAGGTCGTCGAGCGCGGCATCGGCGCGCCCGGCGACGGGCGTGCCGACGACGATGTCGGTACCGGCGCCGAGCCGGTGCAGCAACGCGGCGAGCGCGGTGTGCACGACCATGAACACGGTCGTGCCGCGCTCCCTGGCGAAGCGGGTGACCGCGGTGTGCGTCTCCCTCGGCAGCGCGAACCGCACCACGTCGCCGCGGTGGTCGGCGCGCACCGGCCGGGCGCGGTCGGCGGGCAGGGCGAGCTCGGGCGGCGCGCCGTCGAGGATCTCCCGCCAGTGGTCGAGCTGCCGGGCAAGCCGGGAGTCGCCCTCCGGCTCCCCCAATACCTCGCGCTGCCACAGGGTGAAGTCGGCGTACTGCACCGGCAGCGGCGGCTGGTCCGGAGCCTTCTTCTCGCGCCGGGCGCGGTACGCGGTCTCCAGGTCCGCAGCCAGCGGCGCCATCGACCAGCCGTCGGAGGCGATGTGGTGCACGACGACCGCGAGCACGTGCTCGGTGGCGCCCAGGCGGTACAGAGCCGCCCGTACCGGCAGCTCACCGGTCAGGTCAAACGGCCGCGCACACAGCTCGGTGACCACAGTGGACAAACCGGGCTTCGCCACGTCGACGACCGGGAGCGGCAGCGCCTCCGGGGTGATCGCCTCGGGCGAGCGGACGACCTGTGCCGGTTCGCCGTCGTGCTCGGGGAAGGTCGTGCGCAGCGACTCGTGCCGCACCACGACGTCGCGCAAGGCCTCTCCCAGTGCCGCACCGTCAAGCTCGCCGGACAGCTGCAGCACCACGGGGATGTGGTACGCGGCGCCCTCCTCGTCGAGCCGGTTGAGGAACCACAACCGGCGCTGGGCGTACGACACCGGAAGCACATCCGGCCGTGGCCGCGAGGTGAGCGCGGGCTGGGCCGGGGCCGCGTGGTCGAGCCGGGCCGCGAGGTCGGCGACCGTCGGCGCGTCGAACACCGTGCGGACGTCGAGCTCCAGCCCGAAGGTCGTTCGGATCGCGTTGACGAGCCGGATGGCGAGCAGCGAATGCCCGCCGAGGACGAAGAAGTCGTCGTCGGCGCCCACCGGCCGCACGTCGAGCACGCGCTCGTACACCTCGCACAGCCGCCGCTCCCGCTCGGTCTCCGGCGGGCGGCCGCCCCCGGACGGCGCCTCGGGCACGGGCAGGGCGTCGCGGTCGAGCTTTCCGTTGGCGTTGACCGGGAACCGGTCGAAGGCGACCATGTCTGCGGGCACCATGTACTCGGGCAGCCGTTCCCGAAGGAACACCCGCAGCGCGGCGGTCAGGTCCCCCGCCGCACGCAACACGGACGGGTCGTTCGCCGCGGGACCCGCCGTGGCCTCCCCGTCCGCGGTGGAGTACCGGCGCGGCGGCGTGCCGCGCGGGACGAAGAGCACGTCCAGCTCCCCGGGCGCACCGCCGCCGTTCCAGGTGACCACGGTGTCGTGGCCGTGCGCGGCACCCGCGGCGACCAGGTCGTCCGGCTCCACCCCGGCACGCTCGGCGGCGGCTGCCCGGACGGCATCGAGCGGCTCGCCCGCCCGGAGTGCCCGGTCCGCTGCGGCCTCGGCCGCCACCCGGGCGTTGGGTACGCCGGTCACGCGCAGCGGTGCCGCGCCGCCGAGCACCGCTCTCAGCGCATCCACGTCGGACACGTCGGTGGCCCACCGCAGGCGCGGCACGCCCGCTATGTCGACCGCCTCACCCTGGTAGAGCACGACGTCGTAGCGGTACCGGCTCAGCTCGTTGTCGTACCCGCCCTGCTTGACCCGGACCTCCGCGCCGCCGATCCCGGCACGGGTAGCGCCGAAACGGTGCCAGTACGCGGGCCCGACGAGCAACTCCTTCTCCCGGCGCACGTCCCACGCGACGGCCCGCCGCAACGTGGCCGCGTCCGCCGCGTCGCCGCGCGCCAGCCGTACGCCGGTGCGGAACGGGCGCAGCAGGTCGTGGTTGCGGACGTCGCCGACGAAGATCGCGCCGCCTGGCGCGAGCAGGCCGGTGAGCCCGTCGAGCACGGTGTCCAGGTAGCCCGTGTTCGGGAAGTACTGGGTCACCGAGTTCAGCACGATCGTGTCGAAGTACCCGGCGGGCAGGCCGGCCAGGTCGTCGGCGACCCGCACCGACAACCGCACCACACCGGCGAGGTCCGGGCGATCCGCCAGCTGGGCCCGCAGTGTCTCGACGGCCTCCGGTGAGAAGTCGGCCGCCCAGTACTCCGCGCAGTGCGGCGCGACGCCCGCGAGGATCAGCCCGCTGCCCACGCCGATCTCGAGGACCCGGCGCGGCCGCAGCGCCAATACACGCTCCACTGTGGACTGACGCCAGGAGCGCATGTCGTCGAGCGGGATCGGCTCGCCGTCGTAGCTGCTCACCCAGCCGGAGAAGTCCTCGCCCAGCGCGGCCCGCAGCCCGCCGCCGTACATGCCCGCGTAGATCCGGCGCCACTCGTCGACCTGCGCCTGCTCACGGGTCCCGGCGTCCCGGGACTCCGGGACGACGTAGGCCACGAGCACCCGCTCGCCCGCCGCGTCCTGGCGCGCGAGCACCTCGACCTCGGCGACCCCGGAGTGGCTCGCGACCACCGCGGCTACCTCGCCGGGCTCCACCCGGAACCCGCGCACCTTCACCTGGTCGTCGGCACGGCCGAGGAACTCCAGCGCCCAGTCCGCGTTCCACTTCACCACGTCGCCCGTGCGGTACATCCGGTCCCCCGGCGCCCCCCACGGGTCGGCGACGAACCGGCTCGCGGTCAAGCCGGGCTGGTTCTCGTAGCCGCGCGCCAGCCCGGCGCCCGCGAGGTAGAGCTCCCCGGGGACACCCGGCGGCACCGGGCGCAGCGCGGTGTCCAGCACGTAGGTCCGGGTGCCGGTGAGCGGGCGACCGATGGGCAGGCGCGTAGCCGCCCGGTACGGGCCGTGCACCTCGTGCTGTGTCGCGCACAACGTCATCTCCGTCGGCCCGTACAGCTGGCGGACCACGGCGCCGCAGGTGTGGTCGAGGACCCGTGCCACGGCGGTCGGCGACACCACGTCGCCGCCGGTCAGGATCTCCCGCACGCCGGCGAGGCTCTCGGGTGCCTCCTCCGCGACGACCCGGAACAGCCCGGCCGTCAGGTGGACCGCGGTGATCCCCTCCCGTGCCACGAGCGCGCCGAGCGCCGCGACGTCCAGCCGGCCGGGAGGTGCGAGGACGACCTCGCCGCCGGTCACGAGCGGCACGAACAGCTCGTAGTCGGCGATGTCGAAGGCGTGCGGGGCGTGCAGCAGCACCCGCTCGTGGTTCCCGTTGTCCCAGCACGGATCCGTGACCAGCGCGACCACGTCTCGGTGCGGGACCGCGACTCCCTTCGGCGTGCCGGTCGAGCCCGACGTGTACATCACGTACGCGAGCCGGGCCGGGCCGACGGCGACGGCCGGGTCGTGCGCGGGCAGGCCCGCGACCTCCGCGTCCCACTGCTCGTCCACCACGAGCGTCGGCACGTCGTGCGGGAGCGCGGTGGCGGCCATGGCGTGGTCGGTGAGCAGCACCTCCGCACCGGTGTCCCGCAGCACCCACGCCAGCCGGTCCGGCGGGTACGCGTCGTGGAGCGGAACGTAGCAACCGCCCGCCTTGAGCACGGCAAGGGTCGCCACCACGAGGTCGGTCGACCGGGCCATGAACAGCCCGACCCGGCTCTCCGGCCCTGCCCCGGCAGCGAGCAGCC
The DNA here is from genome assembly GCF_049647105.1 of Actinophytocola sp. GTDB lineage: Bacteria > Actinomycetota > Actinomycetes > Mycobacteriales > Pseudonocardiaceae > Actinophytocola. Next base: position 8,497 of record NZ_JBARWZ010000284.1, read on the forward strand.
AGTGTGCGAGCTGGTTCGCGCGCTCGTGCAGCTCCCGGTGGGTCAGTGCCTGCCCGCCGCACCGCACGGCGACCGCGCCGGGCCGCGCCGCGGCCACCTCGGCGAGCAGCCTGTGCAGGGTGTCCGGCCGAGGGGTGCGGGGTGTCCAGGTGCCGGTCAGTCGCCGCCGTTCGTCGCCGGTCAGCAGCTCCACCGTGCCGACCCGGCGCCGGGGGTCGGCGGCGACCGCGTCGAGCAGCCGCACCAGCCGGGTCGCGATCGACTCGACGGTGGCGCGGTCGAACAGGTCGGTGCGGTACTCGACGACGCCGGTCACACCCTCCGGCGCGCGCTCATCGCCGAACCGCTCCCGCACGTTGAACGCGAGGTCGAACTTGGCCGTGCGCAAGGGATCCCACGCCGCGGCGACCGTGAGCCCCGGGAAGTCCAGAGCGGGTGGCTCGTTGTTCTGGAGCGCGAGGAACACCTGGAACATCGGGTGCTGCGCGAGCGACCGGGCGGGGTTCAGCAGCTCGACGAGCCGCTCGAACGGCAGGTCCTGGTTGGCGTAGGCGGCGAGGTCCGTCTCGCGCACCCGGGCCAGCAGCTCGGCGAAGGTGGGGTCGCCGCTCGTGTCGGTGCGCAGCACGAGGCTGTTGACGAAGAACCCGACGAGGTCGTCCAGCGCGTCGTCACCGCGCCCCGAGATCGGGCTGCCGAGCGGGAGGTCGGTGCCAGCACCGAGCCGGGTGAGCAGCGCCGCCAACCCGGCCTGCAGCACCATGAACATGCTGACGTTGTGCCGCACTGCGAGCGCGTGCAGCCGGTTGTGCAGGTCCGCGCCGATCTCCAGGCGAACGGTCCCGCCGGTGAAGTCCGCTACGCGAGGGCGCGGGCGGTCCACGGGCAGCGGCAGCTCGGCGGGCAGGTCCGCCAGCGCCGTGCGCCAGTGGTCCAGCTGGGCGGCGAGCACGCTGCCCGGCTGGACCTCGGCGCCGAGCACCTCACGCTGCCAGAGGGTGTAGTCGGTGTACTGGACCGGCAGAGGCGCCCAGCCGGGTGCACGGCCCTCGGTCCTGGCCAGGTAGGCGGTGGCGAGGTCGCGGGCGAGCGGTGCCATGGACGCGCCGTCGCAGGCGATGTGGTGCACGACGATCAGCAGCACCTGCTCGCCGGGCCCGGTGGCGAACAGGCCGGCACGCAGCGGTGTCTCGGCGGTGAGGTCGAACCCGGCGGACGCGGCGTCGGTGAGCGCCGCGTCCAGCTCCGCGCCGGTCACCCGCGTGACGGTCAACGCGGGCTCCCGGCCGGGCAACACGCGCTGCCACGGCTCGCCGTCGGCCTCCGGGTAGACCGTTCGCAGCGTTTCGTGGCGGGCGACCACGTCGCCGAGCGCGGCCCGCAGCGCGTTCTCGTTGAGCTTTCCGTTGAGGCGCAACGCGATCGCCACGTTGTAGGCGGCGCCCGCGTCGAGCCGGTTGAGGAACCACAGCCTGCGCTGGCTGAACGACAGCGGCGGCCGTTCCGGGCGCACGGCCGGGCGCAGCGGCGGCCGGGCACCGGCCGCCGCGGTGAGGCGGGCGGCGAGCGCGGCCACGGTCGGCGCCTCGAAGATCGCCCGCACGGGCAGCTCGACACGCAGCCGGGAGCGGATGCCGTTGGCCAGGCGGGTGGCGAGCAGCGAGTGCCCGCCGAGGGCGAAGAAGCTCTCGTCGATGCCCACCTCGGCGCGGCCGAGGAGCTGCCCGAACAGCTCGCAGAGGATCTCCTCCTCCGGCGTGCGGGCGACCCGGCCGCCGGTGGCTGGGCCGGGTTCGACGACCGGGAGTGCCCGCCGGTCGAGCTTTCCGTTGGGGGTGCGGGGAAGCGTGTCGAGGACCACGACCACGGCAGGCACCATGTACCCGGGCAGCACGCGTTCCGCGTGTGCCCGTACGCCGGCCGGGTCAAGCGTCCGCCCCGGCCGCGGCACGAGGTACCCGACCAGGTGCCGGTCGTCCCCGGTGCCCCGCACGGCCGCCGCGGCAGCGGCCACCCCGGGATGCTGGGCGAGCACGGCCTCGACCTCGCCCAGCTCGATCCGGAACCCGCGGATCTTCACCTGGTCGTCGGTCCGTTCCAGGTACGCGAGCCGGCCGTCGCGGCCCCACCGGACCAGGTCGCCGGTGCGGTACATCCGGTCCCCGGGCGGGCCGAACGGGTCGGCGACGAACCGGGTCGCGGTCAGCTCAGCCCGCCCGTGGTAGCCACGGGCCACGCCGGTCCCGGCGATGTACAGCTCCCCGGCCGCGCCGACGGGTACCGGCCGCAGCGCGTGGTCGAGGACGTGGACACGGGTGTTGGCGAGTGGCCGCCCGATCGGCGGCCTGCCCGGCTCGTCGGTGAGCACCGCCGAGGTCGACCACACGGTCGTCTCGGTCGGACCGTACAGGTTGGTGGCCTGGCGGGTCCGGGTCCGCAGCCGTGCCGCGAGCGGCTCGGACAGCGCCTCGCCGCCGACGAGCGCGCGTACCCCGTCGAGCCCGGGACTCTCCGCCGCCATCAGGCCCTGCCACAGCGACGGCGTCGCCTGCAGCACCGTGGCGCCGCTGTCCCGGGCAAGGGCCGCGAGCTCGTCCGGCTCGTGCCCGATCCCGTCCGGGGCGAGCACGAGCCGGCCGCCGGTGGTGAGCGGCAGCAGCAGCTCCAGGCCCGCGATGTCGAAGCCGAAGGTGGTGACCGCGAGGAAGCGGTCGTCCTCGGTGAACGGCAGCCTGCCCGCGAAGTCGTCGAGCAGGTTCGCGAGCGCGGCGTGCGGAACGACCACGCCCTTGGGTTCACCCGTGGAGCCCGAGGTGTAGATGACGTACGCGGCGGTGCGGTCCACGCTCATCGGTGCACACCGGCGCGGACGGGATCCGCGGTGACCGGGAGCCTGGCCGGGCCGAGCAGCCCGATCGGCCGGTGGAACTCGATACCGCCGCCGTGGTGGACAGTGATCCGCTCGAACCGGTCCGCCAGCGCGGCGACCGCGACGCGTGCCTCCAGGCGGGTCAGGGCCGCGCCGAGGCAGTAGTGGATGCCCTTGCCCAGTGCGAGGTGGCGGGCCGGCTTGCGGTGGATGTCGAACTCCGCCGGACGGTCGAACCAGGCCCCGTCGCGGTTGGCGGAGGCGACCCACACGCAGACCGGCGACCGCGCCGGAATCACCACCCCGGCGATCTCGGCGTCCCGGGTGGTGATCCGCTGGTCACGCACCAGCGGGGGCCGCCACCGCAGCACCTCCTCGATCGTGCCGGGCACCAGCTCCGGACTGCGCCACACCAGGTCGCGCACCGCCGGGTGCTCGTCCAGGCACATCACGATGTTGCCGATCAGGATCGAGCCCGGCAGGTACCCGGCGAGCAGGAACATGCTGATGACGCCGAGGATCTCGTCGTCGCCGAGCCTGCGGCCGGCCACCTCGGCCGTCGTGAGGTTGCTCGTGAGGTCCTCGCCGGGATGCGCGCGGCGCGCCCGGATGTGCGCCCCCAGGTACTCCGCGACCTCGGCGAGCAGCACACCGATCCGCTGCATGGCCGCCTCGTCCGCGACACCGAGCGACCCGGTGGGCTTCGCGTTGAGCAGGGTGGCGGCCCAGCGCGCGAACAGGGTGTGGTCGCTGTCCGGGATACCGAAGAGCTCGGCGATCGTGGTGGCCGTGAGCGGTGCGGCGTAGTCGTCGACGAGGTCGAACGCCTGCTCGCCGGTGCCCGCGCGCTCGGCGACCGCGTCGAGCAGGGTGGTCGCCGTGTGTTGGAGCCGCGGCTCCAGGTTCGTCACGACCCGCGGCGTGAACGCGGTGTTGATCAGGCCGCGCAGCTCCGTGTGCCGGGGTGGGTCGATGCCCGCGAGGTGCCCGGACGCGGCGGCGGCGAGCTGCTGCTGGCCGGCCGGGATGTAGGCGTTGACGTCGCTGGAGTAGGTCTCGTGGTCGGTCAGGACGCTCACGGCCTCGTCGGCGCCGAACACCTCCCACACGCCCGGCTGCTCGCTCGGTCCGACGGCGGCCAGCGCGCGGCGCCCGTCGAGATATTCGAAGAGAGTTCGAATACGCAGGTCGAACGATAATTCGGACAGCACTTCAAGATTCATTGTCTACGGATCCCCCAGGCCGCGACCGGCGCCCGGCCGCACGCGAACAATGCGTGAATTGCGAATTAGCTGCGCGTCTCCCCAGACTGTCGCCCCGATAAGCCGGCCCCCATTGGCTATCGCGACGGTAGCCACGACGTCCCGGGGCTGTCAACGGCGGACGGCATCCGAGATTCCCCTTTGCCTGCTCGGGCATGCGGGGTATCGTGGCATCGCGGGCTACCTGGGGGAGGTTTCGTGCGCGCCGTTGAATCACACCGTTTTCCGGGTGGGTCCCATTTATCCATTGTGGACGCAGCAGCCATCTGAGCAAACGGGGAATTCACGCAATGTCAGCAGGTCGAGGCAGAATTCTGCCCTTGTCCAGCGCGCAGTCCGGCATGTGGCTGGCGCAGGAGTTCGCACACGCCGGGCTCGACTACAGCATCGCGGAGTACGTCGAGATCATCGGGACCCTGGAGGTCGCCGCGTTCCGCCGTGCGGCCCAGATCGCGTACCGCGACACGGACGCGGGCCACGTGCGCATGATCGACGACGGAGACGGTCCGGTCCAGGTGCTCAGCGACGATCCGCTGGTGCTCCCGTACGTCGACCTGAGCGGCGAGCCGGACCCGGTCGAGGCGGCCGACGACTGGATGGCGAACCAGCTGGCCACCGTCATTGACCCCGCGCGCGGTCGACTGTACGCCACCGCCCTGCTGCGCGTGGCGGAGCGGGTGCACCGGTGGTACCTGCGGTGCCATCACGTGATCTTCGACGGGTTCAGCGCGGCGCTGTTCGTCGGCCGCGTCGCCGCCGAGTACACCGCCCTGACCACCGGTGGCGCCGAGCCGCGCGGGTTCGGCAGGCTCACCGACCTGCTCGCGCGGGACGAGACGTACCGGACCTCACAGGAGCGCGAACGGGACCGCGACCACTGGGCGGACGCCCTGCGCGACGCGCCGCCGCCGGTCAGCTTCGGCACGGCGGGTGCGCACACGCGCCAAGGGCACGCGGGCCGCATCCGGACGACCGAGCAGCTCGGCCCGGAGTTGGTCGCCCGCCTGGAACACGTCGCGAAGTCCTGCGGGACACCGGTTCCCGCGGTGGTGGCCGGTGCCGTGGCGGCCTACGTCGCGCGCCTCACCGGCGAACGCGAGGCGCTGCTGGGGTTCCCGGTCACCGCGCGGTTCGGCGCGGCCGCGAAACGCATCCCCGGCATGGTGTCGAACGTGGTGCCGCTGCGGGTCGCGGCGGACCCGGCCCAGCCACTGGGCGAGTTCCTTCCCGGGGTGGCCGCGGCGATGCGGACGGCGCTGCGCCACCAGCGGTACCCGTACGAGGAGCTCCGCCGCGATCTGCGGTTGTCCGAGCAGGGACAGCCCCTGGTCGGGCCGCACGTCAACGTGATGCTGACGGGCACCGGGCCGCGGTTAGGCGACTGCGTGGCGACCCGGCACAACCTCACCAACGGTCCGGTCGAGGACCTGGCGGTCGTCGTGTACGACGGGGTGGCCGGTGGCTGGCGCCTGGACATCGACGCCAACGACGAGCGCTACGACCGGGGTGACCTGGAGACCCACCGGCACGGGCTGTGCCACGTGCTCGACGGGATCGCGGCGGGTGGCCCGGCGAGCGTGGTCGGCGACCTCGACGTGCTCAGCGCCGGTGAACGGGACCTGGTGCGCACGGGCGCGTCCGGGCCGCCGGTGCCCGGCCACGACGTCACCGTCACGGCTCTGCTCGACGCACAGGTCGCCCGCACGCCGGAGCGGACCGCGGTCGTCGCCGGTGACGAGCGGCTGACCTACGCGGAGCTGGACCGGCGGGCGTGCCGGCTCGCCCGGCTGCTTGCCGCCCGGGGCATCGGGCCCGAAAGCGTGGTGGCGGTCGCGCTGCCGCGTTCCGCCGACCTGATGGTGACGCTGCTCGCGATCCTCAAGGCGGGCGCGGCGTACCTGCCGATCGACCCGGACCTGCCGCCCGGGCGGGTGGCGCGGTTGCTGGCCGACGCGCGCCCGGCGCTGGTGGTGACGCCCGCGGACACCGCGGCGGAGGTACCCGTGCTGGCGCTGGCCGACCCGGACGTGGTGCGGGCGCTGGATGCCGTGCCGGACACGGCGTTCGGCGACGCCGAGCGCACGCAACCGTTGCGGCCCGGGCATCCCGTGTACGTCATTTACACCTCCGGCTCGACCGGGGCACCCAAGGGTGTGGTGAACACGCACGCCGCAGTGGCGAACCGCCTGCTGTGGGCGCAGGACCGGCACCGGCTGTCCGGTGTGGACCGGGTGCTGCAGAAGACGTCCTGTGGTTTCGACGTGTCGGCGTGGGAGTTCTTCTGGCCGCTGATCGCCGGCGCGGAGCTCGTCTTGGCGCAGCCGGGCGGTCACAAGGACCCGGCGTACCTCGCGTCGGTCATCGCGGCGCACCGGGTCACCACTGTCCACTTCGTACCGTCGATGCTGAAGGTGTTCCTGGCCGAGCCGGGCGCGCGGGAGTGCACCAGCCTCCGGCGGGTGATCTGCAGCGGCGAGACGCTCTCCGCCGACCTGGCCCGGCAGTTCTTCGCGACGCTGGACTGCGAGCTGCACAACCTGTACGGCCCCACCGAGGCCGCCATCGACGTCACCGCGTGGCGGTGCGCGCCGGACGAGGCGGGGGCGCCGCCGATCGGCCGCCCGATCAGCAACGTCGGCGTCCACGTGCTCAACAAGGCGCTGCAGCCGGTGCCCGCGGGGGTGCCGGGCGAGCTGTACCTGACCGGCGCCGGGCTCGCCCGCGGCTACCTCGGCCGGGCCGCGTTGACCGCCGAGCGCTTCGTGGCGTGCCCGTTCGGCCCGCCGGGCACCCGGATGTACCGCACAGGCGACCTCGCGCGGTGGTCGCGCGACCGGCGCCTGCACTACCTGGGCCGCGAGGACGACCAGGTCAAGATCCGCGGTGTCCGGGTCGAGCCGGAGGAGATCGCGGTGGTGCTCCGCGGCCATCCGGAGGTTGCGGCGGCGGAGGTGGTCGCCCGCGCGGACCACGCTGGCAACCGGCAGCTCGTCGGGTACGTGGTGCCGGACCGGGCCGCGATCCGCGACGTGGACGGCACCCGGGTGCGCCAGTGGGAGGAGCTGTACCAGCACCTCTACACGACCGCGCCGGACCGGCCGCTCGGCGAGGACTTCGCGGGCTGGCAGTCCAGCTATGACGGGCGCCCGATCCCGCTCGACGAGATGCGCGCGTGGCGGGACGGCGCCGTGGCGCGGATCGCGGCGCTGCGCCCCCGGCGGGTGCTGGAGATCGGTGTGGGCAGCGGCCTGATCCTGTCCCGGCTGGTCGACGACGTGGCGAGCTACTGGGCGACCGACCTCTCGGCGGCGGCCGTCGAGACACTGCGCGCGCGGCTGGGCGAGCGGAGCGCGGACGTCGAGCTGTTCGCGCGGCCCGCCGACGACTTCACCGGCCTGCCGTGGGACTACTTCGACGTCGTCGTCCTCAACTCGGTCGTGCAGTACTTCCCGAGCTCGGAGTACCTGACGCGGGTGCTGGACGGCGCGCTGGGTGCGCTCGCGCCCGGCGGCGCGGTGTTCGTGGGGGACGTGCGGGATCTGCGGCTGCTGCGGACGTTCGAGACGGGCGTGCGGCTCGCCGCAGGCTCCGACACGGACGCGGCCGCGGTGCGGCGCGCCGTCGAGCACCGGGCCTTGCAGGAGAACGAGTTGCTCCTCGACCCCGCGTTCTTCACCGCGTTCGCCGCCGGTCACGACGCGGGCGCCGACATCCGGGTCAAGGACGGGCACTACGACAACGAGCTGAGCCGCTACCGCTACGACGTCACCCTGCACAAGGGTGGCGCCGAGTCGCTCGCCGGGCTGCCCGAACGGGAGTGGGATCCGGCGTGGCGTGCCGACGACATCGCGGCGCTGGCCACGAAACCCGTCCGGCTCACCGGGGTGCCCAACCGCCGGATCGCGGCGGAGAGTGCCGCGGCACGCGCGTTGTTCGCGGGCCGGCCCCTGCCCGAGGTCCGCGCCGCGCTCGCCGCCGCGCACGAGGGCCCCGACCGGTCCGTGTTCGCCGAGCTCGGTGCACGGACCGGCCTGGACGTGATCGTCACCTGGTCCGAGGCCGAGGACACCCTCGACGTGTTGTTCGTGCCGCCGGGCGACCGGCCGCGCACCGGGGTGTACCGGCCGCGCGGCACGGGCCGGCTCGCGTCCGACCCGCTGGTTGCGGCACGGATCGGCACGCTGGGCACCGCACTGCGCGGGCACGCTCGCGAGCGGCTGCCGGAGTACCTCGTGCCTGCCGCGGTCGTGGTCGTCGGCGAGCTGCCGGTCACGCCGAACGGCAAGCTCGACCGGGCCGCGCTGCCGGAGCCGGAGTTCGGCACGCACACGTCCGGCCGCGCGTCCGCGACCGCGCGGGAACGGTTGCTGTGCGATCTGTTCGCGGAGGTGCTCGGACTGCCCTCGGTGGGCCCCGACGACAGCTTCTTCGACCTCGGCGGCGACAGCATCAGCGCGATCCAGCTCACGAGCCGCGCGCGGCGGGCCGGGTTGTCGTTCAGCCCGGCCGACGTCTTCGCCAACCGGACGGTCGCACGTCTGGCCACTGTGGTCACTACGCCCCGTCCACTCGCGACACTGGACCCGGTCGGCCCGCTGCCCGCGACGCCGATCATGCGCGAGCTGCTCGACCTGGACGACCTCGACCCGGAGTTCAGCCAGAGCGTCACGCTCGTCGCCCCGGCCGGGCTCGACGAGGCGGCGCTGGTGGCCGCGGTCCGGGCGGTGCTGACCGCCCACGACGCGCTGCGCATTCGTTGGCGTGCCGGCGAACTGACGGTGGCCGGGCCCGAGGGGGTGACGGCGGCGGATCACGTCGAGCGCGTGCGGACCGAGGCGGCGGACGACGCGGCGGCGGAGTACGCCACTGCGTCCGCCGCACGCCTCTCCCCCGCCGACGGCCACCTGCTGCGGGTGGTGTGGCTGGACGCGGGGCCGGGGCGGCCGGGGCGGCTGGTGCTGACCGCGCACCACCTCGCGGTCGACGGCGTGTCGTGGCGGATCCTCGTACCGGACCTCGTCCGGGCGTACCGGGTGGCGGCGGCAGGCGGGACACCCGTGCTCACGCGCCCGCACACGTCCTACCGGGAGTGGGCCCACCGGCTGGCCGACCAGGCCGCGGCCCGGGCACCGGAGCGGCCACTGTGGACGGACGTGCTGCGGGCGGGCGGGCCCGCGCTCGCACCGCGCGCGCTGGACCCGGCCGTGGACACCGTTGCCACGCAACGAACACTGATCGCGACGCTGCCCGCGGACCTGCTGGACCGGGCGGCCGCGGCGTTCCACTGCGGCATCGACACCGTCCTCCTCAACCTGCTGGCGCGGGCCGTGGTCGGGTGGCGCGGCGCCGGGCCGGTGCTCGTGGATGTCGAGCGGCACGGCCGCGACGACGACGTCGCCAGCACCGTCGGCTGGTTCACCACACTCTTCCCGGTCCGGCTCGACGGCTGCCCCGGGACCCCGGGCGCCACGCTGAAGGCGGTCAAGGAACACCTCGCCACGATTCCCGCCGGTGGCAGCGGTTTCGGGCTGCTCCGGCACCTCGACCCCGCGGCCGCCCTCGCCGGGTTCCGCCGCCCCGAGCTGGCGTTCAACTACCTGGGCAGGCTCACGAACGGCACAGCCGACTGGGCACCCGTCGCGGGCGGGCTGTCGTGGCACGCCGGGGCGCACCGGCCGCTGGCGCACGCGATCGAGGTGAACGCGGCGGTGCGGCCGTGCGCGGACGGCGCCGAGCTGGCCACGCACTGGTCGTGGGCGGGCGCGCTGCTGTCCGAAGAGGACATACACGCGCTCGTCGGAGGCTGGGAGGCCGCGGCGCGGGCGCTCGCCGACCACCTCGACGAGCCGGGCGCGGGCGGGCACACGCCGTCCGACGTCCCGCTGGTCTCCGTCACGCAGGACGAGCTGGACCGCATCGAGGCCGCGTACCCCGGCCTCGAGGACGTTCTGCCGTTGACGCCGTTGCAGAGCGGGCTACTGTACCACTCCGAGTACGACCGCGGCCTGCCCGACCCGTATCACGTCCAGGTGGCGGTGACGGTCGAGGGCGCGTTGGACCTGGCGCGGCTGCGGGCCGCCGCGGCCGCTCTGGTCGACCGTCACCCAAGCTTGCGTGCCTCCGTGCTGCGGCGGGAGAACGGCGACGCCGTCCAGCTCGTGCAGTCCACTGTGGACGTCGAGGTCACCGTCGGCGCACCGCCGGACGAGGCTGGGGACATGGTCCGCCGGTTCGACCGGGGTGCGGCGCCGCTGCTGCGGATCACCGTGATCGAGCTCGGCGCGGACCGGTGGCGGATCGTGCTCACCAACCACCACCTCGTCCTCGACGGCTGGTCGATGCCGGTCGTCCTGCGCGAGCTGTTCGCGCTGTACACCGGCGCCACGCTGCCGCCCGCGCCCGACCCCGCCACGTACTACGCCTGGCTCGCCGAGCAGGACACTGACGCCGCCCGCGCGGCGTGGCGGGCCGAGCTGACCGGCGTCAGCGAGCCCACCCTGATCGCGGATGCCGACCCAGGCACACCGGTCCCGCCCGAAGAACACGTCCTACGGCTGGACGAGGATCTCACCGCCGCGCTGACCGAACGCGCACGCCGCCTCGAAACCACGGTCAGCACACTGTTCCTCGTCGCGTGGGGTGTGCTCCTGTCCCGGCTGACCGGCAGGCAGGATGTCGTGTTCGGCACGACCGTCGCGGGCAGGCCGCCGGGGCTGCCGGGCATCGAGACCATGGTCGGCACGTTCGTCAACACGGTGCCCGTGCGGGTGCGGGCGGGCGACGACGAGCCGCTGCGTGCACTCGTCACACGGCTCGGCGCGACCCGGGCCCGCCTCGGGGACCACGAGTTCCTCGGCCTCGCGGAGATCCAGCGGCTGGCCGGCACCGGCGGACCGCTGTTCGACACGCTCGTGGTGTTCGAGAACTACCCGGTCGACGGCCGCGACCTCGACGGCGCCGCCGGGCTGCGCGTGACCGACGTGCACACCCGGGACACCGTGCAGTACCCGCTGTCGCTGGTGGTGTTCCCCGGAGAGCGGCTGACACTGCGGGTGGGCTACCGGCCTGACGCGGTCGCGGCCGCCGAGGCACGCGCCTACGCCGCCGCGCTCGTCCGGCTCCTGACCACGCTCGCCGCGGCACCGGACGACCTGCCTGCCGGAGCTCTCGACGTGCTCGGCGCCGCGGAGCGCGAGGCGGTACTGGCCGCGAG
>NZ_JBARWZ010000285.1:0-28029 GCF_049647105.1 Actinophytocola sp.
GCGCTGGGCAGCGGCAGCCGCCGCCCGGCAGGCAGCCTGGCCGCCGCGGCCCGCATCCGCTCCACCGGCCGCAGCGACGACCGCACGGAGAACCACGTCGCGATGCCGCCCGCCGCGGAGCCGATCAGCGCGGCCACCACCAGCCAGTCGAACGCGCGGTGCTGTGCCGCCCAGTAGCCGGTGAGGATCGTCCCGACGATCACGAGTCGTTGCTCGCCATTGTGTGCCGTCGCGACCGTGCCCAGCCAGCGGCGCGGCGGGTCCTCCGACAGCCGCAGCACCGGCGTGGACGCCTTCAGTTCCCGCAGCTCGGGGGGCGAGAGCGGCGGCGGCTCACCGCCGTCGGCGGGGGCGCCCGCGGTGTCGAGCACGCGGGCCTCCATGCCGACCGGGCCCGCGTCGACGGTCCGGCCCGCCCGCACGTCGGCGAGCGCCTCGGCCAGGATCGGCTGTAGCTGCGCGTCGGCGGCGGTGACCAGCAGCGGGCCGATCAGCCTGCTCGTCACGAGCGCGAGCGTCAGGAACACGACGAGCGTCACGGCCGTGCCGACGGTGGTGATCCGGAACCGCAGCGAGCGCCGCAGCCACAGCCTGCCGAAAACCCGCCCCAATACCCCGCTCACGCCGATCCCTCGCAGGCTCGGTGTCGCCGCGGTGTCATTCGTTCGCTCCGCAAGCTCCGCTCACCGAGTTTTGGGCTCCAGAACAGCGTCCAGCTCCGAGGACGACGCCAGATAACCGTGACCACGCACGGTACGCACGATGCCACCCGCGCCAGCCGCGTCCAGCTTGCGCCGCAGGTAGCCGACGTACACCTCGACGGCGTTGCGGGTGGCGGCCAGCTCGTCGCCCCACACGGTCCTGAGCAGCTCGTCCTTCGTCACGACCGCGCCCGCCCTGCTGATCAGCACCTCCAGCACGGCGAACTCACGCGGCGACAGCGGGACCAGCTCACCGGCGAACCGCACCTCGCGCACGGCCCGGTCCACGGTCAGCTCGCCGACCTTCAGCCGTCGCTCCGCGCCCTCGGCGGCCCCGCGCCGCAGGACGGCCCTGACCTGCGCGACCAGCACCACGAACGAGAACGGCTTCACCACGTACCCGTCGGCGCCGAGGTCGAGCCCGTCGGCCTGGTCGATCTCGCCGTCCTTCGCCGACACCAGCAGGACCGGCGTGGTCACGCCCTCGCCCCGCAGTGCCTGCAGCACCCGGTAGCCGGACAGCCCTGGCAGCATGATGTCCAGCAGGATCACGTCGAACGCGCCGGTACGCGCGATGTCGAGCCCGGAAGGGCCGTCGGCGGCGGTGACGACGTCCATGCCCTCCGCCCCCAGCCCACGCTGCAGCGCCCGCCTGACTCCCAGCTCGTCGTCGACCACCAGCACGCGCGGCTTCATGCGCACAGCATGCCGGGTCGGGCCTGTTCGGTGGGGGACCATCTCAGCGGACTCTCAGCATCGCGTCCGCTCTCAGTGCCATCTCAGTAACCGTGGGGCAACCTCAGTGTCACAGGCAAGTGAAAGGGGCGCACATGAACTCCAGGAAGACCGCGCTGTCGTTCGCGGCAGCGGGCACCGCGGCGGGGGTCATCGGATTGGTGGTGCTGGCGACGCCGGCCGGCGCCGGGGAGGCACCGCCGGCGCTCCCGCCGGTCAGCGCGTCGGACCTGGTCGCGTCGGTGCTGGACACCGAGGCCCTCCCGGCACTCGCCGGATCGGTCGCGGTCGAGAACAACCTCGGCCTGCCGATCCCTGGCATGCCGGCCGGCGGTGACGGCGACGCCCTCCAGGTGTGGTCGGACGGCACCGGCAAGGGCAGGCTCGCGGTGGCGGGCCGGGGTGGCGAGACCACGATCGTCAACGACGGCGCGACCGTGTGGGTGTGGAACTCCTCGGAGCGGTCGGTTACGAAGGTGCCGCACAAGGAAGGCTCCGCCGAGACGCCGCTGGAAGGCAAGTTCGCCGACCCGGCGACCGCCGCGACCGAGCTGGTCACCGCCATGCAGGCGGACTCGACGGTGGCCGTGGACGGCACCGCGCGCGTCGCGGAACGGCCGGTCTACCAGCTGGTGCTGACGCCGAAGCCGACCGAGAAGACGCTGCTGCGCGAGATCCGCGTGTCGGTGGACTCCGAGCTGCGGATCCCGCTGCAGCTGGAGGTGCTCGCCAACGGGCAGGCGGACCCGGCCATCCGGATCGGCTTCACCGAGCTCAGCACCGAGCAGCAGGACCCGAAGCTGTTCCAGTTCACCCCGCCCGAGGGCGCGACCGTGAACGAGCAGGACCTGCCGGACGAGGCGGACGGCAAGAAGGTGGACGACTGGCTGTCGCAGGCGGACTTCAAGACCGTCGGCCGCGGCTGGGACATCGTCGCCACCGGCAAGGTGCCCGCCGACGCGCTGGCGGCCGGGGAGGGCACGTCCGGCCAGGACCCGTTCGCGCTGCTCGGCACGTTCGGCAAGAAGGTCCACGGTGACTTCGGCACCGGCTACGTGATCTCCGCCAGTGTCGGCACCGCGCTGATCACCGAGGACGGCAGGGTCGCGATCGGCGCCGTGCCCGCGCAGGTGGTCACGGAAGCCATCAAGACGGTCAAGTGAGTACCGTCACCGGCATGACTACGGAGGAGGAGGCCCCCGCGGTGTACGCCGCGGGGGCCCCCGCCCGCCTGGCCGCCCGGACCCGCAACCTGCGAAAGGTCTACGGGAAGACGGTCGCGGTCGACCACGTCGACCTCGAGGTGCCGGTCGGCGCGGTGCTCGGCATGCTCGGGCCGAACGGTTCCGGCAAGACCACCACCATCCGCATGCTGCTCGGCCTGGTCCTGCCGACGGCGGGCTCGGTCGAGCTGCTCGGCCACAAGATGCCGGAGGGTGCGGGCTGGGCGCTGCCGGAAGTCGGCGCGCTGGTCGAAGGCCCCGGGTTCCACCCGTTCCTGTCGGGGCGGGACAACCTGCTGCGGGTGGCGGCCGCCGAACCGAGGCTCGCGTCGAAGGACATCCCGCGCGCGGTCGGGCAGGCGCTCGAGCGGGTCGGCCTGTCCGCCGCCGCCAACCGCCGCTACCGCGGTTACTCGCTCGGCATGAAGCAGCGGCTCGGGCTCGCGTCCGCGCTGCTCATCCCGCGCCGGTTCGTGGTGCTCGACGAGCCGACCAACGGTCTCGACCCGGCGGGCACCCGCGAGGTGCGGGCGGTCATCGCCGACCTGCACGCGGCGGGCACGACCGTGCTGGTGTCGTCGCACCTGCTGGCCGAGGTGGAGGCGACCTGCACGCACGTCGCCGTGCTGCACCAGGGTTCCGTGGTCGCTCAGGGGGAGCTGGCCGAGCTGCTCGAGACCGGTGACGCTGGGCTCCTGGTGTCCACGCCGGACATCCAGGTGGCCGTGGACACGTTGCGGGACAACCGGATCCCGGCCCGCGAGGCACCCGCCGGGGTGCGGGTGGACCTGGCGGCCACCACCGCGCCCGAGGTCGTCGCGACGCTCGTGGGCGCCGGGGTGGCGGTGCACGAGGTGCGCAGGCAGCGGACCGGGCTGGAGGAACTGTTCGCGCGGCTCACCGAGTCGGCGGAGCAGGGCCCCCGGCTGTCCGAAGTGGACACCTTCGAGGAGGCGCGTGATGACGCTCGCCGCTGACGTGCCCACTGACGCGCCCATCATTACCGAGCAACGCACGAAGGCGCCGATCGGGCGGCTTCTGTGGTCCGAGCTGCGGTTCATGATCCGCAGGCCGCGCACACTGGTCGCGCTCGCCGTGCTTGTGGTGGCGCCGGTCATCGCGGCCGTCGCCATGTCGGTGGCGACCACGACGGCGGCCAACGGCAACGGTGGTCCGGCCGTGGCGAGCGTCGCCTCGATGGTCTCCGACAACGGACTGATCCTGCCGGTGTTCCTGCTGTTGCTGTCGCTCGCGATGCTGTTGCCGATGCTGGGCGCCATGTGGTCGGCCGACGCGCTCGCCGGTGAGTCGCAGAGCGGCGCGCTGCGCGGGCTGCTGCTCGCGCCGGTCGGCCGGGCGCGGTTGCTCGCGGTCAAGGCGTTCGGCGTCGCGGTGCTCTCGCTGCTCGCGGTCGTGGTCCTCACGGTCGTGTCGATCGTCGCGGGGCTCGCGATCCTCGGCGGCGACGGCATGCTGACCATGTCCGGCAACGTGCTGTCCTTCGGCGAGTCGCTCGGCCGGATCGGGCTGCTGGCGGCCCTGGTCACGGTCCAGGTGTGGGCGGTGGCGGCGGTAGCGCTCGCGATCTCGGCGGCCACCGAGCACCCGCTGGTGGTGCTGGCGTCCACGCTCGGCGGCATCATCGTGTTCACGATCCTCGGCAACATCCCCGCGCTCGACTGGCTGCACCCGGTGCTGCTGACCGACGCGTGGGAGTCCCTCGGCGACGTGATCCGCGATCCCATGCCGACCGACGGGATCGTCAACTCGGTACTGCGTGCGGTCTGCTACCTGGTGATCGGCTACTCGCTGGCGCTGGCCCGCATCTCAACGAAGGACGGCTAACCCGTCCGGGTCCAGTGCCAGGCGGACGCGGTCGCCCGGGGTCTCCGCGATGGCGGCGACCGCGTCGACCACCTGGTCGCCGTCATTGAGGCGGACCTGCAGCCGCACGTGGTCGCGGCGGTGCACCGACCGCAGGAGCTTGCCGCTGATCCCGTCGCCGGACAGGCGTAACGCGCCCGGCCGCAGGGCCAGCGTGACCTCGCCTTCCGGCGCCCACGGCAGGTCAGCCGACCCGAGTGCACAGGTCGCGGTGCCGTCGGTGACGGTCGCCGGGAGGAACAGGCCGCAGCCGAGGAACCGGGCGGTGTCCTCGTCGGCGGGGCGGCGCCACACCTCCTCCGGCGGCCCGGTCTGCACGATCCTGCCCCCGCGCATGACCGCGACCCGGTCGGCGAGGGTGAACGCCTCGTCGTGGTCGTGGGTCACCACCAGCGCGGTCGCACCCGCCACCCGCAGCAGCCCGGCGAGGTCCATGGCCAGCTGTTCGCGCAGGGCGCGGTCCAGCGCGGACAGTGGCTCGTCCAACAGCAGCAGCCGTGGCCGGGGCGCGAGTGCCCGTGCCAGAGCGACCCGCTGCGCCTCACCACCGGACAGCTCGGTCACCCTGCGCCGCTCGTACCCGGCGAGCCCGACCAGATCCAGCAGCTCCGCGACCCGCTCGGCCCGGCCCGGCATGCGGTGCATCCGCAGCCCGAACGCCACGTTCCCGGCCACGTCGCGGTGCGGGAACAGCTGCCCGTCCTGGAACACGAGCCCGAACCCGCGGCGGTGCACCGGCACGGCCGCGAGGTCGGTGTCGTCCCACCGGACGGTGCCGCCCTCGGCCACCTCCAGCCCGGCGACCGCGCGCAGCAGCGTCGACTTGCCGCATCCGGACGGCCCGAGCAGCGCCAGTACCTCGCCGTCGGCGACCGTCACGTCCACGCCGGACACCGCGGCCAGCGCGCCGTAGTGCACGGTCAGACCCTCGACTGCCAGCATCAGAACTCTCCCACCGGCACACGTACCCGCTCGACGACCGCGACCACCGCGACCGTGACCACGACGAGCAGGGTGCACGCCGCGTACGCCATCTGGTTGTTCAGCTCCCCCGGCCGCGAGATCAGCCGCGCGATCGCGACCGGCAGCGTGGCCGTGTCGGGGCGGGCGAGGAAGCTCGTCGCGCCGAACTCACCCAGGGCCACCACGAACCCGAACGCCGCGGCGGTCCCGAGCGACCGGCCCGCCATCGGCACGTCGACCTCGCGCCACACCCGCCACGGGCCCGCGCCCAGCGTCGCCGCGGCCTGCCGCAGCCGTTCGTCGATGGATCTCAGCACGGGCAGCATGATGCGGATGACCAGCGGCGTCACCACGAGCGCCTGCGCGAGCGGCACCAGCGCCGAGGACGTGCGCAGGTCGCCGGGCAGCAGGTCCAGCGTGATCAGGTAGCCGAAGCCGACGGTCACCGCGGACACCCCGAGCGGCAGCATGAACATGGTGTCGATCACCTCGACGTACCGGACCCGGTTGCGCGCCAGCGACACCAGCACCACGCTCGCCATGGTGCCGAGCGTGACCGCGATCAGCGTGGCGTCGGTGGCGGCGGCGAGCGAGTTGCGTGCCGCGTCGAAACCGGAGATGTCCAGCGAGCCCGCGTAACCGACGCCGGTGAGCGCCCGGTAGCCGTCGAGACCTCCTTCGAGCGAGCGCGCCACCAGCGTCACGACCGGCACGAGCAGCGCGGCGACCACCGCGAACGCGAGCGCGACGACCCACCACTCTCCGCCGGCCGGCATGCGTGCCGACTCGGCCTTCCCGCGCAGCCGCAGCGCGGTCTCCCTTCGCCGCCGCGCGACCGCCCCGACCGACAGGGCCGCGACGACCGCACCCAGTTGCAGCAGCGACAACGCGGCGGCACCCGACAGGTCGAGCAGTTCGACGGTCCGCAGGTAGATCTCGGTCTCGAGGGTCCGCAGCCGGGCCCCGCCCAGGATCAGCACCACGCCGAAACTGGTGGCGCAGAACAGGAACACGACCGACGCGGCCGACCCGATCGCCGGGGCGAGCGCGGGCAGTGTGACGCTCGTGAACGTGCGTGCCCTGGACGCGCCCAGTGCCCGCGCCGCGTCCTCGGCACGCCGGTCGAGGTGTGCCCACAGCCCGCCGACGGTCCGCGCGACGACCGCCACGTTGAAGAACGCGTTGGCCAGCACGATCGCGAACACGCCGCCGTCGGGCATCAGCCCGCGGAACGCAAGGCCGACGACCACGCTGGGCAGCACGAACGGCACCAGGATGATCACCCGGACCAGACCGAGCCCCGGCAGTTTCGTCCTGGCCAGCAGGAACGCCACCGGCAGGCCCGCGACGATCGCGATGGCCGTCGCCGCGGCCGCCTGCGCGACCGTGAACCCGACGAGCCGCCACACCTCCGCCGTCGCAAGGGTGTCGAGCACGCCGCCTTCCCGCAGGCCGAGCCGCAGGATCGCGACGACCGGCCACACGAAGAAGACGGCGAGGAACCCCAGCGGTACCAACGCGACGAGCGTCAGGCCGTGCTCGGTGGGTCGCTTCGCTCCTGCGCTCATCCGGCGCTCCTGGCCCGGTGTCAGCCCTGCACGATCGCGCGCCACTCGTCGATCCACCGCTCCCGGTTCTGCTGGATCTCCGCCGACGGCAGTTCGGCAGACGCCGTCGGCAGCGGTGCCGCCTTCTGCCACGCCTCGGGCAGGGCGACCCCCTCGCGGGCCGGGTACACGTACATCTGCTCCGGCACCTGCGACTGGAACCGCTCGGACAGCAGGAAGTCCATGACCTTCTCCGCGTCGTCGGCGTGCGCCGCGTTCTTCAGCACACCCGCGTACTCGACCTGCCGGAAGCAGGTGTCGAGCACGGCCTTGGTGCGCGGGGCGCCCTTGTCGTCCAGCTCCGCGGCCGGCGACGACGCGTAGGACACGACGATCGGGCGCGGGCCCTTGCCGGAGGAACCGGAGAACTCCTGCGTGTAGGCCTCTTCCCAGCCGCTGACGACCTGCACGCCGTTGGCCTTGAGCGCACGCCAGTGGTCCTGCCAGCCGTCACCGAGCCGCGCGATCGTGCCGAGCAGGTAGGCCAGGCCTGGCGATGAGGTCGCCGGGTCCTCGACGACCAGGAGATCCTTGTACTCGGGCTTGACCAGGTCCGCGTAGCCGGCCGGCTCCTGGACACCCTTGGCGGCGAGCGCGGCCGGGTCGATGTTGAGGCACACGTCGCCGAGGTCGACCGCGGTGAGCCGGTTCGAGTCGTCGATCGCGTGCTCGGCGGGCCCCGCGACGTCCGGGGCGTACTCGGCGAACACGTCCTCGTCGAGCGCGCGGGCCACGAACGTCGTGTCCACGCCGTAGGCGACGTCACCGATCGGGCTGCCCTTGGTGAGTACCAGCTGGTTGGTGAGCGCGCCCGCGTCACCGACCTTGCGCACGTCGATCGTGATGCCGGTGTCGTCGGTGAACTTCTTCAGTACGTCCTCGCTCATGGCGAACGAGTCGTGGGTGACGAGCACGACCTTCCGCGCACCGGTGTCGTCGTCGCCACTGCTGAGCGAACACCCGGCGAGCGTGGCTGTCAGCGTGCTGACCAGCAGAACTGTGCGAAACCGCAAGACGCCTCCTCCCTGCACCGGCATGACCCGGATCAGGTTCGAACGGTCGAGGGCTGCGCGCCCTCCTCTCAGCCCGGCGCTGCACCGGACTCCCGTGTTCGATCGAGCGTACCTGTGCGTTCATGGGCGCAACGCGTCACCATGGACACATGTCCCAGCTGCTCAGTGACGAAGAAGTCGGCAAGGCCCTCGGGCGCCTGCAGGAGTGGCGCCGCGAGGATGGCGCACTGGTCCGCGAGGTGGAGCTGGCGAGCTTCTCCCAGGCCATCCAGGTCGTGAACCGGGTGGCGGAGATCGCGGAGAACGACAACCACCATCCGGACATCGACATCCGCTGGCGCACCCTCACCTTCCGCTGCAGCACGCATTCGGAAGGCGGCATCACCGCCTCGGACACCTCACTCGCGGAGGAGATCAACGGCGTGGTGGACGTCTACCGCGACCAGTAACCCCGCGAGTTCAACCGGCGCGGTCGGTCAGCGGCAGGGTCACGAGCGGCACCAGCACCGGCTCGCCGCCGCCTTCCGCCCGCTCCACCACCAGCTCCGCCGTGCGGCCAGAGGTGCGCAGGGTCGCCACCGCGTTGCCGAAGTACGGCCCCGCGACCTTGTCCCACGCCACGGGCAGCGGCTCGATGTCCGGCGACCGGAGCATCCACCACCGCAGCACCGCGGCGAACGGCCGCCACCACCCAAGCCGGAACAGCGGCCGCATCACCGCGGGCGCCTGGTTGTGCACCGGCGAGCACACCAACTGCCACACCGCAGCCTTCACGGCCTGCGGGAACCGCACCCGCGCCGCGTACACGTGGTGCACGTCACCGGACAGCACGCACACCGTGGACGTCTCGGTCTCCGCGATCCGCCGCACGAGCCGCGACAGCCGGTCCGACGACGCGCGGAACGACGGCCAGTGCTCCAGGTCGGCGGCCTGCCGCAGCTTCTCGGCGAGCCGCCCACGCCACCCCGGCCGCCGGCACGCGACCTCGTTGATCGACTGGAGGTGGCTGATCGCGTGCGGCATCAGCCACGGCAGCGACGACCCGATCAGCAGGTGGTCGAAGTCGCCGGTGGCGTTCTCCTCGATCCACTCGAACTCGCTGTCGCTCACCATCGACCGCGCGCCGCCGGACAGGATGCGCCCCGAGCGGGTGTCGATCACCAGCAGCCGCACGTTGCCGAAGTCGCGCCGGTAGCTCCACCGGGTGCCCTTGCGGCCGTTGACCTCCTTGCGGGCCTTCTCGGCGAAGTCGTCGAGCAGGTCGGCCGCGTCCCCGTCCCGCCCCTTCTCGAGTACCGCCTTGTACAGGTCGTCGGTGTCGAGGTCCGAGGGACTGAGGTTGCCGAGCTGCTGGTAGATCCAGTACGTGGCGAGCGCGTGCCGTTCGCGCTTCGGCCACCAGGATGTCTGCTCCATCTCGTCCCGCCACGTCTGGGAGGTGTTCCAGTCGTCGCGGACGTCGTGGTCGTCGAAGATCATCGAGGTGGGCACGGTCGACATCAGCCAGCGGGTCAGCGGCGTGGTCCACGCCTCGTGGTAGAGGCGGGTGTACTCCTCGAAGTCGGCGACCTCGTGGCCGGGCGGCTCGTCGAGCGACCGGCGCTCGCGCAGCCACGCCCGGGTGCCCTTGGTGGTCTCGTCGGCGTAGACCTGGTCGCCGAGCAGCATCAGCGCGTCCGGCCAGGCGAGCTCGTCCTCGGTGAGCATGCGGCGCGCGTAGGCGGCGAGCGCGTCGGTGCCCATCCGCTTCCGTTCCGCCGGGTCGTCGGTCTCGGGCAGCCGGCAGGACCCGAACACCATCAGGTAGTCGGGGTCGCCGCCCTCGGGGTAGGTCCGGATCCGGCTGGGCGGGAAGTCCGAGCCCTCGGGGGGCCAGACGGTCTCATCGTCGAGGGTCACCTCGTAGGGCGTCGCCGTGCCGGGTTCGAGGCCGGTGACCACGACCAGGGCATAGTGGTGTCCTGCCACGGTGAACGTGTGGGCGGACGCCGGTCCGGCGGTGACGGTGCACGGTTCGTCGGTCTCCACCCACACCGTGGCGGAGCGGGTGTCGACGTGGCGCAGGAGAGGGCCGAGCAGCAGTCTTGGCACCCTGACATCAAACATGGCTCACTAATAGGGTGACACCCGCCCGGGGTGTTTACCGCGAGAGGGGCGGGGATGGCCGAAGTTCTCGAGCTCCGGCAGTACACGCTTCGCCCCGGCAGGCGGGACGACCTGATCGAGCTGTTCGACCGCGAGTTCGTGGAGACGCAGGACGCGGTCGGCGCGCAGGTGCTCGGCCAGTTCCGCGACCGTGACGACGATGACCGGTTCGTGTGGCTGCGTGGTTTCGCCGACATGCCGACGCGGGGACGGGCACTGGCCGTCTTCTACGGCGGCCCGGTGTGGGCGGCGCACCGCGACAGGGCCAACGAGACGATGATCGACTCGGACGACGTGCTGCTGCTACGCCCAGTAATCGACTTCGACCTGTCGGGTCGCGTCCGGTCCGGTGACACCACGGTGGTCACGGTTACGCTCTGCCACCTGCCTCCCGGCGGCGAGGACGCCTTCCTGGAGTTCTTCGCGACCTCCGTCCAGCCCCGGCTGACCGACACCGGCGCCCCGCCGCTCGCCGTGCTGCGCACGCTGCGTGCCGAGAACAACTTCCCGGCGCTCCCGGTCCGTGCGGACGCCAACGTGGTGGCGTGGGTCGGCTCGTTCCTGGGACCCGACGAGCTGGCCGAACACGAGCGCCTGCTCGGCCGCGACACCCGCTGGACGCACGAAACGCTGCCGGTGCTCACCAGGCACCTCCGCCGCCCGCCGGAGCGGCTGCGGTTGTCGCCGACTTCCCGTTCCCTTATCCGGTAACGGTGAAGACCGTTCGGACGACCCTCCGGTCAGTAAGCCGACAGGAGGTCGCGCCATGAGTGCGCAGGAAATGTGGGAAATTCCGGTGGTCGACGGCCTCGACCGCGAACGCACCCTCGTGGTCACGGTGTCCGACGGGCGTGTCGCGGTGGTGCCACCCCCAGGCGAGGGTTTCTATCTCCCCGCCCAGTCGGTGTGGCAGCTTCACGAAGCCGTCCGGGCCGCCGCCATCGTCGCGATGAGGGCAAACAACGGGAGCCGCGTGGCCGGTTGATCGCGGTGCCGCGTCGGTTGGCTGCCTGATTCAGACGTTGAAGCGGAATTCCACCACGTCGCCGTCGGTCATGACGTAGTCCTTGCCTTCGATGCGGACCTTGCCCGCGGCCTTGGCGGCGGCCATCGAGCCCGCTTCGACGAGGTCGTCGTACGACACGATCTCCGCCTTGATGAATCCGCGTTCGAAGTCCGTGTGGATGACACCCGCGGCCTGGGGTGCGGTCCATCCCTTGTGGATGGTCCAGGCGCGTGACTCCTTCGGGCCCGCCGTCAGATAGGTCTGCAGCCCCAGCGTCGAGAACCCGGCCCGCGCGAGCGAATGCAGGCCAGGCTCCTCCTGGCCGATCGACTCGAGCAGCTCCCGCACGGATTCCTCGTCGTCCAGCTCCAGCAGTTCCGCCTCGACCTTCGCGTCGAGGAACACCGCTTCCGCCGGCGCGACCAGTTCGGTCAGCTCCTCGCGCCGGGCGGCGGACGACAGCACCGCCTCGTCCGCGTTGAACACATAAAGGAACGGCTTCGTGGTCATCAGCGACAGCTCGCGCAGCAGCGTTACATCCACTTCGGACTGAGCGGCGAACAGGGTGCGGCCGCTGTCGAGTAGCTCGCGGGCCTGCTGCGCGGCCGCCAGCGCCGGCCGCGCCTCCTTGCGGGTGCGGGCCTCCTTCTCCAGGCGGGGCAACGCTTTCTCCACCGTCTGAAGGTCAGCCAGAATGAGTTCCGTGTTGATCGTTTCGATGTCGGAGGACGGGTCCACCTTGCCGTCCACATGGACCACGTTCGGGTCGTCGAACACGCGGATGACCTGGCAGATGGCCTCCGCCTCGCGGATGTTCGCCAGGAACTGGTTTCCGCGCCCCTGCCCCTCCGACGCACCGCGCACGAGCCCCGCGATGTCCACGAAGGACACTGTGGCGGGCACCACCCGTGCGCTGTCGAACATCGTGGCCAGCACGTCCAGCCGGGGTTCCGGCAGTGGCACGACACCGACGTTCGGCTCGATGGTCGCGAACGGATAGTTCGCCGCGAGCACGTTGTTGCTGGTCAGGGCGTTGAAAAGGGTGGACTTGCCGACGTTGGGCAGCCCGACGATCCCGAGGGTCAAACTCACTGGGCCAACTCTACGGCGTCCCGTTTTGGTGAATTGAAGAGCCCGGTCCGTAGCGAATTTGCTACACGCAGCGACATATCCTGAGAAATGTTGCCCCACAAGGATGATTACCCCGTTTGGACGCTAGTCAGTTCGGGTCCACTCAACAACACTCCGTGAGCACCTGTGGACTCGATCAGGCAACGCTCCAAAACAGAAGAAGGACTCTTGGGATGACCCAACGTGAATCGCGCCGGCGTGGCCTCGGCGCGGCGTTCACGGCGGCGGTCGTCGGCCTCTCGCTGACCTCCCTGCCGTCGACCGCCACTGCCGCCCCTCCGGCGGCGCCGCAGGCACCTGACGCTGGGGCCGAGCTCCTCGGGAAGCAGGACCAGGAACTGATCGCCGAGGCCCTCCAGGCCGGCGAGAGCACGGTCGAGATCCTGGTGCTCGCGAAGGCGGGCCAGGCGGAGCAGAGCATCGACCAGCTGAGTGCGGCGGGCGCGAAGATCAAGTATCGCGCCGACGAGCTCGGGTACGCCCGTGCCGAGGTGCCCACCAAGGACGTCGCGAAGTTCGCGAAGCTGTCGTCGGTCGTCGCGCTGGACCTCGACCGCACGTACGACTTCGACGAGCCGCGCCCGCAGGGCATCGACGACCCGGACCCGCAGCCCGCGCCCGGCGCGGGTACGCCCGCGGTCAACCCGTACATGCCGACCGGTGACACCGGCGCCGCCCAGTTCACCCAGCAGAACCCGAAGTTCGACGGCCGAGGCGCGACCGTCGCCATCATCGACTCCGGCGTCGACCTCGGTCACACCTCGCTCAACACCACGAGCACCGGCGAGCGCAAGATCGTCGACTGGGTCACGGCGACCGACCCCGGCTTCACCGACGGCGTCAACAACGACGACGACCCGACGTGGCTCGACATGAGCAACCCCGCGCCGGGGCAGCCGGCCACGTTCCGGTACGGCGTGTTCAACGAGCGGGACGCGCGCCTTGGCGGCGAGGTCGGCAACGACGTCAACCGCGACGGCAACCCGGCGGGCAGCATCGGCACGTTCGGCGTCCTGTGGGACACCTCGACCGGCACCGTGTGGGTGGACACCAACCAGAACAAGAACTTCGCCGACGAGAAGGCGATGACCGACTACAAGGTCCGCGCCGACCAGGACGAGTTCGGCACGGACGACCCGGCGACGCCGGTCCGCGAGTCGATGCCGTTCGTCGTGCAGACCGACGCGGCCAACCAGTCGGTGAACATCGGCATCGTGTCCGGTGAGCACGGTTCGCACGTCGCGGGCATCGTCGCGGGCAACAAGCTGTTCGGCGGCGCCGTGAACGGTGCGGCCCCCGGCGCGAAGCTCGTGTCGGTCCGGGTCTGCCTGTTCGTCACCGGCTGCACCCGCCACGCGATGGAAGAGGGCATGCGCTACGCCGCCCAGCAGGGCGTCGACGTGCTGAACATGTCGGTCGGCGGCCTCGACCCGATCAACGACGGCGAGTCCGACACCGAGCTCCTCTACAACCGCCTGATCGACGAGTACGGCGTGCAGATCTTCATCTCCGCGGGCAACGACGGCCCGGCCTCGAACACCGTGAGCCGCCCGTCGCTCGCCAGCAAGGTGATGAGCGTCGGCTCGTACATCACGAAGGCCACCTGGCAGCGCAACTACGGCTCGGACACGGTCAACGAGGAGAACCTGCACCCGTTCTCCGGCCGCGGTCCGACCGAGGCGGGCGGGTTCAAGCCGGACATCGTGGCGCCGGGCTCGGCGATCTCCACGATCCCGACGTGGCAGGAGGGCGGTCCGGTCGCGGGCACCTACGCGCTGCCGCCGGGTTACGCGATGCTGCAGGGCACCTCGATGGCCTCCCCGCAGGCCGCGGGCGCGGCGGCGCTGCTGGTCAGCGCGGCCGTGCAGAAGGGCGTTTCGCACAAGCCGGAGCAGCTCCGGACGGCGATGAAGTCCTCGGCCAAGTACCTGAAGAACTACCAGGCCTACGAGCAGGGCAACGGCCTCATCGACGTGAAGAAGGCCTGGAACCTGCTGAAGGCGGACATCAAGACCACCGAGATCTCCTCGTCGGTGCCGATCAGCACGTCGCTCTCGGACTTCCTGCCGACGCCGGGCATCGGCATCGGCATCCACGACCGCGAGGGCGTGAAGTCCGGTGACAGCTTCGTCCGCGAGTACACGTTCAAGCGCACGTCCGGCAAGGCGAGCCCGCTGACCTTCCAGGTCAAGTGGGTCGGCAACGACGGCACGTTCAGCTCGGCGCCCACGATCACCCTGCCGCTGAACGCGGCGGTCAAGTTCCGGGTGAACGTGAAGCCGCGTGCCGCCGGTATCCACTCGGCGATCCTGAACCTGGACAGCCCGCTGTCGACCGGCGTCGAGTACCAGACGCTGAACACGGTGATCGCGGCCGAGGACTTCACCTCGGCCAACGGTTACCAGGTCAGGCACGGTGGCGCGGTCGGCCGCAACGAGTTCAAGAGCTACTTCGTCCGCGTCCCGGCCAACACCCCCGCGCTGAAGGTCGACCTGCAGGGTGGCGGCACCGCGCCGGGCGCGGGCCAGGTCCGGTTCCTGCGGTACCACCCGTACGGTGTCGCGTTCGAGGCCAACACGCAGACCCCGAACTGCTACAACCCGCCGGTCCCGCCGGGCAACGCCTGCAACAACGGTGACAGCCCGACGAGCCGCACGGCGACGAACCCGACGCCGGGCGTGTGGGAGATCGTGGTCGAGGGCCGCCGCACCTCGGATGCCGTGGCGGCGCCGTACACCCTGTCGGTGTCGGTGCTGGGTGCGACCGTGACCCCGAACCCGGACACGCTCGCCACGGCGCAGCTCAACCAGCCGGTGGCGCGCCAGTACACGCTGAAGAACGCGTTCGGCCCGTTCAACGGCCGGGCCGTCGGCACGAACCTGGGCAGCGCGAAGGTCGCCCGTCCGTCGATCGCGGACGGCGCCTCCTCGCAGATCCAGATTCCGGTGGCGGCGGGTTCGCAGCAGCTGCGGGTCAAGATCGGCAGGACGAGTGATCTCAGCGCCGACCTCGACCTGGCCCTCTACAACTGCACCAGTGGCAGCTGTGTCCTGACCGCGCAGAGCGCGGACAGCGACTCGGAGGAGGCGGTCACGGTGAACGCGCCCGCCGCGGGTGTGTGGATCGCGCTGGTGGCCGGCTACGCGGTGCCTGCGGGTACCACGGAGTTCGACTACATGGACGTGTTCAGCGGTGCCGCGTTCGGCTCGCTCACCATCACCGACGCCGACGCGGAGCGCCCGGCAGGCGCCGAGTGGACGGTGAGCGGCACGGTGACGCCGAAGGCGGTCCCGTCCGCAGGCCGCGTCCTGCTCGGCAACGTCGAGGTCCGCACCAACGCGAACGCGCTGGTCGGCACCGGTGACGTGATCGTGCGGGCGGTCACCCAGTAAGTACCAGGAAGTACCCCCGACGCGGCCGGTCCCTCCCAGGAGGGGCCGGCCGCGTCCCTTTTTGCGTCGCCGCCATGTCCGAATACCGCTAGCGTTGCCGAATCGCCGCTGGCAGCATGGATGACGTGCTGATTGACGAGGACAAGGGCTACCGGGCGTCGGCGTCGCGGGACGCGCGGTTCGACGGCCAGTTCATCCTGGCCGTGCGGACCACGGGCATCTACTGCCGACCGTCCTGCCCGGCCATCATGCCCAAGCGCAGCAACGTCACGTTCTTCTCCACCGCGGCGGCCGCACAGCAGGCGGGTTTCCGCGCGTGCCGCCGCTGCCTGCCGGACTCGGTCCCGGGTTCGCCGGAGTGGAACCTGCGCGCCGACCTGGCGGGCCGCGCGATGCGCCTGATCACCGACGGTGTGGTGGAACGCGACGGCGTGCCCGGCCTGGCGTGCAGGCTGGGCTACTCGGAACGGCACCTGACGCGGGTACTGACCGCGGAACTCGGCGCGGGCCCGCTCGCACTGGCCAGGGCACATCGTGCCCACTCGGCCCGCCTGCTGATCGAGACGACGACGCTGGCGCTCGCCGACATCGCGTTCGCGGCGGGCTTCGCGAGCGTCCGTCAGTTCAACGACACGATCCGCGCGGTCTTCGGGACCACCCCGTCGGGCCTGCGCGCGGCCGCGAGCCGCCGCGCCACCCCGACGGCATCCGGCAAGGTGACACTGCGCCTCCCGTACCGCGAACCGTTCGACTACGACGGCCTGCTGAGCTTCCTCGCCGCAAGGGCGATCCCCGGCGTCGAGTCCATAGTGGACGGAGCGTACGGCAGGACGATGCGCCTGGCCCACGGCACGGGCACGGCATGGCTCACGCCCGCGCACGGTCACATCGACTGCACCCTGTCGCTGACGGACATGCGCGACCTCGGCAGCGCGGTGTCCCGTCTGCGCCGCCTGCTCGACCTGGACGCCGACCCGGGCGCGGTGGGCGAGGTGCTCGGCGCGGACCCGGCGCTGGAGGCGTCGGTACGCAAGAACCCGGGCCTGCGTCTCCCGGGCGCGGTGGACGGCACGGAGATCGTCACGCGAGCGATGATCGGCCAGCAGATCACGGTGTCGGCGGCCCGCACGGCCCTGTCCACGCTGACCGCGACACTGGGTGACCCACTGTCCACACCGGACGGTGAGCTGACCATGCTCTTCCCGACCCCGGCGGCGATCGCCGAACGCGGTGCGGAGGTGCTGCGTGGCCCCCGCCGCCGCATCGACACCATCCTGGCGGTGAACGCGGCACTGGCGGCGGGCGACCTTGACGTGCACGTCGGGGCGGACCCGGCGGAGCTTTCCCATACGCTGCAAGAGTTCTCGGGTGTCGGCCCGTGGACGGCGGGGTACGTGCTGATGCGGGTGCTCGGCGCCCCGGACGTGCTGCTCACCGGCGACGTGGCACTACGCAAGGGCGCGGCGAACCTCGGCCTGCCCGCGACGCCGGAAGCCCTGCAGGAGCACGCGAACGCGTGGCGCCCGTGGCGCAGCTACGCTGGCATGCATCTCTGGTCGGCGGCCTGACCACGCGCTGATGTCGCGCGGTGCCCTACAACCCGCAGCCGCACGAGTTGCGGTGCATGAGCGTTGTCTGCATGCGTGCCGTCCGCGCCTTCCTGGACGGATCGGCGATCCGCTCCAGCAGCATCCGCACCGCGGTCCGCCCCATCTCCGCGATCGGCTGTGCGACGGTCGTGACCGGCGGGTCGACGAGATCGGCCCATTCGACCTCGTCGTACCCGACCACGGCGAGATCACGCCCCACCCGCAGCCCCCGCTTGCGGCACTCGTGCAACACCCCGGACAGCATCATGTTGTTCGCCGCCACCACCGCGGTTGGCGGCGACGGTAAGGACAGCAGCCGACCCAGCGCGGCGGCGGCGGCGGGCCCGGCAGCCGACTCACCCGGCACGACCAGCTCCTCGTCCCACGTCAGCTTCGCCCGCCCCAGCCCGAGCCGGTATCCCAGTATCCGCTCGGTCGTGGTCGCGAGCCCCTCGGTCCCACTGATCATCGCGATCCGCCGGTGGCCCGCCGACGCGAGGTGTTGCACGAGTTCCGAGGTGGCGTAGATGTTCTCCGGCCCAACCTGGTCGACGTCCTGCGTGGTGGTCAGCCGGTCCACGAGCACGACCGGGATCCCCAGCGACTTGAGCTCCGGCAGCACGGTCCCGGCCGCCCTCGGCGACGGCGTGAGGATCAGCCCGTCGACCCGCCGCGACCGTAATGTCCGCACCGCCGACTCTTCCGCCTCTGGCTCGTCGTGCGTGTCCGCGAGCACCAGCGTGTAACCGGATCGGGTGATCTCGTGCTCGATGGACCGCAGTAGTTCCGCGAAGTACGGGTTGGCGACCAGGGAGATCGCCACGCCGAGGGTGCGGGTGCCACCGGTGACGAGGGATCGCGCGATAGCGTCTCCGGTGTACCCGGTCTGCTCGACGGCGGCCAGTACCCGCGCCCTTGTCTCGGGCGCGACGGACCGGGTTGAGTTGACCACGTGCGACACGGTGGTGATCGAGACGCCGGCCAGCTCGGCGACGTCCTTCATCGTGACCACGATGGCTCCTTGATCGAGGGAGACGCAACCGTTTGCGCAAACGGTTGCGTCACGGTACTGACCGCAATAGCTTCCCCGCAAACTCAGCCCTGCCACGGAGGTAGTAATGGGACGCCGAGGGCCTGCTCTCCTCGCCGCACTCACCGTCGCCGCGCTCGCGGTCGGCTGCACCAGCACCAAGTCCGGCTCCGACGAGCCCACCGGGGACGGCAGTACGAAGATCGGCCTGGTCACCAAGACCGACAGCAATCCCTACTTCGTCGCGTTGCGGGACGCGGCGAAGGAGGAGGCGGAGGCGAACGGCGCCGAACTGGTCGCGCTCGCAGGCAAGTTCGACGGTGACAACGACGGCCAGGTCGCCGCCATCGAGAACCTGGTCCAGCAGGGCGCGAAGACGATCCTGGTGACTCCCAACAACTCCACCGGCATTCTCGGCGCCATCAAGAAGGCCCGCGACCGCGGCGTACTGGTGATCGCGCTCGACACCGAGACCGACCCGCAGGACGCGGTCGACGCCACGATCGCCACCGACAACACGAACGCGGGCCGCCTGCAGGGCCAGTATGTGAAGGCCGCGCTGAACGGACGGCCGGCACGCAGCATCCTGCTCGACGGCACCCCCGGCTCGACCGTGTCCGAACAGCGCCACGCCGGGTTCGTCGAGGCCGCGCAGCCGGAGAACCTCGGCACCGAGGCCACTAACGGCGAGCAGAACAAGGCCCAGCAGGCCACCGAGAACCTGCTGCAGCGCGCGACGACCGTCAACTCCATCTACACGCTGAACGAGCCCGCCGCACGCGGCGCGTACAGCGCGCTGAAGGCGAAGGACCTGGCGGACAAGGTGATCATCGGTTCGATCGACGGCTCGTGCGACGGCGTCAATGCCGTCAAGAGCGGCGAGATCGCCGTCACCGTCATGCAGTTCCCGAAGAAGATGGCGGAACAGGGCGTTCGGTTCGCCGTCGAGTTCGCCAAGTCGGGCAAGAAGCCGACCGGGTTCGTCGAGACCGAGACCGCCGTCATCACCGACAAGCCGCTCGCGGGCATCGACAGCAAGGACACCGCATGGGGTCTCGAGAACTGCTGGGGCTGAGCGGATGACGACCCGCGTTTCCCCCAGCGAGCTCATCCTCCGCACCCCCGCCATCGGCCCGGCGATCGCGCTCGTGGTCGCCGTGGCCGTGTTCGGGCTGACCACCGACACCTTCCTCGATGTCGACAACCTGTCTCTGGTCGTCCAGCAGTCGCTGGTGATCGGCACGCTGGCACTCGGCCAGACACTCGTCATACTCACCGCGGGCATCGACCTCGCCAACGCGGCGATCGCCGTGTTCGCCACGCTGCTGATCGCGAAGCTCACGATGAACGGCGCCGACGCGCCCGTCGCGCTGGTCGTCGGCATCGGCGTCGCCGGGCTGATCGGCGCGGTCACCGGCAGACTCGTCACGGGGCTGCGGCTGCCGCCGTTCATCGTGACGCTCGGCCTGCTGACGATCGTCACCGCGGCGAGCCGCCTCTACGCGCAGGGCCAGAGCTTCCCCGTCACCGACCCCACCCTCGGGTGGCTCGGCACCACGCAGTACCTGTTCGGTCGGATCGAGGTCACCTACGGCATGGCGGTCATGCTCGCCATGTTCCTCGGTCTTTGGTACGCGCTCACGAAAACCGGCTGGGGCAAGCATGTCTACGCCGTCGGCAACGACCAGGAGGCCGCGCGGCTGTCCGGCATCCACGTCCGCCGCACAGTGTTCTCGGTGTACGTGGTCGCCGGGCTCTGCTACGGGTTCGCGGCGTGGCAGGCACTCGGCCGCGTGCCCAACGCCGACCCGAACGCGTTCCAGCTCGGCAACCTCGACTCGATCACCGCGGTCGTCATCGGCGGCACCAGCCTGTTCGGCGGCCGGGGCAGCGTGCTCGGCACGTTGGTCGGCGCGCTCATCGTGGCGGTGCTGCGGTCCGGGCTGACCCAGGCCGGGATCGACAACCTGTACCAGGACGTGGCGACCGGCGCGCTGGTGATCGCGGCCGTCGCCGTCGACCGGTTCTCGCGGGGGAGGCAGCGATGACGCCCGTGCTGGAGGCGCACGGCCTGGTCAAGCGGTACGGCCGCGTGACGGCCATGGACGGCGCCGACTTCGAGCTGGAGGCCGGCGAGGTCCTCGCGGTCGTGGGCGACAACGGGGCGGGCAAGTCGACGCTCATCAAGGCGTTGTCCGGCGCGGTGATCCCGGACTCGGGCCGGCTCCTCGTCGATGGCGTCCCGGTCAGGTTCCACGGCCCGCTCGACGCCCGCCACCACGGCATCGAGACGGTCTACCAGGACCTCGCGCTCGCGCCCGCGCTCGACATCGCCACGAACCTGTTCCTCGGCAGGGAACGGCGGCGGCGCGGCCCGTTGGGGACGGTCTTCCGGCGCCTGGACGCGAAGGGCATGCGGCGCGAGGCGCGGCGGGTGCTCGACGAGCTGGGCATCGACGTGAAGTCCATGACACAGCTGGTGGAGACGTTGTCCGGCGGGCAGCGGCAGGCGGTCGCGGTGGCCCGCGCGGCGGCGTTCGGGTCGCGCGTGGTGATCATGGACGAGCCGACCGCCGCGCTCGGCGTGCAGGAGTCCGGCAAGGTCCTCGAGCTGATCGACCGGATCCGCGAGCGCGGGCTGCCGGTCGTGCTGATCAGCCACAACATGCCGCACGTCTTCGAGATCGCCGACCGCGTCCACGTGCACCGGCTCGGCAAGCGGGTCGCGGTGGTGTCGCCCAAGACGCACTCGATGAACGCCGTGGTCGGCCTGCTGACCGGCGCGCTGCGCATGGGGGAGGACGGGTCGATCGAGGAGGTCGGGTTGACCACCGGGCTCGAACGGTGACCCTCGTCGTCGCCGTCGGGTTGTGCACGGTGGACCTCGTCCAGCGGGTGGCCGTGCTGCCTTCGCCCGGCGAGAAGGTGCAGTCCGAGTCCGTCGAGGTCGCCGCGGGCGGCCCGGCCGCGAACGCGGCGGTCGCCGTCGCCGCGCTGGGTGGCCGGGCGCGACTGTCCACTGTGCTCGGTGCGCATCCGCTTGCGCGCCTTGCCGCCGAGGACCTGTCTGCGTGCGGGGTTGAGCTGGCGGACGTGCTGCCGGGCCGGACCGCGCCACCCCCGGTGAGCGCGGTGTCGGTCCGGACGAGCGACGGTGAGCGGACCGTGGTGTCACACAACGCGGCCGGTGTGTCCGCGCCGCCGGTCACCGACCTGTCCGACGCGGACGTCCTGCTGCTGGACGGCCACCACCCGGCGCTGGCGCTGGCCGCGGCCGGCGCGGCCAGGTCGCGCGGCATCCCGGTGGTGCTGGATGCGGGCAGCTGGAAACCGGTGCTGGCCGAGCTACTGTCCTTTGTGGACGTCTGCGCGTGCTCGTCGGCGTTCGAGTCGCGGGTGCCGCTGGACAACCCGGTGGTGATCAGGACGAACGGCCAGGATCCCGTGTCCTGGCAGGCGGGCGGGACACGCGGCGACGTACCGGTGCCGCCGGTCGAGGTCCGCGACACCGTCGGCGCCGGCGACGTGTGGCACGGCGCGTTCGCGCTGGCCGTGGCCCGGCTGGGCCGGGTGCCGGGCGCGGCGGAGGTGCCCGTGATGGTCGAGTACGCGAACCGCGCGGCGGCGGTGCGGATCCGGCACGAGGGAGCGAGGGCATGGGTGGCACCGATGCAGGGCCTGATGTCGTGAGGCTCGCCGACCTGGTGGCGCGCGTCCGCGCGCTGCCGGGCCGCCCGATGATCGGGATCTGCGGCGCGCCCGGCGCAGGCAAGTCCACGCTGGCGGAACGCCTGGTCGAGGCGCTGGGCGAGGAAGCCGTGCTGGTCGGCATGGACGGCTACCACCTGGCACAGGTCGAACTGGCACGCCTTCACCGGACGGCCCGCAAGGGCGCCCCGGACACCTTCGACGCGGCGGGTTACGTGCACCTGCTGCGCCGGATCCGCGACCAGGAAGGCGAGACCGTGTACGCACCCGAGTTCCGCAGAGAGATCGAGGAACCGATCGCGGGTGCCGTCCCCGTCCGCCCGGCGCACCGCTACCTGGTGACCGAAGGCAACTACCTGCTGCTGACGGAACCGCCGTGGCACGAGGTCCGCACCCTGCTGACCGAGACGTGGTTCCTGGCCCCGGACGAGACGCTCCGCCGCGACCGGCTCATCGCACGCCACCGGGCCTTCGGCCGCACCCTCGACGAGGCCCGCGAACGCACGCTGGGCTCCGACGAGCACAACGCGATGCTGATCAACGCCACGCGGTGGGCCGCGGACCTGGTGCTGGGTGAGGTCGACTGACCGCG
Organism: Actinophytocola sp.; assembly: GCF_049647105.1. Taxonomy (GTDB): domain Bacteria; phylum Actinomycetota; class Actinomycetes; order Mycobacteriales; family Pseudonocardiaceae; genus Actinophytocola. The sequence continues at coordinate 22,720 of NZ_JBARWZ010000285.1, forward strand.
GGGTTGGGCAGCCGGGGCGGCGGCGCGACCGGCCAGTACTCGAAGTGCCACCACTCGTTGTCGTAGCGGCGGTACAGCCCGAACCGCCACCCGTGCGCCTCGAGCCACCGTGCGCCCTCGGCCGGCCGCACGTCCATCGCGATGCCGGTGACGTGCGCGGACTCGTCCGGCGGCAGGACCCGCAGCCGCGCGACCGACTCGGCGCCGGTGCGCGCGACCTCGTCGAGGAACATCCGCCACTGCACGGCCGCGTCCCGGTGCCCTGAGCTGAGCCCGATGAGCTGCCGGTCCCGCCACAGCGCCTCGGTGCGGGCCGAGGTGAACGCGGCGTGTGCCGCCGGGGTGAGGCCGCGCAGTTCCTCGTGCGGGAACCGGAGCCCGAGCGCCCACTGGGCGGCCACGTGCCGTCCCCGCCGCCCGTGCCGGAGCACGGCGACGGGCAGCAGCACGCGGGCGATGGCCGTGGTGAGCCAGGCGAAGATGGTGTCTCGTCGCATGCCATCCACGGTGGCGACCGCACGTCGGCGTGCTGCGACGGCTTTTCGATGAACGTGTAACAGTTCGCCCCAGGGGAGGCGCACGCCGCCGCGCGCTGCGATCGTGGTTGCCATGCCCCGGGTGCTGCTGATCGAGGACGACGAGGCCGTGCGCGACGGTCTGACGCTGGCACTGACCAGGCAGGGCCACACCGTGCGGGCCGCGGCGACCGGCGAGTCGGGCCTGTCACTGTTGTCGTCGGCGGACGTGGTCGTGCTCGATCTGATGCTGCCCGGCATGGACGGCTTCGAGGTGTGCAGACGCATCCGGACCACCGGTGAGCTGCCGATCATCATGCTGACCGCCCGGAGCGACGACATGGACGTCGTGGCGGGCCTGGAGGCCGGCGCGGACGACTATGTGGTGAAACCGGTGCGGCCACGAGTGCTGGAGGCGCGGATCCGGGCGGTGCTGCGCCGGGCCAACGCGAGCACGGCGGCGCAGCTCGACCGCCACGGCGACCTCACCGTCGACCGGACCTCGCTGGTGGTCACGAAGGCAGGCGAGCCGGTGAGCCTGGCGCCAACGGAGCTGCGGCTGCTGCTGGAGCTGTCGTCGTCGCCGGGTCGCGTGCTGAGCAGGCAGCAGCTGCTCGAGTCGGTGTGGGACCACGGCTACCTCGGCGACTCGCGGCTGGTCGACGCGTGTGTGCAGCGCCTGCGCGCCAAGATCGAGGACGACCCGGCGAGCCCGAGGTTCGTGCAGACGGTGCGTGGCTTCGGGTACCGGTTCGGCCCGCTGTGAACCGCTGGTGGGGGTTGCGGGCCCGGCTGTTCACCGCGTTCGTGGCGCTGGTGGTGCTGACCGCGGCAGGGGTGGCGGGCGCCATGTACGTGCAGGCGCGCAACGAGATCCTGCAACGGTCCCAGGACGCGGCGGTGTCGTCGCTGCTGAGCGAGCTGCAGGCACAGCAGCCGCTGCGCACACTGCCGCCGACGGATCGCCAGCTGATCGCGCTCGCCGGCGCCCTGTCCAACCGGACGGACACGGCGGCCGCGGTGTACGGCGACCGGTGGTTCGGTGACCTGCGGCAGGGGTGGGTATCGGCCGAGCTGCGCGCGGCGGTCGGCGCGGGGCGCGTTTCGTGGCAGCGGATCGTGCCCGGCGACGCCCCGGGCCTGGTGACCGGGGTGCCTGGCGGCGCGCCGGTCCTGGTCACCGGGACGCGGCTCGGCGGCACGGACCTGGAGGTGTACTCGCTCAGAAGCCTCGAACCGGAGGAGGTGAGCATCGACGGCCTCGCGACCCGCGCGTGGCTGATCGGTGGCGCCGCGCTGGCCGTGGCGGTGGTGCTGGCGTTGCTGGCGGCGCAGGGCGTGCTCGGCCCGGTGCGTGAGCTTCGAAGGGCGGCGACGAGGCTGGGTGCCGGTGACCTGACGGCACGGCTGACCGTCCGCGGCACGGACGAGCTGGCGGGGGTGTCGGCGACGTTCAACGACACGGCGCAGGCCCTGCAGCACCACGTTGGTGAGCTGCGGCGGATGGAGTCGGAGGCCCGCCGCTTCGTGGCGGACGTGTCCCACGAGCTGCGCACCCCGCTGGCCGCGATGACCGCGGTGACGGACGTGCTGGACGAGGAGGCCGCGTCGCTGCCCCCGGACGCGGCGCAGGCGGCGCGGCTGGTGAGCCAGGAGACGAGGAACCTGACCCGGCTGGTGACCGACCTGATCGAGATCACGGGGTTCGACTCGGGCCGCGCGACGCTACTGGCGGACGAGGTGGACGTGGCGGCGGCGATCACGTCCACGCTCCGCGGCCGGGGCTGGTCGGATCGGGTGGAAACCACACTCCCGCAAGGGATCACGGCTCGCGTGGACGTGCGGAGACTGGACGTCATCGTCGCGAACCTGGTGGGCAACGCCCTGACCCACGGTGCCGAACCGGTCCGCGTGACCCTGGCGGCGGACGACCACTGGCTGACGGTGCGGGTCACCGACGAGGGCACTGGCCTGCCGCCGAAGGTGCTGCCCCATGTGTTCGACCGCTTCTACAAGGCGGACACGGCCCGGACCCGATCGCCGGGCAGCGGCCTCGGTCTCGCGATCGCGCGGGAGAACGCCCACCTCCACGGCGGGACCCTCACCGCCGACAACGCGAACGGCGCCGTCTTCACCCTCACGCTGCCGAGGGGCGGAACACGATGAAGTTGTTGCTGTTGCTGTTGCTGCTGGCACTGACCGCGTGCGGCGTCCGCCCGACGGCCCCGATCCCGGGCGGTCCGGCCCCGATAGAGGAGGTGACGGAGGGGAGGGTGCTGTACCTGTTGAGGGGTGCCACCCTGACGAGGGTCGTGCGCCCGCCGGAGCGGACCCCGTCTCTGGATCTGCTGGCGGCCGGCCCGACCAGCCTGGAGCTGGCGGAGGGCCTGACCACGGAGATCCCGCCGTACGCGGCCCCGATCACCGCGGTCCAGGGCGAGGACGGCATCACGGTGCGAATCTCGGCCGCGTTGAAGTACCTGTCACCGCAGGCGCGGTCCCAGCTCGTCTGTACGGCGATCCCACCGGGTGAAAGCCTCGCAACGCCGGTCACGCTGACGGACCCGACCGAGAAGCTGCTCCCGCTCACGTGCCCGTTCGACGCGTGAGGATCAGGCGATCAGCTCGACCCGCGACCCGGTCCGCGACTTGTGCACCCGCAGCCGGGCCGGGATCCGGTGCCGCAGTTCCTCCACATGCGACACCAGCCCGACAACCCGTCCACCGGCACGGAGTTCGTCAAGGGTGTCCATGACTTCGTCCAGGGTGTCGGCGTCGAGCATCCCGAACCCTTCGTCGACGAACAGGGTGTCGAGCAGCGCGCCACCGGTCTCCGAGGCGACCACGTCGGCCAACCCGAGCGCGAGTGCCAGCGAGGCCAGGAAGGTCTCCCCACCGGACAAGGTCTTGGCCGACCGGGTGTTCCCGGAGTAGGCGTCGAGCACGTCAAGCCCAAGCCCACCCCGGGTGCCCCGGGGCCCGGCAACGTCCGTGTGCACGAAGGAGAACCGCCCGTCACTCATCTTCTGCAACCGAGCAGTGGCGGCGACGGCGACCTCTTCCAACCGAGCGGCGAGGACGTAGGCCCGAAGCGACATCTTCCTGGCGTTCTGCCCCCGCCCGTTCACCACGTCGGTCAGTTCGGACAGTTCTTCGAACGCGGCAAGGGCGGGCCGCATCTCCGCCCAGGCGTCCCGCAACCGCGAGGCCAACTCGCCGACGTCGACAACCCGCTGGCGAGCCACCCGAGCCGCCGCCACAGCGGTCTCGATGTCCACGCGCGCAACGGAGTAAGCGTCAGCGGCGGCTCCGACCTCAACCCGAACCGAGGCGTCGACGCAGGCAAGCTCCGGATCATCGAGCACCCGCCGAACCCCGGCCTCCCTGGCGGCGGCGTCACCCAACCGCCGCTCCAGCGCGCCGACGTCGACCCGCCCAGCGGCAAGAGCGGTGTCGATCGAAGAAAACCCAGCGGCCCCAAGAACCTCCAGCACGACGGCCCGTTGCTCGTCGACCCGGGCCCAGGCGACCTGCAAGGCCACCTCGGCACCGGCAAGCGCCTCCACCCGCCCGGCGACGTCGAGCAGGTAGGTCCGCCGAGCCCCCACGTCCGGGAACTCACCCCGGGCGGCGGTCAACCGCTCGGCCCGCTCACCCATGCGTTCGAGCAGACCGGCCCGCTCCCGCGAGAACCCGGCGACTTCCTTCTCCGCGTCCCGCAGCTGAGCAAGCACCGCGTCGGACTCCTGTTCGAGCCCATGCACCCGCTCCCGCAGGGCGCGATGCTCACCGGCCATGCGAACGGCGTGCTCGTGAGCCTCGACGGCGGCTCGAAGGGCGTCGTCAAGCTCGCCAAGTTCCCGGTCCCGAAGCCGATCAAGCAGGGTGGCAAGCCCCTGCTCGGCGGAAGCCAGCCGCCGAGCAGCGCCCTGCCGAACGGAGTCGGCCTCCTGCTCAAGCCGAACGGCGGCCCGCTCATCCTCAGCGGTGACGGAGGCAGCGACGCCAACAGCGGGCAGTGGATGGTCAACGGACCCACAGACAGGACAGTGCTCCCCGTCGACGAGTTCCCCAGCCAACTCGGCAGCCATCCCGACAAGCCGCCGCTCCCGAATGTCCAACGTGGACTCCCGAGCGGCGTGATGAGCGTCGACGGCGTCCTGGGCAGCGGCAGTCCGCTCGGCAACCACCCGCCGAGCCACCGGCACCTGCGCGGCGTCCCGAACGAGCGAGGCCAACTCCTCCCGAGCGGTGACCAAGGCAGGCAACTCCGCCACGGCCCGAGCCGCCTCGCCAAGAGCCTCCCGAGCAGCGACAAGCTCCCCCGGCACGGCAGCAAGCCGCGAAGAACACGAGGCAACGACCTCAGCGGCCCGCTCCTCGAGCCACTGAAGCTCATCAACCCGCTTCTGGTCGGCCCCCTGCAACCGAGCCTCGTCGACAAGCCCGGCAAACGCCCCGGCAACCTCCCGCAACCGCCCAGCCCAACTACCAGCCGACCCCTCACCCCCAACAGAACCACGAAAGCCGCCGACGTGAGCAGACGCACCCAAACCAGCGCCACCAGCCGAAACACTCACACCGATCGACCCGCCACCGCCCAAGCGACTAGACAACACAGAACCGCCCCTGGACAAGGGCCAACTACCCGAATCCCCGCGAGTGGAGTCACCTTCGGCTACGCCGCCTTCGGCTACGCCGCCTTCGGCTACGCCGCCTTCGGCTACGCCGCCTTCGGCTACGCCGCCTTCGGCTACGCCGCCTTCGGCTACGCCGCCTTCGGCTACGCCGCCTT
>NZ_JBARWZ010000286.1:0-69505 GCF_049647105.1 Actinophytocola sp.
GCGTCCGGCCGCCGACGACGAGCACGCGGCCGTCGGCGAGGCCCACGGCGGGGAAGTCCCACCGGCCGGTCGCGAGCGCGCCGGTCGCCGACCAGGAACCGGTGGCCGCGTCGAGGACGACGACGTCCCGGAACCCGGCCGTGGCACGGGGTCTGCCGACGCCACCGATCACGACGGCGCCGCCGGGGGTGCGGACGCACCGATGTCCGCTGCGGCCGCCGCCTGGCAGGTCGGCGATCCGGGTCCACGCGCTGGTGTCCGGGTCGTACACCTCGGCCGCGGCAACACTGTCGACGCGGTACGGGATGGCCGGGACGGCGTCGCCGCCGGTCACCAGCACGCGGCCGTCTGGCAGGAGCGTTGCCTGGTGGCCCTTGCGTGCGACGGCGAGCTCGCCGGTCGGGGTCCACGTCCCCGTCTCCGGGTCGTACAGCTCGCAGGACGCGAGGGCCCGCTCCCCATCACCGGTCGGCACGGCGCCGCCGACGACGAGGATCCGGCCCGTGCCGAGCGCCACGGCCGCGTGCCCGGTGCGTGCGTCGGCCATCGACCCGGCCGCGGTCCAGGTCATGGTGGCCGCGTCGAGCAGCTCGGTGGAGGCGAGCGCGGCACCCCGTGCGCTGGTGCCGCCCGCGACCAGAAGCCGGTTACCCGCGATCGTGGCGCAGTGCCCGGACCTGGCGGTCGCGAGCCCGGTCGCCGGAGTCGACCACGTGCCTGCCGCCGGGTCGAACACCTCGACCGCGCCGAGCGGCGCGTCGTCCGTGCCGAGCCCGCCTGCCGCGACGACCCGGCCGTCGCCGAGCCTCGTCGTGGTGTGGTCGCGCCGGGGGGTCGCGAGCGATGCGGTCTGGGCTGCCCAGATTCCCGCGACCGGATCGAACACGGCCGCCGTGGCGACCGAGGTCCCCGAGGCGTCGGCGCCACCCGCGACGAGGACCTGGCCGGACTTCAACAGCACCGCGTCCGCCGCCGCGACGGCCGCCGGTGGCGAGCCTGCCGCCGACCAGACACCCTGCTCGGCGACCACGCCGCCCAGCACCTCGGCCTGACGAAGGACGTGCAGCTGCCCTGCCAGGGCCGGGTCCGCGACGATCCAGTCGGCCATGGCGTCCTCGGCCGTGGCCGCGCCGCGGAAGCTCGACGTCGTGGCGCTCGCGGTGGCGGGCGGGAACGCCTGCTGGTTGTTGCGGAGGTAGGCGACGACGAACCGGCCACCGGGGACCCGCACGGTCTCCTCGGCGGAGAACGGCTGGCGCTGCTGGGCAACCTGTCGCGACAGTGGCGAACGGGCCGTGCTGCTGCCCGCGAGGAGCTGCCAGAACACCGAGGGCGGCGGGGTGTACAGGCGGCCGCGCCGCGGCCGCGCGACACGCACGGCGACCGCCTGCACCGCGGGGACTTCCGACGGCGCCTCGTTGTCGATGATGTGCAGTTCGTAGCGTGCACTGCGGCGCACGACCCGGGGGGTCGCGATCGCGCCGCCCTCGGCGACCAGCTCCAAGCCGGCGTCCTGGGTCTCGTAGGCGGGACGGGACAGCTTCGCCGCGTCGTCCATGTCCTGGAACTGGGCCATCGCGAACTTGTCGCCGGTCACCGAGCGCCGCACCAGGCCGCTGTTCTGCGCGGGACTGACCGTGAACCGCTTGCCGTCACTCGGGCGTTGCGCGCCGACCCGGTCGATCCGGACGCCGAGCGGGATGGCTCGCTGCGCGATGAACAGCGAGCCGAGCGGGTGCAGCACCAGGTCGTCGCCGGGGGGCAGCTGCCGGAGCGTGACCATCGGGTTGAACCCACCCGCGGGCAGCCGGGTCTGCCAGCCCTCGACCTTGCGGACCTCGGCCTCGAGCAGTGCGAGCACCGCGACCGGCGGTAGCGTGGTGGTGCGTTCCTCGCCCCACGTGATGTCGAAGTCGGCGGAGATCTCGAAGAACAGCAACGAGATCGAGCCTCGGCCGTGCGCCCGCCACGGCGCGGGCCCTTCGAGGGTGAAGTCCAGGTCGATGCTGAACACGCCGACGCCGAACGCCTTCAGCGACACACCCGCGGAGATCCGGATGATGAACGAGAACGGGGAGAACCGGAACAGGGCGTCGAAGCTGAGGTGGCCCTCGACGCCGAAGCCGCCGAAACCCAGCCGCAGCTCGGCCTTCGCGCCGAACTGGACGGTGTTGCTGGTGACGGCGAAGTAGCCGGACACCCGGATCAGCTGTCCTGGCGAGTTGAGGATGTCGACGGAAATCCGTGGCGGCACGGGGAAAGGCAGCGGTGGCGGGGTGAAGGAGGGATGGAACCCGCCGACCGACAGCACGAAGTCCGGATTGTCGCCCCAGGCGACGAGCAAACCCATCCCGCCCTCGATGGTCATGGTGAGGATGCGGGAGTCGAAGAGCTGCGCGAAGAACCACAGCCTGGACTTGTCGACCTCGATCGCGCCGACGAAGCTGACCCGCAGCGCGAGCAGTGCGACGTCCTCGCTCGGCAGGACGCACTCGAGCAGGCCGAGGATCGCGACGTTGCCCGGCGGGATCTCGACGATCAGTCCCAATGAGACACTGACGAGCGTCGGTGTACCCCAGCCGATCTTCGCCATCGGTCCGACGAGGAACGTGCCATCGTCCGGCGGGAAGAACTTCCGCAGGTCGCTGATGATCCGCGGCGCGTTGGCCACCACGTCCTTCGGGAACATCACCGACTGGATGCCGCCGGTCACCACGCCTTCGACCAGCGCGTCGAGGTCCATCCTGCGGTTGAGCCCGAGGATCCCGCCGACCGCGATGAGCTTGAACCCGAACCCGAGCTGGATGCCTGCCTGGCCGAACTCGGCGGTGAGCACGATCAGCAGCGAGAACCCCTCGCTGCCGTCCGGCATCCGGGTGGTGATCAGCCCGATCGCCTTGACCTCGACGAGCCCGGCGAACTCGAGCTCCAGCGCGCCCGCGTACTCGCCGCGTGCCTCGTCGAAGGACAGGAACCCGCCGCCCGCGACGATCCCGGCGTCCAGCGTCAGCCCGGCCCCGGTCGGCGGTTTGAACCGGAACGCGAGGTCGGCCACGCCGAGGTTGCCGCCGCCGTCGGGGAAGGACAGGTCGGCGACCAGACCGACCCGCTCGATGGCCGCGCTGATCGGGCCGAGGTTCGCGTTGAAGCTCCCGGCGATCTCGATGGGGATCGAGCCGTCCGCATCGAGCCCGACGCCAAGATGCAGCGCGGTGACCTCGATCGGCCCCAGCTCCACGTGCACCGGCAGCTCTAGGTCGAGCCCACCACTGCCTTCCAGCCGCAGCCCGGTCGACGGCGACCAGCTGCCGGTGATCTCGAAGTCCGACTCGATCCGCGCGTCACCCGCGATCGTGCCGATGAAGCCGTCACCTGCGGACAGGTCGATCAGGATGTGGCCGCCTGCCAGCTCCACCCTGGCGGACGGCTCCACGTCGACGCTGCCGCCGAGTGCGGCGGACCCGCGCAGCCCGAGTTCGAGCGCGAACCGGGTGACCTCCAGCCGGGAGGAACCCGCCTGGCCCAGCAGCACGATGGGGTCGCCACCGCGTTCCGCCTTCGCGCCCGCCGTTGCGGTCAGCTCCAGCGACCCGGTCGGCGGCGTCAGCTCGACGTTGAGTGGCGGCTGGATCCGTGCTTCCAGCCCCGAATCGAAACGGGACGTGACGTCGAGGGTCAGCGCCCACAGCTCCCCGAGCGGAATCGACTGGTGGACATCCCTCGTCGCGGGCATCCGCAGCCGCGCGGTCACCGAGGACTGGTCGACGGACAGGCGCAGGATGTACGCCTCGAGCACCGGTGGGCCGCCGGGTGGTCGCAGGAGCGTGAACGGCAGGTCGCGTCCCTCCAGGAACGCGGCGACCCTGGTCCACATCTTCATGCCGTCGAACCCGGGAGCGCCGAAGTCGAACGTGTCGCGCAACCAGCCGCCGGGATCGGTGAGCACGGTGAGCAGCCGGCCGAGGTGCAGCTCCCGCCGCCGCCCCGGCAGCGTGGTCGGGTCGGCGGGGTCGACCGGCCGAGGGACGTCGTCGACGATCCCGGTCAGCGTGAGCAGTTCGAAGGCACCGCGGTTGCGACCCTCGAGGTAGGAGAGCAACGAGAACTCGAGCAGCCGCCCTGGCAGCTGCGCCGCTTCCGCCTGCAACCTTGCCCGCTGCGCCGCGGTCAGACCGGCCGCCGCGCCGACGGCCGAGGCGAGTGCCGGGCCGATCGCGTCGAGCGCGCCGAAGACCTCGGTCAGCCTGCCGAGCAGGGCCACGCCCTCCTGGATGATCTGCGCGGCCACGTCGCCATCGATCGCGGCGGTGAGCCGGGCGACGACCGGCGCCAGCCCGGCGACCTGCACGCCCGCGGTGCCGATGGCACCGCCAGCGCCGCCGAGGCCGCCAGGCAGGCGGAACCCCAGCTCGGCGAGGAACGCATCACGGTTGTTCGCGGCGAGGCGCTGCTCGAGTGGTCGCAGTGCGGTGGCCAGCTCACGAGCCAGTAGCTCCAGTGTGCCCGCGTTGCCAGCCATGTCAGCTCACCCGCAGCACGCGGTCGAGGTCGGCGAGCCGCGCGCCGGGGAGCGTGAGCACGAAGGTCCGGTACCGGACGATCGCGGCGCGCAGGGCCGCGCTGCCCGCGCGGGCCAGCTCGTCGAGCAACCGCGCGAGGCCGTCGGCCACCGGCACGCCGTCGAGCGTGCGGGGCACCAGCACCTCCCGGTCGACGTCGCCGAGCAGCAGCCGCAACAGGACCGGGCCGTGCATCCGGTGCCAGGCGACGATGACCCGCCGCTCGGTGTTGACCAGCCGCACCACCTCGTCGACGTGCTCGGAGATCAACGCGGCCGCGAGCTGACCCGCCGGGCTGCCGGTCACCCGGCGCTCCAGCCGCCGAAGCCGGGCGCGGGCGGGCAGGTAGTTGGCCGGGTAGGCCGACGCGGACAGCATCAGCGGCTCGTCGTCGGTGCTGACCATCGCCGTGGCGGGCTTCACCTTCTTGACCGCTTCCTCGGCGTTCACCCGGCCGGCACCCCAGCCGCTGGTGTTCGGCTGCTGCCCGGCGCCGGGTTCCGGCGGTCGGTGGCTCGCGATGAGCTCCGCCTTGATCCGGGCGTGGTCGATGGCCGGGTTCGCCTGCAACATCAGCGCGACGACCCCCGTCACGTGCGGCGCCGCCATGGACGTCCCTTCCTTGTCCACGTAGAAGGTCGCGCACGAGTCGCAGCAGCTGCCGGTGTTGCGTGCCCCGGTGAGCGCGGCGGTGATGCCGACCCCCGGCGCGCACAGTTCCGGCTTGTTCCGCCCGTCGGCGGTCGGCCCTCGGGCCGAGGAGTCCGCGAGGGCACTGAGGTGCTCGTCGGCCGGGTTGTAGGAGCCGATGGTGATCGGCAGGTTCGCGGTGCCCGGCATGCCGACGGTGCGGGTGCGGTCCTGGTCCGCCGGCTTGGCGATCCTGGGGTGTGGATCGTCGGTGTCCTTGGCGATCCAGCAGTCGAAGTCGGTGGCCGTCCCCGCCGTCTCGCGCAGCGTGATGGTCCAGGGCCCCGGCGTGATCTGCCCGCCGGCAGGCGGATTGAGCGCTACCCGGATGCGGTGCTTGCCGGACGGCGCGACATTCGTGAGCGAGAAGATCTCCAGCGGGTGACCCGCCAATGTCGGCGTCGAGAAGCCCGACCCCGCGACGATCGGGGCGGGCAGTGGCACACCACCGGGATTCGGCGTGGTGAGGGTGAAGCTGAGCCGCCCCGCGCCGGAGTACCAGATGTCGAGGGTGTCTTCGCTGCGATCGTTGGGCTGGATCATCACCTCGAGCGTGACCGGCGCGCCGGGCGTCGGCGGGGTACCGGTGGCCGCGGCCACGGTCTTGCGGGCGTGCAGTCCGCCGCCGGACTTCGGCTGGGTGGCGGGGGTGGCGGGGTCGTAGAGGTTGCCGTCGTTGCCCGCGGAGATGACGATCATCCGCTGGGTGCTCCCGGCGAGCATGCCGTCGTAGGCGATCTCGTCGCCCCGAGTGCCGTCGTGCGCACCGATCAGGCTGCCGAGGCTCAGGTTCACCACGGCGGGCCGCTTCGGGCCGGCCGCCGGGAGCCAGCCCTGGTCGAAGATGTGCTGGACCCCTCGGATGTTGTCCGGCTCAAAGAACGTCGTGCGGACGATGGCGAGGTCCGCCTCCGGCGCGATGCCGACGTAGGTGTTCGAGCCGGTGCAGTCCTCCTGCGCGGTGCCCGACTGCGAGCCATCTCCCGCCGCGATGCCCGCGACGTGCGTGCCGTGGCCGTCCATGTCGCGTGAGGCGAACGGTGTGTTCGGCGTCTGCAGCGCCGCGTTGATCTCGGCGGGCAGGAACTCGCGGCCACGGGTGATCTGCACCTGGGCGGTCGGCGGGGTCAGGCCGGTCGTGGTGAGGGTGAAGGTGTTGACCTTCTTGCTGTCGAAGGCCGGGGTGCCGTACTGGCCCGCGAAATCAATCATGATCGGCTTCGCGGGCGGCGGTCCTTCCGTGACGACGACGTCACCCGGGTTGATGGAGTTGAACACCTCCAGCGCGGTCTTCACCTGGGCGACGGTCAGGGGAAGGGCCAGCGCCGTGGTGGTCTCGGCCGGAGGCAACGCGGGTGGCACGCCGCCGGGCGGGGTCGGCGGGCGGGGCGGCTGCCAGGTCAGCGTGATGGTGCCTGCCGTGGGACTGCCCGTCGTCGTGATCGTCTGCCGCAGCGTCAGGTCAAGCAGCGAGACGATCCGCGTCTTCCCGTCGGCCTTGCGAAACGCGTGGTGGAAGATGTCGATCCCGCTGTCGACGACGCCGACCACCACACCCGCGCCGTTGAACCCCGGCGGGAGCGCCCTGGCCTGCGGGGCACGGATCTCCGGCCCGCTCTTGTCCAGGGTCGGCCGGGTCAGCTGACCACTCCCGATCGAGACGACGTCGTCGAGTTCGGCGACCGCCTCGAGATCACCGGCCGCGATCGTGCCGACCACGATCGGCGGCGCCTGGAACTCGACCCACAGCCCGGCCCGCTCGACCGCCGCCAGGTCACCGGCGACATGCACGAGCACCCTGACCCGCGTGGACCGCTCGCGGTCCACTCCCTCAACCGCCGCCGCGACGTTCCCCAACGCGTGCACACGGGCGGCAAGAGATCCGTCGAGTTTGCTGCTTGCCATCCAGCTGCCCCACCATTCTGATCAACGAATCCCCAACCCGCGTCAGAAACGTCCTCAATGTTCACCTCCGGCCCCGGCAAACGCAAGGGATCCACCGAAGAAATACTCTGAGTACGTCCATCTTGATATTGCTCGACAGATCGACTTCCGATATTCACGAAATCCAGGCACCAAAGGGCAGTTCTTGGCACATCGACAACCGCCTCAAAGGACGATCAGGCAACGGCCGCGCGTGAGATGCGCTGCACACATGCGTGCGTGTATGCGCCGGTTATCTGGTGAGCAGCCGAGGCCGAGCGGAGCGAGTCGCTCGGGTGCTCACCGACGACGTGGTGCGCACGCTGGACACGGACGGCGTCCTGAAGATGATCTTTCCCGGCGGTCCGGCGGGGTACGAGTTCTCCCCGCCACAGGTGACGCGGACCCTAGTGTCCGCTACCTCGCTTAAGGTCGCCATCGAACTGGTCAGCGGAAACCGCGAACCAGCCTATGAAGTCACTGTCCAGACGAAGCCCGGCTCCCGCATTGGTGCGGATCGGCAATCCCCGAAAGGAGATCGAGCCGCATGGCGTCGTACTCCTCGACGACCGCCGTTGGCGGCCAACGAGCCCACGTCGGTCAACCATGCCATGGTTGCCGGTCGCACCGAGGTGGCCTCAGGATTGATGTCCTGCTGCCGGAACGGAATCCGAACCAGTTTCGCGATGGCCATGACGGACCTCCTCACTCCTTCCGCGGCCGCTTAGATCGAGGTGCCGTAGGTGGCGCGAAGCGGCAAGTGCAACCTGCCGCAACACTGCCGCGTATCGTTCGCGTTCAGCCCGGCCCAGGCCATAGCCGCCTTCCACGCACAGCGCGCCGGCCTCGACGGGCTGCGGCATCCGCACCGGGGCAGCCGCTACGAATGTCGGCCCGGGGGCGATGGCGACGTGGTTGCCGCCCGGTCCGTCCACCTGCTGGCGCAGCCGCACACCGGGGAGTTGAGTCACGCCGCTCGGTACACCCGAAAGCAGCGCCAGCACGATCGGATCCTCACCCGTGACCGCACCGGCCAGGCGCCGCACCGACGGCTGATGGTGATGGTCGAACGCCGAACCCACGACGTCGATCTGTCCCCGATCCAGCACGGCCGCGTATACGACAAGATTCGTGCGCAGGTGCAGCTCCAGGACGAACGGTCCTAAACCGGCCGCAATGGTCGCGTGGCACTCACGACCGGCATGCACAAGATCATCCACAATGGAGTCCGTGATCCGATAGGCCCCGTCCAACCGGGTGACCGCCTTCGCGCCCAGAAGATCCGACATGAGTCGACGCACGGTCGTGGCGGGCAAGCCGCTGCGGCGGCTCAACTCCGCCGCGGTCAACGAGTCCTCCCGCCCCAACAGGCGCAACAAGAGCAGCGCCCGATCCACAACACCAGCGATCATTTGACCCACCCAACAGATCGGAACCAGCCCCCACAGTGCACCCCACAGCGCGGCGCTCGCACCGTGTCGTCCCGTATGCCGGAACACCACGTTCGAGAGGCGCCACCTCCGCCGGGTTCGTCATCACATCTGTTGACGCAACCAGCCGCCCACGACTCCCCCGCCGGCACAAACTGAGCCGCGGACCGGTCCGCCTGCCCGCGGATTTGAAGCCATGGCGCCGCTGCACGGCGCTGGCCGCACAGAGCCATTGGCCGAGCCCGTACGGTCGGTGCGTATGACAGGTCAAGAAACCCGTGATCGCCGGAATCCTCCGTCGCGTTGTACTCGCCAGCTCACGTGGCTGCCGCGCGGGCGTGGACCGTGCGATCAACACCGTCGAAGCGACACGGCGCCATCACGGCGAACCCATATGCACACGTGCGCAACTAGTGCCCCGTCAAGGTGAAGTGGGTCGTTTGTCCGCGGATCCAGGTGGTCGCCGGCAAGGCGCGGGAAAAGCCGCTCGTACCGGGTTGTACTTGGGCTTTCCCGCAACGCCGCCAGCGGCCGCCTGGGCCGAGGAGAAACGTGCCCTCCTCGCCTTGACGGGGCACTAGATTGTCCCGAATTCCTCCAACTCGGTACGCCTCGTCGAGGTGGCCCTCGCAGCAGCGTGCCCAGGGCCTGTCTGCTCGACGACCCCGACGCCGTGCCTGACGAATGGCTGACGGACTTCCGGACGCCCGACGTAACCGTCAAATCTTGACCCGACCGCAGGTAGCTCGAAGTTCACAAGGGGCCATGGCATCGAGCGTTTGCGTTACTTGGAAACAGGGAACTGACGCCCGCAGGATAGCCAGGGCGCTGCCATGTCGAGCAGATGTTGGGACCTCAATATGCCTGCAACGAATGATGCCGCCGCATGGTCACACCTCTTCGACGCCCCCCTTTGGGGCGATCTGGGACTGCAATCCTCAGCTCATCCACAGCATGATGATGCCCGTGAGCGAAACCTGTCCTGGCTTCGCGGTCACAACTTCTTCGCCTCGGCGGCGGATGAGGACTGGTACCGTTCGTGGGATCTGGAAGGACTGGTCGGCGTAGTCTACCCGTACGTGGATGATGCCGGCCTGGACATCTGCAACCAGGGGACGGCTTTCATGACCGTCTTCGATGATCAGTTCGAGGGTCTACCGGGCGACGGGGCGGCCACAGCCACCGCCACTGTCCGGTCCTATCTGGAGATCATCGACGGTCGACCAGGGGCTGGTCTCCTCTCGCCGCTTGGCACGGTGTTTGCCGAGATCTGGCAGGACTGGACAGCGTCTGGGATGTCGCCCGAGTGGCAGGCTCGAGCGCGGAACAACTGGGTGTACTGCCTGACCGCAATGGCCCACGAGCGGGTGTCGTTGCAGACGCGGCAACCCCTAGCGCCGGACCAGTACCTCGAACTGCGCAGGGGCACGTCCTACATGCCGTTGTTCCTCGATCTGATAGAACTCGCCGGCGGCGTCGAGTGCCCACGCCTCATGATTGCCTCGCCCTCGATAAGGATCATGCGTGTGATCACAATGGACGTCGTGAACTTCATGAACGACATCCTGTCCCTTGGCAAGGAGCTGTCACGTGGCGACAACGACAACATCGTATTGACAATCCAGCACCAGCGCCAGTGCACGCTCGACGAAGCGATTGCCTTCGCCTGCGACGAGATCAAAACCCGGACGCGCAGGTTCACCGAGTTGCGAAATGGCATACCGGATCTGTGTATCTCGCTTGGCCTGTCCGACGAAGAGGTGTCGGCCACCCTCCACTATGGCCTCGCACTGGAGTACTGGATGGGCGGATATGAGCCGTGGCAACGTCGCAGCCCGCGCTACAAGGACGCGTTCTTTCAGCGCCCCTCCAGCACTCGGTGGGCGTTCGAGATGGGCAACCATCGTGGATGGAGTTGATGCTTCCGACGTCTGGCGATGGTTGTCCCATTATTCGCTACACGTTTCAGGAACTCGTTCACGGCAAGGTCAACTCGCGCGAGTTACCGACACAAGTTGGCGACAGGTTTAAGCGCCTGACCCGTGAATCGAACCGGCTGCTCGGGGAAGCGATGCAGTTGCAGGAGAGCCCCTGTCTGAGCCCTACCGCCGTGATGATTTCACCTTCACGTTTTCGCGGAGTTGTCGGAGCGTGTAGCCGGTACCGGACGGGTCGAGGGTTCGCGTGTGCTGCTTGAACAGGTACTCGGCGCGCTCGTAGGAGAGCCGGCTGCGGCCGGTCCTCGGGCAGAGGTCGGCGGGCGCGACCGTCCGGGAAGGACCGGGACGCCGGTCGGTGAGGAACAGTGGACCGCGGATGCGGTCGGCGACAAGGTCTGGCAGCAGTTGCGCGGTGCGGGCGCGCCAGCTCACCCAGGCGCCGTCTCTGCGCGCCCGTCGGTCGTTCAGGTCGAGGTGCTCGACGTCGAGTGCGAGGACGGCGCCGACCGGGGCACCGGACTCGTGCAGCAGCAGCCACAACACCCGCTCGCGCAACCGAACCTCCGGTGCACGCCAGATCCGGTCGACGAGCGGGGGCGGGATCGCGGGGATGGGCGGAGCGTCGTCGTCGCGCCGGGTGAGGGCCGCATCCAGGCCGGGTAGCGCGGCCCAGGCACCGAACGACCGGATCGCCGCCCGGTGCCGGTTCCAGGTCCGTGCCGCCGCACCCGACCACGCGGTCGTGAACACCTGCTCGACCCGGTCGGCGGTCAACGCGGACAACGGCAGCTCGTCACCGAGGGAACGGCGCAGTCGCCGCATCGTCTGCCCGTACGAGCGGACCGTCGCCGGGCCGAGGTCGGCGCGGCCCAGGAACTCGCGTGCCGCCCCCGCCAGGGTGGGTGCGGTCGGTGCGGGCACGGTGTCCGCCCTGCGGAGCAGGTAGTCGCGTTCGGCTCGGTTGCGGGTGAGTGCCGCGGCTCGCTGGAACTCGCGTCGGGCCTCTTCCCCGCGCCCCGCCCTGGCCAGCAGGTCGCCTCGGACTCCGGGCAGCAGGTGGTAGTCGCGCAGCACGACGTCGTCGGTGAGCGCGTCGACGGCGGCGAGCCCGGCGGCCGGTCCGTCCGAACGGCCGATCGCGACCGCCCGGTTGAGACGGACGACCGGCGTCGGCAGCACGCGCACCAGCGCGTCGTAGAGCCCGGTGATCCGCGCCCAGTCGGTGTCCTGCGCGGTGCGAGCCTGGGCGTGGCAGGCAGCGATCGCGGCCTGGAGCACGTACGGTCCCGGCGGCCCGCCGAGGTCGCGGGCACGCAGCAGCGCGGCGAAGCCACGCTGGATGAGCAGGTGGTCCCAGCCGCCGCGGTCCTGCTCATCGAGGGGGATCGGTTCACCGGTCGGGCCGGTCCGCGCGGCGGCGCGAGAGGCCTGGATCTCCATCAGCGCGACCAGGCCGTGGACCTCGCTCTCACCAGGTGCCAGCGCGGCCAGCAGCCTGCCAAGCCGCAGTGCCTCGGTGCTGAGCTCTGGCCGGAGCAGGCCCTCGCCCCCGGTCGCCGTGTAACCCTCGTTGAAGATCAGGTAGACGACCTCGAGGACGGCGGACAGCCGCTCGGCCAGGTCGGCTCCCGCCGGCAGGTCGAACGCGACGCGTTGCTCGGCGAGGACGCGCTTGGCCGCCGCGATCCGCCCCCGGATCTCCTGCTCGGTGACCAGGAACGCCCTGCCGATCTCCGCCGAGGTCAGCCCGCCGAGCAGGCGCAGGGTGAGCGCGACCCTGGCCGGGGCAGGCAGGACCGGGTGGCAGGACAGGAACATCAGCCGCAATACGTCGTCCCGCTCGCCTGCCTGCTCGGCGACCGGTTCGTCGCCGAGGTCGCCGACGCGCCGCACCCGTCGCAGGTGGTCGATCGCGCGGTGTTTCGCCACGGAGGTCAGCCACGCGCCGGGATTGTCCGGAACACCGCCGGCGGGCCACTGGGACAAAGCCGCGACCAACGCGTCCTGGGCCAGTTCCTCGGCGAGCCCGACGTCGTGCACGAGCCGAGTCAGCCCGGCGATGATCCGGGCCGACTCGAGCTTCCAGACCGCCTCGACGGTCCGTGCGACGTCCATGCCTCAGCCGAACACCTGCTGGATGATGGTCCTCCCGTCGCCGCCGATCGCGGCCGCCCGCCGGGCCAGTTCGATGGCCTCCTCCCGCGAGTTCACCTCGACGAGCGCGAACCCGCCCGCGGCCTCCTTGGCCTCGGCGAACGGCCCGTCGGTGACGGTGAACTCGCTGGCCACGCTCGTGACGTGGACGCCTCCCGACTCCAGACCGCCTGCGGCCAGCAGGACGCCAGAAGCGGACAGCTCCGCGATGAACTTGTCCATCTCCTTGAACTGCTGCTCGGTGGGGGTGCTGCCGTCACCGAACGTCGTCATCAGGTAGCGCACGGGGTTCTCCATTCTCGACCTTTGCGGCGGGATGCCGTGCCCTGTCGTCGACTGAGCCTCGTGGCAGGGAATCCTAGCGTTCCCTGTCACATCGGACCGGTGGGACGCTGAACAGTTCCGGGCACCGGGGCGTAATCCAGGATGGCACTGCCCAACCCCGAAGAAAGGAATACCGAAATGAACCGACGCTGGGGCCGCCGCACCGGCAGCGGACTCCTCGTGGCGGCCGGTGCGATGACAGTGGTCATGCTGGTCGCCTCACCCGCTGCGGCCAGCCCATTGTTCTGTGGCGCCGGTCGCGGCCTGACCGTGGAGAACGCGGTCCAGGGCGCACTCGACGACGCACAGAACTCCGCACAGTCCGAAGGCTTCTACGGCGCTTGCACACTGTCCGGGGAGCCGCAAGTCTTCGAAACATTCGACGATCCCCATTTCGGGCACATCTTCCGCGCCCAGGTCACCGTCACCTGCGAGCCGTAGGGACGCACGCCGATCAGCCGGGCCCTCCGTCTTCACGGAGGGCCCGCTTTCCAGCAGCAGCAGGGCTACCGGAGTCAACTCACCAGTCCATCAGATCGACAGGAGGGTGAGCGTGACTTCCAGACTCGAAATGCTGGTGAGGCCGCCGAAAAGGCAGGCGAGTCCGCCAGGCGTGAGGTACACCGACTCGACCACCATGGTGTCGCCCAGGAATTTGCCCGCGGCGACGGTGCCTGTTGCCACGCTCGTGGTCAGGAGGCCACTCACGCTGGTGCTGGTAAGCGAGGCGGCGATGGTGGACGTTGTTCCGTCGTTCCAGTGGTAGACCGAGGTGCCCGCATTCTGCTGGAGGACGTTGGTGCAACTCAGTCCAGGCGCGCTGAACGGCCCGAAGCCGTAGGTCGCCCCCGTCACCGAACCGCCGAACAGGCAGCCGGTGTAGTTGACGGAGTGGGTGAGGGTGGTGGTCTGCGGCGTGTTTGTGATCCCGGGGTTGAAGTTCGACGTTGCCTGTCCGATCGGGCACAGCAAGTCGATTCCGACCGCGGCCTGAGCGGAAGTGCCGACAAGGGTGGTAGCCCCGATGGCGAGCATGACGGCCAGGATTGCGACGCGGATAGATCGTTTCGGCGACAATGGGACTCCCTAGGATTGCTCGCGCGGCGAGCGGTCACCGCTCAGGCTTCGCCGCCCGGGAGGACCGACGCAAGACCGTGTTCCGTCAAGCGGCACGGATAACGGCGTAGGTGATCCACCCGCTCCGGCCCCAGGCCTCAGCGCCCTCACTATCACCAGCACTCTCCCATTCACCTGAATAGGTACATGAGATGCGTCTGAATCGCGAACGCGTTACGCGTGTGTTTACTGTGACGCGTCTCAAGAGGAGGGTCAGAGCCACATGGCCAATTCCACACATGCGCAGGTCGCTCGACGAATCGTAGGGGTGACTGCCGCTACGATGGTGGTGCTGCTCGGGATCATCACCATGGGGGCACCACAGGCCAGCGCCAGGCCGGACCCCGATGAGTCGGTCGGCGAAGTCTACGATCCGGCCACAGACCTGCGACTGCTCGAAGAACCGGACGTGGGGCAGAACATCAACGGCGGTATCGAGCCGGTGGGATTCAACCCGTTCGCCGGCTATCCGGCCGCACCGACGCCGGCGGCCTCGTCGGAAACCCTCTGGGCCGGCACGATGACCGTGGGAGAGACCGTCGCGCCGTTTCGAACGGCCTCGGTCTACTGCATCGACCTGGGGACGAGCACCCGAGCAGGCATCAACTACGACGTCGGCGACTGGACCGAGGCGAACGTGCCCAACCTGGGATGGGTGCACTACATTCTGACCCGCTACCACCCGTTCATTCCGGGTGAACCCGCCGCCGCACCGACCGACACCGCTCGGGCGGCCGCGGTACAGGCCGCGATCTGGTTCTTCACCGACCGGTTCGTCCTCACCGCCGCCTCTGGCATCCGCGCGTACACCCAGGCCATCGTGGCCGACGCGCTGCTCAACGGCCCGACGGGCGAGCATCCCTCACCAGAGCTGACCCTGACACCGACCACCATCGCCGCGCCGAGCACGGGCGACATCGTGGGTCCGATCACTGTCGGCGGGAACGTCGAAGGCGCCGTCACCGCCATCGAGGAACTGGAGGTGTTCCGGGACGCGGCGGGCACCCAGCCGGTAGCGGTTGGCGACCCGGTCGGTCCCGGGGACCAACTGTGGTTGCGCAGCACGCCGTCCGGAGCCGAACCACCGCCAGATCCGGTGCTCCAGATCTCCGCGCAGGTGCTCACCAAACTCGGCCACGTGCTGGTTTACGACGGGACCAACCCGGGCGTTACCGAGGCACAGAAGCTTGTGCTGGCGCTGGAGCGCCCGTTGTCGGTCAACGCAGCCGTCGTCGCCGATATCTTCCAGGCCGGGCAGTTGCAGGTGAACAAGACGATCGGCGGCACCGGCGCGGGGTTCCAGGGCATCGTCACGCTCGCCGTCGACTGCGACAGTGAGGACGACGCCTTCGACCGCACGTTCACCGTCGACGCCTCGACTCCGGCCGGCACCACCGCACTACCGCTGATCTCGGGCATACCCATCGATACCACGTGCACCGTCACAGAGACCGCGGATGGTGACAACGGGCTGGTCAACATCACCACACCGGTAACCATCGAGCCTGCGGAGACGGTCATCGCCGAAGGACCCCCAGCGGAGGTCGCCGTCACCAACACCTACGACCGGGCCTACGGAGGGCTCACCATCGTCAAGTCCATACAGGGCCCCGCCGCCGGCCTACAGGGCCCGGTCACCCTGCATCTCGACTGCGACGACCCTGAAAACGCCTTCGACAGCGACTTCACGATTCCCGGTTGGGTGTCTTCCGGGGACTACCAGCAGACCGTCGACAACATTCCCGCCGGAACCACCTGTGCCGTCACCGAAACCGCCGACGGCGGCAACGACGACGCCGTGCTCCGGGACCAGGTGACCATCGAGCCAAGCACCGTGGTCATTGCCGACGCCGTCACCGCCTCGATCACCGCGACCAACCGCTACGAGAACGCAGTACTGCTCGCTGCCACCGGAGTACCTCTGGGACTGGGCACGGCAGCCATCGCGGCATCCGGGTTCCTCCTGGCCGGCGTAGGGCTGCTCGTCTTCAGCCGCCGACTCACCCGGCGCAGGCGCTGACACCATAGGCCTTGTGCACTGAAGGACGCTTTCGTGTCGTCGATCGTCGCGAAAGCGTCCTTCAGTGCATTGGTCCGCGCGCTACGCCCGATTGCCGTCAGAACACTCGGCGTGGGTCAACCTGTTCAGGTCAGCTGCCTGGATCCGTCCAGGCAGGCCGGCCGCGGCCGACGGCGACACCCAGCGGCCGTCGAGGATCATCGCGCGCTCCCTCGGGTCCTGGCCGGAGCTGCTCGGCCGCCCTGGCGCCGATATCCGTGCCAGGTAAACGGGTTCTCGACCCACATACCTCGTCGCGTTCCAGTATGAGTCCCGAGTGGACAGTACGTGCCGGTCCAGTACATGGTCTCCCGGGTAGCCGGTCTCCTCGTACAGCTCCCGGCGGGCGGCCTCCAGCGCCGTCTCGCCCGCGTTGATGCCGCCGCCCGGCAGGTCCCACACCCGGGTGTCGTCGAACGGGTCTCGCCAGCACAGCAGGAACACGCGGCCCCGGTCGTCGACGCACAGTACCCGGGCGGTCGGGCGGATACTGATGTCGACCTTTCGGTAACCACCGACGAGCCGTGCTCCCACCGCGGCGAAAACGATGGCCGCCAGGACGGGCGGCCATCCGGCGGCACCGGTCGAGCCGGTCACGACGAGCACGTTTCGCCCCGCGTGCAGCACGATCTGCACCCAGATGGTGTTCACCCGCCACCGCAGTGCCGACAGCGCGAAGCCGAACGCGACATCGGTCAGTACGACCGTCGTCGTGACGTCCCGGCCTTGGCCGGGCAGACCGAGCACGTCCACGGGGGCGAAGGCGGCGGCGACCGCCAGCGAGGAGACGGCCGGGCCCCATCGGTGCACCGCGTGCTGACAGAGTCCGCGTGCCATCAACTCGACGGCCACCGCGGCGGCGAGCGCCACGGCCAGGTTGAGCGTCATCGAACCAGGGGCCGGTGTCCCGAGGGGAACGGCGAGCAGCACCACGCCTCCCGCCACCACCGGAACGTAGGCCCACCGTCGGTTCGGGGCCCGCAAGCGCAGGCCGCATTCCCGCTGCCACCCAAGCATCGTGACGATGGCCGCCGCCAACGCGGCGGCGGCCAGGCAGGCGAGCAGCGGTGGCATGCCCGCCATCCGCGGTCCGAGCACGACGATCCCGTACCAGCAACAGGTGAGGCCCACGGCGAGCCGAACGGGATGCCGTCGGGCTGATATCCGCGCCCGAAACCTCACCTTCCGGCGCGCCAGGTCATCTGGTGCCCTACTCACCAGGTGACATCAGCACGGCCGGGCGCGAACCCCTGCCCCGAGCCGGGGGCACGCCCGCCAACCGGAGCCGGTCGAGGTGGCGATGAAAATGCTGCACTCCGGGTTCGTTCCGGCCGAAGACGAAATCCGTGCCGGCGAGTGCGTCGAGTCCTTCCTGGACACGCCCGCACGCCGGATAGTCCTCTTTGGACACCAGATAGTAGAAGTAGTCGCTGACCCGGCGGACGGCGGGCAGCTCTTTCTCGGACGGCCGGTGCCGCCACAACAACGTCTGGTACGTGATCGACTCGGTGACGCGGCGACCGGGCAGCACGAGCGACATCAGAGCGTAGTCGCCCAGCCCGCCTGCGATCCCGACGCAGGGGAACAGCCAGAGCACCGGATTGAGCAGCCGCACAGGGTCCCACTCGGACGGCGCCTCGTCCGCCGCGTCGGCGATCGCACGGTGCGCGAACACGTTGCGCTGGTGTGGACCGAACCTGTCGAAGGCCGCGAGGTTGGCGAAGTTGTTCTGGAAGACAGTGGTCGGGTGCAACGACCGGAAATGGTAGCTCTCCAGATAGCCGTCGGCCGCGATCTTCCAGTTCGGCCCGGCCAGCGTCCTGGTGCCGTACGCATACCACTGGTCCAGCCGCAGCGGTTCGAGGACGGGGGCGACCTCGGCGAGCCAGGCATCGAGGTCCCATGCCATGCCGGGCCGAAGCCCGACGAACACGACACCACACCGCTCCTGTGCCGGCAGCCGGATCAGCGACCGCTGCGACCGATCGACCGCACCGAAGGTGTGCTCGCCGTACACACCCAGCAGGCATCCCGACAGGTCGTAACTCCAGGAATGGTACGGACAGGTCAGGCGCCGGGCGGAGCCGTCACCACCGGCGACCAGTTCCGCGCCTCGGTGCCGGCAGCGGTTGACCATCGCGCGTACCTTCCCGTCCCGGTCCCTCGTCAACAGGACCGGGGTGCCGGCCACCTCGAGCGCCAGGTACCGCCCGGGTTCGGCGAGTTGGCACGACAGGGCGATCGGGAGTGGGACCGCGCCGAAGACCAGGTCACGTTCCTGCTCGAACACCCCCTGGCCGCGATAGTTGTCCACCGGTTCCCGCCACTGGTTCGCGGCCAGGTCGGTTGACCTCTCCCTGTGGTGCGACAGCAGCCGGCCCGTGACATCTTCGATATCCTGCCGGGCCATTCCGGGCGGAGCTACCTCGTTCATGGGTCCGTTCCTCTCGGGTGACCCCATGATGGGCGGATATTTCCTCGTTGAGAACCCGCGTGCCACGTCACGGCACAGTATTTCCCGTGACGATCACGGGAGCGGCCGGCCACGTCCCCGAGCTGCCCGGACATACCGGGGATTTCGCTGATTTCCCACCGGATCGACCAGATGGTTCGCGATTAAAACCCGTTCGCGGCGCGGTATGTTTTGACATTGATGACATAATTACGACCTGACCCACATCGCAAAGATTTTTCGAGAGTCGCTGGGTAACATGACGACAAGGATGAAAATCGATCCGCACGTGGCCGCGGTGGGCAACCCGGAGGTCCGCCAGTCCGACCGCCGGATAATCAACGCGATCGGCAAGACGATGAGGGTGTTGTCCGCGCTCGCCGGACAGGTGAATCCACTCGGCGTCTCAGAGATCGCCAGAACGACACAGATCCCCAAGTCGACGACGTTTCGGATACTGGCCACACTGGTCGAGCTGCGGGTGGTGGACCACCGCGACCGGCACTACTGCCTCGGCTACCGGCTGGGCTCGCTGGCGCACAACACGACCCTCTCCCGCCAACGGCTGCACCGGACCCTCCTCCCCCACCTGCTCGACCTCTACGAGGAGACCCACGGCGTGGTGGAACTCGCCGTGCTCACCGGCACCGAGATCACCTACCTGACCAGGCTGCACGGGCACCACCACGTCCGCACACCCTCGCAGGACGCCCTGCCATCGCAGGCGTACCGCACGGCCGTGGGAAGGGTCCTGCTCGCCTTCACCACGCTCGACAACCCCGCCGAGGTCACCGACGAGCGATTCGTCGCCAGGACACCGGCCGCCATCGCGAGCACCGCCGCGCTGCGGACGGAACTGGTGGCGATCCAGGAGCTCGGGCTTGCCTTCGATCGTCAGGAATACGCGCCAGGCGTCCTGTGTGTCGCGGCACCCGTGCTGGACATCGGCCGGATTCCGGTCGCCGCCATCTCGGTCTCCGGGACGGCCAGCAGGATGAACCTCGACCAGGTCGCCGCTTCCGTCCGCCGCATCGCCAGCAGCGCGTCGCAGACGGTGCGCATCCACAGTGGACTCATCGACATTGCCGCCCAGCCCGACAGAACCTGACCAGTCCGCCTCCCCGGCAGAAAGTGCTGGTTCCGACCCAGCGCAGGCGCCGGACATCGAGGTGGTTGGTGGCTGGGTGCCGTCACGGGGCTACCGGGTCAGGAAACCGCCGTCGACCGGGTGGTCACTTCCCGTGATGTACCAGGCGGAGTCGGACGTCAGGTAGGCCACCAGATCAGCGACGTCCTCGGGGCGTCCTGGCTTCCCGAGCGGTACGGACTGGAGCACCCTCGCCAGCCTGTCGCGCGGAAGGGCCTCGGTCATCGGACTGTCGATGACACCGGGCGACACGGACACGACCCTGACTCCGTTCCCGGCGTACTCCCGTGCGGCGGCCTTCGTCAGTCCGATCACCGCGTGTTTGGCCGCGACGTACGCGCAATGGGTGCGAAGCGCCGCACTACCGGCGACCGAGGCGATGTTGACGATCACCCCGCCGCTGCCCAGCATGGTGGGCAGGGCCGCCCGCATCACATAGAAGACACCGTTCACGTTGGTGCGCATCACGGCGTCGAAGGCATCGATCGGGTAGTCCACCACCGGCACGAGGGGGCCTGCGATGCCGGCACAGTTGACGACGACGTCCAGACGTCCGCACCGGTCAAGGACGACCCCGAGCAACTCCCGCACCGACAACGGATCCGAGACGTCCACCCGGTGCGCGCGCCCCGCACCGCCCGCCGCGGTCACGGCATCCGCGACCCGATGCGCGGCGTCCACGTCGATGTCGGCGACGACGACCCCGAACCCGTCGTCGCCGAGTCGCCGTGCACAGGCCGCGCCGATCCCGGAGCCGCCGCCGGTGATCAGCGCGACCTTGCCGTTCACCGGGCCGCACCGCGTGGCCGCGGGACCGGATACATCACCAGGGTGGTGGGTCGCACCACCGTGCCGACCCGGGCGCGCACCTTGTGCCGGCGTGCGGGCACGAGCTGCCACCTTGCCATGATGGTGGCCACCACCATCGTCATCTCCGTCCACGCGAACCCCTCGCCGACGCACAGCCGGTTGCCAGCGCCGAACGGGAGGAAGGCGCCCCTGGGCAGGCCCGCACGCCGCTCCTCGCGCCAGCGGTCGGGATCGAAACGGTCCGGCTCGGGGTACAGCACGGGATCGCGATGCAGCGCGTGCGGGCTGAAGAAGACCTCGTCCCCCGGCGCCAGCTCGACGCCGCCGACCTCGACCGGCGCCACGACACGCCGCATGAGCAACCACACCGGATGCAGCCGCAGTACCTCCTGGAGCACACGGCGGGTGTAGTGCAGCTCCGCGACGTCGGCGGCGGTTGGCAACCGCCCCGCCAGCACCGAGCGCAGCTCGGTGCCCAGTCGCTCGTCGACGGTGGGGTGGCGAGCCAACTCGTGGCAGGTCCAGGAAAGCGCGGCGCTGACGGTGCCGATGCCGGCCACGAACAGCGTGAGCAGTTCGTCGCACACCTCCGCGTCGCTCATGTGCTCGCCGGTACGCGGATCCCGCGCGAGCAGCAGCATCGACATCAGGTCACCGCTGTCGGCCAGCCCCCGGCGTTGGGCGATCAGGTGACGCAGCCTGCCGTGCGGCTCGTCATCGGACCGTCTGGCGAGAACCCGCGCTGCCGAGGGGGGAAGCGGCGAGAGCGCACGCCGCATGGCCCGGTGCTTGACCGACAGCCATTGTTCGATGGCGGCCATCGTCTCCGGTGGGGGCGCAGGCTCGAACAGTGCGTCGAAGAAGTTGGCGCGCACCAGCCGGTCGACCTCCCGCCCGATGTCGAGGGTGCTTCCCGGGCGCCACGACCTCGACATCTGGTCGGCGCGGCTGGACATGTGGTCTGCGTACCTGCTGATTCTCTCCGGGTGGTAGGCGGGCTGCGCCAGGCGACGCTGCCTGCGGTGGAAGTCGCCGGACGAGGTCACCAACCCGTTGCCGATATGGGCACGCAGTTCGTCGAACATTGCTCCTTTGTCGAACTTCCGCGCCTCGACGACAAGCACGCGGCGAACCAGTTCTGGGCTGTTGACGACGTGGACGGGCCGCGTCCCGACGAAGATCCGCGTCATGTCACCGTGGTCGCGCAGCGACCGCATGAACTCGAGCGGGTCGCGCCGCAAGCTCATGGCATGTCCGAGCAGCGGGATCCTGTGCGGTGCCGTCCGTACCGAGGCTGCCGACCGGGAATCCGTCACCGGTCAGCCCACCATCGCGCGGTAGGTCCGGGCCGCCCGCAGTCCGAGAACCGTGAAGGCCTGAGTGTGGGTCGGGAAGTGGGTCAGCAGCGGTCGGGGACCGTACATCTCCGGCCGGCCGGGCCAGGTGCCGTCGCCGCGGTGGGTGCCGAGCAGATAACCCAACGCGGACTGCCACCTCCGCTCGTCCATGGCCTTGCCGCGCAGCATCATCGCGAGCGCGAGGCCGGTGTTGCTCGGTGTGCTGGCCTCCCCCCGCTCCGCTGGCCAGCCACCGTCGTCGTTCTGGGTGGCGGCGAGATCGCCTGCCGCCGCGGCCACCACGACCGGCAGGTCGCGGAGGGCGCTGCCGACCTCCAGCGTCGCGTACGGAAGACCCCGGTACCAGCTCGCCGTCCACCGCCCGCCGTCGTTCCTTCGCTCGACGAGCCATCGCACCGCGGCCGTCAGGGACACCGCGTGGCCGACACCGTGGTCGAGCAGGGCGGTCACCACGTGCGCGACGACATCCTCCGCCGGAGGGTCGTCACGGAACTGCCACGTACGCCACAGGCCGTCGCTTGTCTGGCGCTCCGCCAGGTAGACCAGCGCCCTCGGCACCCCACCGTTCGCGGCACCGCCACCCGTGAGCGCGAGGACGGCCGCGGCGGTCGTGTCGTTGTCCGACTCCACGGCCGAGGCGAAGGGCCAGCCACCGTCACTGTTCTGTGCGTCGAGCAGGAATCCGGCGGCGCTGGACCCGCATTTCGTGTCGAACAGCGGGACGCCGCGGAAGGCCCGCATCGTGAGCGTGGTGTCCCACACGTCGCTGGAGCAGAACCGCCACGTCCCGTCCTGGTGCTGGCCGTCGAGCAGCCAGCGCAGCGCCCGCCGCCACGGCTCAGTGCCTGGAGCGATGGCATCGAACGCCGCGAACGCCAGGGCCGTGCTGATCGGGTTGCCGTAGCACGAGCCGTCCGGCGCCTGGTGCTCGACGACGGCCAGCACGTTCTCACGGGCCTTGTCGTGTGCGGCGAGCCGCCAGTTCACCATGGCGCGGCCCGCCAGCAACTCGACATGGCTCCACGGTTTCAGCCTGGCCGTCCTGGCCTCCCCGCACGCCCGCTCGATTTCGGCCAGCAGGATGCGCCATGAACCGGGGACGCCTTCGCCGCCGTCCGCGCGCAGAGCGACGATCCGCAGTAGGCGGACTCGCGCCGACCACGCCTCGGTGGCCGTGCCGTGGCCGGAGTCGGCACGGCCGTGCAGTGCGGTCGCCCGTAACCAGGACTCGACCGCCAGAGCCACCGGGTGGTGGCTCTGCGGCACCGCCATCCGGAGCCATGCCCTTCCTCGGCGGACGGCGGCATGGGCCGCGACGTCGGCCGACCGCGACAGGACGAAACACGTCAGCGCTGTCTCGGTGACACGCGGATCCGGCACGACCACCCACGAGCCGTTGCCGCGTTGTGTTGTCACGCAGTGCTCCGTGGCCAGAGCCAACGCGCGATCCAATTCCGTTGACGTGCCCGCGGACATCATTTGCCGATTGTCCGGCATGCGCCGGAAACTGGATATACCGCGTGCCGCGTGGCGGGACAAAACTTTTGACGGAAGACCGAGGCATTTTTCATCCGATTGCGTGATATTCTGGAATTACCGACATATTCCGAGACCTTCAAGGGTGGTTTTCTCGTTCGTGATGAAATCCCACTTAATCAATCGAAACGGGAGCGAGCCGGACGGCGATCCTCCCGTGATCGACATGGCAGCGGTCGTCGACGCCGCCCGGCACCTGTTGCACACCCTCGGCATGGATACCAGCGGTGAGGCCCTCTCCCGGACGCCCCAGCGGATGGCGGAGGCGCTCTCCGAGTTCTTCTCACCGGAGCCGTTCACACTCACGACCTTCGACAACGACGCCGGCTACACGGGCCTGGTCCTGGTCCGCAGGGTGCCGGTGCAGTCGATCTGCGAACACCACCTGCTGCCCTTCGTCGGGACAGCGGACATCGGCTACCTGCCCGGTGAGCGGCTCGCCGGGCTGTCCAAGCTCGCGCGGTCGGTCCAATACCTGGCCCGTCGCCCTCAGGTCCAGGAACGGCTGACCCAGGCCACCGCCGACTGGTTGCAGGAACGGCTCGACGCGCGCGGTGTCGGTGTGGTCCTGCGAGCGGAGCACAGCTGCATGACGCTGCGCGGTGTCCGGGCCAACGGCGCGGAGACCGTGACCCAGTCCTTCACCGGCCTGCTCGCCGAACACGGCCCCGACCGCCTCGAATTCCTCCGCCTGTGCGGGTGAGTCCCCACACGAAGGAGGAACCCATGTCACCGCGGTGGGCGTTCGTGACCGGCTCCTCCCAGCGCATCGGCGCGGCGATCGCGACGAACCTGGCCGCGCGGGGCCTCCACCTCCACCTCCACGCGAACGCCTCAGCTGACCGCCTGCACCGGCTGGCCTCGGACCTGTCCGACCGGTACGGCGTGGCGACCCGCACCCACCTGGCCGACTTCCGCGACCCCTCAGCCGTCGACGCCATGGCATCGACGATCGCGACGGTGGGCCCGCGACCGGGACTGCTGGTCAACAACGCGGCGGTGTTCGGTCAGTACGACTACTCCGCGCCCGTGGAGCTGGCGGCGATGATCGACATTCTCACCGTCAACACCGCGGTCCCGATCCTCCTGACCGCCCTGGTCGACGACACGGACGGCCACGTCGTCAACATCTGCGACGGCCATGTCGACCTCACCTGCTCACGACACCTGGCCTACGACATCTCCAAGGCCGCGCTCGCCGACGCGACCCGCCGCCTCGCCGTGCGGCTGGGTCCGAACATCAGGGTCAACGGCATCGGCCCGGGTCTGGTACTGCCCCCACCACACGCCGACGAGAAACACCTCACCGACCTCGCGAGGAACGCGCCACTGCGACGACCCGCACGACTCGAGGACATCCTGTCGGCACTCGACTTCCTGATCGACTCCCCCTCCGTCACCGGCCAGATGATCATGGTCGACAGCGGCGAGCACCTCACCTGCGACGGCGAAGCCGCCCACTGACATCCCGCCACTACGAACAAAAGGTGGTTCAGGTGGACACGACGACCATCAGGCTCATCGGCCTCCGCGCCTTCGGCAGGCACGGCGTCCGGGAAGCCGAGAAGAGGGACGGTCAGGACTTCGTCGTGGACGTCACCCTCCGCGTCGACGCGAGCCAAGCGATACGGTCCGACCAACTCCACGACACCCTCGACTACGACGACCTCGCACTCGACCTCGTCAGGATCGTCAACGGAGAACCCGTCCAACTGCTGGAAAAGCTGGCCGGAATCCTGGCAGACCGCTGCACCGAGAACACCATGGTCAGGTCGGTCGAGGTCACCGTGCACAAACCAAAGGCCCCCATCAACGCCCGCTTCGACGACGTGTCGGTCACCATCACCCGGGCCCGTGACGCCCAGCGGCACCGAACATGAGACACGCGCCGGCCACCGGCGTCACGGCTGTTCCCGGACCTCGGTGTCGGCGCCCCTGGCAACTCGTTCGGGCGGGGCGCGGACGTCCTCCGGATCGGCGAGCCACCGCAGCAGCGGGCCGGCCATGGCCGTCGTCACGACAGCCATCACGACCATCAGGGAGTACAGGTTCGCATCCAGCACACCCATCTGCAGGCCGACGCCGAGTGCGATGAGTTCGGTGAGGCCGCGAGTGTTCATCAGTGTGGCCAGCACGGCGGAACGTCGCGCCGCCATCCCTTGTGTCCTGGCGGCTACCCAGGTGCCGCCGAACTTCCCGGCGGTCGCGACAACCATGATCAGTACGAGCTCCACCCACCCCGTCGTGTCCACAGTGGACAGATTGACGCTGAATCCCGCGACGATGAAGTACACCGGCAGTAGCAACGACGACATGACACTCGTGGACCGCAACACCTCCGCGCGGAACTCGAGCCCGTCGAACCTGGGTACCACCAGGCCGAACAGGAACGCGCCGAAGACCGCGTGCAGACCGAGCAGCTGGGTGATCGCGGCGGAGCCGAACGCCCCGACGAGCACGACGACGAGACTGCCCGCCCGCAGCTGACCCGCGCTCGTCCTCAGGTACCGCACCAGCAACGGGCGTACGAAGCTGACCAACACCGCGGCGTACGGCACGGCAAGGAGCACCAGCCAGCTGTTGTGCCGGTCCTGACCGGCGATCATCTGCAGGATCGCGAGCATCGTCCACGCGAACAGATCGCACACCGCGGCCGAACTCAGCGCGATCACACCGATCCTGCTCTGGCTCATGCCCCGGTCGGTCAAGATGCGGGCCAGCACCGGGAACGCGGTCACCGACACCGCGACGCCGATGAACAACGTGAAGACGAGCGGGTCCGCCGGAGCGTGCTGGGACGCGAGGTAGAACGACAGCAGCACGCCGAGAGCGAACGGCACGAGGGTGCCGCCCGCCACGGTCGCCCCGGTGATCCGCGTACACCCGCGCAGCCGGCTGAAGTCGAACTCCAGCCCCACCACGAACATGAACAGAACCAGGCCCAGGTTCGCCAGCGCGGACAGGTACGGCCGCACGTCCATCGGGAACAACGCGCCGGAGATGGCGCCGTGGAACAGGGTTGGCCCGAGAAGGATGCCGAGGAGGATCTCGCCGAGCACCGCGGGCTGACCGCAGGCTCTGGCGAGCCGCCCGACCATTCTGGCCAGCAGGACGATCAACGCGAGGTCCGCGAGGAAGATCGCCATGTTCAGTTCTGACACCGCTCCCCCGTTACATGTCGCGCACAGCTGTCCTGATTGGTCACCGGGTGCCCTGCACGGGCTCCCTTCTGTCCGGCACCCGGTCCAGCACCTCGCGCCACAGCGCGTGGACCGAGTCGTGCAGGGTCCGGCGTGGTGTCCAACCGAGCAGGTCCCGCGCGCGCCGGGGGTCGACCCGCGTCCAGTCGTCAGTGCCCGATGGCGGATCGGGGGCGGGCAGCTCCACCACGGTGGCCGGCACCCCGCTCGCCTTGATGAACAGATCGACCAGTGTGCGTACCGGGACGGCTTCGCCGCTACCAATGCTGATCGGCGCGTGCCGGCCGGTGAGCCGCGTCGCGGAGCAGACCGCGTCGGCGACGTCCCGGACGTCCACGTAGTCCCGGTGGTCGCGCAGCGCGGTCAGCTCGATGGTCGCCGCCTCGCCGCGGCCCGCCGCGGCGGCCAGCCGGTCGGCCACCAGGCCGAGCAGGCTGGCGGCCGGTGTGCCGGGGCCGGTGACGTTGGCTATCCGGAGTACCAACGCGTCCACCGTCCCCGCTTCCTCGGCCGACCGCACCGCCAGGGTCGCGGCCAGCTTGCTCCGGTTGTAGGTGTTGGCGGGCCGGGACTCCAGCACCGAGCCGAGGTGCACCAGTCGTGGCACCAGCCGGGTCCCGGCCAGCGCCGCCAGGATGTGCCGGGTCGCCCCGGCGCAGCTGGCCTCCAGGTCTCGGCCGGTCAGGCCCCACTTGCCGCCGGTGGCGTTGACCACCACGCCAGGGCGCTCGGCGGCCAGCACGGCGGCCAGTTCCCCGGTCGGCACTCCGGCGACGTCGATGGCCAGGAAGCGGCACCCCGGGGCGAGCCGCCGGGGCGCGTTCCTCGCCACGACGAGCACGTCACGTCCCTCGGCGGCGAGGCCCTCGGCGATCCAGCGACCAAGGAAGCCGGTGCCGCCGAACACGACGACGCGATCGTGACCTCGACCGTCACTCAACTGTGCCTCCTGATCAGCTGGCCGTTCCGGCCGGCGAGCCGCTGTCCCGCCAGCAGCGGGCGCGCGCGGTCCCGGACCTCGTCGACCAACCTGGCCAGGGTGGCGATCTGCGCCGCGCGGTCGACCGCCTCCCTGCCGGTGCGCACCGCCGCGATGAACTCGCGCAGGGTGTTGGCGAACTGGTCCTCCGGCGGCAGGACCAGCTCACGGGTCTCGTCGCGGCGCCGCACCCGAACCGTCGGCCGCCAGGCCGGGGGCGGGGTGTACGCGCGATCGACGAAGATCGACCCACGGCTTCCCCACAGCGTGTATTCGCAGCGGTAGCCGTGCTGGAAGCCGAACTCGACCTGGGCGGTGCGCCCGTCCGCCGAGCACAGCAGCGCGCTGCCCGCCACGTCGACCCCGCACTCGGGGTCCTCGGTGAGAGTCGCGGCGACCACTTCCAGCTCCGGCCCGAGGAACATCCTCGCCGCGCTCAGCGGGTACACCGCGGCGTCGAGCAGCGCACCGCCGCCGAGGTCCGGCCGATACCGGATGTCCCTGGGGTTCAACGGCGGGAAGCCGAACACGCCGTGCACCGAGCGCAGGTCACCGATCTCGCCCGCGTCCACCAGGTCCGCGACGGCGGAGTGCAGGCCGTGCCGCACGAACGTGAGGTTCTCCATCAGTGTCAGGCCCCGTGCCCTCGCGAGGGCGAACACCTCGGCGGTGTCCTCGGACCGGGTGGTCAGCGGCTTCTCCACGAGCGCGTGCTTGCCCGCGTCGAAGGCACGCACGATCCACTCCCGGTGCAGCCCGGCGGGCAGCGGGACGTATACCGCGTCGACGTCCGGCGAGTCCAGCAGCGCCTGGTAGCCGGACACGACCTTGCCACCGAACTCTTCAGCGAACACCTTGGCCTTGTCCGTGTCCCTGGCCGCGACGGCGACCAGTTCGGCCGCGGGCTCGGCCCTGATCACCGGGAGGGTGCGGCGCCAGGCGATGTCGGCGCAGCCGAGCAGGCCGATGCGGACCGGACGGGGAACTGCGGCTCGATCCGGCACGGTGGTCACCACAGACTGTGTAGGCAGGCCACCAGGCTGCGGGCTTCCACGTTGACGTAGTAGCCGTGCCGCAGCAGACCGGTGAGCTGGTGTGCGGTGACCCAGCAGTACTCGTCCGGCACCTCGATCGGCACGTCGTCGCCCGCGTCCACCAGCAGGTAGCGGTTCTGCGACTGGAAGAACCGGCCGCCCTCCTCGGACAGGATCGTGTCGTAGAGGATGCGTTTGGCAGGCGCGTGCCGAACGTAGTCCAGGAACGTGGGCTGGGGATCGGGGTAGTTGCCCGGGTTGCACTGGACGCTGGGACCCATCTCCATGGCGTCCAGGAGGCCCGCCTGGTATCGCGCGTGCACCAGCAGGTGGGCGACCCCGCCGATGTCCTTCACGACGAAGGCCACGATGCCCTGCCCGGTCGGGTAGAGCAGCGGCTGGTGCCACTCGCTGACCTCGCGGTCGTCGGTGCGCACGCTGACGCCGACGATGCGGAAGTACTTCCCGTCGTCGTGGAAGATCTCCTCTGGCGTGTGCTGCCAGCCGGGCAGCGCGGACAGCGGCGTACGCCGGACCGCCAGCTCATGCTTGCTCTTGGCGGCGGTGAACCAGCTCAGCACCGACTCGGCGTTGTGCAGTGGGGTGCCGTCGCCACTGATGGACCTGGCCAGCGCCGTAGCCATGCCGTCGGCGGCGAGCCTGCCCCGGTCCTCGGCGAAGAAGGAGGCGGGCAGGCAGGACAGCACGGTGCGGGTGTCCATGTTGACCAGACCGTCGATCCGCAGCAGGCTGCGCAGCTCGTCCAACGGCATCCAGTAGTGGCCGTCCTCGGCCACCACCGAGTCGTCGACCTCGACGATGATGTTCCGGTTGCGCTTGCGCAGGAACCACGAGCCCTGCTCGGACTGGAGCACGTCGGCCACCACCGATCCCGCGCGCGGGTCGGTGAAGTGGTCCAGGTACTTCGTCCGGCTTCCCCTGTGCACCCTGGTGTAGTTGCTGCGGGTCGCCTGAACCGTCGGCGAGAGCTGCATCGAGTTGAAGTTGCCCGGCTCCATCTTCGCCTGCACCAGCGCGAACGGGACACCGTCGACGGACTTCACCAGCAGACCGAGGATGCCGATCTCGGGCTGGTTGATGATCGGCTGGCTCCACTCGGAGATCGGACCGTACGAGGAGCGCACGTGCAGCCCCTCGACGCCGAAGAACCGCCCGCTGTCGTGCGTCAGGTTCCCGGTGGCCTCGTCGAACGACCACCCTGGCAGCTCGTTGAGCGGCGTGCGTTCCACCTGGCAGGCCGTGACGCGCATCCGCTCGGCAAACCAGGACAGGAACTCCTTGCTCACCCCGTTCGGATGGGTCGCGGTATCGCGTTGCCCGGCCAGCTCGGCAGAGGTCATCACATGTCCTTAAGTGGCTCGGGAAGGCGGTTCACCACTGCGTCGCCGAGTTCGCGCACGGGGTCAGCGGAGTCCCGCTGAGCCGACGACAACAGGCGCAGGTCGCTGTCGACCATCTGGGCGATCATCTCCTCGAACGAGACCGCCGACTTCCAGCCGAGCTTCGTCCTGGCCTTCGCCGGGTCGGCACACAGCAGGTCGACCTCGGCGGGGCGCAACAGGCCGTTGTCGACCACGACGTAGTCGCGCCAGTTCAGGCCGACGTGCGAGAAGGCCAGGTCGGCCAGCTCGCGGACGCTGTGCGTGATGCCGGTGCCGAGCACGAAGTCCTCCGGCTCGTCCTGGGCCAGCATCATCGTCATCCCGCGCACGTAGTCCCCGACGAAACCCCAGTCCCGCGCGGCTTCCAGGTTGCCGAGTCGCAGCTCGTCGCGGAGTCCCAGCTTGATCGCGGCCGCGCCGAGTGAGACCTTCCTGGTCACGAACTCCGTTCCGCGAATTGGCGACTCGTGGTTGAACAGAATGCCGGAAACGGCGAACATGCCGTACGACTCGCGGTAGTTCTGCACCGTGTAGTGGCCGAAGGCCTTCGCCACCCCATATGGACTTCGCGGGTGGAACGGAGTCAGCTCGTTCTGCGGAGACTCCCGGATCTTTCCGAACATCTCCGACGACGAGGCCTGGTAGAAACGCGGTTGTCCAGCGTCCCATGACCGCGACGACGAACCCATTCCCGCGACTATTCTCAGGGCCTCCAGCAGGCGCAGCACTCCCATGCCGGTGACCTCCGCGGTCACCGTCGACTGGCGCCAGGAGATGGGCACGTAGGACAGCGCCCCGAGGTTGTAGACCTCGTCCGGCTTGGCCGTGTCGACCGCGTCGACCAGGCTCGCCTGGTCGAGCAGATCGCCGCTGAGCAGCCGAACCCGAGGATCGGGTGCCCGCTGTCGCCG
Organism: Actinophytocola sp.; assembly: GCF_049647105.1. Classification (GTDB taxonomy): domain Bacteria; phylum Actinomycetota; class Actinomycetes; order Mycobacteriales; family Pseudonocardiaceae; genus Actinophytocola. Next base: position 31,026 of record NZ_JBARWZ010000286.1, read on the forward strand.
CGCGGAGAGTGTGCTCTGGCCGCGTACCAGTCCGAATACCTCATAGCCTGCTTCGAGGAGATGCTCCGCGAGATAGGTACCGTCCTGGCCCGTGATTCCGGTGATCAATGCTCGCCTAGTCAGGGTAATCTCCCGCCATCAAACCACCGGCCTTGGGCTTGGCCAGGGCTGGCGGTGAACTACCGATCCGCACCAAGACAAAGTTTTGGTGTATCACCCGTTGTCTCTGTCGACAATACGCGACTTTCTTACCGCGATCACCAGTCAGGAAAGCATTATAGGGAGGCCACTAGAGTTGCTTACGTCGTCGTACTCGCGACTTGACGGCACGAGATGGCCGCATTGGCCTGATTCGCGCCAATGCGGCCATCTCGTCGACCTGGGGTCGGTCACTCTGGTCAATCAATCAGTCGAGGCTGATTTCGATGCAGTGGAAGTTGGTCGTCGTCAGCGGGCTGGTCCGGTCGAGCCGCAGGCCCGCTTCGGCACAGAGGGCGGCGAAGTCCGCGTGGGTTCGCTCTCGCCCCCGGCCGTTGACGAGGAGGTTGAGATCGTTGAGGTAGGTGATGAAGTGTTGTTCGGATGGCACGGCCCCGGGTGGCACGTTGGGGGGTGGCACTGTGTCGGGCAGCAGGTGTTCGACGACGAGGACGCGGCCGTGTTTCGCGGCGTCGCGCGCACAGTTACGCAGGATCACGGCCGCCTGTTCGTCGTCCCACCCGTGGAGGACGCTCTTGAGCAGGTACAGGTCGGCGGCCGGGGGGACCTCGGAGAAGAAGTCGCCCGTCCGGACCTGGCAGCGTGCGGTCAGCCCGGCCGCTGCCAGGGCGTTCACCGCGCCTGCGACACCCGTAGGGGTGTCGTAGACGACACCGCGTGGGCCGGGGTGCGCGGTCAGGATCTCGGTGAGCGTCGTCCCGTCGCCGCCACCGACGTCGACGATGAGGTCGTGGCGGCCGAAGTCGTACTCGTCGGCGATCGTCCTGGCGATCCCGCGGGTGCCATGGCTCATCGCCGAGTTGTAGAGCTGGGACAGGTCCGGATGCTCGGCCAGGTAACCGAAGAAGTCGGTGCCGAAGGTCTTGTCGAAGGCCGGTCCGCCGGTGCGCAGGCTGAACTCCAGGTTCTGCCATGCGGTCGCCATCATCGGATCGGTCAGCATGCGGGCGAGCGGGTACATCGACCCTGGCTGGTCACGGCGCAGCAACCCGCCCACCGCGGTGAGCGCGAACCGGCCGGGGCCTGGTTCTGTGAGCACGTCAAGGGAGGCGAGCCCGCGCAGCAGCCGGAGCATCGGCCCTTCCTGGACCCCGAACTCGGCGGCGAGGTCGGCCGCGTCCCGTTCGCCATCACCGATCGCGTCGGGCAGCCGCAGCCGGACGGCGAGCGCGAACACGTGGGTGGCCATGCCGCCGAACACCAGCCGCAGCACGGTCGGCCATGGCGGGCTCGCGCCCGCTCCGGTGGCGCTACTCACGACCGAGCCCGCGCCTGATGGCCCGCTCGACGGCGTTGTGCCGCCCGTCGGCGCGGTCGAGATCGAACTCGCCGACCGGCAGAAGAGAAGGCTGCGCCATGAACCGGGGTTCGGTGCCGGTGTTGGTGATCGGGGTGTGCACCAGGAACGGGTGGCACAGGTAGGCGTCGCCTGCCTGGCCGGTGGCCAGGGCCTGGGGCCGCCCCGCCCCCACCGGGCCGCACTCGAGGTAGGTCCCCTCGGCGCCGTAGGGCTCCAGCAGGCGTGGCACATCCAGGTGCGAGCCCACCCGGAGCAGGGTGGGCGCGTCCCGCGCCCCGGTGTCGGAGTAGAGGATCAGCACCAGCAACGCCCGGTCCCGGGAGAACACGTTGCAGCGCAGGATCTTGTCGTAGTCCGGTGGCACGAGCGGGAGCTCACCCTCCCAGTCCTGGCCGCCGCCGGCCTCGGCCTCCGGGGTGAGGAAGCTGGCGTCGATGTGCCAGCCGTAGTCCTCGGCCCCCTCACGGGCCTTGTCGACGGGGAACCGCACCGGGAACGTCCCGATCAGCTCCAGCGGCCGCCACTGTCCCGGCCCGACGAGCTGGTCATAGGCCTCGTGCAGTGCCGTGGTGTTGGCGCTGCGCACGAACGCGTCGTCACCACGCACCCCGAGCCTGACGACCTCCCTGTTCCAGGTCGACCGATCGTCGGCGTCCATGCCAAGCTGCTTCCACAACAGGCCACGGCACTCGGCGGCGAGTTCGGCGGAGAAAGCGTTCGGCACATGGACAAAACCATCACCGACGAAACTCTCGATCTGCTCGACTGTCAGCAACCGGGCCTCCCAACCAGAGCCTCCACCCTCCGGTTATATCCCGAACAGCCCGGTAACGCTCCACTCCACACAAAAGACTAGCGATCCCACCAACACCCCTGGCCGACTCGGCACAGAGGTCAGCTCACGGTCCCGATCCCCCGCTGGCGAGCGATCTCGTACAACGTGATGGACCCCGCCACCGCGGCGTTCAGCGAACTCGCCGACCCAACCATGGGAATCCGGACCACCGCGTCGCAGTTCTCCGCCCAGAAAGCGCTCATCCCCACGCTCTCGTTGCCGACCAGGAGAGCGGTCGGCGTGCGGAAGTCGTGGTCCCAGAGGTCGGTGGTGGCGTCCTCACTGGTCCCGACCAGCACGACGGACTCGATGGTGCGCAACCATTCGACGACCGAGGCGGGTGTCTCGGCGCGGACGACCGGCACGGCGAACATCGAGCCGCGACTCGCCCGGACCGTCTTCGGGTCGTAGAGGTCGGCGGCCCGGCCCGCCATGACCACGCCGTCGGCACCCAGCGCGTCGGCCGAACGCAGGAGCGAGCCGACGTTGCCGGGACTGCCGGGGCGGTCCAGCACCACGACCACCCCGTTCTGGCGCACCCGGATCCGCGTGAGGTCGTCGGGCGGGATGGCCACGACCGCGATCAGCTCGGCGGTGTCCTCGTCCTTCTCGCCGAGTTCGTGCAGCAGTTCGGGGCTGAGGCGAACCACCTCGTCGGCAACTCCCCCGCCGACCAGGTCACGAGCCCACTGCGACTTCAGGTTCCCCGCGTGCAGCAGCGTCCGGATCCGCCAGTGGTGCGCGATCGCCTCGCTGATCGGCCGCACCCCCTGCACCAGGAACTCACCCCGTCGATGCCTGGTGTTCCGGTTGGTGAGCAGCGCCTCCCACTGCTGGAACCGGGCGTTGCGGCGCTCCACCCGGGACTCACCGCCACGGGCGTCGGTCCCGGTCCGCGCTGACGCGTCGGTCGATGGCCGCTGCTGGCGCGCTGGCTTGCGGTGATCGCGGGTTCCTCGACGGTCCCTCGGATCACGCCTGACGTTGGACATGGCTCATCTCTCTTGGGAACGGGACCGGCAGGTGCCCCAAGGCTAACAACGTCGGCCGGACGTGCCCATCGGAGGTGGGCGGGCGGTGCGATCGGCAAGTATGAGAAAACTGCTAGTTCCCGCGTGCCGTGCGGTCGTTAGGCTCATTCACGTGGAGCGCGAAGACATCCGACGCAGAGTCAAAGAACTCGAGCCCTGGGTCAACGAATTCTCGTTCGAAGGTGATCGATACGCGAACGGATCAAGAGTCGACTACGTACTGAGTCAGCATTCGGACGCCCGCGCCCGCGATTTCTTCGCGGCGTTTCCCGATGCGCGGCGAATTCTCGAGATCGGCGCGCTGGAGGGTGCGGACACACTGGCGTTGTCCAGGTATCCGGGAGTCTCGATCCTGGCGCTGGAGGGCAGGGAGTCCAACCTGCGCCGCGCGGAGTTCGTGCTCGAGCTGCACGGTGTGGACAACGCCGAGGTCCGATCCGCGGATATCGAGGCGATCGACGTCGCCGAACTCGGCACGTTCGACGCCGTGCTGTGCGCGGGACTGCTGTACCACGTGCGTGAGCCGTGGACAGTGCTGCGGGACATCGCGCGGGTTGCCGGCGGGCTGTTCCTGTCGACGCACTACTGGGGTTCGTCGGAACTGCTCGAGAACGTCGACGGCTACTCGGTAAAGCCGGTCCGCGAGGACCACCCCGAGCCGCAGGCACGCGGGCTGGCCGTCGACGTGCGTTGGCTGGACCGGCCCTCGCTCATGATGGCACTCGCCGACGCCGGGTTCGACGAGGTCGAGGTGCTGCGCGAGCGGACCTCGGACGAGGTGTGCGACCTGGTGGCGGTCTGCCGTCGCGGGACACGTCGGTGACCCGGTCACCCGGTCATCTCCCTGGTGGCGACGCCCTCCGGGCAGCGGCACATCGACATCGGTGATGAGGAGGCGGCCCCGTGCGTACTCCGGACATGTTCATCGGCGCCATCGGCACGTTCCTCCCACCACTCGTGAGTGTCGAATGGGCGGTCGAGCGCGGTCTCTACCCGGCCGAGGACGTCGAGGCACACGAACTCGGCGGCACCGCGATCGCTGGTGACCTGCCGGCCCCCGAGATGGCGCTGCGGGCCGCGCAGCAGGCGGTCACCCGCTGGGGCGGGTCCCCGACGGAGTTCGACCTGCTGCTGTACGCCAGCACCTGGCACCAGGGTCCCGACGGCTGGCCGCCGCAGTCCTACCTGCAGCGGCACCTGGTGGGCGGCGACCTGCTCGCGCTGGAGATCCGGCAGGGCTGCAACGGGCTGTTCAGCGCGATGGAACTCGCCTCGAGTCACCTGGCCGCCGTCCAGGAACGGGGCAGCGCCCTGCTCGTCGCCGCGGACAACTACGGCACGCCGCTGATCGACCGCTGGCGGATGGGTCCCGGCTTCATCGGCGGGGACGCCGCCTCGGCGGTGGTGCTGACCAAGAAACCGGGATTCGCCCGGCTGCGCTCGGTGTGCTCCCGCACGATGACGGCCGCCGAGTCACTGCACCGCGGCGCGGAGCCGCTGTTCCCGCCGAGCATCACCCTCGGCCGCCCCACCGACTTCAGCGCCCGCATCGGGCAGCAGTTCGCCACCCGCAGCCCGGCATCCCTTGCGATGGCCGAGGTCGGGGAACAGACCACGAAACTGGTCGACCAGGCGCTGGCCGAGGCCGGCATCGGGATCGGCGACATCACCCGGGTCTCGTTCATGAACTACTCCCGGGAAGTGGTCGAGCAGCGGGTGATGGCCTCGTGGGGGCTGCCCATGTCGCGCTCGACGTGGGACTACGGCCGCACCCTCGGGCACTGCGGCGCCAGCGACACCATCCTGTCGTTCGACCACCTGGTCCGCACCGGGGAACTCGGGCCGGGCGACCACATCCTGATGCTCGGCACCGCGCCCGGCGTCGTCCTGTCCTGTGTGGTCGTCGAGGTTCTCGAATCGCCGTCCTGGGTGCGGTGACCGGCCGGTCCGACGGAGACCGACAACCAGAAGGATTCTCGTGGAAGCAAAGGCAGTGCAACCGCCGTCGCAGCCCGGCGAGACGGTCGCCGTGATCGGCATCGGCTGCCGTTTCCCCGGCGTCGTCAACTCGCCGGAGGAGTTCTGGGACCTGCTCGCCGATGGCCGCGAGACGACCGGCACGGTGCCCCCGCGGCGCTGGGCGGGTTACCGCGACTTCGGCCCCGGCTTCGACGCCGCGCTGCGCCGGGCCCCGGTGGCCGGCAGCTTCCTCGGCGACATCGACGGCTTCGACGCGGAGTTCTTCGGGATCTCCCCCCGCGAGGCGGAGCTGATGGACCCGCAGCAGCGGATCCTGCTCGAGGTGGCGTGGCAGGCACTGGAGCACGCGGGTGTCTCGCCCCAGGACCTCGCGGGCACCGACACCGGCGTGTTCGCGGGCGTCTGCACCTACGACTACGGCGCGCGGCAACTGGAGGACCTGCCCACCATCGACGCGTACACCGGCATCGGCGCGGCCACCTGCGCGGTGTCCAACCGGGTCTCCCACGCGCTCGACCTGCGCGGGCCGAGCATGACCGTGGACACCGCGTGCTCCGCGTCCCTGGTGGCGCTGCACCTTGCCGCGCAGTCGCTGCGCCTCGGGGAGAGCACGCTCGCGCTGGCGGGCGGGGTCAACCTGGTCGTCTCGCCGGGGCAGTCGCTGACGCTGAACGCGGCCGGGGCGCTCGCCCCCGACGGGCGCAGCAAGTCCTTCGACGCCACCGCGGACGGCTACGGCCGGGGCGAGGGCTGCGGGATCGTGGTCCTGAAGCTGCTGGCCGACGCCGAGCGCGACGGCGACCGGGTCCTCGCGGTCCTGCGTGGCAGCGCGGTCCGCCAGGACGGCAGGACCAACGGGATCATGGCGCCGTGCGGGCAGGCGCAGGAACACGTCATGAAGGCGGCGCTGCGGGCGGCGGGCATCGAGCCGGGCACCGTCGGATACATCGAGGCGCACGGCACTGGCACGCCGGTCGGCGATCCGATGGAGGCCACTGCGACCGGCGCGGTGTACGGGCGGCCCGGCGAACCACTGCTGATCGGGTCGGTGAAGTCCAACATCGGCCACCTCGAGGGCGCCGCCGGCGTCGCCGGGGTCATCAAGGCGGTGCTGGCCCTCGACCGCGCCGAGATCCCCGCCAGCCTGCTGGCCACGAAGGTCAACCCGGACATCGACTGGCAGGGGCTGGGGCTGCGCGTGGTCACCGGGCACACGCCGTGGCCAAGGGACGAGCACCCGAGGCGCGCGGGCGTCTCCGGGTTCGGCTACGGCGGCACCGTCGCCCACGTGCTGCTGGAAGAGCCACCCGCCCGGCGCGCCGGGACGGCCACCGACGAGCCATCGGCACGCACCGAGACGCTGTACCCGGTGTCCACGCAGTCCCCTTCGACGCTGCGGGACCGGGCACTTGCCCTGGCCGAGCACGTCGAGCGCGGCGCCGACCTGGCCGACGTCGGGCACACCCTGGCGCTGCGCCGCGCCCACCTCGCGCACCGCGCGGTGGTCGTGGCGCAGGACCGCGAGGGCCTGGCGAACGGCCTGCGCGCGCTGGCCGAGAACCGGCCGGCCGACGGCGTGGTCACCGGCTCCCCGGTACCGGGCGGTGGCGTGGTGTGGGTGTTCTCCGGGCACGGGTCGCAGTGGGCTGGCATGGGCGCGGAGTTGCTCGACACCGAGCCCGCGTTCACCGAGGCGATCGACGCCCTTGCGCCGGTGTTCGCCGAGGAGATCGGGTTCACGCCACGGCAGGCGCTGGTCGACGGCACGTTCACCGACGTAGACCGCGTCCAGGCGATGATCTTCGCCATGCAGCTGGGGCTCGCCGCGCTGTGGCGCGCCAACGGCGTCACCCCGAGCGCGGTGATCGGCCACTCGGTCGGCGAGATCGCCGCCGCGGTGACCGCGGGCGTGCTCACCGAGTCCGACGGCGCACGGCTGATCTGCCGGCGCTCCCTGCTGCTGCGCCGGGTCGCGGGCCGCGGCGCGATGGCCATGGTCACCCTCCCCTTCGCCGAGGTGGCCGACCGCCTGGCGGACCGTACCGACGTGGTCGCCGCGATCGCCTCCTCCCCGGTGTCCACTGTGGTCTCCGGTGACCGGGACGCGGTCGCCGCGCTGGTCGCCGAGTGGTCGGCGAGCGGCGCCGGGGTCCGTGCGGTCGCCTCCGACGTGGCCTTCCACAGCCCGCACATGGACGAGCTGCTCGACGACCTCGGCGGTGCCGCGGCCGAACTGCGCCCACGCCCGCCACGGGTTCCCGTCTACAGCACCGCTCTCCCCGACCCGCGCGCACCGATGACGGGCGACGGCGACTACTGGCGGGCGAACCTGCGCAGGCCGGTGCGCCTCGCCGCCGCCGTCGCGGCCGCGGTCGAGGACGGCCACCACGCGTTCCTGGAGGTCTCGCCACACCCGGTGGTCGGGCACTCCGTGCACGAGACGCTGGCCGAGCTTGGCGTCGACGACGGGTTCGTCGGCGCGACCCTGCGACGCGACCGCCCCCAGGCACGCACGTTCCGCACCGCGCTGGGGGCCGCGCACTGCGCAGGCATCGGCGTGGACTGGCCGGGGTTGCACCCGGCCGGTGATCTCGCCACGCTGCCGGTGTATCCGTGGCGGCACCGGGGGCACTGGCACTCCGGTGGCGCCCGGCCCGGCGGGCGGGGGCACGACGTCGCGGCGTGCACGCTGCTCGGCGCCGGTGAGCGCGTGGCCGGCCGCGACATGCGGGTGTGGCGCACCGTCCTCGACGACGACAGCAGGCCCTACCCCGGCAGCCACGCCCTCAACGGCGTCGAGATCGTGCCGGCCGCGGTGCTCGTGCTGAGCTTCCTCGACGCCGCCGCCCGCGATGGCGTCCCGCCGGTACTGACCGGCATCGCCATGCGGCATCCGCTGATGACCGCCCACCGCCTGGAGGTCCAGGTGGTGCGGGACGGGACCGACCTGCGGCTCGGGTCCCGCACCCCCGGCGACGACGAGACGGCGGACCCCGCCTGGCTCGTCAACGCGGAGGCCTCGGTCGCCGACGACGGTCCCGCCGGATCGCTCGTGGACGCGGACGAGTACCGGCTGGAACCCGCCGATCCGGGGCTGGTGCACCGGCGGCTGGCCGAGGTCGGCGTCCCGTCGACGGGGTTCCCGTGGACGATCACCGAACTGCGGTCCGGCGACGGGGTGCTCCGGGCCAGGGTGCGCTGCGACGGCGCGGACACCTGGGCGCCGCTGCTGGACGCGGTGATGTCCATCGCGCCCGCCGTGTTCGTCGGCCTGCCCGTGCTGCGCATGGTGGTGCACATCGACGCGATGCTGGTCGCGGAAGGCCCGCCGCCGGAGACGGCGCTGGTCGAGGTCGCACTGGATCTCGACCGCGCCGACACGGTCGACGCCGTGGTCGCCACCGAGGCCGGCCTGGTGCTGGCGACGCTTTCCGGCCTGCGCTACCCGGTCATCGACGCGCCGGTGTCCTCCGTCGACGAGGAGGTGGAGTCGGCCGGGGCGGCGGTGTCGTTCGACGGGTTGTCCGGCGAGGGGCTGCGTGCGCTGGTGCTGGACGAGGTGAGCAGCCAGATCGCCGCGGAGATGCGGTTGGAGGTTGGCGACCTGCACCCGCGGCGGCCGCTCGCCGAGCAGGGGCTGGACTCGGTCATGACGGTGGTGATCCGCAAGCGGCTAGAGAAGCGGATCGGGCTTGGCCTGTCCGCCAACGTGTTCTGGCAGCAGCCATCCGTGAACGCGATCGCCGATCACGTGGTGGGTCTGATCTCGGCAACCACCACCGAGGCCGCTCACGGCTGAGTGCGGACCCCGGCGCCTGTCGTCGTTGCGGGTCACTAGTCGTGCTCCTGGGTACCGGTGAGGTACCGGAGCCGAGAGAGCGAGTCCCGTGTCCAGGACTTCTCTGTGATCGTTTTGCCTGCTCAGCAGCGGTCTCCCCGGTGTCCGAACTGACGCTACGATCAGGTGGCACGTGGCAGTGTTCGCGCTCCAGCGGGATCGTGTCCGGGTCGTACTGAAGCTCGCGAGGCGATCCGCAGGCTGACACAGGGAGGGAGGAAACCGACGTGCCGGATCAGGCCGCCGAGCTTGCCGCCTTTGGCTTCGAACTTGGGGTGCTCAAACGCATCCGGCGCGCCGGGTGGTGGCACGCCGGTGTGCGCGATCCCGAGTCGGTCGCCGAGCACAGCATGAGGGTTGCCCAGTTGGCCGCGATCATCGCGGCCGAGGAAGGCGCGGACCCGGTCCGTGCCTCGTTCCTGGCGCTGTGGCACGACACGCAGGAGACCCGAACGGGAGACTTGCCGCACACGGTTGCCGGATACCTGACCAAGCCCGAGCCGCGTCAGATCACGGCCGACCAGACGGCTCACCTGCCGGATCAGTCGCGCGACGTGATCCGCGCGGCGGTCGACGAGTACGAGTCACAGCAGTCCGCCGAAGCGTTGTGCGCCAAGGATGCCGACAAGCTGGAGATGCTCTTGCAAGCGGTCGAGTACCGGGACGTCGGCGTCAGCCGAGTCGACGGATGGATCGACTCCGCTCGCAAGAGCATCAGGACCGCGACGGGCCGGAAGGTCGCCGATGCGGCGCTGACGCTTTCACCGCTCGCGTGGCGAGACCGCTGACGCCAGCTAGCAAGGGTCCAGCGGGACGTCCTTGGTGGACCCGCACGTTGGCGCGCGGGTCCACTTCAGACTAGCCGTCGAGGTTGCGGTAGCGGCGGATCGCCAGTGGCGCGAAGATCAGCATGATCAGCACGGGCCACACGAAGGCCAGCAGCAGCGAGTGCTGCGCCGCCCAGGAGTCGCCGACGACGCCGGGATTGCCGAACAGCTGCCGGGCGGCCGCCACCGTCGAGGAGATCGGGTTCCACTCGGCGATCGTGCCGAGCCAGTCGGGCATCTGGGTTGGTGAGACGAAGGTGTTGGCCATCATCGTCAGCGGTAGCAGCGGGACGTAACCGGCGGCCACCGCCTCCATCGGCAGGATCAGGCCGAGGAGGATGCCCACCCACACCAGGGCGAACCGGAACAGCAGCAGCAGGCCCACCGCGGCGAGGGCCGAGCCGACGCCGAGATGGAAGCGCCAGCCGACCAGCAGTGCGCACACGAGGAGGATCGCCAGTTCCAGGATCGAGGTGACCAGGTCGGCGAGGCAACGGCCGACGGCCACCCCCGCCTGCGACATCGGCATCGTGCGGAACCGGTCGGTCACCCCCTTCGCGGCGGAGCTGCTGGTGACCATCGTCGTGGTGATGAGGCCGAACATCATGGTCTGGCCGAACAGGCCGGGCATCAGGAACTCGCGGTAGGCGCCGCCGCCCGCCACGACCATGGCGCTGCCGAAGACGAACCCGAACACCACCGTCATGATCGGGAACATCAGGCAGTGCACGATCAGCCCGGGGTTGCGCACCCAGTTGACCAGGTTCGCGCGGCCGACGACCCAGCCGTCCTCCAGCGCCCACCTCAGCCGGTCCACCGGGTGCACCGGCCTGAGTGGCACCGTGATCATCGCCGTGGTCATGCCACCCTCCCATTCCCTGTCGCCGCGTGCCCGGTCAACCGGAGGAAGACGTCGTCGAGACTCGGTTTGCGCACGGCGACGTCCTCGATGTCGATGCCGTGGTCGTGCAGCCAGCGCATGACGTCGTGCAGGGCGCTGACCCGATCGCGCACCGGCACGGTGATCCGGCGGGCGTCGGTGTCGACCTCCGGCTCGGCGTCGACGATGCGTGCGATGGCCGCCGCGGTCTCCGCCACCGCGCCGCCGTCGAGCAGGACCACGTCGATCCGGTCGCCGCCGATCATCGACTTGAGCCGTTCCGGCGTGCCCTCGGCGATCACCCTGCCAGCCTCGATCACGGTGATCTGGCCTGCGAGCCGGTCGGCCTCCTCCAGGTACTGGGTGGTGAGCAGCACGGTGGTGCCCTGCTCGGCCATCGAGTGGACCACCTGCCAGACCTCGTTGCGACCGCGCGGGTCAAGGCCGGTGGTCGGTTCGTCCAGGAACAGCACCTGCGGGCGCAGGAAGAAACCGACCGCGAGGTCGAGCCTGCGCCGCATGCCGCCGGAGTAGAACTTGACCAGCTTCCCGCCGGCCTCGGCCAGCCCGAACTGCTCCAGCAGCTCGCCGGCTCGACGGCGGGCGGTCTTCGCGCCGATGTGGTACAGCCTGCCCCACATCTCCAGGTTCTCCTGGCCGCTGAGGATGTCGTCGACGGCCGTCCGCTGGCCGGTCACCCCGATACGGCGGCGCACCTCGTCCGTATCCTTCGCCACGTCGAACCCGGCGATCATCGCGGTGCCCGAGTCCGGGCGCAACAGCGTGCTCAGAATCCGCACGGCGGTGGTCTTCCCGGCGCCGTTCGGGCCGAGCAGGCCGCACACGGTGCCCTCCTGCACCACCAGGTCGACGCCGTCCAGCGCGGCGGTGTCACCGAAGTTCTTGCGCAGTCCGGAAATGGCGATGGCGGCCCCGGCTCGCGCGGCGGCAACCGCCTCCTCGGCACCGGCGCTCATGCCCGGTGACCTTTGTTTGACAGCACGTTCACTCACGACGTTCCTTGTTCCTTCACGGGTCGGGTTGGCGGGTGGACAGCGGTCACGACGATCTCTTCCGCACGACCTCCACCGTCGGCAGCGGGAAGATCAGCTCACAGCCCGCGTCGAGCGTCGCCGCCTCCCTTGCGAGGATCTCCGTGCGGAAGTGCCATGGGAGGACCAGGTAGTAGTCGGGTTTGCGCGCCCGCGAGTCCGCCTCGCTGATGATCTCGATGTCCGTGCCGAGCGTGCGTGCCCCGACCTTGTCGGGGTTGCGCTCGGCCGCGTACGGGATGACCGTCCGGTCGATGCCGCAGTACTGCAGAAGCGTGTTCCCCTTGGTCGACGCGCCGTACACGTGCACGGTGCTGTCCTGCTCGCGGAGCTTGCGCAGCAGCGCGGTGACCTCGTCGCGGTGCGTGCGCACCTGCTCGGCGAACCGGTCGTAGATCGCGTCCTGGTCCAGCCCCAGCGCGCGCTCCCGCTCGAGCACCTCGGCCACGGAGCTGTCCGCGGCGCTGCCCGCGCGGGCGACATGGCAGCAGATCGACCCGCCGTACATGTCGTTGAGCTCGGCGTGCACGACCTCGAGGCCCGCTGCCTCGAGCACCCGCTTCAGGCTGCTCAACGAGTAGAAGCCCAGGTGTTCGTGACAGATGCAGTCGTAGGCGGTCGACTCCAGCATCGTCGGCAGGTACGCGACCTCGAGCGTCCAGACACCGCCCGGCGCCAGCAGTCGCTCCACCTCGCGGGCGAAGGCGACCGGGTCCTCGACGTCGTAGAACATCGCGATCGAGGTGATGATGTCGAACTTCCCGGCCTGGTCGGCGAGTTCGTCGCTGGGGAAGAAGTCCCGGATGAGGGTGAAGTCGTCCGGTGCGTCGTCGGCCGCGTTCGACGGGTCGATGCCCCAGCGCTCGGCGTCGCGGAAGTTGTCGAGCAACGTGCCGTCGTTGCAGCCGATGTCGAGTACGCGCTTCGGCCGTCCGCCGCGCACCCGCGACGAGGACTCGGTGATGGCACGCAGGTGTGTGCGCATGGTGTCGTTGATCCGGGAGCGATACCAGTACGTGTCGTAGAGGATTTCGCCGGGCACCGTGTGCCGCAGCTGCACCAGACCGCATCCCTCGCCGGTGCAGCGGGTCAGCTCCAGCGGCAGCCGCACCTTCGGCGGGTCGGACACGCCCGGTTTGACGAAGCTGCCCTGCAGGTACTGGGCGCCGAGATCCAGGACGGTGCGCAGTGGGGCCGAACAGACACGGCAGGTCGTTCTCTCCTGGACCTCGGGTGGCGTGTTCCCGGCCGTCGTCGTGGACATGTCACGTCCTTCCTCAGGATGCATCGGCGGTGGTCTTCCTCCTGCTCGGTGGCTCGGACTCGGCGAGCACCGGCGGCGCGGCCGCGACGATCCGGTCGAGCTCGGCGAGGTCGGCCTCGCTGAGCCGGACCTCCAGTGCCGGCACGCTGTCCTCGATGTGCTCGGGGACCTGGGCGCCGACGACGGGCACGATCCCGGCCGGGTGGTGCAGCACCCAGGCGAGCGCGAGCTGCGCGACGCTGATGCCGAGGTCCGCGGCGAAGGCCTTGAGGCGGTCAACGACCGCCAGAACGGCGGCGAAGCGCTCCCCCTGGAAGACGGGCGAGTAGGCGCGCCAGTCGTCCTGGGGGAAGGTGTGGCCCGGCCGCAGTGCGCCCGTCAGTAGCCCGTGGGCCAGTGCCGACCAGCCCATGACCCTGGTCCCCGCCGCCTGGCAGTGCGGCAGGACATCGCGCTCGACCTCGCGGGCCAGCAGGTTGAACGGGACCTGCGCGACCGACGCCGAACCGAACTCGCTCATCTGCGCGGCCGAGAAGTTGGACACGCCGGTGTGCCGGACGAGTCCTTCCGCCACGAAGCCCGCGAGCACTCCCGCGGTCTCGGCGAGCGGGATCGTCGGATCCGGATAGTGCAGGAGGTAGAGGTCGACGTGGTCCGTCCGCAGCGAGCGGAGGCTGGACACGAGGCTGGCGCGGAGGAACTCCGGGTCACTGTTGCGGACCACGGTGTCCCTCCGCGCCTGCAGGCCGCCCTTGGTGGCGATGACCAGCTCCGAGCGGTGGGTGCGCAGCAGGTCGCCGAGCCCTCTGGCGAGCCCGGCCTCTGCGGCGCCGTTGCCGTAGGCGCGTGCGGTGTCGAAGAAGTTCACCCCGAGGTCGAACGCCCTGCGCACCGCGCGCACCCCGGGCTCGGTCTGTCCGCCCCACAGGCCGCTGAGTGCCCAGGTGCCCAGGCACAGCCTGGAGACCGGGCGGTCCTGCGCACCGAGCGGCCAGCCGCTCATGCCGAGGGGTCCTCGTCGCGGCGCAGGATCAGGAAACAGACCCCGTCCTCGTCGACGAACTCGTCGAGCAACGGGGTCAGCCCGGCCTCGACCGCGATCTTGGCGATCACGTCGACGCCGTGCCAGGCCAGGAAACCCTTGAACTCGAACGGGTTCGCGTCCTTATAGCGGGACGCGTAGAAGTGGAAGAAGCCGCGGGTCGATGCCCCGAGGTCGAGGAAGTTGACCGCGAAGTGGCCGCCGGCACGCAGGATCCTGGCGATCTGCCGGAAGTAGAGGTAGAACTCGAAGACGTTGAGGTGGATGAAGACGTTGAGGGAGTACCCGGCGTCGAAGCTCGCCGACGGGAGTGCCGCAAGGAAGTCGTTCTCGATGTGGTGGTAGTCGACGTTGTCGTGTGCCCGGCAGGTGTGTTCCGCCTTGGACAGGAAGGACTGGCTCACGTCGGTGCACAGCAGCCGCCGCACCCGGGGTGCGATGACGTCGGCCATGATCCCTTCGCCGCTGCCGATCTCGAAGACCTCCGAGTCCGGGTTCAGCCGCAGTCGTCCCGCGATCCAGTCCGCCCGGTCCACGCGGTCGCGCAGGTACTCGTCGCGGGGCTGGACACCGGCGAGCGCCATCTGCATCTCGGCCGCGGAGTTCCATTCCCACACCGCGTTGAGCTCGCCCATCTTCCGCATCAGCGGCTTCGCCGCAGTGGTCGGCGTCCCTTGCGTGTTGTTCATACGACCTCGCTCATGGTGTCCTGACGGTGTGACTGGCCGGGGTGCCCCGACCGGGCGATGACGGTCAACGGCCGGCCACCAGTCCGGCGACGTCGTCGGCGGTGAGCTCGCCGGTGCGGGCCAGGGTGGTGAGCAGGTCCGCGACCTGCGCGGCGGTCGGCGCGGCGGCCACGGACTTGCTCAGCTCCATCGCGCGACGCCGGTACTGGTGGCCGAACAGCATCTCGGTGATGGCCTTGTCGATCGCCTCGTCGGTGACCGTGAGGCCGGGCAGGGTCCTGGTCGCCCCCTGCGGGTCGAGCCGCCTGCCGTAGATCTGCCCGTCGTGGTTCAGTGCGAGGGAGAGCTGCGGGATGCCCATCGCGATGCCGTTCATCAGGCAGTTGGCGCTGCCGTGGTGGATGAGCAGGTCGCAGCCGGGCAGGATCAGCTCCAGCGGGCAGTTGCGCAGTACCCGGACGTTCGGCGGCAGCGAGTCCAGACCGTCCACTTCCGACACCGCGGCGGTGAGCACCACCTCCGTGGCGTGCTGGGCGGCGGACTCGACGGCGTGGCGCAGCGCGGGCAGCCGCTCGCCGAACACCCCGGTCGCGGAGTTGCCCCACACCACGCAGACGCGCCTGCCCTTGATCGGCCCGAGCAACCACGGGTCGACGTCCTGGGCGCCGTTGTAGGGCTGGTACCTGATGGGGATGCGCAGCGCGTCACCCATCGGAGGAACGGCGACGTCCGGCGACGGGTCGACCACGTACTTGATCTTGTGACGGGTCCAGCTCACCCCGTACTTCGCGAAGCAGGTCAACGGGTCGCTGGCCACCAGGTCGAGGCCCGGCTCGGTCTCCACGGTGCCGATGAAGCCTGGCGAGTAGAACACCGCCGGCACCTCGTTCAGCTCCGCGACCAGCGCGCCCTCGGACGCCATGATGTCGTGCACCACGAGGTCGGGGCGCCACGCGGCGGCGAAGTCGACGGCGTTGTCGTAGCTGCGCTGGACCGCGTCGATGGTGTTCTTCCAGAAGTCGCGAAGCGTGCCGGTGTCGAAGTCACGCACGGAGCTCAGCGCGTCACCGGTGAACGGGTGCAGCGGCAGCGGCATCTCGCCGCTCTGCGGCGGGGTGTTGAGCGCCTGGACGTAGTAGGCCAGCCTGGCGCTCTCCATCATGTCCGCCGAGTCGAGCACCGACACCGGCATCAGCCCGGCGGACATCACCCCCTGCACCTGCTGGGGCGGGCAGGCGACCCGGACCTCGTGTCCAGCCGCACGCAATGCCCAGGCCAGCGGGACCATGCACATGTAGTGCCCGGCCCAGTTGGACACCGTGAACAGAATCCGCATCGGATCTCCCTTGAGGCGAAAGAGGATTCAGCGCCGGACCGGGGCGAGTCGTTTCTCCACGTGCCGCGCCCACTCCGGGATGTGGGCACCACCGATCTCGATGTCGAACGAGGCCTTCAGCTCCGTGGGACCGGCCTGCGCCGCCCACTTCGCGGTCCTGTCGATGCCGACCGACAGCGGTGTGTCGACCCAGTCGCCGAAGACCGACCGCGCCTCGTCGGTGGCGGTGTAGACCACCTTCACCTCGTCCCGCGCGGGCAGGTGGGCGATGGGGTGCTCCGGCACCCCGGCCGCCGCGCGCACCGCTTCCGCCAGTTCCAGCACGGTGTTGGTGGTCGCGGAGCCGACGTTGAACGCCCGGCCCCATGCCGCCTCGTTCTCCGGGGCCTGGCACACCACGTCCACGACGTCCTTGACGTAGCTGAACGCCCGGACCTGGCCGCCGTCCCCGTAGACCGAGATGGGCTCGCCGCGCATGATCTGGTTGAAGAAGATGGCCACCGCGTTGCGGTACGGGTCCTGCATGTTCTGCCATTCGCCGTACACGTTGTGCATCCGGAACGCGGTGAACGGCATGTGCTGCAGGCGCATGGTCACCTCGAGCTCACGCTCCACCGCGAGCTTGGCGTTGCCGTAGCTGTCGGACGGCACGGGGATCGACGACTCGCGCATGGGCGTCTCGCCGTGCCCGTAGACCGCCACCGACGACGCGAAGCAGAAGAACGACACCCCGGTGCGCAGCGCGGCGTTGATCAGGTTGACGCTGCCCATCAGGTTCGTGTCGTAGTTCAGCTGCTTGACCGAGTGGCTGATCACCTCCGCCGCGAACGCGGCGAAGTGGAAGACCCGGTCGAACCGGTGCTCGGCGAACAGCGACTCGACCAGCGCGCCATCGGTGACCGAGCCGACGACCAGTTCGGCGCCGTCGGGCACGCGGCTGGCCGCTCCTCCGCTGAGGTCGTCGAGAACCACGACCGTATGCCCGTCCGCGACAAGCCGTTCGGCCAGGTGCGATCCGATGAAACCCGCTCCACCGGTCACCAGACAGTGCGTCATCCAAGCTCCTTCTCAGTGCTGCACAGGGGAATGGCGCTCAGCCCACTTGGACTGTGCTGTGGTCGCCGAGGACAAGCCGGTGGAACCTCGGGGTGTCTGCTGCGGTGACCCGGGTGTCCCTGCCGATCAGCGAGTGGTCGATGCGGACGACGCCCTCGATCTGGGCGCCGGGCAGCATGATCGAACGCTCGATCTCGCTGTCGATCACCGTGCAGCCCGCTCCGACCGAGGTGTACGGCCCCAGGCGGGAGTTCCGGACGACCGCTCCGGGGCCGAGGCTGACCGGGCCGATGATCTGGGAGCCGGTGACCACCGCGCCGGGCGCCACGATCACCGCGCCGGACAGGTCACTCGCCGCGTCGACCTCACCCGCCACCGAGGTGCTGATGCTGTCGAGCACGAACTGGTTCAGCTCGAGGATGTCGCCGACGGTGCCGGTGTCGCGCCAGTACTCCGAGGTCACGGTCGCCCCGACGGGTTGCCCGTCCGCGATCAGGCGCGCGATGGCGTCGGTGATCTCCAGCTCGCCGCGCCATGACGGCGTGAGCCGCGCGATCGCCCCGTGCACGGCCTGGCTGAAGACGTAGACACCGATCACGGCCAGGTCGCTCCTGGGCTCACGGGGCTTCTCGACCACGCCGACGATGTGGCCGTCCCCATCCAGCTCCGCGACCCCGAACGCCCGGGGGTCGGGCACCTTGGTGAGCATGACCTGTGCCGAGGGGCGGTCCGTGCGGAACCGTTCGATGAGCTCGCCGATACCACCGAAGAGGAAGTTGTCGCCCAGGTACATGAGGAAGTCGTCGGCGCCGAGGTAGTCCCGCGCGATGCCGACCGCGTGGGCCAGCCCGCGCGGCTCGTGCTGGTGCAGGTAGGTCACCGCGAGCCCGAACGCCGAGCCGTCACCAACCTCGGCCCGGATGGCGGGCGCGCTCGCGCCACCGATCACGATGCCGACCTCGCGGATACCCGCGTCCCGGACCGACTCCAGGCCGTAGAACAGCACCGGCTTGTTGGCGATGGGAAGAAGCTGTTTCGGCGAGGTGTGCGTGAGGGGCCGTAGACGTGAGCCGACTCCGCCCGCCAGCACGAGGGCCTTCACGGGCAGTTCCCGGGCAGACCCGGGTAGACCGGCTGGTTCACGACCGACTCCAATGGTGTCGATGACTGAGCTCTCAGCGACACTACCGAGAATGCTTTCGTGATTTCCCTAACGAACAGCGGCGAGCACCGCCCGCCTGTGGTGAAAACACTAGTTCATTATCGCGGGTGGCTCGATAAGGTCGAATCCTGTGGACCACTCGCGCCCACACATTCCGCATTCTTTTATTGATGAGTCCGTCTCCGCGCGTGCCGGTGAACGAACCGAAAGGACAGGCGTCGCCATGACCCCAGTGGTACGGGAGCCCGCCACGCGGATCGACCGTTTCCGCACGGACGGCTTCGTCCGGGTCGGACCGGTGCTCGACGAGGACGTGGTGCGCAGGCTCAAAGAGGGCGCCACGAGATTGATCTCCCGTTTCGGCGAGGAGGACCGGGTCTCCGAAGACTACTGGCACTTCGACGTCGACGGGGCCGCGCCGGTGCTGTACCGGATCCACAACCTCGAGAAGCAGGACTGGCCGGAGGCCGAGTTGCTGCACCGGCCGGAACTCGCCCGGCTCGCCGCCGAGTTCGTCGGCGAACCGGTCGTGCCGACGGCGTTCGCCCTCGTGCTCAAGGAACCCCTGCGCGCGGCCGGCGTGCCGTGGCACCGCGACCGCCCCCACCTCCCGCCGCACCTCGTGTGCAACATCAGCATCTGCCTTGACGAGGCGGGCCCGGCGAACGGGTGCCTTGAGGCGGTGCCCGGCTCCCACCTGCTGCCCGTCGACGCGGACGTCGATGCCGTGCGGGACGCGGGTCCGCGAGTACCGGTGCCCTCCGAGGAGGGGGATCTCGTGGTGCACGACGTCCGGCTCGTGCACGGGTCCGGGCCGAACCCGAGCGACCGGTGGCGAAGGACCATCGTCATCGAGTTCGCCGATCCCGCCGTGTCACTCGAGCCCTGACGTCGAGGCGCCCCGTTCACCGCAGAGGAAGAAAGGCCGGACCGCATGAAGTCGAGTGCCACACGACCGGACGAGGAGCGCTGCCAGTGGTGAGCCTGCTGGGTTGGATGGGCATGGTGTCCGGGAGCGGGCGGGCCGCGACCGCGCCACCGCCCCTCGACGAGGTCATGGCAGAGCGCTTCCGCGAGCGAACGGACCCGCGCCGGGGAGACTGGGCCTACGCCCACTTCGTGGACCTCCGCGACGCGCTCGCCGAGGCGCTGCACGACGCGTCCGGCGTCTGGCTCGACTATGGAGCGGGCACGTCGCCGTACCGGGAGCTGTTCACGACCGCCGAACTGCAGACGGCCGACATCCCCGGCGGTGAGTCCTACCCCGCCGATCACGCGCTCGACCGCGACGGCCGCTGCCCGGTGCCAGACGGCACGTTCGACGGCGTGCTGTCCACACAGGTCCTCGAGCACGTCACCGACGCGGACGCCTACCTGCGCGAGGCGTACCGGCTGGTGCGGCCCGGCGGGCGGCTGGTGTTGTCCACCCACGGCGTGTGGGAGGAACACGGCGGCCAGGACCTGTGGCGCTGGACGGCCGACGGCCTCGCCCTCCAGGCCGAGCGGGCCGGGTTCGACGTCGACCGGACGGTGAAGCTGACCTGCGGTCCGCGCGGGCTGCTGCTCCTGCTCCGCTGGTACGGGCGCGATCACGGCTGGCCGGGCGGTGGCCTGATCGGACTGGTGCTGCGGGCGCTGTGGCTGGTGGACCGGCTCCTGCCCCCGGCGATGGACACCTACCTCGACCGCGCGTTCCGCGATCTCGGCCACACCACGAGGCCGGACGTGCCGTTCTACCTGGACATCCTGCTCGTCGCCAGGAAACCCGGGTCGCCCCGATGACTACTCCGCAACGAAGGGATCACTATGCCAAGGAGCCGGTCGGTCCGGCGAGCCGTGGTCACCGGAGGCGGGGGTTTTCTCGGCTCGCACCTCTGTGAGCAACTGCTCGCCCAGTCCGTCGAAGTCATCTGCATGGACAACTTCCTGACGGGGTTGCCGGACAACATCCACCACCTCATGGACCATCCCGGCTTCTCCCTGGTGCGGTGCGATGTCAGCGACTTCGTGCACGTCACGGGCCCGGTCGACCTGGTGCTGCACTTCGCGTCGCCCGCCTCTCCCGTCGACTACCTCCGGATGCCGATCGAGACCATGCGGGTCGGCAGCCTCGGCACGTTCAACACGCTCAACCTGGCGAGGGACAAGGTGGCCAGGTACGTCCTCGCCTCGACCTCTGAGGTCTACGGCGACCCGCTGGAACACCCGCAGCGCGAGGACTACTGGGGCAACGTGAACCCGGTGGGCCCGCGCGGGGTCTACGACGAGGCCAAGCGGTTCAGCGAGGCGCTGACCACCGCGTACCGGACGAGCAGGGCCACCGACACCGGCATCGTCCGGCTCTTCAACACCTACGGCCCCCGGATGCGGGCGGACGACGGCCGGGCCATCCCGACCTTCATCCGCCAGGCGCTCGAGGGGTCGCCGATCACCGTCGCAGGGGACGGCAGTCAGACCCGGTCGATCTGCTACATCGACGACACGGTGCGCGGCATCCTCGACTTCGCCTTCAGCGACCACGCGGGCCCGGTCAACATCGGCAACCCGGACGAGACCAGCATGCTGCGGCTGGCGGAACGGATCCGCGACATCACCGGGTCCGGCTCACCCATCGAGTTCGTCGACCTGCCCGTCGACGACCCGAAGGTCCGCAGGCCCGACACCGCGCTCGCCGAGAAGCTGCTCGGCTGGCAGCCTGCGATCGACGCCGAGCAGGGCCTGCGGACCACCGTCGCCTGGTTCGCCAGGCGAGAGCGGGACGCCGAGGGCGCCGGGGCGGTCACCGGGGACTCGCGCATCCCCGGCTGACGGCAGTCACCGGCTCCCCCGCGAGCCGACCACCAACCGGGAGTTGCGGACCTTCATGAACGACCAGCCACAGACGACACTCATCCAGCGCCTTCTGTCCACAGTGGACACGATGGACGCCTGCGCCCGGCTCGCGCGGGAGGACCCGGAGTCGGTCGTCGCCGTGACCATCGCCGAGGTGGCCGGTCGCGCGGCCCTGTACCCGGGACCCTGCTCGCCGGTGACCGTCCAGTTCGACGTGGACGTGCCGGGCGCGGGGCGGATCGGGTACCTGCTGACCGTCGGCCCAGACGGACAGCAGGCGCGTCCCGGCCGGGTCGACGACCCGTGGGTGTGCGTCAGGACCGACCTGCCCGCACTGGTCCGTGACGTGTTCGGGCCCGCGAGCCCGCGCACGGGGGCCGACCGCGAGGTGGTGATGAAGGACGAGCCGGGGCCCGCCGAGTACCGCCCCGACGACCCGTGGCTGGTCCAGCGCGACGAGGCGACCAGGGCGGCGTACCAGGTCCTGCGGGCGTGCGGGCCGTACCAGGGGGACCTGACCACGCTGGCCATGCACTTCGGCTCGGACAAGTGGGGCGGGCACTGGTACACCCCCCACTACGAACGGCATCTCGGCAGGTACCGCGACCAGCCGGTGACCGTGCTGGAGATCGGCATCGGCGGCTACCACGACCCGGCCGCCGGTGGCGCCTCGCTGCGCATGTGGAAGCACTACTTCCACCGCGGCATGGTGTACGGGCTCGACGTGTACGACAAGTCGCCGCTGGACGAGCCTCGGCTCACCACGATCCGGGGAGACCAGGCCGATCCGGCGTTCCTCGCCGACCTCGCGGCGCGGTACGGCCCGTTCGACATCGTGATCGACGACGGCAGCCATGTCAGCAGCCATGTCATCACCGCGTTCACCGCACTCTTCCCGCACGTGCGCCCCGGCGGCACGTACGTGGTCGAGGACCTGCACACCTCGTACTGGCCCGAGTGGGGTGGCAACGGAACCGACCTGGCGGACCCGACGACATCGGTCGGTTTCCTGAAGACGCTCGCCGACGGGTTGCACCACCGCGACCGAGGCCACGCCGGCTCCCCCGGCCCGTCCTACACGGACCAGAATGTCACCGGTATCCACCTGTACCACAATCTCGCGCTGGTCGAGAAGGGCCTCAACGCCGAGCAGGCGAACGCCGCGTGGCGGCCGAGGTACGACCCGATGCGTGACATGCCGGCACCACAACGGGTTAATGGAGAGTGAAGACAGATGCGCGTCGCACTGGTGACCATGGCACTGCGGGTGCCGACCGACCCGAGCCAGTGGATCACCGTACCGCCGCAGGGTTACGCCGGGATCCACTGGATCGTGGCCAACCACATGGACGGCCTGCTGGCGCTCGGCCACGAGGTGTTCGTGCTCGGCGCGCCGGGCACCACGCCTGCCTCGCCCTCGGTCACCGTGGTGGACGCCGGTGAGATCGAGGACATGCACGCCTGGCTGAACGGGCCTGGCGCGTCCACTGTGGACATCGTGCACGACTTCTCCTGCGGGCAGATCGATCCGGACCGGCTGCCTGCCGGGATGGCGTACGTGTCGACCCACCACCTGACCGGCAGGCCGAAGTACCCGTACAACTGCACATACGCCTCGTACGCCCAGCGCACCCAGGCCGGGAACGACTCCGCGCCGGTGGTGCGCATCTCGGTCAACGAGGCGCGCTATGAGTTCCGGGCCGACAAGGACGACTATCTCCTCTACCTGGCCCGCATCTCCGAGTTCAAGGGCGCGTACGAGGCCGCCGCCTTCGCGCACGCCGCAGGACGCCGCCTCGTGGTGGCCGGTCCCTCCTGGGAGCCGGACTACCTGGCGCGGATCGAGCGCGACTTCGGCGACGCCATCGAGCTCGTCGGCGAGGTGGGCGGCGAGCGCAGGCTCGACCTGCTCGCCGGCGCGACCGCGATCATGGTGCTGTCGCAGAGCACGATGGGGCCATGGGGTGTCGTGTGGTGCGAGCCGGGCTCGACCGTCGTGTCCGAGGCCGCCGCGTGCGGCACGCCGATCATCGGCACGCCCAACGGCTGCCTTGCGGAGATCGTGCCGCCGGTCGGGGTGGTCGTGCCGGAGGGCTCGTCGTTCACCCCAGAGCAGGCGCGTGCCGCGGTGGCCGAGCTGCCGTCACCGGGCCAGGTCCGGGCCGCGGCGCTCGAACGGTGGGACCACGTCGTCGTGGCCAAGCAGGTGGAGGCGCTGTACCACGAGGTGATCGCGGGCCGCACCTGGTCATGAACAACGTGATCGGCCCCGGCACGAGTCGTGCCGGGGCCGATCACGTTGGACGGCCGGGAAACCGCTCAGGTCTTCAGCGTGTGCGGCAGCGGTTCGACCTGCACGATCGGAGGATCGCATTCGTCCCAAGGCTTGGTCAGCATGGCGACGAAGGACAGCGGGGTGATGGAGTAGACCGCGTGCATCACGCCGATCGGGGTACGGGTGCAGATCCCCTTCGAGACGTGCACGAACTCCTCGGGACAGTTGGGATCGTCCGGGTCGTCCTTGGTGACCAGCACCCCCTGGCCGTCGACGAAGAGCAGGTACTCCACGAAATGCGGGTGGTAGTGCAGCCCGCGGACCTTGCCGGGGTCCATGTAGATCAGGTTGAACTCGAGCAGTGGATCCGGTGGCACCCAGGTGAAGATGCCACCCCGCCCGTCACGAACCGTGTCGAGATTGCAGGAA
This sequence comes from Actinophytocola sp., assembly GCF_049647105.1. GTDB lineage: Bacteria > Actinomycetota > Actinomycetes > Mycobacteriales > Pseudonocardiaceae > Actinophytocola. The sequence continues at coordinate 55,073 of NZ_JBARWZ010000286.1, forward strand.
GGTTGGAACACCTCGATCTTCATGCTTTACCGTCGCCTCCCGTGTTTCGGCACCAGGTCATGGTACTTCGCGCACCACCACGACTGGCTGATTCGCGGATATATATGGCATTCCGCTAGTTCTTCGCGGCCGCACGGTTGGTGGGATCGCTAGTCTTTCGTGCGGGGTGGGGTGCCTCCGGGCGGGTTCGGGATATAACCAGTGGGTGGGGGTGCCCTGCTCCCCGAGGGCAACGAAAGGAGCCCAGCTCATCGTGGCGAACCGCTCGACACCCGACGTGGGAAGTCGTCCTTGCGACCATCCGATGGTCCTGGCGATCTGCGCCTTCCGCGTCGAGAACGTGCGCAAGCACCTGAGACACAACCTGGCGCAGCTGGCGGACGAGGTCTACTTCGTCCTGTTGGACAAGCCAACGAGCGCCGAGGCAGAGGACGTGGCCGCCGAGGTGCGCGCTGCGGGCGGGACGATGCACATTCTCGGTGCCACCAACGGACTTTCGGCGTCCAGGAACGCTGTGCTCGAACGTTGGCCTGGCCATCACGTCCTGTTCGTCGACGACGACGTGCGGCTGACGGCGGCCACGGTCACGGCGGTCCGGGACAGTTTCCGAGGCGGCGCGCACGTCGTCGGTGCGCGGCTCCGGCCGCCGCCGCTGCCTGGCGGGCCGCCCTGGTACGTCACCTCGGGTCAGTTCCACCTGATCGGCTGGCACCGCGAACGGGGCGAGGCCAGGATCTGGGGAGGCTGCATGGGCGTGGACACCGCCTACGCCCACGCGCACGGGGTGCGCTTCGACCTGAAGCTCAGCCGCACCGGCAAGAACCTCCAGTCCGGAGAGGACACCACCTTCGTCAGGCTGATGCGGGAGAGCGGCGCACAGGAGGTGTTCCTGACCGACCGCTCGGTGATCCATGACGTGGACCCGGACCGCCTGACGGCGCGTTACCTGCTGCGCAGGGCCTACTGGCAGGGGCGGTCGGAAGCCCGTCGCCGCCAGCCGGTCGCCGGGTTCCGCAAGGAGTGGAACCGCCATCGCACCGCGCCGGAGTCACGCTTCGCGCCGGTCCTGGCCTGTCTCTACGGCGGCGCCACCGCCGCGGGTGTCATCCACGAATTGCTGCTGCGCGGGCGCAGGCGGGCACGGACCGCAAAGGAGAAGGCGTCCACCTCGCGCTGAGGCGCCGGTCCGGCGCCCGCGTCCACGCGGTCACACCCGGGTCGGGTTCACGTGCCTGGCCAGTATGTGGTCCCAGCACTGGCGGACCCCGTCGGTCAGCGTGGTCGTCGCCCGCCAGTCCAGCGTCGCGTGGGCCAATGAGGAGTCCAGGTAGTTCCCCCGCTGGTCGAACTGCCTGCCACCCTCCCGGGTGACCACCAGTTCGCGGCCGACCACGGCGGCGACGGTGTCCAGCAGCTCGGCCAGGGACGTTGGCACCCCGGAGCCGACGTTCGCGACGTCGGGAATCCCGTCGGCGGTTCCTGCCGCGACCCTGCGGTGCACCGCTTCGAGAACCGAGGCGACATCGTCCACGTAGACGTAGTCCCGCACCACCCGGGGATCTCCGAAGAGCTGGATGGGCTCGTTCCTGACCGCGGCCGTCAGCCAGTGGGCCAGTACGCCGTAGCCGGGTTCCGGTTGCTGGCTGGGGCCGTAGACGTTGCTCAACCGCATGACGACGGGCTGCACGGCGTCGGCGTGGCCGAGGAGGTCACGCTCGAGCTGGAGCTTCGCGCGCCCGTAGGCCGACGTCGGCCCGGTGGGCGCCGACTCGGCGAACGGCGGCGCGGCGTCGAGCCCGTAAACGGTGCCGCCGGAACTGGCCAGGACGAACACCGGGCGGCGGCCGCAACGGGCCAGCTCCGCCAGCACCGTGTTGAGCAACCGCCGCTCGGCGACGACCTGATCCGGCTGACGTTCGGCGAGCAGCGGGTTCAGCCGCGCGGCGAGGAAGAAGACGGTTTCGGCCTCGCACAGGCCAGGTGCGGCCCGGCCGTGCGCCACGGGCGGACGTGCGCTGTTGAACCACGCCACCGGATGGCCTGCCCCGGTGAGTGCTGGCATGAGCCGGGAACCGATGAAGCCGGTGGCTCCGATGACCGCGGCAGGGCACTCGCGCATCGACGCTCCTCTGTAACGGTCCCCCTCTGGTCCGGCGTGCCGGCACGGGGAAGACCACCGGACGGCCGCGGGCACCGCGCTCCGTCGAACCGCTGATCACGCAGGCGCCTGGCCCGCGTTCCGGCGGACCCCGCCGTTCATCACGTGCTTTCTTCGACCAGGTTGAGCGGGTCCAGCGAGGTCATGAACGAACGCAGGGAAGTGAGGTGTGCCGCGGGTTTGTCCCAGCCCAGCTCGGCACACCAGGCGATGAGCTCGGTCAGCTCCTCGGTGCCGCGAACCTTCTCCTCCTCCGGGAGGTTGGCCACCGACATCTCCGCGGGCCACTGCACGACGTTGGCGAGGTCGATGTCCAGTTCCTCGGTACGCGCGAACTCGAGCAGGTTTCGCAGGTCCCACAGGTTGTCCCGCTGCGGCGACACCTGGAGCCACAGCTCCACCTCGGTCCTGAGCCTGCGCACGTTGCTCAGGAACGTCTCCCACTTCCCGCCGACCCTGATCCGCTCGAACACCTCGCCGACGCCGTCACAGGACGCACCGATGCCGACGCTCTTGAAATGCGGGAACGACTTGATCGCCCGCTCGGCGGACACCGTGAGGTTGGAGTTGTAGACCACGTCGACGTTGCCAGCGTTGCCGGTTTCCACGAGGAGTTCGAGCAACGCGAAATGGCCCGGCTGCATGAAGGGCTCGCCACCCGCGAAGTACAGCCTGCGGATCAGGTGCGCGTTCTCCCGCAGTGTCCGCCACAGTTCCTCGTCGTCGCGGTACGGGTCGATCACCGCGGAGGACCACGACGGCCGCTGCTTGGCGCCCCACGACGAGCTCACCGGGTACGTGCACATGACGCACCGCAGGTTGCACGTGTTGCCGAACCGGATGTCGAGGAAGTACGGGAACTCCTCGACGGTGCCGTCCTCCTCGGTGCGGGCGGCGAGCGCGTCGAGGTCGAACTCGTGCTGGAACCGGCGGTTGATGCTCTGGCGGTAGGACTGGGCGCCGTGGTCCTCCCGGAAGTAGCAGTAGCTGCACGCGTCGACACGCTCGCCGCGCAGCATCGCCAGCCGGGTTCGTTTCATGTTGGGACTGTTGAACGCCTCCTCCAGGCCCAGCACCCGGCCCGGGTTGTCCTTGGCGTACCGCGAGCCTGGCGAGCAACCGATCGCGTCGTCGTTCAGGGTGAACTCGGGCTCGTCCTTCTGGTCGTACAGCTCGTTGTGATACATCGCGCCATCGACACAGCAACGGCCGTAGACGCCGTCGATGGAGGCGCAGAGATGAATCCATGGCAGCACGCACAGGGTCTTGTCCGTCGCGCCGTGGCCGTCATCCTCGGTGGTCATCTCGGGCTCACCATCGCCAGTTCTCCTCGTGTGGCACCCGGAACGTGTCGATCTCCGGCTGGTCCCCCCAGCGCTGGAGCGACTCCGCGGGGCGGTAGTCGAACGGTTCCTCGTCGCTGAATCGTGGATCGGCGGCACGCATCCCCACGCAGGAGCGCAGCACCTGCTGCTTGAGACCGACGTAGTCCTCGGTGTGCGGCCCCAACTGCCACTCCACCTCGCCGGGCCGGTACTCGAAGTAGATGACGCGACGCTGTTTGCCGACCACCGCCGGGGCGCCGTGCAGGGTAAGGATGTTGTGCAGCAGTACGTCCCCCGGCGCCATGACGGCGGGTACCGCGCCGGTGGTGTCCCATTCGCTGACGTTGAGCCGGTCCGCCGTCGTCGTGAACCGCTCGTCGCTCCAGTAGTTGGACTCCGGGATGCACCAGACGCAGTTGTCCTCCGGCGCGGGGTCGAGGTAGATCCCCGCGTCGATGATCCGGCCCATGCCGGTGACGCCGACCGCGTTGTCGTACAGTCCGGCGTCCCGGTGCCACGCCAGCCGAGGTGCCCCGGCCGTGGTCTTGAAGACCATGCTGTCCCAGGTCGGGATGAGGTTGGGCCCGACGAGCTGTTCCATGATCCGCAGCAGCAACGGGTGGCCGGCCAGCAACGCGATCGGCCGGGACTTGTCCACCACGTACTCGATCCTGGTCGGCGCGGCGTCCGGCAGGTGGGACTCCAGGGTCCAGACGATGTCGTCCATCGACCGCGTCGACCACGCCTGGTCGATCAGCGTCTTCCCGGCCTCCCGCACGTCCGCCAGTTCCTCCTGGGTGAGCAGCCCGCGCACCGCCAGCACTCCCTGCCTGCGGAACGCGGTGACGTGCTCGGGCAGCAACCCGGTCCGCCGGATGTCGCACTCGGGAACCCGGCTGCCGGAGCGCACGTCCGCGACAGTCATCACCCTGAAACCCTTCTACTCGGCGGTGGTGGAGGTGGGAGCGGATCCGGCGCAGTCCGCGACGAAGTTCCAGTCCCGTGTCAGCGCCTCGGCGAACGAGGCGCGATCCATCGCGGCCGCACCGGCCAGCCACGCCCGCAGTGTGAACACCCGGTATCCCAACTCACCGACCAGCAGCGACCAGAGATCATCGGTTGTCGTGCCGTACTCGCGCATGACGTGGTCGCCACCGTGCTCGAACACGATCACCGGCCTGCTCCGGCGCAGGGTGCGGCGCGCACCTCGCAAAGCCAGCACCTCGCCGCCCTCGACGTCGATCTTGACGAGGTCGAGATGCACCTCTGGCGGCACGACGTCGTCCACGCGCACGGTGTCGACCGTCATCTCGCGCAGCTCCTCCGCGGGCCGGTCGTAGGGACGTTGGTGCAGACCGCTGTAGCCCGGGTTGGAGGCGACGTGCACGAAGCTGTGCCTGCCCTCGGTGTCGGCGGCCGCGGCCCTGACCAACGTGACCGACGGCAACCTGCCCGCCAGCTCGTCGGCCAGGTACGGCAACGGTTCGACCGCGAAGTGCCGCCCGTCGGGCGCCACCCGCACCAGGTGCTGAGTGATCTCGCCGACGCCCGCGCCGAGGTCGAGGCTCGCGGAGGTCGCGGTGCAGGTCCGTTCGATGATCTGGACCGTCTGCCGGTCGTACTCGTCGTTGCGCTCAAGGGGGTCGATCACCTCCTGCTCGGGCACGGTGACACCTCCTCGGAGACGGCAATGGGCACGGACGTGGCACAGGTCCTGGTCACGGTCAGGACGCGACCGGCCTGCTCCGGCCGATGCCGAGCCGAGGGCTGGTCATCAGGTACAGGCCGGTCTTCGGGTCGAACAGGTCGTGCCCGTCGAGCTTGTTCAGCGATTCGCTGACCGGGGCCTTGGGGGTACCCGCCTCGGCCATCCTGCGGGCCTGCTCCGCGGCGAGGAACAGCGCTCCGACGGAGTTGTCCGCGTCGGCCTCTGGCATCTCCGGGCTGGCCGTGCGACCGACCATCGCGTCGTCCATGTCGGCGAGCCCGGCGATCAGCTGGGCGAAGGCCCTGGTGCCGTCCACCTTCTCGTACCCGCCATCGGGCTGGTCGTTGACCAGCCGGTCGGCGAGGGCGAAGTAATTGTCCTTGCCCGCCTGCTGCTGGTAGACGGCCGCGACCAGGGTGAACAGCCGCTCGAAGGCGTTGCGGTAGAGCGTCTCGTAGAACCCGCTTGCCTGCTCCTCGTCGACGTCGCCATTGACGATGGCCAGGATGGACGCCGCGGACAGCAGTCCGCTGTAGAGCGCGAGGTGCACGCCGGTGGACAGCAGCGGATCAAGGAAGCACGCGCTGTCGCCCGCGGCGAAGTAGCCGGGGCCGCAGAAGCTGTCGGCGACGTAGGAGAAGTCCTGCTCGACCCGGACGCCCGGCTGGTAGGTCCCGTTCGCGACCAGGTCGCGGACCGACGGCGACTCCTCCACCAGCGCGGCGAGCATCGCCTCGAGGGACTCGTGCTCGGAGCGGCGCTCGAGGAACCGCTTCTGGTGGCAGACGAACCCGACGCTGTACCGGTTGTCGCGCAACGGGATCACCCAGTACCAGCCGTCCGGCGACGAGATGACGTTGATGCCGCCCTTCGGCGAACCGGGCAGCAGCGACCCGCCATCCCAGTAGCCCCAGATCGCGACGTTCTTGAAGGTATCGTTCGCCTGCCTGCACTTGAAGTGCCGCGCGGGGATCAGCCCGGCCCGGCCGGAGGCGTCGACGACGAAGTCGAACTCGCTCGTGCGCCGCTCGCCGGTGTGCGGCTCGACCCACTCCGCGGCCACGGCGCGGTCGCCGTCGAAGACCACCCGCTTCACCTCGGCGCCCTCGATGACGCTGGCACCCTGCTTGGCGGCGTTGTTCAGCAGCACGTGGTCGAAGTCGTCGCGGTCGACCTGCCACGAGCGCACGCCGGGGCCGAAGATCACGGACCAGTCGATGGCCCAGTCCTCCTTGCCCCACCGCATCAGCACACCGTTCTTCTCGGTGTAGCCGCGGGCGTCGACCTCGTCGAGCGCGCCGATGAAGTCCACGATCGTCCGGCACGACGACGCGATCGACTCACCGATGTGGTAGCGCGGGAAGGTCTCCTTCTCCAGCAACGTCACCGACAGACCCGCACGCGCGAGCAGGGTCGCCGCGGTCGATCCGGCGGGTCCCCCGCCGATGACCAGGACTGTGCTGACCATTGGGCTCCCATCATCGACAAGCCGATCCGAATTTCGAACCTCACCATACGGCGGATCGAAAATGGCATTCAACGTTTCCAGGAAAGGTCTAGTGGGACCGCTAGTGCGGTCCGCCCACGCTGGTCCGGACTCTGCCAGGATTGCTATCGTTCCCAAGAAACAGGCGAGGAATGTCAATGGACCGCAAGTACGGCCAGAGCCAGTTGTGGGAACATAACATCAATACGGTGGTGACCGAGGCGGCGGTCACCGATCTGTCGACGTTCAAGTCATCGGGCCTGAACTTCAAACTGGCGCTCTGGGATCCCAGGAGCAACGGTCTGCGCTACCTGAAGACGCTGGTGCATACTTTGGCCGCCGCGCTCGGCCCGGAGAACTGGGCGCGTATGCGCCGCATTCGCAACCGGCACGTCGGCGCGCCGATCAGTGTCATCTACGACGGCGAGCTCGTCTGCGTGGACTACCTGATGGCGGTGCACGAGCTCGAGTTCATGGCCGGCGGCGCGGACCTCGACGGGATGGCCGTGCTGGAGATCGGCGCCGGCTACGGCCGCACCTGCCACGCCATGATGTCCAACCACGACATCGCGTCCTACGACATCGTTGATCTGGAGAGCACCCTGCCACTGTCCCGCGCCTACTTGCGGGAGGTGCTGGACGACGAGCAGTTCGCCAGGATCGGCTTCCATTCGGTGAACGACGTCGAAACGCTGTTCGAGTCCCGGGAATTCGACCTCTGCGTCAACATCGACTCCTTCGCGGAGATGCCCCCGGAAACGGTGCTGGCCTATCTCGAGCACATCGCCACGCGGTGCCGCTACCTGTATGTCAACAATCCGGTCGGCAAGTACCTCGACAAGAGCCTGGACGGGCACTGCCAGGGTGACGAGGTCGTCGCCATGGCGATGGCGACCGGGCTGCTCCGCGACATCATCGACATCCACAACAGCCGCGCGGTGCGGGCGCGCTCCGGCGACTTCGTCACCGCCTACCGGCCCGCGCGGGACTGGCACTGCGTCGCAGAAGGACGGGCCGTGCCGTGGACGTTCTACTGGCAGGCTCTCTACCGCCGCGAGGACCGGCCCGCGTGAGCCGCCGCCCGGTGATCGCGGTGCTCGGCGCGTCGGGCTTCATCGGCACGGCGGTCATGGCGGCGCTGGCACCTCGCCCGGTCACCGTCCGTGCCGTCGCCAGGGGGCCCGCACTCGTGCCGGAGAACGCGCTGGCCGACTACGAGGTGCACACCGCCGACCTCACCGTCGCCGCGAACCTCGCCGAGGTCGTGGCCGGTGCGGACGCGGTCATCCACCTGGTGCTCGACGGCGCTGGCTGGCGTGGCGCGGGCAACCGGGAGCACGAGTCCGCGAGTGTCGGGGTGATGCGCGACCTCCTCGACTGCCTGCGCGGGCAGGCGGTCGAGCGGCCTCCCGTGGTCGTGTTCGCGGGCTCGGTCACCCAGGTGGGTCCGCCACCGAGGACACCGATCGACGGCACCGAGCCCGACCGTCCGATGACGGACTACGACCGCCAGAAGCTGGCGGCGGAGGGCCTGCTCAAGGCCGCGTCCGCCGATCGCGTCGTCCTCGGCGTCTCGCTGCGGCTGCCCACCGTGTTCGGGCTCCCGACGGACCGCGACCGGGGCGTACTGGCCGCGATGACGCGCCGTGCGCTCGCGGGCGAGGCACTCACCATGTGGCACGACGGCTCGGTCCGGCGAGAGCTGCTCGACGTCGAGGACGTGGCCGCGGCGTTCGTGGCCGCGCTCGACCATGCCGACGCGCTGGCGGGCAGGCACTGGCTTCTGGGCAACGACCGCAGCGACCGGATCGGCGACGTCTTCACCGCCATCGCCGAGCTCGTCGCCGAGCACACCGGGCGCCCTCGGGTCCCGGTGTGCTCGGTGCCACCGCCGGCACACGCCCAGCGGACGGACTTCGAGAGCGTCGCGGTCGACTCGTCCGCGTTTCGCGCGGCCACCGGCTGGCGGCCGCGCACCCCGCAGCGCGAGGCGCTCGCCAGGATGGTGATGGCAACGGCCGCCCGGCCGTGACTCACCGCAGGAAGCTCGCCTCGATCTCCACGCACGTGCGGAACTCGGGGAGCAGACCGGCGGCCCGCGCCTCGTCGAGGGTCGGGGCCGTGCGGTCGCGTTCGGACTGGACGAGTTCGATCCCGTCCGGAATGGGCAGTCCCAGGACCGGGTCGAACGGTGAGAGCGCGAGCTCACCGGTCGGCACGTACTCCCGTGAGAGCGTGTAGGACACGATGCTGTCCTCGTCCAGTGCGACGAACAGATGCCCGACCCCGATCGGGAAGTAGACCGCGCGGCGGTCCCGGTCGTCGAGCACGACGGTGTCGTGGCGGCCGAACGTCGGCGACCCCACCCGCACGTCCACGACCATGTCGAGCACGCGGCCGTGCGGGCAGTGGACGAGCTTCGCCGAGCCCGGCGGGGTCGCGCTGTAGTGCACTCCGCGTATCACGCCCCGCCGGGAAACGCTGTAGCTGATCTGCTCGACCGGGAACAGTGGGTGTCCGACGGCCTCGACGAACACCGAGTCCAGGTAAGGGGACAAGAACACGCCGCGGTCGTCGGGAAAGGCGTCGGGGGTGAACGCGAACGCACCCGTGACCGCCAGCTCACGCGTCTCCATGTCAGCCGGTCACTTCAGGTGGACGTCGGGTACGTACAGGATCCACCGGCCGCCCGCTTTGCGGAACTCCTGTTCCTTGGCCATGATCTCCTCCGCGTGGTTCCACGCGAACAGCAACGCGTAGTCCGCTGACTCCGAGGAGAACTCCGACGCGGGCCGGACCGGGAGGTGGGTTCCCGGGGTCAGCCTGCCTTGTTTGGCCGGCGTGGTATCGCACACCCACGACACGAGGTCCGGTCCGATGCCGCAGAAGTTGGCCAGTGTCGCGCTCTTGGCGGTCGCCCCGTACGCGACGACCCGCTTCCCATCGGCCTTCAGCTGTTCCAGCAGGGCAAGCAGATCCGTGCGGATGCCGTTGACCTTGGTCGCGAAGTGCTCGAGCCGCTCGAGACCGGCGACCCCGGCCGCGTCCTCCTCGGCGATCAGCTCGGCCACGGCGGCGGTTGGCCGCCGGACGCCGGCGCGGGCGATGGTGTACCGGACCTCGCCGCCGTGCACCGGAAGTCGCTCGACGTCGACCAGCTCGAAGCCGAAGCGCGCGGCCATCGCCGCCACCGAGCGGGCACTGAAGAAGTAGAAGTGCTCGTCGTAGATCTGGTCGAACGAGGTCTTGTCCAGGATGTCACCGAGGTAGGGGTCCTCGAAGACGAAGATGCCCTCCGGTGCCAACAGCTCATCCACCCCGAGGAAGATCGACCGCAGGTACGGGATGTGGCAGATGGTGTTGGCCGCGTAGATGACGTCGGCCGGGCCGTCGGACGCGCGAACCTCGATCGCGGTCGCTTCTTCGAAGAAGTCGCCACGCACCCGCAGCCCTCGGTCCCTCGCCGCCGCGGCGACCTTGCCGGACGGCTCGAACCCCAGGTGCCGTACGCCTGCCTCGTGCACGGTCGCCAGCAGCACCCCGTCATTGGAGCCGATCTCGACGAAGAACGAGTCAGGGCCGGACAGTTCGGCCTCCAGGAAGCCGCGCGCGGTGTCCGCGAAGTGCTTGCGCATCGTCTCCGAGCCGGAGGAGTAGTACGGATAGTCCTCGTGGAACATCTGCTCGCGCGGGACGGCCTCCATGAGCTGCACCATCGTGCAGGTCTCGCACACCCCGACCGCGAGGTGGAAGAAGAACTCCGTCGACAGGTCCGCCTCGGTCAGGAAGCGGTCGGAGAGCGGTTGGCGGCCCAGGTCGAGGAACCCGGTGGTCCGGCCGTCGCACACCTGGCAGGCACCCGATGGCCTTGCCTCGTCGGTCATGACAACTCCTCGTTTCCGGCGCAGCGGGGCACTAGAGGGTTTCCAGGACTTCACGCAGCGCGCCGATCACCTTGTCCTGGCGGTCCTTCGGCATCGACGGGTACATGGGCAGGGAGAAGATCTCCCCGGCCAGCCGTTCGGTCACCGGGAGCGAGCCGTCGGCGTAGCCGAGGCGGGTGAACCCGGTCATCGTGTGCACGGGCCATGGATAGCTGATGGTCAGCGTGATGCCGTGGGCCCTTAGCCGTTCGATGATGGTGTCGCGCTGCGGGTGGCGCACGACGTAGAGGTAGTAGACGTGTTCGTTCCCGGGGGTCACCGACGGCAGGGAAAGGCCGGTGGCATCGAGGATGTCGCCGAGCCCTTCCTCGTAGCGGCGGGCCACCGCACGCCTGCCCTCGATGTAGGCGTCGAGCCGGGTGAGCTTGCGCCGCAGGATCTCCGCCTGCACCGCGTCGAGCCTGCAGTTGTGCCCTGGCGTCTGGACGACGTAGTAGACCTTCTCCATGCCGTAGTAGCGCAGCCGCCGAAGGCTGCTGTCGATGGCCTCGTCGGCGGTGATCACCGCGCCGCCGTCGCCGTACGCGCCCAGCACCTTGGTCGGGTAGAAGGAGAAGGCTGCGGCATCGCCCATCGTGCCGACGAGCCTGCCGTGCTGCCGGGCGCCGTGCGCCTGGGCGCAGTCCTCCAGCACGAGCAGGCCGTGCTCGGCGGCGAGCCGCGTCAGTGCCGTCATGTCCACGGCCTGCCCGTAGAGGTGCACGGGCAGGACCGCCTTGGTCCTCGGAGTGATCGCCTCGGCCACCAGGTCGACGTTCATGAGGCAGTCGTCCGCACGCACGTCGACGAAGTTGGCGGTGGCGCCGACCGCGTCGATGGCCAGCACCGTCGGCGCCGCCGTGTTGGACACGGTGATCACCTCGTCACCCGGCCCGACGCCCATCGCCTGCAGGGCCAGCTTGATCGCGTTGGTGCCGTTGTCCACCCCGACGCAGTGGGACATGCCGTGATATGCGGCGAATTCTTCCTCGAAGCCGTCGACGCTCTCGCCGAGCACGAGGTTGCCGGACTGGAAGACCTTCTCGATCGCGTCGAGCAGGTCGGCCCGCTCCTCCTGGTACTCCGGTAGGTAGTCCCACACCCGAATAGCCATGTTCGCCCTTCCTAGGACTGGTTGCCTTGTTCAACGAGGGGGTCTCGAACAGCACCCTGGGTCTGGGAGCGGACGGCCCGGACACTCATGTAGTCGTTGTCCCGATCGAGGCGCAGTGCCTGGCCGCTGAGGAAGTCGACGGCGTCGGCGTAGTTGTATGGCTGCATGAACCCGCCTGCCCGGACGTCGCGGTAGAGGCGCGCCAGCGGGTGTCCGGCCGAGTACGCCTGGCCGCCGACCATCGACATGCTGTCGGTGACGACCCGCACGGTCAGGTCGTTGACGGTCATCTTCGCCCACTGGAACGGCGTCATCATCCGTCGTCCGCGCTCGTCGGGGTCCATCGTGTAGTCGTCGTTGAGCATGTCGGCGTTGAGCAGCGCGGCACCGGTGGCCGCGCGCAGCGCGTACAGCCGGGCGTCGGTCTCGGCGACGAGTGAGCGCAGGCCCGATGCGATGTCCTTGCCGCGCCTGGCGCAGTGCTCGACCGCGATGTCCCTGGCCGCCTGGGCGACGCCGGCGTAGATGCCCAGCATGGTGATCGAGCTGACGGTCTGCCCGGCCAGCACCGCGTCCCGGCGCGCACCCACCCGGCTTCTGTCGAGCACGTCGTTCGCCGGTACCAGGCAGTTGTCGAAGTCGACTTCCAGCGTGCCGGAGGCCCGCATGCCGAGACCGTCCCAGTCCGGCAGCACGGTCAGCCCGGGGGTGTCCCGGCCAACGAGGGGCACGACGAGCTTGCGTGCGCCGTCGTCGCCGTCGGGTCCGAGCGCGTGCACGAAGAAGTGCGTGCCGATCGGCGCCATGCTGACCAGCGTCTTGCGGCCCGACAGCCGCCAGTCACCCGAATCGTCCCTGGCCAGCGTGGTGACCACGCCGGGGGCGTCCTTCAGCCCGGTGCAGACCGCTGCCTCGCCAGCGGCCATCCCCCGCAGCAACCGCTCGGCCAGCGCGGACGCGGCCGGGGAGCCGTGGCGCCACTCGTAGGTCAGTGTCAGCGCACGACTCAACTGCACGTGCATGGCCAGGGCCGTCGAGGCGTCGGCCTCGGCCAGGACGCGCAGCCCCACCGCCAGGTCGTACAGCTGGTCGACACCGAGACCGCCAAGTTCGGCGGGCACGGTCGCGCCCATCAGGCCGACCTTGGCGAACCCCGAGAAGGTGTCCTCAGGGAAGGTTGCGTTCTGGTCGTTCGCGTGGGCCTTGGCCCGGATCTCGGCGGTGAACCCGGTAAGCAGGTCCACCATGGTCTCGCCCTCCGGCGAGACCGGTGCCCGAAGATCCGACGCACCCGAATACGCGATGTCACTCAGCATTGCCCGTTCCATTTTCGGCTCCCAGCGACCGGCGCGAGTCCGTGACCACATCCCTGGAAGAGCGGATCGGCCTTATCGACATACAGAACCAAGATAGATGCACGGAAGGTAGTGATATGGCGTCCAAGGAGAGACTGCAACGAAGACTAGTCGAATCACTCGAACTGATCGGACACCGACCGTCGGAGCATGGTGCGCACACCGTACACGTCGCTACATTGACTTGATCCGAGCGGAGGATTCGTGAAAATTCTGTTTATTGCCGGCCCGGCGAAATCGAACGTATTCGGTCTCGCTCCCCTGGCGATCGCCGCGCGGGGATGCGGTCACAGCGTGATCGTCGCCGGCACCGAGGAGGCCACCGCCGCGGCGGTGAGCATCGGCGTGCCCGCCGTGACGACGAGCCAGTTGTCGCTGACGCAGCTGATGACCACGGACCGCACCGGCAGTCCGCTGCGGATTCCCGGCGACGGCGCGGAACTGCCGGTCTTCGTCGGCCACATGTTCGGCAGGCTGGCCGCGGCGACCCTGCCCACGCTGCGGTCCCTGATCGCCGGCTGGCGGCCGGACGTGCTCGTCTGCGGGCCGCACGCCTACGCGGGGCCGATCCTCGGCGCCCACTTCGGGCTGCCCAGTGTGCGGCACCTCCTGACCGGGACCCCAGCCGACCGGGAGGGCACGCACGTCGGCGTCGACGACGAACTGCGGCCCGAGCTGAGCGAGCTGGGCCTGGACCGGGTCCCCGGCTTCGATCTGGCCATCGACATCTTCCCGGCGAGCATCCGGCCCGATGGCGCACCCGTGCAGCCCATGCGATGGACGCCCACCAACGAGCAGCGGCCCCTCGAGCCGGGACTTGTCGCTCCTGGCGAGCGCCGCCGGGTGCTGCTCACGGCAGGCAGCCTGGCCACGCCCATGCACGGCATCGGCCTGCTGCGTGACATGGTGGCCTCGCTCGCGGAGCTGGACGTCGAGTTGGTCATCGCGGCCCCGGACGCGGTCGGCGCCATGCTGCGCGACGAGGACGGTGTCGTCGCCGCGGGCTGGCTTCCGCTGGACGTCGTGCTGCCCACCTGCGACCTGATCGTGCACCACTCCGGCACGATGACCGCGCTGACGGCGATGCACGCCGGCGTCCCGCAGCTGATCATCCCGCAGGAGAGCCGGTTCATCGAGTGGGCCGATCTGCTGGCCACAAAGGACGTCGCGATCGCCCTGCCGCCGGGAGAGGACACCCCGGACGCCGTCACGCGAGCCGCCCGCGAGCTGCTGGGAGACCCGGTCTACGCCACCGGGGCCCGCGTCCTCGCCGACGAGATCGCCGGGATGCCCCTGCCTGCCGACGTCCTCGACGTGCTGAAGGGGCTCGCCCCCGCGTCGTGACCGGCCGGGTACAACCGCGC
>NZ_JBARWZ010000287.1:0-4767 GCF_049647105.1 Actinophytocola sp.
CGGCAGCCGTGCTGCCGGTCCGCCGCAGACCAGTGTTCCGTGCTCGGTGCTCAGCCCAGGCCGAGCACCGAGATCGCCTGCGCGGCCATGGCGGCCTCGCCGAGCGCGTTCGGGTGCACGACCACCGGGTTGGTGGTGTGCAGCACCGGCTCGATCCAGCGCACGCCGAGCCGCTGGCACGCGTCGCGCCCCTCGGACGCGGCACCCATGTCCACATAGGTCGCGCCGGTCTCCGCCGCGGCCCGCGAGATGGCGTCGTTGAGCGTGGCCTGCAGCGAGCGCAGGTAGGGCACGTCGCCGGTGGCGATCGGCATCTTGTCGAAGCAGCCGCCGGTCGCGGGGAGGATCCACGGGTAGCCGAGGACACCCACCTGCGCGTTCGGCGCCTTCGCCCGCACCGCCCGCAGGCCCGCCACCAGCGCCGGGTACGTCGTGTCGCGCACGGTGTCCTCGAACTTCGACCCGAACGTGTTCTTGCACGGGCTGCCACGGCCGAGCGTGAGGAGGCCTGCCGCGCCGCAGGACAGGATGGCGCCGATGAACACGCCGCTGTCGTTGCCGCCGATCGTCAACGTGACCAGGTCGGTGTCCGCGCCGAGCGCGTCGACCTGTGGCGCCACGCCCGGGTACTGAGCGGTCGTGAAGTGCTTGGTCTCGGCGGCGCCGCACGTCACGTCGGTCAGGTCCGCGCCGGTCGTGGTCGCGAGCACGTGCGGGTAGTTGCGGGTGGACCGCAGGCACAGCAGCGGCGCGGAGGGATCGGGGGGCAGCACCCCGGAGGCGGCGCTGTAGGAGTCGCCGAGCGCGACGTAGTTCAGCGGAGCGGTGTCGGCCTGCGCGGCCGACGAGGTGGTGACGAGACTCAGCGCGGCGACCGCCGCGGTCGTGGCGGCGAGTAGACGACGAGGCATTGTTCCTCTTCCGGCATCGATGACGGCGGGCCGCACACTACTCACGAGTAGGTAAGTGCGCTCGCCAATCGTCAACGATCCGGGGCCCGACGTCAACCGGCTGAAGTAGTACGAACTACGTGCGCCTCACCCGGCTCACCATGGTGCTCACCGGTCCGCGATCCGCAGCAGCAGCTTGCCGGTGTTCTCCCCGGCGAACAGCTTCAGGAGCACCTCGGGAAACTCGTCGATCGTGCCGTCCACGACGTGTTCGCGGGCGGTCACGACGCCTGCCGCGAGCCACTCGGCGAGTTGGGACACGCCTTCTGGGTACCGCTCCTCGTAGTCGAACACCAGCATCCCGGTCATCGACGCGCGGTTCACCAGCAGCGACAGGTAGTTCGCGGGCCCCGAGGGGCGCTCCGTCGCGTTGTACTGGGAGATGGCGCCGCACAGCACCACCCGCGCACCCAGCCGCAGCCGGGCCAGCACGTGGTCGAGGATGTCCCCGCCCACGTTGTCGAAGTAGACGTCCACGCCGTCGGGCGCGTGCTCGCGGAGCGCGGCCCGCACGTCGTCGGACCGGTAGTCGATGGCCGCGTCGAAGCCGAACTCCTCGGTCAGCAGCCCGCACTTCTCCGGCCCGCCCGCGATCCCGATTACCCGGGCGCCGACATGCTTCGCGATCTGGCCCACCACGCTGCCCACCGCGCCTGCCGCACCGGAGACCACCACGGTGTCACCCTCGCGCGGCTTGCCGACGTCGAGCAGGCCGAAGTAGGCGGTCAGGCCGGTGAGCCCGAGGACGCCGAGGTAGGTGGGCAGCGGCGCCAGCGCCGGATCCGCCCTGATCACGCCAAGGCCGTCGGACACCGCGTACTCCTGCACGCCGAAGGTCCCCGTGACGTGGTCGCCCACCGCGAAGCCGTCGTGGTTGGAGGCGATGACGCGGCCGAGCGCACCCGCCCGCATGATCTCGCCGATCCGCACCGGCCGGATGTAGGACCGCGCGTCGTTCATCCACCCGCGCATCGCCGGGTCGAGGGAGACGTACTCGGTCCGCACGAGGAACTGGCCGTCGCCGGGCTCCGGCACGTCCTCGGTGGTGTGCTGCCAGTCCTGCGGGGTCGGCAGTCCGACGGGACGCGCGCCGAGCCGGACCTGCCGGTTCTGAGTGGGCATACCCGCAGGGTATCCCGAACTTGACGTCGAGTTCAACGTATACTCCCAGCCATGACCGAGCGCGCACTGCCGCACAGCAAACGGGGCAGGCAGACCAGGGCCGCGTTGCTCGTCGCGGCCAGGGAGGTGTTCGCGCGGGACGGCTACCTCTCGACCACGACCACCACGATCGCCAAGGCGGCGGGGGTCGCGAACGGCTCCTTCTACACCCACTTCACTGACAAGTACGAGATCTTCGTCGCGCTGTGGCACGAGGTCCAGGACGAGATGCTGCACCCTGGCATCCACGACGCGCGCCTCGGCGACGCCGACCCGGTCGCGGTGATCGAGGAGGCCACCCGCGCCTACCTCGGGTACTACCGTGACAACGCCGACCTGCTGCGGGTCTTCGAGCAGGTGACGGGTATCGACGAGCGGTTCATGGCGTTGCGGCTGGCCAGGGCGCGGGCGTTCGAGGAACGCAACGTGCGCGGTATCCGCAGGCTCCAGCGGGAGGGGACGGCCGACCCAACGCTGGACCCCGAGCTGACCGCCGCCGCGTTGTCGTCCATGGTCTCGCGGCACGCCTACATGACCTTCGCGCTCGGCCTGCGGCCAGACGTCGACTTCGAGGCACTCGTGTCGACGCTGACCACGCTGTGGGTCAACGCGCTGCGGATCCGCCCGCCAGGAGACGACCGCGCGGCACTCGACCGGACCATGGCGCAGCTCCGCGCCGCGCTCGACGACATCGAGCGGCGGCTCCGCGACCAAACTTGACGTCGAGTTCAAGTTCGGTGATGCTGCGAACCACTCGTCGCGCAAGGAGCCGCACCATGGATCTCACACCGACCGATCGCGCCAGGGACTACCGGGACCGGCTGCTCGCGTTCATGGACGAGCGCGTCCTGCCCGCCGAGCCCGTCTACGCCGAGCAGATCCGGGCCGCGGGTGACCCGCACTTCCAGCCGCCCGTGATGGAGGAGCTGAAGGCCGAGGCCAGGCGGCGGGGGCTGTGGAACCTCTTCCACCCGGACCCCGCGCTCGGCGCCGGTCTGTCCAATGTGGAGTACGCGCCGCTCGCGGAGATCCACGGTCGCGGCATGCTCGCGGCGGAGGCGTGCAACTGCTCGGCACCGGACACCGGCAACATGGAGGTGCTGACGCAGTTCGGCACCGACCAGCACAAGAAGGAATGGCTCGATCCATTGCTGGCGGGGGAGATCCGGTCGGCGTTCGCGATGACCGAGCCGGCCGTGGCCAGCTCGGACGCCACCAACATCGAGCTGAGCATGGTGCGCGACGGCGATGACTACGTGCTCAACGGCCGCAAGTGGTGGGCCACCAACGCGGCGCACCCGAACTGCCGCATCCTGATCGTGATGGGCAAGACCGACCCGGATGCCGCGCCGCACCGGCAGCAGAGCATGGTCCTGGTGCCGATCGACACCCCGGGCGTCGAGGTCGTCCGCAGCATGCCCGTGTTCGGCATGCAGGAACACGGCGGGCACTGCGAGATCTCCTTCACCGACGTGCGCGTGCCGGTGACGAACCTGCTCGCGGAGGAGGGCGACGGGTTCGCGATCGGCCAGGCGCGGCTCGGTCCCGGCCGCATCCACCACTGCATGCGCATCATCGGCATGGCCGAGCGCGCGCTGGAACTGATGTGCACCCGGGCACTGTCCCGGGTGACGTTCGGGCAGCCGGTCGCCGCCCGGGCCAACATCCAGGACTGGATCGCGGAGGCCCGCATCGAGATCGAGCGAACCCGGCTGCTGGTCATGAAGGCGGCCTGGCTCATGGACACCGTCGGCAACCGCGAGGCCCGCGTCGAGATCGCGGCCATCAAGGTCGCCGCCCCGGCCATGCTGCAACGCGTGGTCGACCGCGCCATCCAGGTCCATGGCGCGGGTGGCATGACAGAGGACTTCCCGCTCGCCCACCTGTATGTCCAGGCGCGGGCGCTGGCGATCGCCGACGGCCCCGACGAGGTGCACAAGCGCACCCTGGCACTGACCGAACTGCGCCGGTACGACACGTCATTCGGCCGGACAGCCACCCCAACCCCCGTGACGGCACCCAGCCACTAACCATCCACGGTCCGAGGGTGAGCTGGGTCGATACCAGCACTTCGAATTCCGGGGAGGCGGACCAGGAGCGCGACTCCGACCGCCAGCGCACCGCCGAGCAGGTACGGCGCGGCCATCGCGACATCGAACAACGCGCCGGCCGCGAGTGGGCCCGACGCGCGGGCGGCGGAGGCGGCCGACTGACCCTGTCCCATGCGTGCGCCGGTCTCCTCGCGGGGGCCCGCGCCGGCGAGCAGGCTCGCGGTCGTCGCCGTCACCACACCGTTCCCGGCGGCGGCGACGAGCACTGCGGCCACGAACGGCACCCCGGCGAGGACCGGCAGCACGACCAGCCCGGCCGCCATGAGCACCGCGCCGCCGACCGCGAGCCGGGTCTCACCCCACCGCCGTGCGGCGGGCGCCACGAGGAAACCCTGCACGACCACCAGCACCAGGCCCGCGCAGGCGAGTAGCACGCCGACAAATGCGGGCCCGGCGCCGAACCGGGCCGCAGCAAGGAAAGCGACGGTCGTCTCCATGCCGGCGAACGCGGCCATGGCGGCGAAACCGGCGGCCAGCAACGGCCACGGCGCCACCCGCCCGCCTCGCGCGGGCCGATGCGCCCGCCGGTGACCGGCGGGCAGCAC
>NZ_JBARWZ010000288.1:0-73267 GCF_049647105.1 Actinophytocola sp.
ACCCGCGAGTCCCCGGTTCGGGACCCGCGAGTTGGTGGTTCGGGACACCTCCCGGGTGCGTGAACCGCCAACTCAGCGGTCGTGAACCGAAGACTCGCGGGTTCTGAACCGTGGACTCGCGGGTTCTGAACCGTGGACTCGCGGGGTTTGGGTGTGGGGTTGGGGGGGTCAGGTTGAGTCGCGGACTGCCAGGGTTACTGGGAGGACTGTGGTTTCTGGGCGGATGGGGTCTCCGCTCAGGAGGGAAAGTAGTTTTTTCACCATTTCGCGGATTTGTTGGCGTGGGTCCTGGTGGATCGAGGTCAGTGGCGGTTCCATCGCGGGTGCGAGGGTTGGGTGGTCGTCGAAACCGATGACCGCCACTTCCTTCGGGACGGTTCGGCCCGCCGCGCGCAACGCCTTCATCGCGCCGGCGGCCATCAGGTCGCTCGCCGCGAAGACGGCGTCCAGGCCGGGGCAGCGGGCCAGCAGCTTGGCGGTCGCCGTCTCGCCGCTCGCCATCGTGAAGTCGCCCGGCTCGGACAGGTCGGTCGGGTCGAGGCCCGCCGACTCCAGCGCCTTCTGCCACCCCGCCAGGCGGTCGGCGGCCGCGGGGTGGTCGAGCATGCCCGTGACGGTGCCGATGCACCGGCGTCCCGAGCCGTACAGGTGTTCCACCGCCAGGCGGGCGCCGCCCTCGTTGTCGAAGTCGACCGCGTGGGCGCCGCGCTTGCCGGTACCCGGCCGCCCGCCGTACACCACGGGGATGCGCGCCAGCCGCAGCGCCGTCGGCAACGGGTCGCCCTTGTGCGGCGCGAACACGAGTGCGCCGTCCGCGTGTCCGCCCTCCAGGAACTTGATCGTCCTCGGCACGTCGTCGCGGGTGTCGACGAACATCAACAGCATCTGCACGCCGGCGTCGGACAGTTCGCGGAACGCGCCGTGCATCACTGACGCGAAGTACGGGTCGTCCAGTACGTTGGCCTCAGGCTCGGACAGGACCACCGCCACCGCACCGGTCCTGCGAGTCACCAGTGATCTTGCCGCCTGGTTGGGGGAGTAGCCGAGTTCGTGCGCAGCACCCAGCACCTTCTCCTTCGCACGGGTGCTCACGTAGGCGTCGTCGTTCAGGGCGCGTGACGCGGTCGAGCGGGAGACGCCCGCATACGCGGCCACGTCCTCCAGCGTCGGGCGCTCGTCCATCGGCATGACGGAAGTGTAACGGATTCTGGGAGCGCTCCCGGAAAGTCCTTGACACTTAGCCGTAACCAAGACCACACTCGGTACTCCCCAACTGGGAGCGCTCCCAGAATTCTGGACGCAAAGCAAAGGGACAACAGACGTGCGAAGCAACCAACGACGGGTGTTCGCCGGCGCGATCGCCCTTGCCGCCGCGGTGGGCCTGACCGCGTGTGGTGACGACTCCGGCGCCGACTCAGGATCTGGTTCGGGGCAGATCGAGCTGAGTATCGGCACCTTCACCGAGTTCGGCTACGAGGACCTCCTCAAGGAGTACGAGGACCTCCATCCGAACATCAAGATCACCCACCACAAGACCGGTCAGGGCGGTCCTTACCACCAGCAGCTGCTGACCAAGCTCGCCGCGAACTCCGGCCTGGAGGACGTGGTCGCGATCGAGGAGGGCCACCTCCCCGACGTAATCGACAAGCCACACCTGTTCAACAACCTGGCCGAGATCGGCCCGAAGGACGTGAAGCCGGAACGCTGGCTCGACTGGAAGTACCAGGCGGGCACCGCGAAGGACGGCACCTGGATCGGGTACGGCACCGACATCGGCCCGCTCGCCATGTGCTACCGCACCGACCTCCTGGCGGCGGCGAAACTGCCGACCGACGAGGCGTCGGTGAAGGCCATGTTCGAGTCGTGGGACTCCTACTTCGAGGCCGGCGACAAGTACACCAAGGCGACCGGCAAGGCGTGGTTCGACTCTGCCTCGCAGATCTTCAACGCGATGCAGAACCAGCTCGACGAGGGTTACCTGACCGAGGACGACAAGCTCGCGATCGAGTCCAACAAGGACATCAAGAGCAACTGGGACCAGGTGACCGCGGCCGCGGCGGGCGGGCAGACCGCCAAGCTCGTCGCGTTCAGCCCGGAGTGGAACGCGGGCTTCAAGCAGGGCGCGTTCGCCACGAAGACCTGCCCGTCCTGGATGCTCGGTGTGGTCAAGGAGCAGGCGGGTCCGGAGAACGCGGGCAAGTGGGCGGTCACCGACGCGTTCCCCAACGGTGGCGGCAACTGGGGCGGCTCCTTCCTCGCGGTGCCCAAGCAGTCCCAGCACCCCAAGGAGGCCGCTGAGCTCGCCGCGTGGCTGACGGCGCCGGAACAGCAGGTCAAGGCGTTCGAGAAGACCGGCAACTTCCCCAGCCAGGTCGAGGCGCTCGACTCACCGGAGCTGCTGGCCAGCACCAACGACTACTTCGGTGACGTGAAGGTCGGCCAGCTGTTCGCCACCATGGCGAAGAAGGTCGGCAAGGCCCAGTACAAGGGTCCCGGTGACGGCAAGATCCAGGAGAACGCCACGAGCCCAGCGCTGCAGGCGGTCGAGCAGGGCAAGTCGTCGGAGGAGGGCTGGCGGCAGGCGGTCGACGCCGCCAAGAAGATCGTCAAATGATGACCACGGTAACCGGGCGGGCGTCACACCAGGGGGTGGCGCCCGCCCCACCGCGGCCACCAAAGCTCACCTGGCGGCAACGACTGTCCAACATGGACGTCAAATGGTCGCCCTACATCTACATCGCGCCCTTCTTCATCGTCTTCGGCGTGGTGGGGCTGTTCCCGCTGCTGTACACGTCCTACCTGTCGCTGTTCGACCGTGACCTGCTCGACCTCGACGGCGTGTTCATCGGACTCGGCAACTACACGGAACTGTTGCGGGACAGCCAGTTCTGGAACGCCCTGGTCAACACGCTCAGCATCTTCGTGCTCTCCACGGGCCCGCAGATCGTGGTCGCCGTCGGGCTCGCGGCGCTGCTGAACACCCGGCTGCGCGCGCCAACGGGATGGCGCGTCGGGGTCCTGCTGCCGTACGTGGTGAGCCTCGTCGCCGTCGGGATCATCTTCGCCAACCTGTTCGGCCCCAATTACGGCCTGGTCAACGGGGTCCTGGAGCTGGTCGGCTTCGACCGGGTCGACTGGCAGAGCAACCGGTTCTTCTCCCACCTCGCCATCGCGACGATGGTGAACTGGCGGTGGACCGGCTACAACGCGCTCATCGTGCTGGCCGCGATGAAGGCGATCCCGAAGGAGATCCACGAGGCGGCGCTGATCGACGGGGCGTCGGCGGTGCGGCGCTTCTTCAGCATCACGCTGCCGCTGCTGCGACCCACCCTGATCTTCGTGGTCGTCACCTCGACCATCGGCGGGCTGCAGATCTTCACCGAGCCCAAGCTGTTCGACTCGATGCCGGGCTCCAACAACGGCGGCTCGTCCAACCAGTTCCAGACGATCACCTTGTACATGTACCAAACAGGCTTCGAGACACAGCGGCTCGGCTACGCGTCCGCGGTGGCCTGGGCACTGTTCCTCCTGATCATCGTCATCGCGGTCGTGAACTTCCTGCTGACACGGCGACTGGCATCGACCGGGGTGGAGGACGACCGATGACCGCATTGTCCATGCGTACGATCCGCCGCAAGGCGGACGGCGACAAACGGGCGTCGTTCTGGGCGTACGGGTTGCTGATCGCGTTCCTGATCGGCTCGGTGTTCCCGTTCTTCTGGTCGTTCCTGGTCGCCTCGCGGGACAGCTCGATGCTGACCGAGCGGGTGCCGCCACTGCTGCCCGGCGGGAACTTCCTGTCCAACGCGGCACGGGTGTTCGACACGGTGCCGTTCTGGAAGGCGCTGGGCAACAGCGTGGTCGTGTCCGGCACGGTCACGCTGACCACCGTGCTGTTCTCCACGATGGCCGGTTTCGCGTTCGCCAAGCTGCGGTTCCGCGGCCGCAACGGGTTGTTCCTGTTCGTGGTCGCCACGCTTGCGGTGCCGACACAGCTCGGCATCATCCCGCTGTACATGGCGATGGCGGAGTTCGGCTGGGCGGGCGAGCTGCAGGCGGTGATCGTGCCCAATCTGGTGACCGCGATCGGCGTGTTCTGGATGCGGCAGTACACCGCGCAGGTCGTGCCGTACGAGCTCATCGAGGCCGCACGTGTCGACGGCTGCTCGATGATCCGCGTGTACTGGCACGTCGTGCTGCCCGCGGTGCGGCCCGCGGCGGCGTTTCTCGGCATGTTCACGTTCATGACGTCGTGGAACGACTTCCTGTGGCCGCTGGTGGTGCTCAACGCCGAGAACCCCACCGTGCAGATCGCGCTGGAGCGGCTGCAGAGCGGTTACTACGTCGACTACTCACTCGTACTGGCCGGCACGACGCTGGCCACCATTCCGATCTTGATCGTGTTCGTCGTGCTCGGCCGCCAGATCGTGGCCGGGATCATGCAGGGCGCTGTGAAGGGGTGACCATGTCAGTTGTGCCGGAACAGTCGGAGTCCGTCGCACTCCGCTTCCCGACAAGTTTCGTGTGGGGCGCGGCCACCGCGTCGTTCCAAGTGGAGGGTGCCATCTCGGCCGACGGCCGTGTGGACTCCATCTGGGACGAGTTCTGCCGCCGCCCCGGCGCCGTCCACAACGGCGACACTGGCGAGCCGGCCGCGGACCACTACCGCCGCTATGTCGACGATGTCGCCATGATGAAGTCGCTCGGCCTCGGTGCGTACCGGTTCTCGGTGGCGTGGCCGCGACTGGCGGACCTCGGCTTCTACGACCGGCTGGTGGATGAGTTGCTGGAGAACGGGATCAGCCCGTGGGCGACGCTCTACCACTGGGATCTGCCCCAGTCGCTCGAGGAGAAGGGCGGATGGACCAACCGCGACACCGCCTATCGGTTCGCGGACTACGCGTCCGCGGTGGTCGGCAGGCTCGGTGACCGGGTCACGGGGTGGCTGACGCTGAACGAGCCGTGGTGCTCGGCGTTCGCGGGGTACGCGAGCGGCAGGCACGCGCCGGGAGTCACGTCCGGCAGTGCGGCGATCGCGGCCGTGCACCATCTGCTGCTCGGCCACGGCCTTGCGATGCAGGAGATCACCGCGCAGGCACCGAACACGCCGGCGGGCATCACGCTGAACCTGTTCCCGGTCCACCCGGCGAGCGACTCGCCTGCGGACCTCGACGCGGCGCGCCGCATCGACGGCCTGCAGAACCGGATCTTCACCGCCCCGGTGCTGCGCGGCGAGTACCCGGACGACCTGCTGACCGACCTCGCGCCGTACGGCCTGCCGGACCTGATCCAGGACGGGGATCTCGCCACGATCAGCGCGCCGATCGACATGCTGGGCGTGAACTACTACCGCGCGTACCTGGTCGAGGCCGGTGGCGAGCCGGACGGCCCGTCGGAGTGGGTGGGCGCGGAGGACGTGCGGTTCCTGACGTCCGGACACCCGAGGACGGAGATGGACTGGGAGGTCCAGCCGGAAGGGCTGACCGAGCTGCTGGTTTCGCTCAACGAGCAGAGCCCGGGCCTGCCGATGTACATCACCGAGAACGGCGCCGCGTACCCGGACACCCTGACCGACGGCGTGGTCCGGGACACCGACCGCATCACGTTCCTGGACGGCCACCTGCGAGCGTCGCACGCGGCGATCGAGCAGGGTGTCGACCTGCGCGGCTACTTCTGCTGGTCGTTGATGGACAACCTCGAGTGGGCGGCGGGCTACGCGAAGCGGTTCGGCCTGGTGCACGTGGACTTCGAGACACAGAAGCGAACGCTGAAGGACAGTGCGCGGTGGTACGCGGGCGTCATCGGCCGGAACGGCCTGCTCGCGGACGGCTGACCTACCGGGGGCCGGCCTCCGGCCCCCGGTGACCAGCCTCCCACGGACCACCGACAACGGGGACGCAGGAAGCGGCGGTTGTACACAGGCCAACCGCCGCTTTCCTCGTTGTCCACAAAGGCCCCACAACACGACGATTCCTGTCGGTGGCGCCCCGTAGCCTTGAACCCGGGGGCCGGAGGCCACGCCGTCGGTGAGTTGTCCACAGCTCAGGCGCACCACGGCGGTTCTGTCGGTGCCCCGGCCTAGGCTGGAATCGGGGGCCGGAGGCCGCGGTCAGCTCGCGCAGGTCTCACACGTGCCGAAGACCTCGACCGTGTGGCTGATCTCCGAGAAGCCGTTCTCCGCGGCGACCTTCTCCGCCCACTTCTCGACCGCCGGGCCCTCGACCTCGACCGTGCGGCCGCAGGCGCGGCAGACCAGGTGGTGATGGTGGTGGCGCGAGCAGCGGCGGTACACGGCCTCGCCGCTGCCGATGCGCAGCACGTCGATCTCGCCCGCGTCCGCCAGGGACTGCAGCGTTCGGTAGACGGTGGTCAGGCCGATGCCCTCGCCCCGCGTGCGGAGTTCCTCGTGCAGGTCCTGCGCGGAGCGGAACTCGTCGAGCTGCTCGAGCAGGCCTGCCACCGCCGCGCGCTGCTTCGTCGAGCGCCTTCCCGGGACGGTGGGGGTGCGGCGTTCGCCATTCGTCACTTGCCGGCCCCTTCCTCCACGTGCGCAACCGCGTCCACGACGATGTGCGACAGGTGTTCGTCGACCAGACGGTAGACCACTTCGCGGCCGTGGCGTTCGCCGTTGACGACGCCGGCCGACTTCAGCACGCGCAGATGCTGGCTGATCAACGGCTGCGCCACACCGAGCGTCTCCACCAGTTCGTGGACGCAGCGGTCGTGTGCGCGCAACTCCAGGACGATGGCGATCCGGACGGGCGCCGCCAGTGCGCGGAGCAGGTCACCGGCCGCCGACAGCGTGTGCACCGGGCGGTGTTCGGCTCGGGTGACCGTCGGACGGTCGGCCGAGTGCGGGGTGGCCAGATCCGGGGACGAGGTGGCATCCGAGGTCACGGCGGACATCGTCCTCTCGGTCGGTTGCTGATACAGATATTGGTTACCGTGTTCAACATCCTAGGCGCCCGGGCTATTTCGTCAGCAGTACCGACACAGCGACGGCCGTCAGCACGGCCAGGATGAACACGCGGCCTGCCCGCTCGGCCGGCGACAGCGTTTGCCAGGTCACGGCGAGCAACACCCCGATGCCCACCCCCAGGGCACCCAGCAGCAGTGCGCCGATCCCGCCGCCCACCAGGATGCCGACCACGAAGACGACGGCGACCAGCAGGAACGCCGCGAACGGAGGCATCCGGGACAGTGGACCGTCGCCCTCGATCAGCTTCGCTTTCATCGAGCGCCTCGTGCGCACATGTCCTCCTTATGGCGGTATCCGGCTACTGTCGGCAACCTCGGTGCGGGGTTCGACGAGCGGAAATCACCCGTTCGTGGCGACCGCCTGCCGAGTAGTCTTTGTCGGCCGCGCCCCGTCAACCGCCATTGAACGCCATGGCCGCGAGTGCGAGACAGTTGGAGTGCTCATGCCCGCCGATCGCGTCGACACCGTCGTCAGCCTGTGCAAGCGCAGGGGCTTCGTCTACCCGTGCGGGGAGATCTACGGCGGTACCCGGTCGGCGTGGGACTACGGGCCGCTCGGCGTCGAACTGAAGGACAACATCAAGCGCGAGTGGTGGCGCACGATGGTGCAGCGGCGCGAGGACGTCGTCGGCATCGACTCGTCCGTGATCCTGCCCAAGCGGGTGTGGGAGGCCTCCGGGCACGTCTCCGCGTTCCACGACCCGCTGGCCGAGTGCACCGCGTGCCACAAGCGGTTCCGCGCCGACCAATTGGCCGAGGAGTACTCCGCGCGCAGCGGCACGAAGGTCACCGAGGCCGACCTGTCCGCCGTGCCGTGCCCGTACTGCGGTGTCCGCGGCGGGTTCACCGAGCCGCGCGAGTTCAACATGATGCTCAAGACCCACCTTGGGCCGGTCGAGTCCGACGAGGGCCTGCACTACCTGCGGCCGGAGACCGCGCAGGGCATCTTCGTGAACTTCCTGAACGTGCTCACCACCTCGCGGCGCAGGCCCCCGTTCGGCATCGGGCAGATCGGCAAGTCGTTCCGCAACGAGATCACGCCGGGCAACTTCATCTTCCGGACCCGTGAGTTCGAGCAGATGGAGATGGAGTTCTTCGTCGAGCCCGGCAGCGACGAGGAGTGGCACCGGTACTGGATCGACGAGCGCATGCGCTGGTACACCGACCTCGGCATCAAGCCCGACAACCTGCGGTTCTACGAGCACCCGGCCGAGAAGCTGTCGCACTACTCCAAGCGCACGGTCGACATCGAGTACCGCTTCCAGTTCGGCGGCCAGGAGTGGGGTGAACTGGAGGGGATCGCCAACCGCGCCGACTTCGACCTCACCACCCACACCAACCACTCCGGTGTGGACCTGTCGTACTTCGACCAGGCGACCAACTCGCGCTACCGGCCGTTCGTCATCGAGCCCGCCGCGGGCGTGGGTCGTCCCATGATGGCGTTCCTGCTCGACTCGTACCGCGAGGACGAGGCGCCCAACGCCAAGGGCGGCGTCGACAAGCGCTCCGTGCTCAGCCTCGACCGCAGGCTCGCGCCGGTGAAGGCCGCGGTGCTGCCGCTGTCGCGCAACCCCGATCTCACGCCGAAGGCCCGCGACCTCGCCGCGTCTCTGCGCAAGTACTGGAACATCGACTTCGACGACGCGGGTGCGATCGGTCGTAGATACCGCCGCCAGGACGAGATCGGCACCCCGTTCTGCGTGACCGTCGACTTCGACACGCTGCAGGACCAGGCCGTGACGGTCCGGGAGCGCGACTCGATGGTCCAGGAGCGGGTGTCGCTGGACAAGCTCCAGGGCTACCTGGCGGGTCAACTGCTCGGCTGCTGACCTTCTGCGGACCTTCCGCCCTGACGTTTGTCACGGTGAGGTGGTGACGCTCGGCCTGCGTGCCCTCGGTCCCCACGCAGCATCGTGGACAGCGTGAACACGAAACAGATCTCCCAGGGCGGCAGCAGGACCTCGGCGGGGACCGCGGTCATGCTGACCGGTCTGCGCAAGACCTATGGGGACGTCCGCGCGGTCGACGGGCTCGACCTGGTGATCGCGCCGGGCGAGGTGGTCGCGCTGCTCGGCCCGAACGGCGCAGGCAAGTCGACCACCGTCGACATGCTGCTCGGCCTGACGCGGCCCGACGCTGGCAACGTCACCATCTTCGGCTCGAGCCCGCACGACGCGGTCGCCACCGGCGCGATCGGCGCCATGTTGCAGGGCGGCGCCCTGCTCGACGACGCGACCGTCGGCGAGACCGTCGGCATGGTCGCCTCGCTGCACCGCAAGCCGATGCCGGTCGCGGAGGCGTTGCGCCGCAGCGGCATCTCCGACCTCGTTGCCCGCCGCTGCAACAAGCTCTCCGGCGGCCAGAAGCAGCGCGTGCGGTTCGCCGTCGCCCTCGTGAGCGACCCGGACCTGCTCGTGCTCGACGAGCCGACCGCGGCCATGGACGTCCAGAGCCGACGCGACTTCTGGAAGTCCATGCACGGCTTCACCAGCACCGGCCGCACGGTCCTGTTCGCCACCCACTACCTGGAGGAGGCGGAGAACTACGCCGACCGCGTGGTCCTCATGCGTGCCGGGCGGATCGTGGCCGACGGCTCGGTCGCCGAGGTGACCTCGCTCGTGTCCGGCCGCGTCATCCGCGCCGCCGTGCCGGGCGCTGCCGAGGCAGCACTCGCCGTGCTGCCTGCGGTGACCGAGGTGGAGGTTCGCGCCGCCAAGGTGGCCATCTCCTCGCGCGACTCCGACACCACCCTGCGGGCCCTGCTCGCGACCTTCCCGCAGGCGCACGACATCGAGGTGACCGCCGTGGGCCTCGAAGGCGCCTTCCTTTCCCTCACCACCGGTGCCGACACCCGGAACGGAGCTGACCTGTCATGAGCTTCGGCTACCTCGCGGTCGAGGTGCGGCGCGTGCTGCGGAGCACCCGGTTCCTGATCTTCTCCGTGGTTTTCCCCGTCCTGTTGTTCCTCCTCTACGTCGGGATCTTCGCGGCTGGTGACCGTGCGATCGTCGGCATCCTGATGGTCAACATGACCGCGTTCGGCGCCTTGTCCGCCACGTTGTTCGCGGGTGGCCGCCTCGCTGTCGAGCGTTCCGCCGGGTGGCAGCGACAGCTACGCCTCACCCCGTTGACCGGCGCCGGCTACCTCACCGCCAAGGGCGTCACCGCGATGCTGCTCGCCCTGCCCGCCGTGGTGCTGGTGCCGTTGATCGGCGGCGTTGCCGAAGGCGTGGCGCTCGACGCGGCGGGCTGGATGCGTGTCACGGTCGGGATCTGGCTCGCCGTCATCCCGTTCGCCCTGATCGGGTTGCTCATCGGTCAGCTCGGCACGCCGGACGGCATCCAGCCGATCATGAGTCTCACGATGATGGTGATGAGCCTGCTCGGCGGCATCTTCATCCCCGTCGACACGATGCCGCCGTGGCTGCTCGACGTCGCGCAGATCCTCCCTTCGTACTGGCTCGGCCAGGTCGGCCGGGGTGCGGTGACCACCGACCTGTCGGTGGACCTCGGCAAGGCGGTGCTGGTGCTCGCCGTGTGGACGGTGGCGGTCGGCATCGGGGTGATCCGCCGGTACCGCCGCGACAGCGCGCGGGTGTGAAGACGCCGGGAGTCGTACGGTGAACGTCGTGGCAGAGCAGCGGAAATCGGACGGGTGGGCGTGGCCTCAGCAACAGAGGTGGCCGCCCACCCGTGCTGGTCGTGTCGTGGGCATCGTGCTGCCGGTGATGGTCCTGTGTTACCTGGTGACCCCGCTTCACCAGGTGTTCGACGAACCACACACTGGGGTGGTCCGGTTCGCTGTCGTGTCGCTGGTCGTGGTCTACGCGGGTGTCTACATCGCGGTCGCCGTGCCCACCACGTGGCCGCCGCGATGGGCACGGGCCGTCGCGGTGATCGTGATGAGCGCCTGCGGGATCGGCCTGGCGGTGGTCCTCGGCCCCGACGACCTCGTCTTCATGACGTACGCGGTGTCCGCGGCGCTCATCCAGACCCCGCCGATGGCCGGTCTCCTGCTCGGCCTCGGCGCCACCACCGCTCTGCTGGTCGGTACCACCATCGCCGAAGGTGGCCCCGACCTGAACTCGGCGTCGATCCTCGTGGTCCTCACCGTCACCTTGTTCGGCACCAGGCAGGTGATCCTCTCCAACGCGGAGCTGCGGGCCGCCCGCGACGAGATCGCGACGCTGGCCGTCGCCGAGGAACGCGCCAGGATGGCCCGCGACCTGCACGATGTGCTCGGCCATAGTCTCACCACGATCACCGTGAAGGCCGGGCTGGCGCGGCGGATCCTCGAGAGCTCCGGCGACGGCGACAGGGCGATCATCGAGCTGCGGGACGTCGAGCACCTGTCGCGCACCGCGCTCACCGAGGTGCGGTCGACCGTGTCGGGGTATCGCAAGGCGTCGCTGCCCGCGGAGCTCGTCGGCGCCAGGGTGGCGTTGGCCGCGGCGGAGATCACGGCCGACCTGCCGCACGCGGTCGACAACGTGCCTGCCGAGTTGCAGGAGCCTTTCGCGTACGTACTTCGGGAGGGAGTCACGAACGTGATCAGGCACTCCGGCGCGCGGCGCTGCGAGGTGCGCCTTGGCCAGTCGTGGATCGAGATCCGCGACGACGGGACGGGTGTTCACGGTGACGGCTCCTCCTCCGGCCACGGGCTCGGCGGTCTTACCGAACGGCTCGCGGCGGTCGGCGGGTCGCTGACGGCCGGGCCCGCGCCCGACGGCGGGTTCGTCGTGCGGGCGAGCGTGTCGTCGGTGGTGACCGCGTGATCAGGGTCCTGCTGGCCGACGACCAGGCCTTGGTGCGTGGTGCGCTTGCCGCGATGCTCGGGCTGGAACCGGACATCGAGGTCGTGGCGCAGGTCAGCTCCGGCGACGACGTGGTGCGGTCGGCACGCGAGGCGAAGCCCGACGTGGCGCTGCTGGACGTGCAGATGCCGGGCAAGGACGGGATCACCGCGGCGGCGGAGCTGCATCGGGAGCTGCCTTCCTGTCGGATCGTGGTGTGCACGACGTTCGGTCGGCCCGGGTATCTCAGCCGGGCGATGGCGGCGGGTGCGGTCGGGTTCGTGGTGAAGGACGCGCCGCCGGAACAGCTGGTCGACGCGGTGCGGCGGGTCCACTCCGGACTCCGGGTCGTGGACCCGGCGCTGGCGGCCGAGTCGCTGGCCACGGGACAGAGCCCGCTGACCGACCGCGAGCGGGACGTGCTGCGGGTGGCCAGCTCCGGCGGCACCATCGCCGACGTGGCACGCACGCTGTCGCTGTCCCAGGGAACGGTCCGCAACCACCTGTCGGCCGCGATCGGCAAGACCGGGGCGCGGACACGTGCGGAGGCGGCGAAGCTCGCCGAGGACCGTGGCTGGCTCTGACCCGCCCGTCGCTTGTGGACGGACGAACACGCGGACCACCATGGGGCGCTGCGAGTGCCGCCATCACCCCGAGCTGTCACGTCCCGTCGGTGACGGTTCGGTGAGCACCGTGCCCGCGTGGAGCCGTCAGCTCGTGCGGACGTGGAGGTGCCCGGGTAATGGCCAGGGCGGGGTCGCGGGCAGCGTTTCCTTCAGCAGGAAGCCGGACTTCTCGGCGACGCGACAGGACGCCGCGTTGTCGGTCTGGTGGCGGAGTTCCAGTGTGGTGGCGCCGTTGCCGAGTGCCCAGTCCGCCAGTGCGCGGACGCCCCGGGAGGCCACGTCGCGGCCGCGGGCGTGGGCCGCTGTCCAGTAGCCGACCTCGACCCGGCGCTTCACCACCACGCAGCCGACGAGCCGCTCATCGTCGACGACGGCGAAGCTGTGCCGGTTGCCCGTCTGCCAACCTTCTTGCTGGGCCGCCACCCACGCGGTCGCTTCTTCCGTTGTGGTGACCGGAACCCGCACCCAGCGGCGCATCGCAGGGTCGCGGTAGATCGCCACGAGCGCGGCCGCGTCGCTGTCCTCCCACTGGCGCAGGACAAGGCCTTCGGCCGTCAGCGTGGTCATCGGTCCACCACCTGACAGAAGCGGATGACGTTGGCGAACGGGTCGATGATCGTCAGGGTCGGGCCACCCGGCGCGTGTTCGTCGACGCCCGGTCGTTGCCGAGGATGGTTCTTGGCCGACAGCTCGCCGTGCAGGGCGTGGACGTCGGTCACCGGTACCCACACCGCGGAGCCAGGTGTGCCGTCGCCGTGGTGCTCGGACAGGTCGATGACGAGCTGGTCACGTCGAATCCTTGTGTACAGCGGCATGCCGGGTTCGAAGCGGTGCTCCCACTCGACGGTGCAGCCGAGGTAGTCGACGTAGAACTCGCGTGCCATGGCCTCGTCGAAGATGCGGAGGATCGGCACCGCGGTGCCGATGTCGCCCGCGAGTTTCGCCGACGCCGTGTTCCAGTCCCGGTGGCCGAGCTGGTGAGCAACGATCTCCAGCGCCTTGCTGTGGCTGAGGTCGGGAACGTCCGCGCGCAGCGCTCGGGCGGCACGTTTGGCTTCGAAAAGGGGAATGGTCATGAGATCACCCACGTGTTCCGGTGCCGTGCTGCCGCAGCGCCCGCGTTGCTGACGGTGGCACCGTGTGTCGTCGGTGACCGTTGGCTCGTCCCGATGTGTTCACCATGCCGTGTCCAGCGCGGGCGGCGGGTCACATCGAACCCACTGACGAGCCTACCGCCGCCGGGTGGTGCGGTGGTCGGGTTCATGGCGTCTCCAACGGGTTGTCGTGCGAGGTGGACAGCAGGAGCCGTTCCTCAGGTGAGGTCAGGTTGCGCACCAGGCGTGCGCCCAGCGCGGGTGGTTCGCAGGCGAGCTGGTGCAGGAGCGTGCGCAGCCGGGTGGCCGCCGCGGTGTTCGTCAGGACCTGGGCGTCGTCACTCATGGGCGGTCACGTCCGGGCGTGGGCGGGTGGCGGCCTGGTCGTAGGCGCCGCGTAGCAGTTCGGCGACCGCGGTGGGATCGTCGCGCAGTTGCGTCGGCGGGGTGTGCACCACGAGCACGCCGCAGGCGGTCAGCCTGGCCGCCCTGCGCAGCGTCGACTTGGCGTCCGCGGCGGAGAGGTCGAACGCATAGGAGTCGACCTCCCACGCCAGCCCGACCTCGTCCCACCACGCGTCGGCGGTCGCCACGTGCGAGCCGTTCGCCGACGTGATCGGGACCCGCCAGGCGGGCTGGACCAGACCCGCCTGCTGGACCAGGCGTTTCGCCCAGCCTTGCGCCACCGAGCGCACCTTGTCGTCGATCTCGGCCAGCATGCGGCGGGGGAGCGCGGTGCCCCGGGCGCCCACCCGGTCGAGCTCGTCGCGCAGCGTCGCCGGGGTGACCTTGCCGCGGTAGATCGACTCGCCAAGCAGCGCGCGGACGTGTTCGGCTGCCTTCGCACGGCGACAGGTGTCGATCGTCGCTCTCGGTAGCGGGGCCACCGGGAAACCGGCGAGGTGCAGTGGTTCCGGAAGCTGGTGGGTGCGTTCGAAGAGGACGCCGTCCACCAGCCTGGGTTGTCGGCGCGGCGGGACGAGCAGGTGCACCGGTCCGTCCAGCCTCGCGGCCGTCATGTCGTGCAGTGCCAGCGCGTCCACCCCGGTCAGCACGGCCTCCGGGCCCGCGACGGTGAGCGCGGCGTGGATGCGCTGGATCCTGCTCGGCGGCTGGTTCGTGAGCAGCACCAGCCCCGACTCCAGTCGCTGCCACGGACCGCCCGCCCGGCATCGCTCGTGGATCGCGCGGCCGGTGAGGCCCAGCGCGATGAGTTCGGTGGCGGGTGCCACGAGGTGGTCGAAGACGCGTGGGATGGCGTCGAGGTCCAGGAGTGCTCGGTTGTCGTTCACACCCGCAAGCAAACCCGAAGCCACCGGCTCCCGCCGCCCCTCAAGATCGTCATGTGGACAACTGCACCGGCTGTGGACAACTCACCGTCAAGCAACCTCCACCACCCCACCCGCGTCAGGGCTCGCGGGTAACATCCGAAGTTTTGGATACGCGTCTGGAAGGATGGCGGGAGTGAGCCACGACGAGCCGAGACCCGTGCGCAGGTTCCTGCGGCGCCTCGTCCTCGGTGTGCTCATGGTCGGTCTGCTCGTCGTCGGCGGCACCGGGTTCCGGGTCTGGCAGGTTGCCCGCGGTGACGACCGCGCGACCGCCGATGTGGTGCTCGTCCTCGGCGCCGCCCAGTACGCGGGCACCCCGTCGAAGGTCCTCGAAGCCCGGTTGCGGCACGCAAAGAACCTCTACGACGAGGGCGTCGCGCCCTACATCGTCACGACCGGCGGCAACCAGCCCGGCGACACGTACACGGAGGCCGCGGCCGGCGTCCGCTGGCTCACCGAGCACGGCGTGCCGGAGGACCATGTCATCCCGGTCGGCGAGGGCAACGACACCCTGGGCAGTATCAAGGCCGCCGCCGAGGAGATCCACGACCACGGCTGGAAGAGCGCGGTGATCGTGAGCGATCCGTGGCACTCGCTGCGTGCCAGGACCATGGCGTCCGACCTCGGCCTCGACGCGTGGTCATCGCCGACGCACAGCGGCCCGATCGTCCAGACCAGGCAGACGCAGGTCCGCTACATCCTGTACGAGACCGCGGCGCTCCTGTACTACCGCGCGACCAAGGCGCCCGCCGACAACATCGGTGTGCCTGGAAATGTCGGCGCGGACAAGTAGCCTCCCCGCATGATTACGGGGTACGGCGAGCACGATGTCGCGCGGTGGTTCGCGGAGCAGGAGAAGGACGCGCTGCTGCCCGACTCACCGCCGTCGCTGCGTAGTCCCTTCTCCCGGGACCGTGCCCGCGTGCTCCACTCGGCCGCGTTGCGCCGCCTTGCAGGCAAGACGCAGGTCGTTGGCCCCGGCGAGGGGTCCGAGGTGAGCGGTGTGCCACGTACCCGGCTCACCCACTCGCTCGAGGTCGCGCAGATCGGCAGGGGCATCGCGGAGGATCTCGGCTGCGATCCGGACCTCGTGGAGATGGCGGGCCTCGCCCACGACATCGGTCACCCGCCGTTCGGGCACAACGGCGAACGCGCGCTCGACGCGGTGGCCCAGGCCTGCGGCGGGTTCGAGGGCAACGCCCAGACGCTGCGGATCCTGGCCCGTCTCGAGCCCAAGATCGCCGACCACGGCCTCAACCTCACCCGCGCGTCCCTCGACGCCGCCACGAAGTACCCGTGGCCGCGCATCGCGGGTACCAGCAAGTTCGGCGTCTACGGGGACGACCTGCCGGTGTTCGAGTGGCTGCGTGCCGGTGCCCCCGGGGACCGGTGCTGCATCGAGGCGCAGGTCATGGACTGGGCCGACGACGTCGCCTACTCGGTACACGACGTCGAGGACGGTGTGCGGGCGGGGCGCATCGCCGTTCGCGAGCTGACCGACCCGGTCGAGCGGGCCGTGGTGGCTGAGCTCGCCGCGAAGTACTTCAGCAACGAGCCGGTGTCTGCGCTGGAGGACGCGGCGCGTGACCTGCTCCGGCTGCCGGTCGTGTCGGCCCTGAGCGTGCCGGGGTATGACGGTTCGCTCACCTCGCAGGTCGCGTTGAAGCGGCTCACGAGCGAACTGGTCGGCCGGTTCGTGTCCGCCGCTGTCACCGCCACCCGTGCCGCTCACGGCGGAGGGGTCCTGACCAGGTACGGCGCCGATCTCGTGGTGCCGCCCAGGGTGGCGGCGGAGGTGGCGCTGTTGAAGGCGGTCGCGGTGCGGTACGTGATGAGCGACGTGCAGCGGCTCGCGTTGCAGGCGCGTCAGCGGGAGTGGCTGACCGAGCTGGTGGCGGTGCTGGCCGACCGAGGACCGGACGCGCTGGAGCCCGCGTTCGTGCCCGCATGGGAACACGCGCCTGGCGACGCGGAGCGGCTGCGTGTGGTGATCGACCAGGTGGCGTCGCTGACCGACGCGCAGGCGGTCAGCTGGCACCGCGCTCTTGTCGCCGGCCGGAAATCGTCGGAGTGACGTGGCACACTCGATGACATGGCTGAACCGGTGACCCATCTCGCGTACGCACTCACTCTGCACCGGGCCACCGCGCCGAACCTCACGACCAACGCGTGCTGGTCGCCGTTCTCGGTGGCGAGTGCGCTCGGGCTGGTCGCCCAGGGCGCCAGAGGGCTGACCCGTGACGAGCTGGCCGTGCTGCTGGTGGGGGAGAAGTCAGGTGACCTCGCCGAGCTTGGGGCTCTGCTGACCCGTGCCGGTGTGCTGGAGCAGCACCGCGACAACGAGGACGAGCCGGTCATCGCCGTCGCCAACACGCTGTGGGCGGACGAGTCGATCGACGTGTACGCCTCCTATGTGGACGAGCTGGGGCGCTGGTCGAGCGGCATGGTGCGGGAGGCGCCGTTCCGGGAGAACCCGCCGAGGACTCGCGACATGATCAATGTGGACGTCGCGAAGACGACCCGGGACCTCATCCCCGAGCTGTTGCCGCCCGACGCGATCCAGGCCGACACGGTGTCGGCGCTGGTCAACGCGTTGTACCTGAAATGCGCGTGGAAGCAGCGGTTCGCGGAGGGCGCGACGGCGTCGCGGCCGTTCCACACCCCGGGCGGCGCCAAGGACGTGCCGACCATGGAGCTGTCGGAGCGGATCGGCTACGCGGCCACGGACGGGTGGCAGGTCGTCAGCCTGGCCGCCGTGGGTGGCGTCGAGGCCGTCGTCCTGCTGCCGGACGCCGAGCTCGCGACCGAGGAACCCGAGCTCGACGCGGAGCGGCTGGCCCGCCTGCTGGACGCGCCCCGGCACCAGCAGGTCCGGCTGTGGCTGCCGAAGGTCGACGTGCGCATGCAGGCCGAGCTGTCACCACCGCTCAACGAGGTCGGTGTGCGGACGGTGTTCAGCCGGGACGCCGACCTCGGTGGGATCACCGCGAGTGAGCTGGCCGTGCAGGCCGTGCTGCACGAGTCGGTGCTGAAGCTCGACGAGCAGGGCCTGGAGGGTGCGGCGGCCACGGCGGTGATGATGCGGCTCATGTCGTTGCCGACGGGGGAGCCGGTCGAGGTGCACGTGGACCGGCCGTTCCTGCTTGTGGTCCGCCACAGGGAGACCGGGGTCGTGTACTTCCTCGCGCGTGTGGTCGATCCCGCCGAGTGAGGCTGTCACACACCGCGGCTCCTCCTCGTCCAGATCATGAAACGAGGAGGAGACAATGCCCAGAGTTCCTGGCTTGGCAACAAAAGACGCGGGGCCCGTGATCCGCATCGGCTACTGGTTCGCGAAGCGGCGGTTCAAGGTCGTGCCGGAGCCGTTCTCGGTGCTGGCCCGGCACCGGAAGCTGTTCATGGCCGCCGCGCGGCACGAGCTGGCCGCCGAGAAGGCCAGCCGGAAGCTGCCGGCCAACGTGCGTGAACTGGCGGTGTACCGGGTCGCGCAGCAGCTCGGCTGCTCATGGTGCGTGGACTTCGGCACCATGCTGCAGAAGCACGAGGGGCTGGACGTCGAGCGGCTCAAGCACATCAACGACTACCTGACCTCGCCGACCTACACGCGGCAGGAGCGGCTGGCCGTCGCCTACGCCGACGCGATGACCGACACCCCGGTCAGCGCCACCGACGAGCAGCTCGCGGAGCTGCGGGCGGAGTTCGGTGACGAGGGCGTGATCGAGCTGACCTACCAGATCGGCCTGGAGAACATGCGGGCCCGGACCTACAGCGCGCTCGACATCCGGGACCAGGGCTTCAGCTCAGGGGACGCCTGCCGGCTCCCCGAGGCCGACCTCAGAAGCGCAGGTGCGTGAGCTTCTCCGGATTGCACATGTCGTAGATCCCGGTCACCTGCCCGTCCCGGATGTCGAACGTCGTGACCCGCCGGTCGACCCTGATCAGGTCGCCATCGGCGGGCACTTCCGGGATCGCCATGCCGATCTGGCCGTTGACCACGACGAGCTCGCCGCTCAGGATCCGGTGGACGCCGTACATCTTGATGAGCCCGAGAAGGAACCGGGAGATCTTGTCGGCACCGACCATGTGGCGGCGGGAGGTGCGGGCCTTGCCGTTGCTGTCGCCGATGAGCACCGCGTCCGGGTGCAGTGCCTGGACGACGCTGTTCAGGTCGCCGGACAGGATCGCCGCCAGCAGGCGCTCGATGAGCGCCCGCTGCTCCGCGAGATCCGCGAGCCGGGGCGGCTCCGCGTCCGCCACCGCGCGCCTGCCTCGGGACGCGTGCTGGCGGGCGGTCGCCTCGGTGACACCGAGGAGCTCCGCGATCTCCCCGAACGGCACGGAGAACGCGTCGTGCAGCACGAAGGCGACGCGCTGCTCCGGCGTCAGCTTGTCCAGCACCACGAGTGTGGCCAGCCGAACCTGCTCGTCCCGCACGACTGTCTCGAGTGGATCGTCGCCGGGCTGTGTGCCGTACGGGGTGACGATCGGCTCCGGCAGCCACGGGCCCACGTAGCGCTCGCGTTGCGCGGCGGCCGAGCGCAGCCGGTCGAGGCAGAGGTGGCCGACGACGGTCGTGAGCCAGCCCCGGAGGTCCCGGATCTCGGCGCGGCGGGCCTCGTCGAGCCCGGCCAGTCGCAGCCACGCCTCCTGGACCGCGTCCTCGGCGTCGGAGATCGTGCTGGTCAACCGGTACGCGACACCGATCAGGTGCGCGCGGTGCGTCGAGAACTCCTTTGCGAGGACATCATCGCTGACCGTCACACCCGCCATCCTACTTACGGCGAGGACGCCTAGACTCGGACAACGTGGCAGGACGGATCCGGGAAAGCGACATCGCCGCGGTCCGCGACCGCAATCGGGTCGACGACATCGTCGGCGAGTACGTGTCGCTGCGCCGTGCCGGTGGCGGCGCGCTGAAGGGCCTGTGCCCGTTCCACGACGAGAAGACGCCGTCGTTCAACGTGCGGTCCACCCACGGCACCTTCCACTGCTTCGGCTGCGGCGAGGGCGGCGACGTCATCGCCTTCATCATGAAGATCGACCACCTGAGCTTCGTCGAGGCGGTCGAGCGGCTCGCCGAGCGCAGTGGCATACAGCTGACCTACGAAGGCGGCGCACCGACCAGGCAGCGTGACAAGGGCACGCGGACCAGGCTGGTCGACGCGCACCGCGCGGCCGCCGAGTTCTACGCCGAGCAGCTGGCGACCCCCGACGCGGTCAAGGCGCGGGAGTTCCTCGCCGAGCGTGGGTTCGACCAGGCCGCGGCCGTGCAGTTCGGCTGCGGGTACGCGCCGGCGGGCTGGGACAAGCTCACCAAGCACCTCCTCGGCCGCGGCTTCGACATGCAGGAGCTGATCAAGGGCGGCCTGTCCCGCGAGGGCAGGCAGGGCCCGATCGACCGGTTCCACCGCCGCCTCCTGTGGCCGATCAGGGACCTCGGCGGCGACGTCGTCGGCTTCGGCGCGCGGCGGCTGTTCGACGACGACCAGATCCAGGCCAAGTACCTGAACACCAGTGAGAGCCCGGTCTACAAGAAGTCGCAGGTGCTGTTCGGCCTGGACCTCGCCAAGCGGGAGATCGCGCGGCGGCACCAGGTCGTCGTGGTCGAGGGCTACACCGACGTGATGGCCATGCACCTCGCGGGCGTGCTCACCGCCGTCGCGTCCTGCGGCACCGCGTTCGGCTCCGAGCACATCACGGTGCTGCGCAGGCTGTTGATGGACGACGACGCGTTCCGCGGCGAGGTGATCTACACCTTCGACGGCGACGACGCGGGGCAGAAGGCCGCGCTCAAGGCGTTCGACGAGGACCAGAAGTTCGCCGCGCAGACGTTCATCGCGATCGCACCCGACGGGCAGGACCCGTGTGAGCTGCGGCAGAGCAAGGGTGACGTGGCGGTGCGCGACCTGGTCGCCCGGCGAAGGCCCCTGTTCGAGTTCGCCATCAAGACCGAGCTGGCCGTGCACAACCTCGAGAACGCGGAGGGCCGCGTCGAGGCGTTGCGGCGGACGGTCCCGATGGTGGCGCGGATCAAGGAGGTGGCGCTGCGGGACGAGTACGCGCGCCAGCTCGCGGGCTGGGTCGGCTGGGAGGACATGGCGACGGTCGTGCGGCGGGTCCGCGAGTCCTCGGGCGGCACGCAGGCACCCGCGCGGCGGGCCACCAGGCAGGTGGACCCGGGTCAGGGCGCGCTCCCGGTCGATGTCGACGGGCCTCCTCGGCCGAACCCGCGTGATCCGCAGCTGCACGTCCAGCGTGAGGCGATCAAGCTCGCGCTGCAGGAACCCGCGTTCGCCGGTCCCATGTACGACGCGCTGCCGCTGGAGGTGTTCACCCACCCCGCGTACGCCGAACTGCACCGTGCGGTGCTCAAGGCGGGCGGTACGTCGAGCGGGCTCGCTGGTGCGGACCTGATCGACGCGGTGGCGAAGTGCTGCGAGTCCGGCACGGGCCGCAACCTCGTCACCGAGCTGGCCGTGGAAGCCATTCCCACCAGGCAGAACGCGATCGAGCGGTACGCGGCGGGCATGCTCGCCGCCCTTCAGCGGCAGCTGCTGGCCGGTCAGATCGCCGACATCAAGTCGCGGCTGCAGCGCCTGTCGCCGATCGAGGAACCGGACGAGGCGCGTGCGTTGTGGGGCGACCTGGTGGCGCTGGAGCAGTACTACAAGGCGCTGGGGGAGCAGGCCGCCGGAGGCATGGGATGAGTGTTCTTCGCAAGCTTCTCGACAAGGTCGTCGGCGACGGCACGCCTGACGGTTTCGCCGGCACGCTCGAGCAGGAGGAGACCGTCGTCGTCGTGGCCGAGGTCCGCGGCGGCGGGCACCTCGTGGCCACGTCGCTGGGACTGTGGGTGTCGACCGGCGACGGGGCGCGCCGCATCGGGTGGCACCTGCTCAGCAAGGTGACATGGGGCGACGGAGTGCTGGCCGTGGTCGAGGCGGACGAGATCGGGGAGGCCGGCGACGCGGTCCTGCTGACCGATCGGCCGCCGCACCGCTACGCGCTCGTCGATCCGGGCAAACTGCCGCACGCCGTGCACCAGCGGGTGACCGGGTCGATCAGGTCGCGCCACCACCGGGACCTGCCGGGTGGGGGAGCGTGGTTCGTGCAGCGCAAAGTGCCTGGCAGGGACGGCATCGTGCTGCAGGTCAGGGCCGATCCGGGCACGGACGCGAACGCCGTGCGGACGGTCGCCGCGGAGGTGGCCATCAAGATCCGGGAAGCGCTACAGTAACAGTACGAACGTACTGTTATGCGGGAGGCGCTGTGTGGGATCCCTCGAAGTACCTGACCTTCGCCGACCACCGCGCCCGCCCGTTCTTCGACCTCGTCGGCCGGATCGCCGTGGAGGCCCCGCGCCGGGTCGCCGACCTCGGCTGCGGTCCCGGCAACCTGACCTCGGCGCTCGCGCAGCGGTGGCCCGCCGCCAGGATCGAGGCGTGCGACTCGTCGCAGGAGATGGTCGCGGCCGCACGGGAGCGG
Organism: Actinophytocola sp.; assembly: GCF_049647105.1. Taxonomy (GTDB): domain Bacteria; phylum Actinomycetota; class Actinomycetes; order Mycobacteriales; family Pseudonocardiaceae; genus Actinophytocola. The sequence goes on from NZ_JBARWZ010000288.1 coordinate 22,308, forward strand.
GGGATCGACGCGACCGTGCTGGACGTGCGGGACTGGCGGCCGGAGCCGGACACCGACGTGGTGGTGTCGAACGCGGTCCTGCAGTGGGTGCCGGGACACGAGGAACTGCTCGCGCGCTGGGTGAAGCAGCTGCCGCGCGGGGCGTGGCTCGCGTTCCAGGTACCTGGCAACTTCGGGGCGCCGTCCCATGTGCGGGTGCGGGAGCTGGTCGCGTCGCCGCGGTGGCGGGACCGTCTCGAGTCGGTTGTATTGCGTGAGGACGACGCGGTGCTCGACCCCGAGGGGTACGCGGGCCTGTTGTCGGACGCCGGATGCGCGGTCGATGCCTGGGAGACCACCTACCTGCATCGGCTGACCGGTGCGGACCCCGTGCTGGAGTGGGTGACCGGGACGGCGCTGCGTCCGATCAGGACCGCACTGTCCGATGAGGACTGGACGGAGTTCCGTGCGGAGCTGGCGCCCCGGCTGAGGGCCGAGTACCCCGAGCGGGTGGACGGCACCACGTGGTTTCCGTTCCGCCGCGTCTTCGCCGTGGCCCAGAAACGGTGAAGAGGCGCGTTCGGGAAGCGAACGCGCCTCTTCACGAATGGTGTTACTAACCGACCGTGACCCGGTCGCGCTCCTCCGACGACGGTGGCGGGACGGTGGCCCGGTCGCCGTGGCCTGGCCACCAGGCCGCGTGGCCCAGCAGCGCGGTGAGGCTCGGCACCAGGAACATCGACATCACGAACGCCGCGATCAGGATGCCGACCGACACCGCGAATCCCATCTCCATCAGGAACGAGACGCCGGCGAGCAGCATCGACGCGAACGTGCCCGCGAGGATCACGCCCGCCGCGCCGACCGACGGGCCGCCGTGCTCGACCGCGAGGTCCGCGGCCTTGCGCGGGTCGTGGCCGAGCTTCGCCTCCTCGCGTAGTCGCGCGATCATCAGGATGTTGTAGTCCGTGCCGATCGCCACCACGAACAGGTAGACGAGCATCGGCAGCATGAACGACACACCCGGCCGGTCACCGATGCCCTGGAACACCAGCACGGTCGCACCCATGGTCGAGAAGAACCCGATGACCACCGCCAGCATCAGATAGATCGGTGCGACGAGGCTGCGCAGCATCAGCCCGAGCACGAGCGCGATCAGCACGCCCGCGACCGGGAAGATGACCCACAGGTCGCGGTTGTTGGCCTCCCTGATGTCGGCGAACGCCGAGGTCAGCCCGCCGACCTTGGCGGTCGAGCCCTCCGGCGCCTGCTTGTGCGCCACGTCCCGCAGCGGCCCGTCCACCAGGTCGAGCGACTCGTTCGCGTACGGGCTCGTGTCCAGCAGCAGGTCGATCTTGGCGATGTTCTTCTCATCGTTGAGCGTGGCGGGCTGCCCGGTCGGGCTCGGCATCACGCCACCGACACCGGGCACGTCCTGCAGCTTCTGCGCGTAGGCCGCGAGCGCCTGCTCGTCGAGCGTGCCGCCGTCGGCCTTCACGAACACCGACGTCGGGTTCAGCGCGCCTGCCGGGAACCCGGCCTCCATGTACTCGAGGCCGCGTGCCGACTCGGTGTCGCTCGGCAGCTGACCGGTCTGGTCGTAGTCGGTGTTGAACCCGAGCATGCCCAGCGCCAGCGCCACCATCACGCCACCGGACGCGACCGCCACGACGGCGGGACGACGGCCGGTGAACTTGCCGAGCCGCTGGAACACGGTGCCCTTTGGCGTGCGCTGCCAGGACTTCGACGGCCAGAACACCTTGGTGCCGACCAGGGACACGACCGCCGGGATCAGCGTCACCGACGCGATCGCCATCAGCACGACCGCGATCGACAGCCCCGGCCCGAAGCTGGTGAACGCGCCGAAGACGGCCAGCAGCAACGCCATGAACGCGATCACGATGGCCGCTGCCGCGGACGCGATGACCTCGCCGACCCGCGCCACCGCCGCCACGAGCGCGGTCTTCGGGTCGTCACCGGCCCGCAGCCGTTCGCGGTACCGGAACAGCAGGAACACGATGTAGTCGGTGCCGACGCCGTAGAGCACGATCGTCATCACGATCTGCACGGACTGGTCGACCTGGAAGCCGAAGGCCTGCGCGAGCCATGCGACCAGGCCAGGGGCGATGGCGCTGACCACACCGACCGTGACGATCGGCAGCAGTGCCGCGACCGGGCTGCGGTAGATCACCAGCAGCAGACCGATGATCAGCACGACCGTGGCCGCACCCACGATCAGCAGCGCGGTGTCGAACGCGTCCGCGTTGTCGGCGAACATCGCGACGTCACCGGTGACCGCGTACTCCAGGTCCGTGCCGGCCAGCCCGTCGGTCGCCCGTTCGCGGATCTCCTTGACCGCCTCGACGAGCTTCGGGTCGTCCTGGATCCCCTCCAGCCCGACCGTGACCAGCTGGACCTTCTTGTTGGGGGACAGGAACTGCGCCCCGGTCAGCACGGTCTTGACCCGGTCGATCCCGGCCCCGTCGATGTCCTTGCCGAGGTCGCCGATGGCGGTCTGGTCGTCCTTGGTCAGCTCCTGGCTGTCCTGCCGCTTGACCACGATCGTCGCGCTCGCCTGGTCGGCCCGTCCGAAGGACTGCGCGGCCAGCTCGCCCGCCTGCACGGACTCGAAGTCCGAGGGCAGGAAGTTGGCCTGGTCGCGGGTGGTGACGTCGGCGAGCGTCGGCGCGAACGCCACGATCGCGATGGTGACGAGTACCCACCCCGCGATGACCTTCCACGGGTTGTCGACAGCTCGCGACCTGCGAGTTTAGTTTTCTCGACGGTGTTCGCTGTGATCCGCCAATGTTCGATGAATCTGCTGGTCAGCGCCAGCGCTGACCCCGCTGGTGTTCGACGGTGTTCGACGGTGTTCGACCGGGGTCTGCCCCAGATCTGCCCCACGCTGCCCCAGGTCCGTGCGGGCTCCCGCCCCCGGCCGGTTCGCCTGCCAGTCCTTCACCGCGGCGGCGTCGTACAGCTTCGCTCCGGTCTCCACATCCCTCTCGGGAAGCGGGCCCGGTGCGCGGCCTTCGGACACGTAGTCGCGGTATGTGCTCGGCTTGATGTTGCACCACTCAGCTACCTGTGCGGTGGTCCATCGCTCCGTCATGCCCCCACTGTACGGCACCCTGCCGCAAGGTGTCAACGGGTGGTTCATCCACAGAGGCCAGAGGCGCCCGATCACCCAACGCCGCCCGCACCCGGTCCCGAACCCCCGCAGTCCGGAACGCGTAGTCCTGGGTCTGCTTCACGTCCGAGTGCCCCACCAGATACGCCACCGTCGCGATGTCCAGCCCGCCTTCCAACGCCCGGGTGATGTACCAGTGGCGGGAGTCGTACGGTTTGACACGCTCCACCCCGGCCACGTCCGCGGCCCGGTCCAGCGCCCGCCAGAACGCCTGCGCCGTGATCGGGTTCCCCTTCTCGTTGAGGAACACCAGAGGGCTGCGACACGGCTTGGCCACCACCCTCCCGCGATGGTGGTGGTCGAGGCCGCACCCCTCCCGCACATCCCTGCCGGCGAGGGCGTGGTCCACGATCGCGGTCGCTTTCGTGGTGAGCGGCACGTCCCGCGAGTCCTCGTCCTTCGGGGAGTGGCGGATGATGCCGCGGCGGGACACGAACGTCTTGTCGACGGTGAGCCACCCACTGGCCCGGTCGATCGCGTCCAGATGCAGGCCGGACATCTCACCCGGACGCAGCCCCATCTCGTAGCCGAAGTCCACGAGATCCTGATAGCAGGGCTTCAGGTGAGGGCGGATCTTCTCGAACCGTGTGTCGTCCTTGATCGGCTTCGCGACACGGGTCGCCTTCGGCAGCCTGATGTTCGCGCACGGCGACGCGTCCAGCACCTCGTCGTCCAGGGCCCTGTTGATCGATGCCCGGAACACCCCGTAGATGCGGCGTGCATGCGACGGCTCTCGCCCCGCGAAGAGGCTCAGCGCCCACCGCTTCACGTCCCGGTGGAGGATCGCGTTGAGCGGCACCTCACCCCATCGCGGCCGAACGTGCAGATCGACCAGGGAACGTTCGACGCTCTCGGTGTCGGTGTCTTGCCGGTAGACGCGGGTGGTGTCCCAGTAGTCGCCCCACGTGATCGTCGCAGCCGCCTTCCCGGTGACGATGGAGGCACGGCGAGCGGCCTTGACTTCCTCTTCCTTCGCGACGTCGAGCGCCGCTTTCCGGGTCGGGTATGGATGCTCCGGGTGGGTCGCCTTCTTCGTGTAGATCTTGTCGCCATTGGGTTCGCGCCACCCGCCCCGCCATTTCCCGCTAGGCAGTCTCTCCGGCCAAGCCATTTTGATCACTCCCAATTGGAGGGGGCGTCACCCCCGCTTGTCGTCGCGGACCGCCCGGAGATGGCGGCGCGACTTAGCAGGCTTGTTGATCCTGTCGATCACGGCGGCGCAGGCCGCAGCGTCGCTGGCTGCGGCCTCGGCGACCTGCCGGATCTCTCGGCGGTCCTGCCAGGCGTCGAGCTCGAAGTCGCGGCGTCGGCGGCATTCACTCCAGTGCCAGTGTCCGAGCCCGTAGATCATTCCGAAACCGATCAATAGGTAGAGCATGTATAAGCCGGTCATGTCTAGCCCCAGGGGTTGTCCCGTTGCGTTCCATTGAGACACATCTCGTGTCCCTTCCTCGCATTAACGAGAGGTTTCCTGTTGAGATCCAACCGTGTCCAAAGTGTCCCTCGAATAGAGCAAACCTAACCCTGTGCGTCCGACTGGAGACCACCCTGAGTAGAGAGTGGACTGTCCTCAAGAGCTGCCGAAAGATCCAGTAGGTAGTTCAACCGCTCGAAGTCCTCGCGACTGTTGAGGCGCCTGCTCCACCACGCCAGTTCCCGGCGAAGGTCCCCCGGGGTCGCGCGTGCTGGGTCAACGCGGGCGGGCATCTCCATCGCCGTTCGCGTTGGAGCGGCGTCGTCCTCGACGCGACCAGAACGGATGCTGTCCAGCCATCCGGTCGGCTTGCCGAGCGCGCCTTCGATCTTCGCCTCGGTTGTCTGATCCAGGCGAATGCCGTTCTCGAGGTTCTGCACCGACCCTCTGGAGACACGCGCGACTTGCGCGAGCTGCTTCTGAGTCCAGTCGCGTTCGCCCCTGGCCGCCTTGACCTGACGGCGCACGTCCTGTGATGGCTGCGTCACGCGTGCAATGTTGGGCACTGTCGCGCAGGTAGCCAAGCGCGACGGACTGTGTGCGCGTCGTCTCGCTGTGCTTCGTTGGGCTTGAGTATGCCTAAGGCTCATGTGCCGAATAGTGCCGGAAAGTGCCGAATGAGCACAAGGCCTATCTGTGCCTTGACATTGATCGGCATCTTTCGGCATAGTTCGGCACATGGCACAAGCACGTCGAACTGGCCCTCGAAGGGACGGGGTACGCAGGGCGTACCTGTCCATGGGCATCAGTCGCCGGGAGCTGGCCCGCCGTGCGGGAGTCAGCCCCAGCCACATCACCAACGCGATCGCGGGGGACGTCCTCGGCGAAGCGGCAGCGGCCCGCATCGGTCATGTCATCGGCTGGACCGCAGATGAGGTGCTCCGCGGCGAGCGGATCATCAAGCGCGAACCGGACAGGGAGTCAGAGCACGTCTCCCCGCAGCCGCTCGATCCGCCGCGCCGGGATGAGTCGAACCGGCCGCCGAACAAACCCGACAGCGGGCAGGCGTGGGGCGCGGCATGACCACCAACCTGTGGATGACCACCCGCCAGGTCGCCGACGAGTCCGGACGCGCCTACGACTCCGTGGCCCGTGCCCTTCAGCGGCGGCTGCTGACGGGACACCAGCCGTGCCCGAGGGGGACCTGGCGGATCTCCCGCAAGGCGTTCGAGGCGTGGATGGCGAAGGGCGCGCCGATCGACACGCCCGCGAAGGCGCGGCTGCGGAGGTCGGCATGACTGTCCTCACCGTCACCCGAACCGACCAGGACGACACGGCCGCCGCTGAGCAGCCCCGTCCAGCGCGCTGCTTCCTCGCGACCCTCACCCACTCCTTCGACTGGCCGTGCTCGTGCGGCAAACCCGGCTCGCAGTGCACGCAGAAGGAGGACGGCAGCTGTGAATGACCTGACCCCGTTCGAGTTCCACGGCACGAAAGTGCGCGTGACGACTCGCGACGGTGAGCCGTGGTTCGTGGCCGCCGACGTGTGCTTCGTCCTCGGCTACAGCAACAGCCGTGACGCCGTCGCCAAGCACGTCCGCGACGGCCAGAAGGGGGTGTCGCGTATCGCGACACCCTCCGGTGACCAGGACATGACCGTCATCAACGAGGGCGGCCTGTACCGGCTGTTGATGCGGGCGCGGACCGTGCTGGCGGACGAGTTCCAGGACTGGGTGACCGACGAGGTGTTGCCCGCGATCCGGCGCACCGGTTCGTACGGGGTGCGGGAGCTGTCGCGGCGCGAGCTTGCCGACTATTGGGCCCGGGCGGAAGCCGAACTCGAGGAGCAGCGGACGAAGGTAGCTGAACTGGCCGCTCCCGCGCGCTCGTGGAACCAGCTCGCCGACGCGTCCGGTGACTACGACGTCCGCGCCGCCGCCCAGATCCTCTCCCGTGACCCGGCGATCGACACCGGACAGAAGCGGCTGTTCACCTACCTGCGGGAGATCGGGTGGATCGGCCGGGACAACCGGCCCTACCAGTCGCAGGTGGACGCTGACCGGTTGCGGATGATCCCGCGCACCTACCTGGACGGGTTGTCCGGTGAGGAGAAGACCACGTCGCAGTTGCGGGTGACGGTGAAGGGCATCCACGAGTTGCACAAGCGGCTCGGCGGTACCGGTCCGGTGCTGCTGGAGGTGGCGTCGTGACCCGCGCGTTGGTCCGGCTGGAGCCGCCCTACACCCGAAGCGGCGGGTCCTACGGCGACGCGATCCCACTCACCCGCGGTCCGCGTCTGGTCAGAACCAACGGCATGGGCCGCTGGCACCGCCCGCGGTCGGGTGTGCACCTGAAGCGGTTCTCGCGGACAGTCCTGCACGTCTGGTGTGGGCAGGCTATCCACGTCGGCGATGCCATCACGGCTGTCAATCTCCCGGCCGACGAGCTGCTGTGCGGCACGTGCGAGGGGCGTGCTGTCGGGGCAGGACACCCGGGCACCGGCACGCCTTTGAACGAGGCCCTGCTGTTCGAGCCTCGGTCGTCGGCTCCGCCCCCCGCGCGCTGCCCGTCCTGGCGTCTGATGGAGCACGAGGTGTCGGGGCTTCCGTATCGCGGGGTGTTCGCCTGCCCGGTATGCGGCGAAGCGACACGGACGCGCGCAGCTGGCGGCCCCTACAACTCGCACTCGGTCGTCGAAGGCCATGCTCCCGGTCCCGGCTTGTACGCGCCGTGCCCGTTCCACAGGTGGGACTTCCCCGCGCTGCGTGACGGTGTCGCCGGTTGTGGTTGCGGCGCACCGACCCGCCCACAGGTGGTGGCGTCATGACCGACCGCGAGCGCGCCGAACAGTACCTGGCGATCTTCATCGGGCTCGGTGAGCACTGGCGCACCTGCGCACCCGTCGACGGTGAGCTGACCGAGCAGGGCATCCGCATCGGCGACATCGAACTGTGGCCGGACGTCGACGGTACGTGGCTGATGCAGGACGGCGACCGCACCACCAGGTACAGGCAGGCGGTGAAAGTCATGACCGACGACCGGGACGCCTGACCCCCCGACATGGGCGCGGCCCGGTGCTCCCACACCAGGCCGCTCGCCACGAGAACCAGATCCGCTTGCGACGAAGGAAGTTCACGTGACTGAGAGAGATCGTAACGCAACAGGCGGGATGCGCGCGGACCTGCAGGGTTCGCCGAACCGCAAGGACTACGGGCCGACACCCATGTTCGGCGATTCCCGCCTGCCGGGCCGCTTCTGGAGCAAGGTCCAGCAGGACCCGTCCGGCTGTTGGCTGTGGACCGCGCAGATCAACGCGCTCGGCTACGGGATTTTCCGCTGGCCGCGGCCCGGTAAGAGCTACAACGCCCGCGCCCACCGGCTGGCCTACGAAATGCTCGTCGCGCCCATTGCCGACGACCTCGTGTGCGACCACCTGTGTCGGGTCCGGCACTGCGTGAATCCCGGTCACATCGAGCCGGTCACGACGCGCGTCAACAACCTGCGCGGTGAGGGTCCCGCCGCCAAAGCAGCGCAGGCCACTCGCTGCCCGCAGGGCCACGAGTACACGCCCGAGAACACGATGCTCCGCCGCAAGCGCTACGGCGTGAAGCGGGAGTGCCACCAGTGCAACCGTGATCGAGCCGCCCGCCTCTGGCGCAAGGGCCAGGCCACCAAGCAGAAGAAGGCGCGCGGCGAGCACGTGACGCCTCGGACCCGAACGGATGTGGCGTGATGGCTCACGACCCCAAGAACCCGCGCACGCAGGCCAACCTGACCGATGGCGACCGTCGCCGCGATTACGGCCCGGCTGGTTGCGCCGGGATCGTGCTCGCCCCGGTCGTGCTCGTGGCGGCGTTGTTGCTGCGGGGTGGTCGGCGATGACCGACGCACGCCGCATCATCGAACGCCACTGGCCGCTGAACGGCCCACACACCAACGACACCATCGCCGAAGCCGCGCAGGGCGCTGAGGCCCTGATGCGGTACCTGGCGCACGCCACCTACGAGCCCATCACGGCCGGGCCCGCGCTGCACCGCACGCTGTCGTCGCTGCACGAGTCGCTGTACATGCTGGACCAGGTCCTCGGTCAAGTCGCTGACGGTGTCCGCCGTGACCTCGCGAACGACTACACCCTGTACGACACCCGGTCGGGCCGGCTGCCCGCAGCGACCGCTCTGGACGTGGCGGACGCGATCGGTGAGGCGCGGCAGGGATTGGGGTCGCGGCTGTACCGGGCGGCTTCGGAGGCGTCGTGTCTGGGACACACGGATTCCGTCGACGAGAACGAGGTGGCGTGATGGATCTCCTCGACGCCCTGTTCGCGGCCCACGTGGAAGACATCGACTCCGAGCCGTTCGCCCACGAGGACGCATGGACCTACCCGGTCGGGGACCCCCGAACGGAGGCAACCCATGGCTGAAGACGACTTCCCCGACGGTCTCCCGCCCGCGCTGCGAGATGCGGTGGACGACACGTTGGCCCGCAACGCCCGCGTCCTCGTGTTCAAGGCGTACGTGCAGGGCATGCCGGGACAGCTCGGGACGCTGATGCGGCAGGTCGCCCACGCCCACAACGAGTACCTGTCCGCCGAACTGTTCGGTGGGGTGACGGTCGGGGAGGAAACCCGGCTGAACTCGCTGCTGGATGAGGCGATGGACACGGTGGACTGGTTGCGGGCGGGTGAGGTCTAGTGGCCGCCGCCGAGGTTCCGGTTCCCGTGGACAGCATCCGGCTCGATGCCGCACGCGGCCGTGACGCCGAGGTGTTCTCCCGGCTTCTCGCTGAGGAGAAGGACATCGAGACGTCGCTGACCGACCTGGAGCACGCGCACGTCATGGACATCACCGGTCCGGCGTTGATCGCGATCGACCGGGCGCGCTCGACAGCCGCGCAGTTGGCGATCGAGTTGCGGATCGCCTACCGCTACCTGGGTGGTGTGCCGTGAGGGGCGCGGGGATGGCTGCCTTCTACGGGGCCACAGCGGGTGTCCTGTCGTGGCTGGCGTTCCGTGCCGCTGCGTGGAGTGTCGAACGGGGTGTCGACGTGTGGGGTCGGGTCAAGGACAAGAGAGCAGAGGAGAAGGCGTGAGCGACACCGGATGGGTGTGCCTGCAGGGTTCGATCGTCGGCACCGTGGAGAACTACTCGACGGTGTACACGCGGTCGGGCGGCCTGTTCACATCTCAGCACTCGGCGTGCGAGGCGGGCATCAAGACGTTGGGGCACGACGACTTCAACGTGGCGCATGTCGTCAACGGGGAAGTCGTGTGGTGGGGCTGGATGGAGGAGCCGCACCCGATCGACGATGCGGCTGAGGCGGCGGAGCAGTTCGGCTGGTCGGTGGCTGAGGCGTCGGCGGTGTCGTCGTGACTTCGGATACCCCCAGAGTGGGAGACACAGCGCGGTGGACGTGTGTTGTAGAAGGCGTTGTGGAGGCGGCGTACTCGACCGCGATCCACATCAAGGACGGCCGCGGGTCGCTGCGTGTCCTGTCCACCTCGGATCTGAGCGGCGGCACCGTTGAGGTGCTGGAGCGGGCAGACGACCCCACGATCGGCGAGATCCGCACCGTCGGACCGACGCTGGACGGTAAGGCGAAGACCGCCGTGAAGGTCGGGGGCAGGCTCTCCGACACGCCGGGTGAGCGTTCCCTGTGGGTCATCGTGGAGACCGGCGAGGTGTTGAAGGACGGCAATGTCACCGGCCTGGGTGAGGTGATCGGCACGGTCCGGCCGGACTCGCCGCGTCCGTCGGTGCGGGTACCGAACGAACCACACGGACTGTCAGGCAGGCGGCGCGACGAACTCACTCGGATGGCGGGGGACGGCAACGTGCACGGCGCGGTCCACCTACTGGTGGTGAACACGTCGATGAACATCCAAGAGGCGACGGACTACGTGCTCTCGATGTCGGAGTACCGGACCTACCTCGCAGCACACGGCGAGAAGTGGGACCCGCGCAGGTTCTGGCCAGGGAGTGATGGCGGCATCGTGCCGGAGCCGGACGCCGACATCACGGCCGTCGACGACAAGCACGGCGACCGGCTGAGGCGCGAAGGCGACGGCTGGATCGGCGCGGGCGGCGAGGGTTACCCGTTGATCGTGAAGCCGTGGGAGGACCACGTCCTGCCGAAGTACGCGCCGTACACGGAGGTACGAGACAGCTCTGACGTGGACCCGGTTGAGGCGGACCGGATGCGGGCCATGGGGTTCGACGCCCAGCCCGAGTTCAAGGTGTCCGACGAGGACCGCGCGCTGATCGCGTCGGTGCTCGACGAGCGGACGACCGAGTACGTCTACGGGCAGGACGACGGCAGTTGGAAGCTGGACGGTTCTGCCCTGTCCGGGGTGGTGGCGGACATCGTGTTCGCCGCGATCCGCCGCGACCGTGAGCGGGGCGGCCGGTGATGGTGTTCTCCACTGGCCTGTTCGTGGGCGTGTTCATCGGGATCCTGATGGGTGCGGCACTGACGTTCACCGCTGTGCTGCTCGGGGAGCGCGTCGCGCACGGCGATCAGCAGGTCGCCGCCAAGTTGGACCACGGCCCGGACATCGGGCGGCTGACGGCTGAACCCGAGCCGACTCCCGAGGAGACCACGGGCGTCATCCCGGTCGTCACCGACGACGACGTGAACCCGTGGCAGCCGCCGCCGCAGGAGTCCGGCCGGCACCGCGCAACCTCGGTCCCGGTGCGGGACTACGGCGAGGAAGTGCGTGTGTGGCCTGCCGGTGATCCGGACACGCAGGTGTTGGTGCCGGTGCGGGAAGAGGTGCAGGCATGACCTACCTGTCTGTGTTCGTGCCTGGCAAGCCCGCCCCGCAAGGCAGTAAGCGCTACCTCGGGGTGAAGGGCGGCAAAGGCATCACCGTCGAGTCGTCGAAAGCGGTAGCGCCATGGCGGGCCGACATCCGCGACAGCGTCAAGGACCACGTGGCTGGCCGCGCTCAACCTGGTGACGCCGTGTCGGTCGCGCTGACGTTCGTCATGCCACGTCCAGCGTCCGCGCCGAAGCGCTCGACGCCGCCCGCGGTGAAACGGCCGGACGTGGACAAGCTCGCTCGCGCCGTGCTGGACGCGCTGTCGTCGGCCGGGGTGTGGGAGGACGACTCGCAGGTGACTCGACTCGTGGCCTCAAAACGGATCGCGCAGATCGGGGAGCGATCGGGTTGCTACATCACCGTCGAGGACGCAGCGGACCAGCGGGACGCGTGGGACTCGGTGAAGGTCGAGCGGACTGCTGATGCCGCATCAGGAGGAGACCAGTGACCGCGGTCGCGCTCATCGACGCCCCCGGCGTCTACGACATCCCCTACGACGCCTACCACGGCGACCCCGTCGAGGCCGGTTCCCTCTCGTCGTCAGGCGCACGGAAGCTCATGCCCCCGTCCTGCCCCGCCAAGTTCAAGCTGTGGCTCGAGGAAGGGCAGGCCCCGTCACACGAGTTCGATATCGGGCACGCCGCCCACAAACTCGTCCTCGGTGCCGGCCCGGAGCTGCGGGTGATCGAAGCGAGCGACTGGCGCACAAAGGCCGCGAAGGAACAGCGCGACGAGGCACACGCTGAGGGTGCGGTGCCGTTGCTGGAGCACGAGTTCGAGAAGGTCGCCGCGATGGCCGCCGCCCTCAAGGCGCACCCGGTGGCGTCGACGCTGCTGTCCCCGGATCGGGGCAAGGCGGAGCAGACAGTGGTGTGGCGGGACGAGGAGTTCGGGGTGTGGCGGCGCGCCCTCCTCGACCACCTCCCGCACGCCGTGTCGGGCCGACGCATGATCGTCGCCGACTACAAGACCACCAACTCCGGTGCGCCCGGCGACGTGCCGCGCGCGATGCACGGCTACGGCTACCACCAGCAACTCGACTGGTACCTCGCTGGGGTGAAGGCGCTCGGGTTGCACGGCGACCGCGAACCAGCCGGGGTGCTGATCTTCCAGGAAAAGACCAAGCCCTACCTGGTGTCGATCTTCCAGCCGAACCAGCAGGCCATGGACATCGCCCACACCCGCAACCGCAAAGCCCTCGACATCTACCGCCACTGCACCACCACCAACGAATGGCCCGGCTACGGCAACGACGTCATGCCCCTCTCCCTGCCCGGGTGGGCGGAGTGGGAGCACTTCGACGCTGAAGAACGCGGCGACTTCACCATCACCACACCCAAGGGGGTACCCGCGTGACCACCAACCCGTCCACCGAGATCGACCTCCCGACCCCGGCGAGGATCGGTCAGGGCACCGCGATCGAACAGGCCCGCTCCGTCGCCGAAGTCCACGCCCAGATCATGGCCGCCCGCCAGTTGCCGCGCGACATCCAGGCTGCGCGCCGCAACATCGCCGACGCCTGCGGCATCGCCGAGTTCGCCGCGAAAGCGTTCTACCGGTACCCGCGAGGCGGCCAGAACGTCACCGGCGCCAGCGTCCACATGGCCCGCGAGCTGGCCCGCTGCTGGGGCAACATCGACTACGGCATTAAGGAACTGTCCCGCGACGACGAGCACGGCCAGTCGGAGATGATCGCGTTCGCGTGGGACATGGAGTCCAACGTTCGGTCGTCGAATGTGTTCATCGTGCCGCACAAGCGGGACAAGCGCGGCGGCCCCGAAGCGCTCGTCGACATGCGGGACATCTACGAGAACAACGCCAACAACGGCGCCCGTCGTGTCCGTCAAGCCATCTTCTCGGTGTTGCCGCCCTGGTACGTCGAGGCCGCGCTCGCGGCGGCGCACAAGACCAACGCCGACGGCGGCGGCAAACCCCTGCAGGAACGCATCGCCAACATGCTGTCGCTGTTCCGTCAGGTGGACGTGTCCGAGGAGGACATCGCCCGCAAGCTTGGACGCGTGTCAGCGAAGTGGACCGGCGACGACGTCGCGCAACTCGGGGTTGTGTACTCGTCGATCCAGCGCGGCGAGGTGTCCAAGGACGAGGAGTTCCCCCGCGAGCAGGTGACCGCTGAGGAGATCACCAAACCGGACGAGGGCAAAGCATGACCGCCCGCATCCTGCCTTCGTTGGATGTGCCGGCTGTGCTCCCGGACGGGCCGGGAGGAGCGGCGTGAAGAAGAGCCGTCTCCAGCGCCACACCCAAATCAACCCGGGCGCGAAGGGCCTGAAGCGCACAGGGTTCAAGCGCGCGGACCCAGCCCCCCGGTCTCGTGGGTCCGTCGGTGACGCCAGCCCCGACGGACCCGCGACTCAACCTCGAGGACCGGTGAAGCCGCGGCTGGAGTCGTCGACGATCCCGAAGGCGATCCGTGAAGCGGTGCTCGAGCGCGACGACCACGCGTGTGTCCGGTGCGGTGTCGCGATCCAGCGGCCGTACTACTCGCTGCAGCACCGCGACCCTCGAGGTGCTGGCGGGTCGAGGCTGCTGCACACCATGGCCAACCTCGTGACCCTCTGCGGGTCCGGCACAACCCGCTGCCATGGACACGTCGAGTCCTACCGCGACGAGTCCAAAGCGCATGGCTGGCTGGTGCCGAACGGCGCCGTCCCTGAGGAGTGGCCTGTGAGGCGGTGGACACCGGACGGACCGCGGTGGATGCAACCCGGCAACGAGTGGGCCGAAGCCGTGCCGCATGAGTGGCAGCGCGAGATGGGAGCAGCGGCATGAGCGACCTCTTCGACATCGAGGCGTTCGCCGGCCCGGGAGGCTGGTCCGAAGGACGGCGACTCGCAGGCGCAACCCACCCGGCGTACGGCATCGAGTGGGACATGGCCGCCTGCCGTACTGCTGTCGCGGCAGGACACCCCCGGATCCGCGCCGACGTCTCAATGTTCCCCCTAGACCACCTCGCCGGTCGTGTCGACGGCGCCATCCTCTCCCCGCCCTGTCAAGCATGGTCCAACGCCGGCGACCAGAAGGGGAAGCTCGACCAAGGCAAGGTGCACGAGAGGATCGCCGCGTTCGCCCGCGGCGAGACACCACCCGACCGCGAGTGGGCCGACGAGCGATCCATGCTCACCGCCGAGCCGATGCGGTGGGCACACGCTCTCCGTCCACGCTGGATCGCGCTCGAGCAGGTGCCGCCCGTCCTGCCGCTGTGGCAGTACACCGCCGAACTCCTCCGCACCATGGGCTACCGCACCTGGACCGGCATCCTCTCCGCCGAGCAGTACGGCGTCCCTCAGACCCGGCGGCGCGCGATCCTCATTGCCCGCCGCGACGGACTTCTCGTAGGCCCGCCCGAACCGACCCACCAGGCGTACCGCGCCGGCCGCGAACTCCTCGAGGAACCCGACCTGTTCGGCGACCCACTCCCGCCGCCCGTGTCGATGGCCGACGCGCTCGGCTGGCCGGCCACCTGGTCCGTCGAGTACCAGCGCGGCGCCGGCATGGCCGAACGGCACGGCGAACGACCGCCCCGACCCGCACCCGCACCCGCACCGACGATCCGCGCTGGCTCCGGGGGCGTCGGAACCAACCTGCTCGTCCACCGCGACGTGGTGATGCGCAACGGAAACCAGAAGAACGCCTGCGAGCGGCGAGCCTGCGAGCCCGCGGGCACCCTGTTCTTCGGGCAACGCACCAACGCCGTCGACTGGGTCGTACGCCAGACCGAACGCCAGGCCAACGGCGGCAACCGCTCCATCGAGGACCCGTCGCTCACCATCACCGCCAGCCTCGACAACGGCAACATGAGGTGGGCCGCCGAGGCGCGCATGCACCCCGCCGGTATCCACGGAAGCTACGGCTACAGTCGGTCGATCGACGAGCCGTCACCCACGATCAAGGGCGCAGGCTCCGGCGGGCAGTACGTGTCAGACGGCGAGCAGACCGTGCGCGTGACCGTCGAGGAAGCCGCGATCCTGCAGTCCTTCCCCGCCGACTACCCGTGGCAGGGCAACAAGTCCCAGCAGTACCGGCAAGTCGGCGACGCTGTGCCGCCGCTGCTCGCCGCCGCGATCCTGCGGCCCCTCATCCAATCCAGCGCCCGGGAGGTAGCTGCATGAGTCAGCAAGACATGGACCGAACCGCCTACCTCGAAGCACGAGTCGGGGAACTCCACACCACGATCGGCGACTTGCGGGAGATCGTCGCCAACGTCACCGAAGACTGGCGTAAGGCAGACCAGCAGCATGCGCGGGACGTCGAGCTGTTGCTGTGGCTACACGCAGAAGCAGTGTGGCGAGAGCAGGACCTGACCCGTCAGCGGGACGCATGGTGGGAGGTCCAGTCCGTCCGGATCGGCGCGGTCATCGTCGAGCGGGACGACACGGTGCGCGAAGTCGGCCGGTTGCGGCGTGAGGTGGAGTTCGAAGCCAACGGAGCGGACACCTTCGGCGATGCCGACGCTCGGGCGGAGGCCGCGTGGGATGCCGAGACACCCACAGGTCAGCGGAACCAGACGCTCCGGGACATCGCGTTCGAGATGGCGCGCGAGGGTGCCAGCAACCACCAGATCCTCGCTCGGCTCGCTCACGCCTCCGACGCGATGGGCAAGTACACCGACGCCAACCTGTACCGGAAGTGGACCCGCCTGCTCGGAATGATCCGCGAAGTCCGTCGGGCGGGCATCGAGTCGGGCGGTGAATCGGATGACTGACCCCACCAACTGGCAGGCCAACGCCGCATGCTCGCGGTCCCACCCGGACCTGTTCCTGCCGCTCACCGCGAAGGAAGCCCACGGGCTCGGCGGGAACACGCACCTGCACCCACGGATCCGGGAAGCGATGTGGGTGTGCGTCGACTGCCCGGTCCGGGCGGCGTGCCTGGAAGCGGCGATCGAGGGTCGTGAAGCCGGGGTGTGGGGTGGCCGGTACCTGTCGGCGGCGTCGCACTGGAAGGCCGCGAGCAAGAAGAGGCGGGAGACCGCGGCATGACCGACACCCGCCGCGACATCCTCTTCGCCCTCGCCCGAGCCGACCGGAAGTGGGCGCAGCAGCACATGACCCACACCCTGCCCGCGGACCGGTTGGATGCGCTCGCCCGCGACCTTCACGCGACGGTGACGGTCGCGATGCAGGACCAGCAGGCGCGGTCCGCGAACGAACGCGGCTGCCTCGCCCGCCTCCTCACCGCCGTCAACGGCGTGTGGGACAAGGCCGGTGATCCGGGAGAGCAGACCGCCGAGGCACTGAAGCAGTTACGTCGGGTCGAGCAGTACCTGATGTCCCTCAACCACGGACAGGAGGTCGCGTAGATGGACGACGGCTTCTCGCCGATGGAGGACGTACTCGACTCGCTGCCCGCGAGGAGACGCCCTGCCAACCCGCGCCCGCGAGTCGCCCCCGAGACCATGGCGCGGATCCGGCTGGCCGTGTACGGCCGGGACTGGTTCGCCTGCGTGACCTGCGGGTGGTCCCCCGACGTGCCGGATGGCTACGACGGGCGGTACGCGCTCGGTGAGGACTACGTGGACAACCGCGGCCGCGCTCGGTGCCGGCTGCTCGAGCTGGACCACATCATCCCGCACCTGCACGGCGGCCTGTTCGCGGTCGACAACCTGCAGGCGCTCTGCAACTCCTGCAACGCTCGGAAGGGGGCGACGCACCCATGACCGAAGACCGCGAGCGGCACGCACGGTTCCTATGCCGCATGTGGGACGACGGCGACTGGATAGCCCTGTCGCCGCGAGGCCAGTGGTTCTACATGCTGCTGACCTCTCAAGCCGCCTTGAACCGTGCGGGCATCACAGCGCTCACCTCGAAGCGTTGGAAGCGGCTCGCGTCCGGGCCCTCGGTGGAGCAGCAGATCGCGCTGGCGATGAAGGAGCTCGAGGACGAGAACTTCGTGGTCGTCGACCACGACACCGAGGAGGTGCTCGTCCGCTCGTACATGCGGAACGACGGCATCGCGAAACAGCCGAACGTGCTCAAGATGGCGTGCCGACAGGCCCGCGAAGTCCTGTCGCCGAAGCTGCGCGCCGCCCTCGAGGTGGAGCTGCGTCGCCTCGATCCGCCCCCCGGTGAGTCTGTCGCAGCCAAGTCCGCCGCGGCTGTTCTCGCGGCCACAATCGACGCCCTCGCGAAGGGTTCCCGGAACCCTTCGCCGAACCCTTCCGGGAAGGCATCCGTGAATGGTTCGGCGAACCCCGGGGGGAGGGGGAGGGGGAGTAGTACCTCTCACCTTGGTAACTCAAATGGTTCTACTGCTTCTACGTCGGAGATCGCTTCGCGACCTTCCGACCCGCCGCGCCCCGATGTGGAGTCGCTCTGCTCTCGCCTCCTCGCGGCGATCCAGGGCAACGGCGCGAAGGGATCGATCACGAAGAAGTGGCGCACTGAGGCTCGTCTGCTGCTGGACCGCGACGGCCGGTCCTTGGATGAGGCGAGCAGGCTCATCGACTGGGCCACGTCCGACAGCTTCTGGAAGTCGAACATCCTCTCGATGCCGACGTTCCGCGCGAAGTACGACCAGCTCCGGTTGCAGGCGTCGAGACGTGACGCCCCTCCCGTGCCGAACGCCACCGATCAGCGGGTGGCCGCGCTGCTCGCCCCCGTCCAGAACCTTCCGAACCTGCGTGCCCTTCCCGGAGGTGCCTGATGCCGCTCAGCCAGGACGAGGTGCGGGCGCTGCTCGCGATCGCCGTCGCCTACGACAACCGCAAGCCGGGGGAGGTGACGATCGCGGCGTGGATGGAAGCCGCTGACCGTGGCAGGTGGACGTTCCCGGCGGCGGTGGAGGCGATCCACGACCACTACGCGAAGTCCACCGACTTCCTGATGCCGGGCCACATCACGGCCGCGGTGCGGGCCCGGATGCAACTGCCGGCCCCGGCTTCCGAGGTCGCCCAGTTGGAGGCGGCACGGCCTGCGGAGGAGGCGATCCGCAAGCGGTGGTCGGCGGTGATCCGGGAGAAGTTCGCGATGCCGTCGAGGCTGCGGGATGAGCCGGGGCGGGCGCGGGAGCGGCGACCCCAGCGGCGGTCAGCCGACGACGCGGCTGCGCGGGAGCGGGCGCGGCGGGAACTGGATGCGATCCGGGATCGCGAGCGGGAGGAGCCGCCCGATGACCTCGTGGGCTGAGCGCAAGCGCGCCGCGGACGCGACATGGCGGCACGACCGGGTCACTGCGGAGACCGTGCCGTGCACCGAGCCCGGGTGTGGGGCCGGCGTGGGGGAGACGTGCCGGAACGTCCGGACCGGTGACCCGCTCGTGCATCAGGCGGCGCACGCGAAGCGGATCTTGGCGGGGCAGGTAGCAGCAGAGGAGAACCAAAGATGACCGACCCCTACTACAGCGACGACACGCTGTCCCTGCTGCTCGGCGACGCCCGCAACGTCCTGGCGACCATGGACATGGGGTCTGTCAATTGCGTCGTCACGTCGCCGCCCTACTTCGGGCTGCGCGACTACGAAGGGCACGGCGACCAGATCGGTTCCGAGTCCTCGCCGGCCAGGTACGTCGCCGCTCTCGCCGAGGTCTTCGCCGGAGCGCGCCGAGTGCTCG
The DNA here is from genome assembly GCF_049647105.1 of Actinophytocola sp. Lineage (GTDB taxonomy): Bacteria > Actinomycetota > Actinomycetes > Mycobacteriales > Pseudonocardiaceae > Actinophytocola. The sequence goes on from NZ_JBARWZ010000288.1 coordinate 41,277, forward strand.
CCGACGACGGAACGCTGTGGCTCAACCTGGGCGACTGCTACTACAGCGGGCGCGGCAACCCTGGTCCGAACTCGGCCGACGAGAAGCAGCCTGCGCGGCGCGGCTGGACACGACCGCTCGACCGGTCAGGTCAAGACTGGGCCAAACCGAAGGACCTGCTCGGCATCCCATGGCGAGTGGCGTTCGCCCTTCAGGACGCTGGCTGGTACCTGCGGAACGCGATCGTGTGGCACAAGCCGAACGCCATGCCCGAGTCGGTACGAGACCGATTGGCTGGCCGTCACGAGATGTTGTTCCTGCTCACCAAGTCGCGCCGGTACTGGTTCGATCTGGACGCGATTCGGGAGCCGCACGCCGAGTCAACGATCGCGGCCGCGCACCGGGCACGCCGGCCGTACGAAGCACCCGGCCAGCGTCCGAACACCAAGAGTCGGCCACTCGGCGACAAGGGCGCCAACCCGGGCGACGTGTGGTCGATCAACACTCGCCCGCTGACCGAGGCGCATTTCGCCACCTTCCCCGTCGAGCTCCCACGTCCTTGTATCGCGGCGGGTTGTCGCCCAGGAGGGACCGTCCTCGACCCGTTCTCCGGCGCCGGCACCACCGCGCTCGCAGCCCAGCAGCTCGGCCGCCGGGCGATCGGGATCGACATCAACGCGAAGTATCACAACATCGCCCTGAAGCGCATGTCCGATGCGCCGCTGCCGTTCGGGGAGGCGTCGTGACCGTGGCTGTCGACGAGATCGACTGGGGTGACTACCCCGACTGGCGGGACCGGCTCGAAGCAGCCCGATGACCGCCCACCGCGGACCAGGCCGCGTTCGACACCGAATGGGACGGCCTGTGGACCCAAGCCCGTACAGCGGGCCGAGACCACCGGTCAGCTATCCGGTCTGCCTACCTGAGGACAGAGGCCCGGAAAGGGCAGAGACCAGACACCGAGGAGATCGCATGACGAACGTGACCGTGACCCAAGACCACCTCGAGCTGCTGGCGCGGATGCAGTTCGACTGGGACGACGAGTGCGAGTGGGGCGCGGTGTCGTCGGACCCGAAGCGCCCGTTCGGCAACTCCGGAGTGGAGCGCGACGTGTCGGAGATACTCGGCCGGGAGGTCGACTACGGCGAGGCGCGGCGCCTGACGATCGAGCTGGCGGCGATCGTGCAGCGGGCGGTGTACGCGGCGGTTCTCAACCCTGTCGACGCCGGGATCGGAACCGGGTCCGAGATGAGCCTGCCTAGGCGGGCGCGGAACCTGCTGGCCGCGTCGTGACTGTGCGCGACTGGGGCCCTGACAGCCCCGCCCGGTTCCGGGCGTTCTACGACTGGCCTGCGCCTGTCGAGTTCGAGGCGGTCTTGCCGGACGACGTCGACGGGCCGGCCGACGAGCGGCAGTTCCTGCTCGACGCCGCACCGTTCGCGAAGCTGGCGGCGGTTCGCGTGGAACCGGTCGTTCCTGCCTCGACCGTCACGCAGGGAGCGACGAACGCGGCGCCGAGGCACTCGGAGACGATCCCATCTGGTAACGACGGTTCCGGCGATCTCAGGGTCGAAGCGCTGAAGCTCGCGCGGCTGCTCGACCCGGTGGCGTTCGACGACCATGCGGTGCCGAAGAACGTCGGTCAGAGCTTCGACCGCTACAGCCGCCAGCAGACCGCGATGGACCACGCCACGATCGCGCTGATCCGGGGCTACCGGTTGGTGTCCGATGACGAAGCCACCGTGGACCGAGTAGCGGAGACGCTCTGGCGCGAGTTCTGGCGCGAGGTGCCCGGCTACGGGATCACCAAGGAGTTCTGGCGCGGCCCGGCTCGTGCTGCTGTTCGGGCTCTCCGAGAGGCAGGCCAGTGATGACAGAGATCCCACTATGTGAATCGCTGACCGTCGGCTCACGTGTCTGGTTCGAAGAGGAGCGCCTGCCGTACACGGTCAAGGGCATCACCTCGGACCGCCGCTGGGTGGTGTGCACGAAGCCGTTCGCTGCCCAGCGCACCGTCCTCTACACGATCATCGACTTCGACCGCGATGTGCGTGGCGTCGACGACCGGGTGCTGGGCTACGGCTACGAGACCGACGAGGACTGCGCCATGTCGCTGGCGCTGTTCGAAGAGGGCGTCGCCGCTCACTCGCGACGGCACCCACCGATCCCGCTGAAGATCCGCAAGACGGAGGTCTACTTCGCGGCGGCTCTCCAAGGAGACCAGCCGTGACCGAGATCCGTGAGATCACCAACTGGTTCACCCTGCCGGGGTGGACCACGGCGCACGAGGTGGAGCAGTACGGGTCACTCGGGCACATCCGCCTGTGGATCACCGTGTGCGGGCGGGAGTACCGGCTGCCGGATCCGGAGGTGGATGACCGTCCGTTGCAGGCTCCGGCCGGGATGCGGCGCTGCGGTCAGTGCGTGCGTCGGGGTCGGTCGTGATCTCGGTGTCACTCAGAGGACGCGAGGGCAGGAAGCAGCACCGGACTGACGAAGCTCGCCGGCAGCGGCGACCCCCACGGCCCGCTCGTGATCACATGCCGCGCCGTCAGCGCGATCATGAGCGACGGGTGGCGTTCCCGGTACCGGTCGAAGACCTCGACGGGGCGCTTGAGTCCTGTCGCCGTGTGCCCCTCGCCGACGTTGCAGCGCTGACACAGCAGCCCCCGGATCAGGCCGGTCACGTGGTCGTGGTCGCGCACCAACGGCCGTCCCGCGAGGGCTGGCCTGGCGCAGGCGGCGCACCTGCCCTGCTGCCAGTTCCACAGCATGAGGTGGGCGTGGTTCTCCGGGCAGCTGGCAACTGCGGCGAGGTGCTCGGCGGTGACCGTCCACGACCAGCATGCGGGCAGCGCGGGGAGGACGGCGTGGCGAGTCATGGGCGCTCGTCTCTCGTCTCGGACTCGCCACGCTCGCGGACCGCCTTCGCGATGAGCCGGATCCGCTCCCGGCTGTACCCGGTCAGCTCGGCGAGGACCTTCTGGGTGACGCCGTCGTCGAGGTCGTCGACGATCGCTTGGTGCAGGTCCTGGGTGGCCTGTTCAGCCTTGGCGCGTGCTCGTTCGCGCTTGGCGAGGGCGGCGACGGTGCGCGGCCTGGGGCTGGTCATGTGCCTGAGTATGGCAGGGATCGAGGCCAATGCCAATTGGCAGTCAGACAGGGTTGCAATGCCAATTGGCATTGGCGTAAGCTTGGGGTACACCAACCGAGGGAGTCGCAGATGACCGCCACGACCGACCTGACCATCACCCCCAAGTCGCCGTTCCGTTCGGACCGCGAGGCCGACGCCGTCGCCTTCATCATCGGCGGGTTGGCCGAGATGGCCTGTCCGCTGGCACCGCGCGCGGACGGCTGCCAGCACCCGTCCGGCAGCTGCAAACCCGAAGGCTGCTCCGCCTGCTGACCGTCCGGGGGCCCGAGCAGGAGACGGGCCCCCGGACCCACCCCGAGGGAGGGCGTCATGTGCACCAACCAGAAGCCGCACCCGAAGCACTCCATCCCGATGTACCGGTGGTTCCAGAAGTTCTGGTTCCACTGCCCCGGCCGCTGACCTGGTGGGGCCCGTCGCAGGGGGCAGGCCCCACCACCCCCCAAACGATCACAAAGGGAGCAGGGCGATGACACCCGAGAACACCCGCCGATTGAACGAGGCCATAGAGGTTGAGCGGCTCGTCTTCGCCTGCTCGGAGGCCATCCGCAGTGCTCGTCTGGCGTCGCTGCGGGAGAACAAGAAGTTGCCGACCGAGCGGCAGTTGGCGCGTGCGTGCACGGCCGCTGTACTGCGTGAGGCGTCCGGTAATCAGCTGTTCCGCGAGTTGGGTCCGGCGGAGATCGCGGCGCTGATCGCGCCGGAGCCTGTCGAGTCCACCTCCTGACTGGTTGGTGTTCTCCGGCAGCGGAGAGCGCCCCACCACCCCCCGAACAGATCAAGGAGAGGCGAGATGGGCGACGTTCACCGGTACCTGATCACCGCACCAGCGGACCTGAAGATGGACCTTTGGGCCACGACCGGCATGTTCGCCAACTGGCTCGAAGGCCGGGAGAACGGCGACCGCGAGACGTGGCTGGCGACCGTGTTCGACAAGCAGGCCGAGGGCTTCCTGATCGCGGCCCGGACGGTCGGGGTGACGGTCGAGGAAATCGAGGGCGGCGGCGACACCGAGACGTACCGGCTGTTGGTCGGCGAGCCGGGGACGGGCTGGCAGGACAGCGACGGGCAAGCCGCGATGCGGGCCGCTGAAGGTGATGACGGTGAGTGACCCCGTTTCGGGCTCCATCCCACTAACCCAACGACTGGTCGAAGCAGCGCGCGAGGAGATCTTCAACGCGCCACACGTGGACGGTGTGGCAGTGGACTACGACGTCGCGGCGCGTGGCGCGGTGGTCGCTGTGCTGCGGGAGTTGATCCAGCCGACCGAGCTGGCGGGCGTCCGGGTGGACTGGACCTTCTCAGCCTCTGACCTGTCTCGCGGCTGGTTGCGTCGTCTGTTCGACCGTTGGAAGGGACAGCCATGACCGACTGTGTGATCTGCCCGCCCGGCCGGCACCGTGACGTGGAGCCGCACAAGCTGGTGTGCTTCCACTGCTCGAACCGCATCCTGAGGCATCTCGGGGAACTGGAGGACTACCTCCCGACCCTCAGCCTGTTGAAGACGAAGGGCGGCGACGGAGGCGGACGCAAACCCGGCTTCGGCTCGAGTTCGCCGGCGAACGACACGGTCATCCACCACACCGACTGGCGCACCACACCCTCCGCGCTGGACGGCATGGGTGCGGTGGCGACGGTCCACGAGTGGGCAGTGCAGGTGCGCGAGGACCGCGGCCTGGAGTGCCCCCGGACACTGTCGGTGTTCGGCGAACTCCATGCCCTCAGGTCAAACCACTCGTGGATCATGGCCCAACCGTGGGTCGCCGACTACGCCCAGGAGGTCCGCGAGATCCACTCCGCAGTCAGGGCCGCGGCGAACGACCCCATCCCCCGATCGGTGGGTCAGTGCATCGCCATGCGCCGTGACCGGGAATGCGGGGCGGACGTGTACGAGATGCCGGACGCCTCGGGGGTGAAGTGCTCCGACAACGCGTGCGCGCGGATCTACACTGGACTTGACCTGGACAGACTTCGGGTAGCGCAGGAGGCATCGTGACCAACCTGGCGGCGTGGCTGCTGACACAGTTCGACGAACTGGAGAACCATGTCATGTACAGCGGCGGGCCGGACTGCGAGTACTGGTCCAAAGAGGAGATGGTGGACGACCTGCAGGCCAAGCGGCAGATCGTGGAAGACCACGCCGACCAGCACACCTGCGTCGTCGCCGCCGCCCGCGAGGTCCCATACGTCGGCTGTCGAACTCTGCGCCTGCTGGCCCGGCCGTTTGCCGGCCGCCCTGGCTACCTCGACGAGTGGCGCCCGTGAGCGCCCGCCTCCCCGCATCTCTGGCCCTCCTGCTGCTCCGCCAGTCGGGCATCACGGTCAGCCCGGCAACCCTCCGATCGTGGGTCCATCGAGGGCATCTGACCCGCGCTGAGGGCGGCTATTGCGTGCGGGAGATCCGCGAGTATCTGGAGTCACGCGACACGCGCGCCGCCTAGCTTGCTCGCAGGTCAAAGCATGTGCAACGATCACCACACGCGGAGCTATGCCCGCAAGAGCCCCGACCACCTGACATGTGGCCGGGGCTTCCTGCTTTCAAGGGCAGGTGATGACCGTGGCCCACCCTTCCGAGATCACTGGCTTGTCGCTCGCGCTGTCGAACACGGAGCTGCAGATCGACAAGGCTCTCGACGACGGCAACCGACGCGCGTTCCGGCTGTGGTGCCAGCGCCGCACGTCGCTGTTGGCGAAGCTGGAGCGAACCCTGCTCGCGGTGGCCACGACGGAGGTACCCGCGTGAGCGACGAAGCCAGCGACCGCGTGACAGGTGCTCTCGCCGACGCCATCAAAGCGGGCGAGCTGGGCGACGACCCGAAGGGCATGCCCGCGCAGTGGGTACTGATCGGCACCTACTACGACAGCGAGGGCGAGAACTGCACCGTGTTCCTCACGAACAACGGGGCGCGGATGCACGAGACCCTCGGCCTGCTGGCGCTGGGCACGGTCGCGTGGAACGAGCAGGCGGCCCGCTGGGTCCACGACTCCGACAGCGACGCCTGACCAAGATCCATCTATCGACAAACCTGCAGGTCGCATCCAAGCCACCTGCGGTTTTCCATCACTCCACACGGAGGCGGCGAGATGCCAACCCAGAAGGTCAACGCCCAACAGATCGACGACGAGTGCACGCACGGCTGGTACACCGAGGTGTCGTGGCGCAAGCAGCCGCAGCCCGGGCAGCACGCCGAGCAGGGCAACGCGCCCGGTCACGTGCAGATCACCACGGTCAACGTCCACTCCCCGTTCGCCTTCCCCGACAAGGACACGGGTGATCACTTCGAGGCGGGCGAGAAGTTCGACGGCTGGCGCGTCACGCTCGACGAGGACGGCATCGACCGGTTGATCAAGACGTTGCACAAGGCCAAGCGGCAGGCGTTCGGCGACACACCGCCGGGCCTGCCATCGGGTCCGATCCGGGTGATCGGCGACGAGCAGGTGGCAGCCGCAGAGCGTGGCGTGTACCTGCCGAACGAGGACAGGGTCATCTGATGGCGGTCCTGGTCAAGGCTCCGCTCCTCTGCCCCGACTGCGACAGCGACCTGCTCGTCCCCGTAGTGGTCGAGGTGGACGGCAGGATCAAGGTCGCCGAGGACGAGGGCACGGCGATGTTCACCGAGCACGTGATGTCGGACCCGGAGAACCACCCGACGTTCGCCATACCTGACACCGCAGACACCTCAGACACCTCAGACTCGGCATGACTGCCCCCGAACAGCCAGACGTGCAGATCCTCCTGAACCCGAACGGCGTCGCCGGCAGGGTCGTGATCAACGGCATGGACATGGGGCAGGTCTTGGACCTCAAGGTCCACGAGTTCGTACCCGACGAAGACATCGCGAAGGTCACTGTGACCCTGCTGCCGTCGAAGCTGCTGGTGACTGTCGATGCCGACCCGGGCGAGTAGACGCTGCTCCTTCCCCGGCTGCCCCACGCGGGCGGGCCAGTGCGAGAAGCACGACAGCATGCGCAACCGCGGCTACCACCGCACCACCCCAACCAAGGTAGCCAGACAACAGCCAGGGGTGCAGGCACACAGGACAGCAGCAGTCGCAGCGCACGTCCAACGCCACGGCTGGCTGTGCCTCGGCGACGACAACCACCCGAGACACGAGTGCCACGACCTCACCGCAGACGACCCGCTACCCATCGCACTAGGCGGCGACCCCATGCAACACCTCGTCGTCATGTGTAGATCAGCGAACAGCAGCAAGGGCGCACGCCCACCGTACTGACAGGTCGACCGGGTGCCCCACGCTCCGTGTAGCGGCACCTGTAGCGGCCGGAACGATCATGACTTGATGATCCACACCCACCCCTGGGGGTACCCCTCCCCCCAGGGCCACCCAGCTCCACGCCCCGGGCAAGGCTCATCCACGCGCGGACAGGTTTTCGGCAATCGGCTAGGGGGGTGATCATGGGCAAGCGTGGTCCGGCGAAGCGTCCGACGAACTTGGCGTTGTTGCATGGGGAGTCGCGGCCGTCGCGGGTGAACCTGGATGAGCCGGTGCCAGACGCCGGCGAGGTGTCCCCGCCAGCGTGGCTGGGTGAAGAGGCGCGTGCGGTGTGGGAGCGGTTGGCGCCGGACCTGGAGAAGCAGGGTGTGCTGACCGCGTGGGATGTGGACTCGTTCGCGACGTTCTGCTCGGCGGTCGTGACGAACCGGCTCGCGTTGATGGACGTCGAGAAGAACGGCACGTCGTGCACCACCCCGGTCCGGGAGATGTCGGACGGCACGATCATCTACGAGCTGCGGAAGAACCCGGCGTGGCAGGTGGCGCGGGAGTCGACCGCGATCCTGGTGACGCTCGGCGGCCGGTTCGGGTTGAACCCGTCGGACCGCGGCCAGTTGAAGATGAAGCCCGAGGGCGACGAGGGCAAGGGAGCTGACCGGCTGCTCGGCTGAGGGGAGGCCGTGTTGGCTCTCCCGTTGTGCGGGTTCACCCTCGACGGGTTGACCTGCAAGAAGCGTGGCGATCACTGGTGTCAGCCGCGGGCGGATCACGCGAAGGCGTTCTTCGAAGAGGTGCTTGTTCACACGAAGGGTGTGTGGGCGCGCCGCAAGTTCATCCTGTCGACCTGGCAGGACGACGAGATCATCGGGCCGATCTTTGGGCCGGTGCGGTGGTCGGAAGAGTTCGAGTGCTACGTGCGGGTGATCCGCATCGTGTGGATCGAGCTCGCACGCAAGCAGGGCAAGTCGGAGATCCTGGCCGGGATCGCGCTGTACATGCTGTGCGCGGACGGCGAGGACTCGGCGGAGATCTACGGCGCGGCGTGTGACCGGGATCAGGCCCGCAAGGTGTTCGACGTCGCTGCCCGGATGGTGAAGCTGTCGCCGGTGTTGTCGCGCCGGCTGATCGTGAAGAACCACGAGAAGCGGATCGTCGACGAGAAAACCGGTTCCTACTACGAGGTGATCGCCGCGGACGCGGCCGGGAACCTCGGGCACAACCCGCACGCGATCGTGTTCGACGAGGTGTTGACGCAGAAGAACGGTGACCTGTGGGACTCGCTGCGCACGGCGATGGGTACCCGGTCACAGGCGTTGATGATCGCCGCCACGACACCAGGTGATGATCCGTCGTCGTGGTGCGGTGGGATGCACGACGAGATGGAACGGGTCGCCGAGACCCCCGACCGGTCCCCGCACATCCACGTGTTCCTGCGGAACACCCCACCGGATGCGGACCCGTGGGACGAGAACAACTGGGGCTACGCGAACCCGGCGCTCGGCGAGTTCCTGTCGATCCAGGCGTTGCGGGACGAAGCGCTCGAGGCGCGGAACGACCCGTCGAAAGAGAACTCGTTCCGGCAGTTCCGACTGGCGCAGTGGGTGCGGCAGAAGTTCCGGTGGATGCCGATGCACCTGTGGGACGAATGCGCCGGCGAACCGTGGCTGTCGCCCGACTACCGCCGATCAGCCCTCACCGGGAAGGTCGCGTGGGCGGGGTTCGACCTCGCCGCGAAGTTCGACTTGGTGTCGTGGTCGCTGCTCATCCCCGACGGGGACGAGGTCCACGCGCTGTGGCGGTTCTGGCTCCCCGAGGACGCCCTCGAGGGCTTGGACAAGCACAACAACGGCAAGTTCACCCGGTGGGCCCGCGAAGGATGGTTGACGGTCACCGAAGGCAACGTCGTCGACTACGACCGCATCTACACGGACATCGCGCAGGACTCCCGAGACTTCACGATCCGGGCCGCAGACGCTGACCAGTGGTCGATGGCGCCGGTGATCCAGGAGATCGAGAAGCGAACCGGCGTGTGGGAGATCGACGCCTACAACAACACCTACCAGCGGATGACGCCCGGCATGACCGAGCTCATGACGTTGGTGAAGTCGGAGCGGTTGAGGCATCACAACAACCCGATCGCCCGGTTCTGCTTCGACGCCGTGGAGATCCGCAAAGCCCCGTACAACCCCGAACTGATCCGTCCGGACAAACCGGAGCGAGACAAGTCGGGGAAACGTATCGACGCTGTCCCGTCGCTGGCGATGGCGTGCTCGGCGTGGAAACGAGACCCGCTTCCCGAACAGTCCGCCAGGTCGCGCCGCAAAGTGATCGTGTCCAACAGGTGAGGGAGGTCGCGTGAAGCTGTCCGACCTCACCCCGGAACAGTGGTACGGCCGGCTCACCGCTCGCGCCTCTCAACAGCGTGAGAACGCGATCACGTGGTGGAAGTACATCAACCTGCAGCAGGACCTGGTGTACGTCGCCCGGATCATCGCCGAGCAGGACGGCAGGTTCCCGCCGCTGCTGCTGCCGTGGGCCGAGCTGGTCATCGAGTCGGTCACCGAGCGGCTACGTCTGGAGAGCTTCCTTTCGGGTGAGCGCCCGGTCGACGAGTTGGTCAAGTCGTGGAACGACAACGACTTGGCGGTCGCGAGCGACGAGGCACACAAGGCCTCCAGTGTGTCCGGGCTGCACTTCCTGATGATCGGCCCGGAAGGGCCTGGTGGGTCGCCGATGGTGACCACCGAGTACTGCGACCAGGTCGCGGTCGAGCTGGACCCCAGGACCCGGCAGCCGCTGGTGGGGTTCAAGCAGTGGTCAGAAGACTTCGGCGGCACCCCGGAGGATCACGCGGTCCTGTTCATCCCCGAGGTTCCTACCGTGACGGACCGCGGCCCTGGCCGTTGCCGGGTGTTCGAGCTCAACGACAAGCGCGAGCTCGAGGAGTCCGAACCTCTCGGGGAGTGGTCGCGGGTCATCGCCGCTGATCTGTCGCTGCCGAGCGTGCCGTTCGTGCCGATGCTCACCAACCCCGTCCGGGGTATGGGAGTGTCGGACCTCGTCCAGCTGAAACCGACGCTGGACGGCGCGAACCAGATTGCGACCAACATGATGGCCGCGGTCGAGCACCACGCGGTCGGCCGGAAGTGGATTGTCGGCGCCACCGAGGGCGACTTCGTCGACGAGAACGGGAAGCAGATCCCCCTGTGGAAAGTCGCGATGGGCGACGTGTGGGGGATCCCGCACCCGAAGCAGGAGCAGCGCGGCGAGTCGACACCTGAGACGAAGGTCGGGCAGTTCGCGGCGTCGGATCTGAGGAACTTCCACGAGTCGTTGAAGACCCTCGCGCAGGTCGCCGCATCCAAGTACGGCCTGCCCCCGCTGTACATGGGGTACTCGAGCGACAACCCGGCATCCGCAGAAGCCATCCAGTTCTCTCTTGAGCGGTTGGTGCTGCGCGCCGAGAAACGGCAGCTTTGGTACGGCGGGGCGTGGGAACGCGCCGGCCGTATCCAGTGGGCGATCCTCGGGAACGACCCCGCGGAGATCTCCGGCATGGAGTCGAAGTGGCGCAACGCCGCGACCCCAACGATGGCCTCCAAGATGGACGCCGCGGTCAAGGCCGTCGGCGGGCCGGTCATCGACCAAGAGCAAGCCTGGAACGACATCGGCTACTCGGAAGCCACGAAGCAGGCCATGCGGGAGCGGATGTCACGGGTCGGCGCCCAAGCGGCGGCGAACCTCCGCGACATCGACCAAATCCCAGCCACCCTGCCGCCGCTGCCTGAGGTGAACGGTGTCGCTCCCGCGCTCCGTAGCTGACGTCGGCCGCCACTACGCCACCCTGCAAGCGCAGATCGTCGAGGAGGCGCTGGCGCTGCTCGCCCCGACCATCCGCAAGGGCAAAGCCTCGCCGGAGGTGTGGCGGGACTCGATCCAGACGGTCGGGAACCGGCTGCTGCTGCTGCAAGTCCTGGCAGCCTCGTACGCGGACGCCTACCTCAACGACATCCTCGAGGCACAGAACGCTGACGGCGGATCCGAAGGACGGGTGAACCCGCAGGCGTTCGCCGACCTGACCGACGGCGGCGGGTCGTGGCTCCAAGCCCTGGTGTACGCACCGAACTCGGTACGCCCCCCCAGCGGTGCGGACTGGTCCCGGTTCGGGTTCGTCGCGAACTCGATCGTGAAGACCGGGCTCGGCGACACAGCGCGCGCCGCAGTCCAGTCAGGGATGCAGGCCCGCCCGTCGGTGACCGGCTACGTGCGGATGCTGCGCGGCACCTCGTGTGCCCGCTGCGCCATCCTCGCCGGCCGCCACTACAAGTCGGCGGTCGCGTTCAACCGGCACAAGCGGTGCGACTGCATCCATGTCCCGGCCGCCGAGGACGTGGACGACGACTGGACCACCGACCCCGACACCTACTTTCGGTCACTGTCCCGCGAGGAACAGGACCGCCTGTTTACGAAGACCGGCGCCGAGACGATCCGCATGGGCGGCGACATGGCGCAGGTCGTGAACGCCCGCCAAGGCATCACCACCGCGCAGGCGTTCGGCCAGGACGTGCAGGCCACCACGGTCGGCACCACCCGCCGCGGCCTCGCCGGGCAACGCCTGCAAGGCCGGATACCCCGGCTGTTGCCGGACGAAATCTTCCTCCAAGCCGAACGGCTTGGCTGGGATCGCGCCGAGACGCTGCGACAGCTTCGGCGCTTCGCATACGTGCTCTGACCCGCGATGGGCCAGGCCGGAATCCTTGGAGGACCGCGCGATGCGGCGAACCATCCTGCCCACCCACCCGTTCCTCCGTCACCCCCACACCGGTGCGCCTCTCCAGGCCGTCGGCGTGGTCAACGGCAAACCGGTCTGGCCGATCCTCGGTGGATCGGAGCCGGGCGGGGAACCAACGCCTCCAGCACCTGTCCCCACCCCGCCGCCGGCGCCCGCGCCGACACCGCCGAACGAACCCCTCGGGGAACCCGGCAAGGCGGCGCTCGAGGCCGAGCGGAAAGCCCGCAAGGAAGCCGAGAAGGCCGCGAAGGACTTCGAGGCTCGCCTGAAGGCCATCGAGGACAAGGACAAGTCCGAGCTGGAGAAGGCGACTGCCCGACTCGCAGAACTCGAACAGAACTACGGCACGGAGCGCGCGACGCGCCTGCGGCTGGAGATCGCCTCCGAGTTCGAGATCGGCAAGGACGACCTCGTGTTGCTCACCGCAACCGACGAGGACGGCCTGCGCGCACAGGCGGAACGGGTCAAGGCGAGGAACGACGCCGCAGCGGGCCGCCCACCGGCGCCGCTTCCCGGGCAGGGAACACCACCCGCCGCGCCCAAGACGGGCTCGGTCAGCGCTGGCGCCGACGAATACCGGCGCAAGAACCAGAAAGCTACGTAAGCCCTGAAAGGGGACAACCTGATGGAACTCACGCTGAGGACCGAGACCTGGGGTACGGACGACAAGTCCTGGCTGGGTTCCCGTCACGGCATCGGAGAGTGCCCGAGCGTCACGCTCGACATCTCCACCTTCACCCAGGCGGTGCACTACCCGGACGGCTACTTCAAGTCCGGTATCGCGCTGGGGAAGATCACTGCCACCGGCAAGTACGGCCCGTACGCGAGCCAGACCAACGAGGTGCAGTCCGTCACCGTGACGGGCACCCCAACCGGTGGCACGTTCACCCTGACCTGGTCCGGGCAGACCACCGCGGCGATTCCCTACAACGCGACCGCCGCTCAGGTGCTGGCCGCGCTGCAGGCGCTGTCGAACATCGGTGACAACGACGTCGCGGTCACCGGCGGCCCCGCCCCCGGCTCGGCGTTCGCCGTCACGTTCAAGGGCGTGCTCGGCGGCACCGACGTCGCCGCCATGACGGCGTCCGGCGCCGGGCTCACCGGCGGTTCCTCGCCCAACGTCACCATCGGCACCACCACCGCCGGCGGCGCGAACCCTGCGGCGTCGGACGGCACGCAGACCCTCGCCGGGTTCCTGTACGCCCCGGTTCCGTACCCGGCGTCGGGTGACGTCGACGTGGTCGGCGCCATGCTCGACCACGGCAAGGTCGTCAACGCCAAACTGCCCGTGCCCGTCGACGCCGCCGGTCAGACGGACGTCGCCGGCCGGATCATCTTCTACTAGGAGGGAGTGACAAACCATGGAAATCTACGACGAGTTCATCACTCCCGCCGAGCTGACCGGCTACTCGCGGGCGGCGCTGGACGACCGCCCGGAGAACCAGTTCCTGCTCGACCGGTGGTTCCCGTACAACGGGGTCAACGACCTCTCGTACCGGTTCACCCGCGGCGGCGGAGACCAGCTTCTCGAGGCGGCGGACTTCCGCGCATTCGACGCCGAGCCGTCGTTCGGCCGTCGGGCCGGGCTGGCACGCGTCGAGGGCTCGCTGCCCCCGATCGCCCGCCAGTACGAGCTGGACGAGTTCCAGAACCTCACCGCGCGCCGGGCGAACTCGGAAGAGTTCCGGGCACTGTTCCAGCGGGATGGTGAGCGGATCGCTCGCGAGATCGACATCCGGATGGAGTTCGCGCGCGCGGAAGCGCTCGTTTCCGGGACCGTCACTCTGAACGAGCGGGGCGTGATGGCGTCCGTCGACTTCGGTCGGTCCGCCTCCCACGTCGTCGCGCCGACCACCCTGTGGTCGGATCACACGAACTCGACGCCGATCACCGACCTGCAGACGTGGCGGGATGTTCTCGTCGCTGACGGTCAGGGCGCTGGCGCGATCGTCATGTCCACCACCGCGGTGAACCACCTCCTGCGCAACAAGGAGGTGCAGGGCCAGGTGTACCCGCTGGCGGCGACCGCGCCGATGGTGACCCGGACCCAGCTGAACCAGGTCCTCGCGGACTTCGGTCTGCCGGAGATCATCGTGTGGGACGCGACCGCCCGCCGGAACGGTGTTCGGCAGCGGTTCATCCCCGCCGACAAGGTGCTGATGCTGCCCGCATCCGGGACCGCGCTCGGCGCCACCGTGTACGGCACGACGCTCGAGGCTCAGATCGGCGGTTACGGCGTCAGCGGCGCCGACCTGCCGGGCCTGGTGGTCGCGGCGTTCATCCAGCGTGAGACCCCGGTTCGGGTGCTGACCATCGGGTCGGCGATCGCCCTGCCGGTTCTCGCGAGCCCGGATGACACGCTCGTCGCCGATGTCTACTGAGGAGGCTGACGATGGCGAAGCTGAACACGAACGTGAACGTCGACGGCGTCTGGTACGGCCCGGACAGCGATGTGCCTGATGCTGTGGCGGCGCGGATCTCGAACCCGAAAGTGTGGGACGGGGCTCCGCCGGCCACGCCGGAGCCGACGAAGCAGGGCAGCGACGAGGTGAAGGAGCCGCCGCGTGGCGGCCCCGGATCCTCAGCGGACGCCTGGCGGACCTTCATGGTCGCGCAGAACTTCGAGGTCCCCGACAACGCGACTGCGAAGGACATGCAGGCCGCGTGGGACAGCCGGGAGAAGTGAGCAGTGGCCACGCCGTTCGCGACCACGACCGACGTGGCCACTCTCCTCAAGGTCACGTTCGACTCCGCTGAGGAACTGCAGTGCGAGATGGTGCTGGCCGCGCTGAGCGCCGCGCTGCGTTCCACACTGCCCGACTTGGACACCTGGATCGCGAACGGCGGCACTGACCCGGTGTTGGCGAAGTTCGCGGTCTGCGACCTCGCCAAGGGCTACATCCAGGTCGTCCGGACCGGCAACATCAAGTCCGAGGCACATCCCGAATACCAGGTGGTGTTCCAGGACGTACCCAAGGGCGGCGTAGACGTCTCCGACTGGATCGACCTGCTGACCCCTGCATCCAACCGGAGCGCCCGAGGTAAGGCGTTCTCCATCCACCCGGGGTGAACACAACATGACCGAAGCTGACCTGCCGAACACGATCGTCGTCGTCGACGCGGACGGCCTCCGCCACTGGTCGTCCCGAACCTCACAGTTCGTCGTCGACGGCCTCGCCGACGGAACGCTGACGGAGGTGGACGATGCCCCAGTACCCGCACCGGGTGAAGATCACGACACCGGGACCGCAGACGGATCCGCCGACGGTGGATCCGGAGACGGGGAACGAAGTGCTTCCGCCGCCGGTGACGAGGTCGGGGATGGCGTGGATGGCGCAACGACCGACCGGGGTGCTCGCCGCCGCCGCTGAACTCAACGCCGGCCAGAACACCACCATCTCCCTCGCAACCATCCTCGTCCCCATTGGCACGGTCCTCACGAAAGACTCCACTGTGGAGGACGTGGACGGTGTTGTTGGCGGGGAGCCGGGCGCGAAGTACGTCGTCGAAGGCAAACCGGCGGACCGCTACTCGGGGGCCCGCCACCAGAAAGTGTTTCGTGCCGCGGCCCTGCGGCTCATCTCAGACCTGCAGTAGGAGCCTGCCATGCCCGCAACCGCGGTCACCGTCACCAACCTCGACCACAAGACCGCCATCGTGAAGCCGACACCGGTGGCCTGTGACAACGTCAACGGCAATCGGGCGATCAACGGCGGCACCCTCATCCTCGAGCTCACGTCGTCGGCTGGCGGCACCGTGACGGTGTCGTTCCCGGCGTCCGTGGCGGTCGACGGGCAGGCGCCGGCGTCGATTGTGTACACGCTGACCGGTGCGCAGACGAAGGTGGTCGGCGGATTTCCCGTCGCCTACTACGGTTCCGAGGTGACGTTCACCGCGTCCGCGTCGACGATCACCGTCATCGCTTACCAGGTGTAGCCGTGGCCAGCATCCGGGTCACGGTGTTCGCCGACGAGGCTGTGCGGCTCGCACGGGAAGCATCAGTGAACGAACGTGCGGAGATAGCCAGGCAGGCCGCGGACGACGCCCGCGCGACAGCCCGGGTCGAAACCGGCGAGTTCAAGTCGGGGATCGGTGTCGTTGTTGACGGGACGCTGGTGCGGATCGTCAACGACGACCCGGAGGCTGGGTTCAAGGAGTACGGCACCTCCGACACGGCGCCGCAAGCCACGATGACGAACGCGGCCCGCCGCTACGGGAAGTACTCCGGGGTGCAGCCGAAGGGACGGTGACCATGTCCCAACCCGGCCCGATCCCGTGGGTGCCCGGCGCGATCCGGCAACTGCTGATCGCAGACGCCCCGTTCATGGCCGAATGCGGCAACCGGCTGAGCTCCCGCTTGCCGTCCACGGTGACGTTCTGCGCGCGGATCCGGCTCGCCGGCAACAACTCCATCTCCGGCGACGGGGTGGCGTGGTCACCTCTCGTTCAGGTCGAAGGCTGGTGTGCACCCGGCGTCGCCGCTGTGTCAGACCCCGAGGTGAAGGCGTGGGACATCGCCTCCCGCGCAGCCGCGGTGGTCGGGCGGGCCCGCAACATCACCTACCAGAACATGGCCTACTCCGCACGGCTCGTCGAGGGGCCGCTGTCGGATGTGGACACCTCGCGTGGCGAGTCCACGCCCCTGTACTGGTCACTGGTGCGGGTCGAGTTGAAGGCCCACGTCACCGCCACCTAAGTCGTTCCGCCCGCTGGCTGCCCTGCCTGGCGGGCGGAACACCTCCACCCAAAGTCAGGGCATGAGCAGGGCGCTCACACCCATCGCCCCGCAACGCGCGGGCCCAGCAGCAGGAGGCTGCATTGTCTACCTACGCCGACTCCTCCAAGGCCCGCCTCTGGCTCGACGGCGACGGGTTCCGCGGCACCGTCAACGCGTCGCCACCCGCCGACGTGTTCGCCACCTCCATCGCCGGGATGGATGCCTTTGGTGGCATCAAGGCCGGATTCACGATCACCCCGAACCAGGACGTCACCGACCTCGACGTCTGGAACAACGAGTCGGGCGCCGCCTACTACACGTCGAAGAAGCCGCCCACGTACGGCATCAAGTTCCGGCCGGTCGACTACTCGAAGGCCACCACGCTGACGCTGCTGCGCGGCGGATCGATCGCCGAGACCGGTGTCGGCTCCGGGATCTTCGAGTGGATCGAAGGTGACGACGAGGAGTTCTCGCTCCTCATCCGTGTCGTGAACGGCGCGAAGAAGAAGGCCTACTACATCGCCCGCTGCACGTTGGCCACCATCCCTGAAGAGGTCATGAACGACGAAGACCTCGAGGGCTGGGACATGGAGTTCAAGCCGCTGGCCCCGTCCGGTGGCGTCAAGGCGATCCGTCGCTACACCACCGAGAACCCGCTCGCCTGATCCGGAGGAAACACCATGCAGGGCACCCCCAACGACCGCGTGCTGGACCTGAACCTGCTGCTAGCAGCACGTCGCCTCGACCCGATTGAGGTCAAGCTCGGCGACAGCACGTACATGGTCAACACCGACCTCACCGGTACCGAAGTGCAGACGTTCCTGACGCTGATGCAGAAGGGCCACGACGCATCCGCGTTCACCCTCCTCGTCGGCTCCCGGGAAGACCGGCAGCGCGTTGTCGCGGCCATCACCCGCGCCACCAAAGCGAATCTGAAGAACCCACCGAAGCCTCCCGTCTCAGAGCAGGCGGAGGTGCTCAACGCGTACGTCGACGCGCTGCCCCGCATGCACCAGGCGCTCGTGTCCGGAGCGATCATGCGAGCGTCGAAAGCGCTCGCCGAGTTCGCGAAGACCGACGACGAGATCTACGAGGCGTACGGATACGGCTCGGAGCCGGTGGGGGAATCCACGGCGTCCTGACCGAGGTTCTCGGACCCCGGTGGGGCGCCGCTTCCGCCGACTTCAAACGCTTCTACGGCACCGACCTCGCGCACGCCCTCGACACCTGGCCTGCCGTCGAGGTGGTGTCGAAGATCCACCAACTCCCACCCCACTCACAGCTCGCCCGCGCCGAGCTCGGGGACATGGCCGACTGGGGGGACCTCGCCGAGAACGTGGCCCGCCTGGTCGACCGGATCGACTTCTACGTCACCCATCAGTACGCGCAGTGGACCGCTGACCCGGATGAGGTTGCAGCAGCCCGGCGCAGCCGCCAGAAGCCGCCGCCGTTCCCGCTGATCCGGCCGGTTGCCGCTCGTCCGCCATCGCTACACGAACGTCTCAACGAATCGTATGCGGCGCAGGCCTCCGAGTACACGGTGAACCCGCTGGCTCCGCGAATGGTCTCCGACGACGAGTTTGACGCATTCATCGACCAGTTCCTGTGACTAACCGCTGGGGGTGACCATGCCCGGCGGCAAGATCGACATCCTGGTTGAACCAGACATGCGCGCCTTCCCCTCCAAGCTCGCATCAGGACTCCGCAGTTCCAGCGGCATCGCCTCGTCCATCGGCCGCGGACTCGGGCTGGCGGTCGCCGCCGGAACGGCTGTCGCCGCCGGCGGTCTTGCCAGCGTCATCAAGCTCGGCAACGAGTATCAGGGAAACCTGAACGAGCTCCAGGCCGTGTCGGGCGCGACCGCCATCCAGATGGCCAAGGTCGGTCAGACCGCCAAGGCCCTCGGCGCCGACATGACGTTGCCGGCCACATCGGCCGCGGACGCGGCGAACGCCATGGTGGAACTAGCCAAGGGCGGCCTTTCGGTCGACGAGGCCATGCAAGCGGCCAAGGGCACTCTGCAGTTGGCGGCCGCGGCCCAAGTGGACGGCGCGACAGCGGCGGAACTGCAGTCCGCTGCGTTGAACTCGTTCGGTCTGGCGGCGGACCAGGCGGGCCGGGTCGCCGACGTGCTAGCCAACACCGCAAACGCGTCGGCGTCCTCGATGATCGACGTCGGCAACTCCCTGAAGTACGTCGCCCCCGTGTCCGCGGCGCTCAAAGTGTCCATCGAGGACACCGCCGCCGCTATCGGATTGCTCGCCAATCAAGGCGTGAAGGGGGAGCAGGCAGGCACATCCCTGCGCGGCATCCTCGCCAGCTTGGCGTCACCGTCGGCTGCGGCCGCGGATGGGCTGAAGACGCTCGGCGTCCAGGCGTTCGACGCCCAGGGCAAGTTCGTCGGACTTCGGGTCTTTACTGACCAGTTGGCGCAGGCGAAGGGCCGACTGACCGACGCCGAGTTCGCCGCCGCGGCCAGCACCGCGTTCGGCAACGAAGGGTTCACCGCCGCGAACGCGTTGGCGGCCGAGGGTGCCGCCTCGTTCGACGAGATGGCCACGTCGGTGTCTCGTGCTGGCGGCGCAGCCGACGTCGCGGCCGCTCAGACCAAGGGCCTCGGCGGCGCATGGGAAGGCTTCAAGTCCCAACTCGAGACCGCCGGTATCGAGGTCTACGAGGTCATCGCCCCCGGCCTCGAACGAGCCACCCGTTCCGCCGCGGAATTCGTCGCCGGATTCACCCCGAAGATCGTCACTGGCCTGGAAACCGCAGTCGCCGCCGGCGAACTCTTCGGACCGCAACTTGCCGAGGCGCTGGTGTCGCGCGGTGACGCGCTCCTCGACGTAGTAAGCGACATCATCGACCCAGTCGTCGCCGGGCTGGTCGACTCGCTGAACGGCGCGGTGAACGTCGGAACGACCGTGTTCGGCGGATTCGCTGACGTGGTACGTGAAGGCGCCGACGCCGTTGTCCCGCTCGCAGAAGGGGTCGGCAACCTGCTCGAGGGCCTCAACCAGGCCACCGGTCCGGTTGGCGCTCTGGTCGCCGGCCTCGAGTTGGTGTACGACATCACCGCAGGCATCGTCCGGGTCATCGCGCCTGCCGTCGCGGTGATTGGTGACCTGGCGTCAGCGTTCGGTGACCTGCCGGGACCGATCCAGACGGCCGCGGTCGCCGTTCTCGCTCTCCGCGCCGGGCCGGCAGTCCTAGGTGGTCTGCGGACTGCGCTGCGCGGTACTGCCACAGACGCTGGGGAAGCGGGACGACAGGCTGGCCTTCTCGGGCGAGCGTGGTCGACGGTAACGGCCCCGGTCCAGTTGGCGGCGAGCGGCATCGGTAGTGCTGTCGGCGTCGTCCGCCAGTTCAACGATGAGGCCCGCGTGCAGCGGGCGGTCGCTACCGAAGCCGGCGACTCGGTTGGGCGTCTCGGTACCTATGCGGCCGCGTTCAATACCTCAACGATCCCCGCGATCGCCGCAGCTCGCGGATTCGCGGAGCAGACCAGCGCGATCCGCGACGGTGCCGCTGCCGCCGGGCAGCCCATCTCCACGATGGGTGCCGCGGTGGGGACTCTGGTAGAGCGCAGTCCTGCCCTGTCGGCTATGAAGGCGTCATTCGACAGGGCATCCTCTGGGGCCGAACGGTTTGGGCGCACTGCGGGTATCGCTGCTGCCGCAGGTTCGGGTCTTCGATCTGCCGCAGGTGGGCTGATCTCCGCGTTCGGTGGTCCGTGGGGTGTCGCACTAGGGATCGCCTCAGGCGGACTGGCGTTGCTGGCGGGAGCGAACGCGGACGCCGCCGCCGAGGAGCAGGCGCACCGCGAGCAGGTCGACTCGCTGGCGGGGGCATTGCGGGAAAGCAATGGTGTCATCAACGACCACATCCGTGCTCTGGCGCTCAAACGCCTCGAAGACAAGGGCGCCGCCCAACTGGCCCGCGATCTGGACATTCCAGTTCGCACGTTGACAGATGCATACCTAGGCAACAAGAACGCACTCACGCAGGTACAAGCCGCACTTCAGGTGTACCTGGACCAGGTCGCTGGTCAAGGCCAGCTAGAAGGTCAGGTCGCGGGATCTAACCCGATGGCCGACAAGGCCCATGAGCTCAAGAACCAATTGGGCGAATTGATCCCCGAGATCAGTGCGGCAAACGACAAGAACAAGGAGTTCGAGGAGGCGACGGCCACCGGCGCGGCCGCCATGCTGACAGCGGCCGAACGCAGCCAAGGGCTCGGCGCCGCGATGGATGTCCTAGCCGACAACACCTCCACAGCGGACGACAAGGCCCGCGCTCTCAAGGACGCCCTGGACGCACTATCCGGCGGGAACATCACGCTCGAGCAGGCGCAGTCACGGGTCAACGAGCAGCTGGCACAGATTTCGGACAAGTTCGGCGAGAACCTCGACAAGGCCAACGGGTGGGGTGCCGCGCTTCTCAACGCCAACGGCTCGGTCAACACGACCACCGAGAACGGTCGCTTCCTCCTGGACACGCTCGACGATCTTGGGGCGAGCACCGCAGACCTGGCGCAGAAGACGTTCGATGCCGCGATCGCACAGGGCGACGACATGCCGACCGCGTTGGAGAAAGCGCGGCAGGCATCGCAGGGTGTACGGGATTCGTTCGCCGCGCAGGCAGACCAGCTCGGGTTGACGACCGAGCAGGTGCAGGCGCTCGCGGACCGGTACGGGATTGTGCCGGAGGACATCGTCACGCTGATCCAAACCCCCGGTATGTCGCAGGCCCAGATCGACATGGAAATCCTGCGACAGAAGGTTGGGAACGTCCCGCCGAACAAGAGCGTCACGGTAACAGGGCTTACGGACTCCGCCGTCAAGAAGCTTGAGGACATCGGATACCGGGTCGAGCACCTCAAGGATGGATCGTTCAAGGTCACGGCGAATACGAAGACAGCGGACGACATTCTCGCCGGGCTCGCCCGGAAATGGAATGGCTACACGATCTACCTGAACACGCAGATCCGTGGCCGCAACAACCAGATCGCGCAGATGGGCGGCGGACTGAATGGCGCGATCGGCGGGATCGTCGAAACGTACGCCCAGGGCGGCATCCGGAAACTGACCCCGCTGAACGGGAAGATCGCGCACCGGGTGCCGGCGAACACATGGCGGGTCATCGGTGACCGGCAGACCGGCATCGAGTACTTCCTGCCCGACGACGAAAAGCCCCGCACGATGGCGATCGGCGCGGAGTGGGCGAGGCGCCGCGGGCTGGTGTTGGTCCGGAAGTACGCCGACGGTGGCATCGCCACACCCGCAACGACAGCGACAGCGGCAGCACCAGGGGCGGGGGTGACGGTGAATATGCCCGTTCAGGTGCAGGACAACAGGTCCGCCTACGAGTTCGCCCGTGTCGCATCCTCCGATATCGCGTGGGCGGCGAGGTTCTCCGGATGAGCACCCAGATCGTCACCCCGGCGTGGACTGTGGACGGCTGGTCCGGGAACTACGTCGACGACAACGGTGTCACGTGGTTTGTCTCCGACGACAAGGGCTGGTTCGAACCGGTCCAGGACCGACTGTTCGACATGGACAAACCGGCATCCGACGGCACGTACTCGGCGCCGAACCTCGACGCGTCGCGGGTCATCACCCTCACCGGGTGGGCTCGCGCACCGGATCCGGTCGCCGCCGACGTGGCGCGGAACAAGTTCAACTCGTTGTGCAAGCGCGGTCACCTGTTTCCGCTTGTAGTTGAGGAGCCGGTGGCGATCCGGACGGCGATGGTGAAACGCGCGGGTGGGAACCTCCGCAACACCGGAGTCTCGCAGTTCGAGTTCCAACTGATTCTGCTCGCACCGGACCCACGCAAGTACTCCAGCACCGTCCACTCCGCCAGCACGGGGCTCGCGATCGACGCCCCTGGCGGCATCAAGTGGGGCGGCCCCGCGGGCTCGACGGGTGTTGAGTGGGGTGGCCCGGCTGGGTCGACGGGGGTGGTGTGGCAGACCGGTGCCGCCGAGAACGGCGTCATCCAGATCACCAACGACGGCAGCGAAGACACCCCGATCGTCTTCACGATTGCGGGTCCGGTGACGTCTCCGATCATCACCCGCACGGACACCGGCGAGTCGCTCCGCTGGAACGGCACTGTCGCCACTGGCTCCCAGCTCGTCATCAACACCGGCACCGGATCGGTGCTGTTGGACAACGGCAACCAGCGTCCACTCCTGACACGGGCGGACTTCTTCCTCGCGCCGCCGGGAACGATCGATGTCCTTTTCTCCGCCCCCAGCCCTTCCCCCACTGCGTTGCTGACTGCTACGTGGCCCGATGCCTGGATTTGAGAGGAGGCGCGCGTGGCTGTCGACATGACCGACGCGATCCCGCTGATGGAAGCGGACGGCACCACCGGCCGCAACAACGCCCGCGACATCCGCACCGGGCTACTCAGTGCGTTGATGCTGACGGACGCCAACGGGACCCTCGCCCGACCGGGGATTCTGCCGCGCCGCTACATCGACACCACCGGGTTCGAGTTCGTGGACCTCAAGGCGATCCAGCTGGGGTCGCCGGGGCAGGCGGTGCAGCTGTACCCGGGGAAGGCGATCGTCACGCGCACCGGCCAGGGCCCCTACCTGCTGACGCAGGAAACGACGATCACCAACTACCCGTTGGACGCGGCGGACCCGTCGAACCCACGGATCGACATCCTGTACCTGCGTCTGTACGACAAGGGCATCGGTGACAGTGGCGGTGGACCGCACGGCCCGAAGGTCGAACACCTGAACGGCACCCCCGCGGGCTCGCCGACTGTGCCGTCGTTCCCGACGGACACGGTGCCGATCGCCCGGATCCTGCGGCCCGCGAACACCAACAACGTGACGGCGGCGAACATCACCGACCTCCGCAAGTCGACCACGCTCAACGGCGGGTCGCGTCCTCTGCTGCCCGGTGACAGCCTGTCCGACGCGGGCCTGGTCGTCGGCGAGAAGCGGCTCCGTGCCGCCACCTCAGCGCAGATCGCCGCGGGCGCGAACCCGATGATCGAAGAGGTGTGGACAGCGCACGGCAAGTGGTGGCCCACCACCAACTACCAGGTGATCGCCCGAAACGAACGCGACACCAACGCCACCACAACCGCCACAACCGCCGGCACCGCGTACCGGATCTTCAACACCGGCGGCCCGATCCTCGCCGGACGCACGTACGAGATCAGCGGCCGGGGTTCCCTGCGATCCAACACAGCCGGCGTCACCGCGCAGATCGACTTCCGGTACACCACCAACGGGACCGAACCCACCACCTCGTCAACGCAGATCGCCCGCGAGATCCTGGACTTGGCGGACACGAACGTCCCGGAGACGATCACCTGGAAGTTCAACTACGAGGCCACCGCCGACGTTACACTCCGCGTGGTCGCCGCGATGTTCACCGCGTCCGGTGGCGGGCAGCTCATCTTCGAGGCCGCCGCGGGACCGAGCCCGGGCGAGATCGTGATCACGGACATGGGCCCGACCGTGGCCATCTCCGGGAACATCTACTAGCCCATGACTGGGCCACAGCTGCTGGCCGCCGACCTGCTCGCCGCGGCCGCCGCAGCACCCGAACCGGTGCTGCCGTGGCGGTTGTTCGCCGCCGAAACCGTCACCGGGCGGATCATCGAGGACATCCCGCTCGTCGGCACACCGCAGTGGAACTACGGCATCAACCAGGCCGGGGCCCTGCAGGTGACTGTCCCGATCGGCGCCATCCACAAGCAGACACTGCGGGCGCTGCTGGACTACTGGCGGATCTCCTGGGGACTGTCCTGGGGGTCGCACATCTTCCAGGCTGGCCCGGTAGTCACGTCCCGATTCAACGACGCCGAAGGCCCTCCGACCCTGTCTGTCGGCGCCGCAGGTATCTGGTCCCTGTTCACCACCAAGCGGGTCCTCGCCAATCCGGCGTGGGTCGGCACCAACCTCGCCGCAGCTGAGGCCGACGTCAACCTGACGTCCCTGTCGCTGCACACCATCGCCAAACGGTTGGTGCAGAACGACATGACCCGCAACGGCAGCCTCCCCATCGTGTTGCCTGCGGACATCGCCGGAACGGCGGAGCGGACCTATCCGGGCTACGACATGGCCTACGTCGGCGAACGACTCGCCCAACTCACCCAGGTCATCGACGGGCCTGAGGTCGAGTTCCGGCCGGAGTACACCGACGACACCCGCACCGCGATCCGGTGGAAGATGCGGATCGGCAACCCCCGACTCGGCAACCTCGGTCTCCCACACGCGTGGGATTACGGCCGCGGCGCCCTCACCCACGTGGACGAAGACTCGGACGGGTCGCAGCAACAGTTCCGTGTGTGGGCCCGAGGCAACGGCATGGAGCGCAGCCTGCTGTACGGGTACCACGCGGACACCTCGCTCGTCGCCGCAGGCTGGCCTCAGCTCGACGGCATCGACAACGACCACTCGTCCGCCACCGAAACCGCCACCCTCAACGGGTGGGCGCGGGCGGACGTCGAAACCTACCGGACGCCGGTGGTGAAACTCGCCGCCCGTATCCGTCTCGACGGGCGGGACGGCCGCGGCCAAGCCACCGGTTCGCCGGCGGTGTCCGAGGTGGAGGTCGGCGACAACGCCGCGTTCAACGTCCGTGATCACCGCTGGCTACCGGACGGCGAGTACGGGCAACGCATCATCGGTGTGTCCTCGGGCGGAGACTTCCAGACCGCGCAACTCACTCTGCAGGGGGCGTGAATGTCGATCCCGATTCCTGTCGAGGCACCCGCGGGGGTAGTGCCGCGGGACAACACCAGCATCGGCGCGATGCTCACACAGATCATGGGGCGACTGTCCGAGGCGGAGCGGAAGACGCTGTACTCGGCGTCGGTTTCGCAGGGCGGCCTGACCGTGCAGGACGGTGGGGCGATGCGGCTCCGCCTCGACAACGGGGTTGACGTCTTCTACGCAGGGCCGCTCCACTATGACGACCCGGTCGTCAACTACAACGGCATCATCATGCGGCGCCCGGATGGGTCACCGATCTTCTACACGTTCCCGCCCGGCGGCGACCCCAACGTCATCGCCTGGCGATTCTTGGACCAGGACCGCAACGAGGTTCTGGCCAGCGACGCCGTGACCGGTGGACTCGCGAAACCGTGGATCCCGCTCACCGGTGTCCCCGCGCTCTCGTCAGCGATCCCGATGACATCCAACGCTGGCTTCATCGGCACCTGGGCCACCGGGTCGGTGCCCAAACAGCAGCCCTACGTCGAAGTGCAGGCGCTGATCCGATCAGAGTCGGGTGGCATCGGCAACGCCCGGTACACGATGAACGGGACACCGGTGGGGTCGTCCATGCCGATCGCGTCGGGCGCGTTCGGGTGGCAGTCCATCCAGGTACTGCCGATCCCCGGCGACTTCTACAACTACATATCTATCGAGCTTGAGGTGCAGCGCACCAATGCATCAGGAACGGTCGGCGGCGTGTTCCGGGGATTCCAGCGTCAGACCTGACGTCAACCCGCGTCAGGCACGTCTCCGATGGTGGGCGGCTGGTTGACCTCGGTCGGGTCGCTGTCCGGCTGCTCAACCGGGACCGGGGCGGGCCCGGGCGCGGGACGCTGCTCCACATCACCGACAGGGTTGTCGGGTGCGACGTCGGGAAGCTGGTCGGCCGGTACAGGCTGGTTCGGGGGCACGTCACCAGTATCCCCCGGGGCGGGCGCGGGAGGTGCCTGCGTGGCGGGCGCGTCGACTGCCGGGGCGCTGTTCTCTGGCGCGGGCGTCGTGGTGGTCGTGGGGGAGTCAGTGACAACCTCAACCTGCCCGGCGGGCCGGGTGTCAGTGTCCTGCCCGGAGGACTGTCCGCCGGCGAGAGCAACAGCGATCCCGGCGATAACCGCAGCGGCTGCGGCGACAGTGCCGCCGACGGCGATGTTCTTGCGCATTTGATCTCCCCTAGGCGCGCCCCGGAATCGGGGGACTTGAACTACTCATCGCATAAGACGCGCCGGACGTAACAGGGTTCCACCGAACCAATTTCGTGCCAGACACGGACCATTCGAGCGAAGCCCGCGGGAGGCACACATGCTCGGAACTTCACTGATCCAATTCCCGCCCAGCGGGTCGTCCGACCAAGGGAGTGCTGGTGCTGCCTCGTCCGCTGGTGATCGCCCTCGCGATCCTGATCTCGATCATGTGGGCGGCAAACCTGGTCGTCGGGTTCCTCTATCCCGGTCGTAGTGACCCGGCCCTGAACGCGATCTTCGCGATCGTTGTCGGTGCGACATTCGCGTTGGGGAGACGGACCGAAAACGGGCCAGCCAGATCGGTCCGTAGCAAGTTGGCGAAGCTCCTGGACTCCGAGCCAAAGACCAATGAAGACGAGTCAGACGACCGGGGTGGTCAGTCGTGACGCCATGGAACTACATCCTCTTGTCCGTGCCGTGGACAGGCGTCGGGTTGCTCGTCGGGTGGTTGATGGGCCGGTCCACGGTGGCGGTTGATGCGCTGGCGGATGCCGTCCAAGACGAGGGAGATCCAGTGCCTGAAGGTCAGATCGCGCGTCGGTCTCGGTTCACAGGGACGCATGTCCTCGGCGCCATCATCGTGATCCTGGGCGTGTTCACCGCTGTCCAGTCCTATGTGCAGAGCGATGCGACCGCGCGTCTGACGGAGTGCCAAACCGCGTACGCGAACGGTTTCGCCGACGCGCTGGATGCGCGCTCGACGGCGACGTCTGAGGCGCAGGACGCGTTGGACCAGCTGCTGTCGTCGGTCGCCGCGGTCACCCCGACCGAGGAAGGCCGTAGGCAGTTTCAGGACGCGCTCACGGCCTACTTGGAGAAGCGGGCTGTGGCGAAGAAGGCGCAGCAGGAGAACCCGTATCCATCACCACCGCGCGACGTGTGCAAGGAGGACGGCTGATGTCGGTCACCCAGTGCCTCGAGGTCAACGCGCGGCTTCGGGCGGCTGGCATCACGGTGCGCGAGGCGGCGGGCTGGCAGACCCGCGGCAACGGGCAGGTGTCTGCCTATGAGGGCGGATTAATCCACCACACCGCGACCGGGTACGGGGTCGCCCTGCCCGGCACCGGTGTGGGCAACCTGCTCATCAACGGCAGGCCGGACCTGGATGGCCCGCTGTGCAACTACGCGGGCAACGACGACGGCTCCATCACCGTGATCGCGGCGCATCCCGCGAACCATGCCGGCGCGTCGGGCGGCCGGTCCATGGGGCCGCTGCCGGTCACGAAGCTGTTCAACCGGCGGGTGATGGGTTTGGAGATCGTGTACCCCGGCACGGTGCCGATGCGGGACGCGCAGTACCGGTCCGCGTTGGTGTGGGCGAAGGCGGTCGCGGATGTTGTGGGCCGCGGCGACCTCGAACGGGTCCGCGGGCACGCCGAGACCTCGATCACCGGCAAGTGGGATCCGGGCAACGCGCCCAACCGAACCATCGACATGACCGCGTTTCGCGCGGCCGCCAAGAACGGAGCGCTGGACGACATGACTCCCGAGCAGGCCCGGATCCTGGGCGACCTCCACGAGGCCCTCATCTCAGGGCACGACTGGACCACCCAGCACAGCAAGTCGCAGGTCTACAAAGTCCTCGGAGACGTGGTCACTCGAGCAGTGGCGGCGGGCCATGAGGCAGGCGCGAAGGCTGACGCTGTCGGCGCCAAGGTCGAGGGCTTGAAGGCCGGCATCGACGAGGCCGTGCAGCGCGGGATCTCCGACTACCTCACCGCGAACCCCCCGACCGTCAAGGTCGAGCTCGACTACACCCTGCTGGCGAAGGCCGTGAACGACGACGCCGACGCCCGCGCCCGAGACAACAACCCGGCCACCGGGCCGCGGTCCTGACACACCCCTCGAAGGGATCTGACATGAACTACGGGAAGTCCATCGCTGCGGTTGTCGCGGCTCTGCTGTCCGCCGCTGTCGCTGCCATGACCGGTGACGCGGTCATCTCCGCGGTCGAGTGGGTGAACGTCGCGATCGCCGGAACCGGTGCGGCGGCGGTGTTCGCCGCACCGAACGTGCCCGGTGCCCGCTTCACCAAGAGCGTCCTCGCGGTGCTGTCCGCGGTGCTGATGCTGTTGACGTCGGTGATCACGGACGGGATCACGTCGACGGAGTGGATGCAGCTCGCGCTGGCCGCGTTGGGTGCGCTCGGCGTGTACGCGGCTCCGTACGCGCGGGTGCAGTCGGCCGCTGTCCTTCGGCAGGGGTGACCGGTGGCTACCGGTGTCCGCGCCGCGGAGGCGAACGAAGATCTCGACGCATTGGCCGCCGAGTACCCGTGGATCAAACTGCACGTCGGTGATCCTGGTGCTGCGGGCACAGCGAATCCGGCGACGGAGACCGATCGGGTCCAGGCCACATTCGGGTCTGCCTCTGGCGGGGTGATCGCCACGAACACGGAGACCCGCTGGAACGGTGTGGCCGGGTCGGAGGACTACACCCACTGGTCCGGGTGGACGGCCTCTACCGCAGGGGCGTGCGGCTGGTCCGGCACGGTCACCGCTGACGCTGTGACGACGGGCAACAACTTCGTCATCCCGTCAGGCGGGTTGACGTTCTTGTTCAACGTCATGGCCTGACGTGGCTGTCCGGTTTGACGCAGCCACCGACCGGATCTCCTACACCGGCGGCGCACCCAACCCCACGGCCGGGTTGACGGTCACGGCGTGGGCGTACGTCTCCGTGGACCAGAACGACTACGCGACGATCTGCCGTCTCTACAACGGTGGCACCGCGGCGACTTTCGCGACGTCCGGAGACGGTCTCGGCGGACCGAACTACTTCACCGTAGGCGGCACCTTGACTTCTGCCACCGGGTTTGTGGTCGGGCAGTGGCGCAAGGTCGCGATCTCCTGCACCGGCACCTCAGGTGCCGTGTACGTGGCCGCGCCCGCGGGTGTCACCGAGGTCGACACCGGCACCGTGGCGGGTGTGGCGGCGCCGAACGCGGTCACGCTCGCCGGGCGGGCGACGGCCGACTCCAGCGAGTGGTGGAACGGGCGCCTCGCCCACGTCCGAGTGTGGACCGTGGCGCTGTCGCAGGCGGAGATCGAAGCCGAGTGGGCCTCGGCAACCCCGGTCCGCACGTCTGGGTTGTGGGCGGCGTGGCCGCTCGCCGTGCACACCGACCTCACCGACGTGTCCGGCAACGGCCGCCATCTCACGGCCGGATCAACCGCGACCACGACGGAGGCTGACCCGCCGATCGCCGTCGACACCACCGGTACCGCGACCGGAACCGGTGGTGGTGCCGGGGCAGCGGCGGGTGTGCGGGAACGGACCGCGACCGCTGCCGGGACTGGCGGCGGGCAAGGGTTGGCCGCTGGTGCGCCCGAGTCCGCGACCGTGACTGGCGCGGCCACCGGCCACGGAGGCGGTGTCGGCGCAGCGACCGGCAGTGAACAGCTGTCGGTCGTCGGTGTCGCATCCGGTGCGGGCGGGGGAGTCGGCGTCGGGACCGGGGTCCGTGAGGTGACTGCGGTAGGGCTCGGCGTGGGCGGTGGCGTCGGCGCGGCGGTGGGAGTCGGTGAGGTGACCGGTGTTGCTGTTGGTGTCGGCGGCGGTCTCGGGGCTGTGGTGGTGTTCGCCGAGTCGGTCACGCCGATCGAGCGGGTGTTCTCCGTCCCTGCCGAGTCACGCGTCCTGACGGTGCCCGCCGAGATACGAGTGCTGGAGGTGACCTGAGTGCCCCTGTACCTCAAGGATCCGGACGCGGTCCTGGACTACGGCGTGGACTGGTCCGCGTGGCTGTCAGAAGGCGAAGCCATCACGGCATCCAACTGGACTGTGCCGTCCGGGATCACGAAGGACAGCCAGTCCCACTCCGGGTCGGACGCCACGGTGTGGCTGTCGGGCGGGACGACCGGGCTGAGCTACGAGGTGACGAACCGGATCACCACGAACCAGGGGCGCACGGACGACCGTTCAATCCAGATCGTGGTGCGCGACCGCTAACCCAGACTGCCCGCGGCGACCACACAACCTCCACCACGGGCATACGTCGGCCCCCACCCAAACCGGATACCGATCCCCTCGGTCCGGTCGGGTGGGGGCCGATTTCGTCGTGTCCACGTCGGGGGAAAGTGTGGGGCGACCCTGTTACCGCAGGGCCGCCCCGGTCCCGTCCAGGAGCAAGAACTGAACGGAGGTCAAGAGGGCGTGTCCCCCAGGGGAATAGCTTTGCCGCTCCCGTGGCATACGCATCCACAGGAGGGTGGACACGGAGGCGTCCCACATTCGAGACAGCCCACACCAGGTGCCGAGTTCGTGGCGGTGCCCATTCAGCTCACCCTCTCCGGCTCCTCGTCGTCCTGCTCCTGCTTGTCGTCGTTGCCCTTGCCGTCACCAAGCGACGCCTCAATCTCGCCCCACGTGTGACCCATACCGCTCACCTCCTCCCGCCTGTTGGCGATCTCTGTCAGATGCGCGACCAGTTCCTGTGGGGGCACCTGTGTCGCGACCGCCAACATCTCAACGCTGGCGGGGTCCAGCAACACCCGGTCCGTGCCGTGGGCCATCCGTGCCTGCGCCCACGCCGCGACCGCCCCATACCGGGGAGTCGGGTCGGCGGCAACCGTCTGCAAATCCACACTGAACACGTCTAGGCAGCTCAGGTACCGGTCCGTCGCCCGCCCCAACAGGGCCGCAGGTGACTCGCCCATCGCTGCGCAGATCTCAACCAGCCGCGCCACCGTCGGTTGCCGTGTCCCGGTCTCGTACGAGGCGAGTGTGTGTGCGGTGATCGTGGACGGTAATCGGGAGGTCAGGTCACGGCGGGAGAGGCCGTGTCGTCGGCGGGCGGCCAGCAGCTCCTCGCCGACCAGCGATGTCACCTGTGCGGCGGTCAGGTCCACCGGTCCCGCTCCTTGTGCGTGTCGGCGAGGTCCCCGCCGTGGATGAGCAGGCACGCCAGGCACCGCTTCGCCCCCGGCAGCGGGTCGATCAACCGTGAGGTTGGTGCGCAGTGGTCACAGATCGCCTCCGACGAGATCTCCCCCAGTTGGGGAAAGGCGTGTACGAAGTGGTCCCACGGGGACTGCCGCCACAGCAGGTCACCAGGCCAGGCAGGGTCGGAGTGTCTACCCATCACGCACCTCCGTGAGGTGGCCTGACGGGCGCGGCACGTCGGGGGCA
>NZ_JBARWZ010000289.1:0-4274 GCF_049647105.1 Actinophytocola sp.
GGTCGTCGCGGCCTGCGACGTCGCCGACCGGGACGCGCTCGCCGCGCTGCTGGCCGAACACCCGGTGACCGGCGTCGTCCACGCGGCCGGCGTCGTCGCCGACGGCGTGCTCGACACGCTCACCCCCGACCGGCTCGCGGAAGTGTTGCGCGCCAAGGCCGACGCCGCGTCCGTGCTCGACGACCTGACGGGCGGCGCTGACCTGTTCGTGGTCTTCTCCTCGCTCGCGGGCACGATCGGCAGCCCCGGCCAGGCCGGGTACGCCGCGGCCAACGCGTGGCTCGACGCGCTGGTCGAACGCCGTCGCGCCGAAGGCAAGGCAGGCACCGCCGTCGCCTGGGGACCGTGGGCCGGTGGCGGCATGGCCGCCGTCGGTGGACTGGCCGACCGCCTCCGCCGAGGCGGGGTGGCGCCGATGGACCCGGCAACGGCCATCGCCGCACTGGCCGCCGCCGTCGACAGCGGGGAAGGGCCGCTGCTGGTCGCCGACATCGACTGGGCACGCTTCGCCGAGAGCTTCACCGCCGCCCGGCCCAGCCCGCTGCTGGCCGGACTCGTGGCGAGCGGTCCGGACCCCTCTGGCGACGACTGGCGTGCCCGGCTGGCCCCGCTCACACCGGCCGACCGCGGCCGGGCCGTGCGGGACCTGGTGCGCGGCACGGTCGCCACGGTGCTCGGCCACGGCTCACCCGCCGAGATCGAGGACGGCAAGGCGTTCCGCGACCTCGGTTTCGACTCGCTGACCGCCGTCGAACTCCGCAACCTGCTCGGCGCGGCCACCGGCCTTTCCCTGTCCTCGGGACTGGTCTTCGACCACCCCACCCCGGCCGCCGTTGCCGACCACCTCGCCGACCACCTCGCCGGGCTGCAGGCAGGCGCCGAACCGGCCGCTCCGGCGGACGTGCGGGGGCCCGCCGATGACGATCCGGTCGTGATCGTCGCCATGAGCTGCCGCTTCCCCGGCGGGGTGTCCTCGCCGGAGGAGCTGTGGCGGTTGGTGTCGACCGGGGTGGACGCCATGGGCCCGTTCCCGGCCGACCGCGGCTGGCCACTCGACACCCTGCACGACGACGACCCCGACCGCCCAGGCACCACCTACGCAAGGGAAGGCGGTTTCCTCGCCGACGCGAGCGGCTTCGACGCTCGCCTCTTCGGGATCTCCCCGCGGGAGGCGCTGGCCATGGATCCCCAGCAGCGGCTCCTGCTGGAGGCGTCGTGGGAGGCGTTCGAGCGGGCCGGGATCGACCCGAGGTCCGTGCACGGCGACCGCGTCGGCGTGTTCGCGGGCACCAACGGGCAGGACTACCTCGGCCTGCTGCTCGACTCCGACACCGGTCTCGACGGCCATCTGGGCACCGGCAACGCCGCCAGCGTCCTGTCCGGCCGCGTCTCCTACGCGTTCGGCCTGTCCGGGCCGGCCATGACCGTCGACACCGCGTGCTCGTCG
Source organism: Actinophytocola sp. (assembly GCF_049647105.1). Taxonomy (GTDB): domain Bacteria; phylum Actinomycetota; class Actinomycetes; order Mycobacteriales; family Pseudonocardiaceae; genus Actinophytocola. Next base: position 1,448 of record NZ_JBARWZ010000289.1, read on the forward strand.
TCGCTGGTCGCCCTGCACCTGGCCGTCCAGGCGCTGCGGCGCGGCGAGTGCACGCTCGCGCTGGCCGGTGGCGTGACGGTGATGTCGACCCCCGCCGCGTTCATCGAGTTCAGCCGCCAGCGCGGGGTGGCGCCCGACGGGCGGTGCAAGCCGTTCGCCTCGGCGGCCGACGGCACCGGCTGGGGCGAGGGTGTCGGCGTGCTGCTGGTGGAACGCCTGTCCGACGCCCGCCGCAACGGGCACCCGGTCCTTGCGGTGGTGCGTGGGTCGGCCGTCAACTCCGACGGCGCGTCCAACGGGCTCACCGCCCCGAACGGACCCGCCCAGCTGCGGGTCATCCGCGACGCGCTCGCCGACGCCCGGCTCGTCCCGTCCGATGTGGACGCGGTCGAGGCGCACGGCACCGGCACCGCGCTCGGCGACCCGATCGAGGCGGAGGCGCTGATCTCCGCCTACGGGCACGACCGCGCGGAACCGCTGTGGCTCGGGTCGGTCAAGTCCAACATCGGCCACACCCAGGCCGCGGCCGGGGTCGCCGGAGTGATCAAGACGGTGATGGCGCTGCGCCACGGGACGCTGCCCGCGTCGCTGCACGTGGACACCCCGACGCAGCACGTCGACTGGTCCGGCGGCGCGGTTTCCGTCCTCACCGAGACCCGGCCATGGCCGGCCGCGGGCCGCCCGCGCCGTGCCGGTGTGTCGTCGTTCGGCATCAGCGGCACCAACGCACACACGATCATCGAGGAGGTACGCGACGAGAGGACCGTGGCGCGGCAGGACCGCCCGGTCCCCGCTGTCCTGCCGCACCTGGTCTCCTCGGGCTCGGGCCGGGCACTGCGCGCGCAGGCCGACCGGCTGCTCGGCCGTGTCGGTGACGAGTGGTCCGCCGACGTCGCGGTGTCCCTGGCCACCACGCGCGCCGGGCTGTCCCGGCGCGCGGTGGTCCTGGCCCGCGACGCGGCCGAACTGACGGCGGGGCTGACCGCGCTGGCGGCGGGTGCGGACGCGCCCGGCCTGGTGACCGGGCAGCGCGTGCCTGGTGGACTGGCGTTCCTGTTCACCGGTCAGGGTTCGCAGCGGGTGGGGATGGGTCGTGAGTTGTGTGCGGCGTTCCCGGTGTTCGCGGCTGCGTGGGATGAGGTGTCGTCGCGGTTGGGGAGTATCCCGGTCGAGGACGAGGTGTTGTTGCGTCGGACTGATGGTGCGCAGGCGGCGATCTTCGCGCTTGAGGTTGCGTTGTTCCGGTTGCTGGAGTCGTGGGGTGTGCGGCCGGATCACTTGCTGGGGCATTCGATCGGTGAGGTTTCGGCCGCGCATGTGGCTGGGGTGTTGTCTTTGGATGATGCTTGTGCGTTGGTGGCGGCTCGTGGTCGGTTGATGGCGGCTTTGCCGTCTGGTGGGGCGATGCTGGCGGCCGAGGTGTCCGAAGTGGACGTTCCGGCTGGTGTTGATGTCGCGGCGGTGAATGGTCCGACTTCTCTTGTGGTGTCGGGGACTGAGGAGGAGATCTCGGTTCTGGAGGAGCGGTGGCGTGCTGAGGGGCGTCGGGTGAAGCGGCTGGTGGTGTCGCATGCGTTCCACTCGAAGTTGATGGAGCCGATGCTCGCGGAGTTCGCGGTGGTCGCGGAGTCCTTGACGTATCACGAACCTGGGATTCCGTTGCCGGGTGCGGTGACCGATCCGGCGTACTGGGTGCGGCAGGTGCGGGACACCGTGCGGTTCGCTGACGGGGTCGCATGGCTGCGTGAGCAGGGTGTGGCGTCGTTCCTGGAGGTTGGGCCCGACACCGTGCTCGCCGCGCACGTCACCGGTGCCGTCGCCACGTCGCGGCGCGGCCGGGACGAGACGGAGACCCTGCTGCGGGCACTCGCCGAACTACACGTGGCAGGCATCGACGTCGACTGGGCGGCCATGGCCGAGGAGTGGGGCGGACAGCGCGTGCCGCTGCCGACCTACCCCTTCGACCACGAACGGTTCTGGCCAGAACCGTCGGCGACCCCGCCCGTGGGGCGGGTCGAGACTCGGTTCTGGTCTGCCGTGGAGAGCCAGGACGTCGACGCCGTCGCCACCACGCTGCGTCTCGACCCCGGCGACGGGCTGGCCGCCGTCCTGCCCGCGCTTTCGGCCTGGCGCAAGCAGTTCCACGACCAGGCGACCACCGGCCAGTGGCGCTACCGGATCACCTGGAAGCCGCTGGCCGACACCCCTGCCGCCCTCACCGGCACCTGGCTCCTGGCCGCACCGCCCTCCGGTGTCGCGGACGAACGCGTCCACGCCGTCGCCGACGCGCTACGGGAGCACGGCGCCACGGTCGTGCCGCTGACCGTCGCACAACCGGAACGGACGGCCCTGGCCGGGCAGTTGGCACAGGCGGGTCCGGTCGACGGTGTCGTGTCGCTGCTGGCCATGGACGAGTCCGACGGGCCCGGCCTCACCGCCGGACTCGCGGCCACCCTCACCCTGGCGCAGGCGCTCCGCGACGCCGAGGTCGCGGCGCCGTTCTGGGTGCTCACCCGGGGAGCCGTCGGCACCGGTCCGTCCGACCCGCCCGCGCACCCGCTCCAGGCGCAGGTCTGGGGACTCGGCCGGGTGCTCGCCCTGGAACACCCGGCCACCTGGGGTGGCCTGGTCGACCTGCCGGACCGGCTCGACACCCCGGCGGGGACCCGGCTCGCCGCCGTCCTGGCCGGGACGGGGGAGGATCAGGTGGCCCTGCGGCCTGCCGGGGCGATGGCCCGCAGGCTCAGCCGGGCCTCGCTCGGCGAGCCGAGCCCCGGCCGGTGGACCCCGGCCGGGACCGTCCTGGTCACCGGCGGCACCGGTGCCC
>NZ_JBARWZ010000290.1:0-15129 GCF_049647105.1 Actinophytocola sp.
ACGCCGCTACACGGGCATCCTTACGTGAGGCAACGACTCACCTTCCCGGGCATTTTCGATGAGTCAACGCGAACGCGGAACTGTCAGTGCCAGCCGGTAGACTGGCATGGCGGGACGCCCCCGGGAATGGGTGGGGGTTGGCATCCGGCCGGTTTTCGGCGAGCTTCGCGTAAGTGCAGGTCAGGGTCGGTCTTTCGCGTGCCTCGCCAGGCGGGTCGTGGGTGGGGAGCCTGGCGGTTCGTTCTCCGGTGGGCACCGGTTCGCTACTCCAGCCAGCGGGCCACCGCGCCCGTGAACTCCTCCGGCGCTTCCAGTGGCGGTAGGTGGCCTGCGCCCGCCAGCACCACCACCTCCGCCTTCGGCATGAGTGTTGCCAGTGCGTCCGCCTCGTCCGGTGGGATGAGCGCGTCCTGCTCGCCGCGCACGATGAGGGTTGGCACGTCGGAGTTGCGCAGCACCTCTGACGAGTCGGGGCGGGCGGCCATCGCGCGTTGTGCCCACGCGATCGTGGCGCCGTCCTGTTCGGACACCAGCGTGCGCACCGCGTCGGCGACCTCCGGGCGGCGGTCATGTGTCTCGCTGCCGAGCAGTGTCGGGAGCACCGCGTCCGGGACGAAACCCGCGCCTTCCTCCTCGATGCGTGACGCCATGGCGTGGCGGTTGGCGCGGCCCGCGTCGGCGTCCGCGGTCGCGCGGGTCGACACCAGCAGCAACCCGGCGACCTGCTCGGGCGCCTCGCGGAGGATGGCCATCGCGACGTAGCCGCCCATCGAGCAGCCGCCGAGGACCACGCGGCGGCCATCGAGGCGGTCGAGAACGTCGGTGGCGACCGTGGCCAGGTCCGGTTCCTCGTCGCCGAGTGGGGTGCCGCCGAAGCCGCGCTGGTCCGGGGTGATCAGCTCGATGTGCTCGGCGATCCCGGCTCTCACCCCGTCCCACATCCGGTGGTCCAGCGGGAAGGCGTGGAGCAGCACGAGTGGCGTCTCGGGGAAGCGCATGGGGTCCATCCAAACAGCTCAGCGCCTGCGCCGCCGACCTATCCTGCGCGGCGTGGTCTCCTCGTCGTCGGGCTCGAGCGGGACGTGCGGTGCCTCGTCCTCCTCCTCGACGAGCCCGAGCACCTCGGCCGCGATCCGTTGCGCCGACTCGGCGAGCGACGGGCTCTCGTCACCAGCGCGGCGCAGTGCCGAGGAGCGCAGGCGGGTGTAGCCGCGGACGGACACGGGCCGCCGCGAACGGAGCACGTACGCGGCGTCTTCCTTGAGCGCCTCGGCCATCTCCAGGTCCACGAGCACCGTGCTCGGCCGGGCGACGGATGTCAGCCGGCTCGCGATGTTGACCACCGAGCCGTAGACGTCGCCGAACCGGCTGAGCACGCGCCCGTACGCGAGGCCAGCCCGCAGCGACGGCACCCCGTCCTCCTTCTCGGCACGGTCGAGGAGGCTCAGCGCGATCTCGGCGGCGTCGGCAGGGGAGTCGGCGACGAACAGCACCTCGTCGCCGAGCATCTTCACGATCCGGCCGTGGTTCTCGGCGACGATGTCGGCGGCCAGCGCCTCGAAGCGGTCGACGACCGCGACCAGCTCGGCCTCGCTGGAGCGGCGCGTCAGGGTGGTGAAGCCGACCATGTCGGCGAACCCGACGACCTGGCGACGCTCTTCGAGGTCCTCGTCGGACGTGACGAGCATGCGGACCGAGTGGGCGGCGAGGTGCCTGCGCCACACGTAGTCCTGCAGCGCCTCAAGTTCGGGCGTGAGGTGCTCGACGAGCCGGATGAGCTGGCGCTCGTCGGCGCCGATCTCCGGGTTGGCGGCGAGAACGTCCCGCAGCATGTGGACCTGGGACTCGGCGAGACGCGACATGTGCTGGCCGATCATCCGCGCGGTCGCCGTCGCGATCGACGGGTCGACGATGCCGCCGCGGATCAGCTCGCTGGTGGTGCGCAACGCACGGACGTCGCCGTCCGTGAAGACGGCGACGTCATCGTCCTGTGTGGCGAAACCCAGGGCACGCCACAGTGCGCTGGAGCGTTCCGGCGGCACACCGGCCAGCTCGGCGACCTCGGCGCGGGTGTACTTGCGGCCGCCGCCGAGAAGAGTGCGCTCGATGTGTTGCTGGAGCGCCTCTTCGTCGGTCACGATGTTTCGCCCCGCAAGCCCGGCGCGCTCCGCTCAGGCATGATGTTCGCTCCGCAAGCTCCGCTCAGTCACGTCGTGTGGACAATGAGTACGTCCACCCCCGACTTGCGGGCCGCCTCCGACGGGACCGAGCCGAGGAACCGGCCCGCGAGGGAGTTGAGGCCGCGGTTGCCGACCACCAGCAGGTCCGCATCGCGCTCCCTGACGATCTTCGTCAGCGTCGCGACCGGCTCGCCGTCGACCACCACGGTGTCGATCTTCGTCGCGCCCTGCTTCCTGGCCCGCTCGGCGGCGGTCCGCACCGAGTCCTCCGCCGGCGACGAACCCACGACCTGGTAGGCGACGTCCGAACCCAGCTCGTCCTGGGCGCGGCTCACGTCTTCCTGGCGGGCGGGGTGATACGCGCAGGCGATGACGAGGGTGGCGTCCGCGTCGGCCGCGATGCGTGCGGCCCGGTCCACCGCGAGGTAGGACGAGTCGGAGCCGTCGGTGCCGACGACCACGGTCTGGTAAGCCGTCATGTGTCCTCCCGTTAGCTACTCGCGCGTAAACCTACCGTGGCGGGTGGTTTCTTCGCACGGTCCAGGGCCGATTTCCGCCGGATCCGTGTGCCGCCGCTGCCCGCGTCCTCTCCCCGTGGGGACCGAGGGGCCGTGTTCGCGCATGCCGCTGCTTGCGGGGCCCGGCTCTGAGAGGGGTTGGTGGAGGTGCATAGCCAAATGTGGCGTATGGGTGTGACCGGTTCGCTGCCACTCGGCGAGTTCGTGCGAGTGGTCCATTGATGCTGCGTCGGGCTCCGATTTTGTCGGTGGCCTTCGTTACTCTGGATTTCGGGGGGGCCGCGGCCGCCCTGACAAGCCCTGCGAGCAGGCAGACGCCTGGCTCTCGCTTTGTTTATTCGCCGATGTCCTCGTACCAGAGGTCTGGGTGGGAATTGATGAAATCCCTCATCAGCTTGATGCAGGTGGGGTCTTCGGCGATTTCTATTGCCACGCCGTTTTCCGCCAGCCAGTCGTGGCCGCCTTGGAAGGTGGTGGCTTCGCCGATGATCACTTTCGGGATGTTGAACTGGCGCACCAGGCCGCTGCAGTACCAGCACGGGGACAGGGTGGTCACCATGATCGTGTCGCGGTAGTGCCTTCTGCGGCCCGCGTTGCGGAAGGCTGTCGTCTCCGCGTGCATGGAGGGGTCGCCGTCCTGTACTCGGCGGTTGTGGCCGCTGCCGAGTAGCTCCCCGTCCGTGGTGAAGAGGGCGGCGCCGATGGGGATGCCGCCCTCTGCCAAACCTTGTCCGGCCTCCGCGATCGCTGTGGCCAGCAGCTCTTTCACCTGGCGATGCGCTTCGTCTTCGCGGCCGACACCTCTGGGGAGATCGGGGGCGCGGCCGGGGCGCCGGACGTCTCCCACTTCTCCTTCGGCGGACCGGGCATCGGGTTGCGGTCGCGGGGGGCCGGGGTCGGCTTGGCACCCGCGTCGGCGGCGTCGGCCAGTTCTTCCGGCAGCGGTTCGAAGGCTGGGACGGCGTTGTCCAGGTACGCGTGTGCGTCGACGACCAGTTCGCGGGCCGAGGTGAGCTGCTCGGCGACCTTGGCGCGGAGCTTGCGCAGTGCCGCCACGCGCTGGGCGGCGTGGTTGATGCGGCGGTTCGACTCCTCCGTCGCCTCGCGCACCCTGCGGTTGGCCTCGTCCGTCGCCTCCTGCAGGCGGGCCGTCGACTCGGTCATGGCCTCGTGGCGGCGGCGGTTGGCCTCCTCCGTCGCCTCGCGGACGCGGCGTTCGGCCTCTGACTTCGACGTCGCCTCCTGCTCGGCCAGTGCGCGCATCGACTCGGTGCGGCGCGAGGCCATCGCGATGTCGAAGTCCTCCTCCACCTGGGTGCGGCGGGCCTGCGCGGCGATGTCCGTCGCCTCGGCCTCGGACTTCGCCTTCGAGATGATCTCCTCGGCGTCCTTGCGGGACTGTTCCAGAACGCCGCGGTGCTCGTTTTCCATCGCGATGCGGCGCTCGTCGAACTCCTTGAGCTGCAGCTCGTACTTGCCACGCAGCTCGTCGGCCTCCGCGTCCGCCTTCGCCCTGGTGTGGTCGGCCTCCGCGTTGGCCTTCGCGCGGATCTCCTCGCACTCCTCCTGGGTGAGGCGCAGCATCCGCTGCAGGCGCTCCGACAGACCCTCGAGGGTTGTCGGGGGCTGGGCGAGGCGCTCGACCTGTTTGTTCAGGTCGTCGATCGTGGTGCGGGCCACCTCGAGCTGGGAGGTGAGTTCAGCCGCCTGCGCCGCCGCCGCGTTGCGGTCGGCCGCGAGGATCTTCAGTTGGCTGTCCAGCTGTTCGAGGTGTTCCTCGACCTGCATTCGACTGTAGCCACGTTTGGTGATGTCGAAGCCGGCTCCCAGCGGTACAAGATCACGTTCTTCGCCCAGCGCCATGGCCCCACGCTACCTTGCCGGTCGGCGAGGGTTTGGTCAGACGCCGCGGAACCGGTTGATGGCAGAAAGATGTTGCTCGCGCAACTCGGGATTCCGCACTCCGAGGCCCTCTTCCGGCGCGAGGCACAGCACTCCGACCTTGCCCTGGTGCGCATTCTTGTGCACGTCGAACGCTGCCTGGCCGGTTTGCTCCAACGGGTACACACCGGACAGTGTGGGATGGATCTTTCCCTTGGCGATCAACCGGTTGGCCTCCCACGCCTCGCGGTAGTTCGCGAAATGCGAGCCGACGATGTTCTTCAGGTTCATCCACAGGTACCGGTTGTCGTACTGGTGCATGAACCCACTGGTCGACGCGCACGTGACGATCGTGCCGCCCTTGCGTGCCACGAACACGCTCGCGCCGAACGTCTCCCTGCCGGGGTGCTCGAACACGATGTCCGGGTCGTCGCCACCGGTCAGCTCCCGGATCCTGGCGCCGAACCGCTTCCACTCCTTGGGGTCCTGGGTGTTCTCGTCCTTCCAGAACCGGTAGCCCTCCGCGTTGCGGTCGATGATCAGCTCGGCGCCCATCTTCCGGCAGATCTCGGCCTTCTGCGGGCTCGACACCACGCACACCGGCGTCGCGCCGCCGTTCAGCGCGAACTGCGTCGCGTACGAGCCGAGGCCACCGGACGCGCCCCAGAGCAGCACGGTGTCGCCCTGCTTCATCCCGGCGCCGTTGCGGGAGACCAGTTGCCGGTACGCGGTCGAGTTCACGAGGCCAGGGCAGGCGGCCTCCTCCCACGACAGGTGCGCGGGCTTGGGCATCAGCTGGTTCGACTTGACCAGCGCCAGCTCGGCGAGACCGCCGAAGTTCGTCTCGAAACCCCAGATCCGCTGCTCGGGGTCGAGCATCGTGTCGTTGTGGCCGTCGGGGTGCTCCAGCTCGACGTTCAGGCAGTGCGCGACGACCTCGTCGCCGGGCTGCCACGCGTTCACGCCTGGGCCGGTGCGCACCACGACACCCGCCAGGTCGGAGCCGACCACGTGGTAGGGCTGGTCGTGGCGCTTGGCCAGGGGAGAGGTCTTGCCGTAACGGCGGAGGAACCCGAACGTGTCCATCGGCTCGAAGATCGACGTCCACACCGTGTTGTAGTTGATGGCGCTCGCCATGACGGCGACCAGCGCCTCGCCGGGGCCCAGCTCGGGGGTGGGCACCTCCTCGACGTGCAGTGACTCGCGGGGGTCCTTGTCCGCGTGCGCGCGGTCGGCGAACATCTCGACCTCGTCGGCGTGCACGGTCACGGCGCGATAGGACTCTGGCACCGGCAGGTTGCCAACAGAGTCCAGGTCACCTGCGAGGATGGCGTCGAGAATCTTCTGCATACCCGCCGACGCTACCGGCCAGTAACGTTTCAGAACCAGTCGGGCGAGAGGTGGGTCACTCGATTGGCGACCACAGCCTGCGACCGGCGGCTTCCCGGACTGTGCTCGCAGCCCGAAGAGATTCGGTGCCACCGTTTGACCGGGCGGCCAACCAAGCGCATCATCGGACTCAGAGACTCTCACTGACATGGAGGTGGTCTCGATGGCAGAAACATCGGTCCGGCCATGGACCCGCCCGCACGACTGGGCGGAGGTGGTCCTGGGTGTCGTGGCGGTGCTGTCCGTCCTGTGGATGGACACGAACGACGCCGCGATGTGGACGATGGTGGTGCTCGGCGCGCTCGTCGCGCTCGACGGGATGGCGTCGCTGGCCATGCCAGGCATGGTCTACGGCGAGGGGATCCAGGTGGTCCTTGGCGTGCTCATGTTCATCTCGCCATGGGTGATCGGGTACAGCGAGTTCACCGGTATCTCCTGGTCGTCCTGGATCATCGGCGCGCTCACGGTGATCGTCGGCGCCATCGCGCTGCCGGTCGCCCAGCACGCACACCGGTCCGGCGTCGCCGGGCAACACTGAGAGATCGACACACGCGCGGTCCGCACGTGACCCGGTTCCGGGTCGCGCGGGGGCCGCGCGCCGTATGTCTTCCGGAGGCACCGATGATGCGCAGAACGAAGAAGGACGACCCGTCCGCGCGGGAGCGCATCCTGGCCGCGGCCGAGGAACTCTTCGCGGCGTCCGGCTTCGACGCGACGCCGACGTCGAAGATCGCGGTGCTCGCGCGGGTCCCGAAGGGGCTCGTGCACTACTACTTCCAGAAGAAGCAGGACCTGCTGACCGCGCTGGTGGCGCGGCTGCCGGACCAGCACATCGAGCCGGGTGTGGTGGTCGTGCCCGGGGATGTGGCGGCGTCACTGCGGCGGCTGGTCGCGGAGCTGGACGCGCGGAACCGGGCGTCGACGCTGCTGTCGCACCTGCTGTGGCGGGAGGCGGACACGCACCCGTCGGTCAAGGAGGCGCTGCAGGAGCGGTTCTCGACGGTCGTCGAGCAGGTCCGCGCGGTGATCCAGGCGGCGAGCGCAGGTCCGCTGCCGGCCACACAGGTGGAGACGGCATCAAGCCTGCTGGCCCTCGCGGTGAGCTACCGCCACTCTGTAGCCCGCCACGACGACCCATCCGACAAAAACACCATCGACCGCGAAGTCGACTTCATAGCCAGCGCCCTAACCACACCCCCACCCCACTAACCCAAACCCCCAACCCCCAACCCCCGCGAGTCCTCGTTTCGGAACCCGCGAGTCCACGGTTGGGGACTCGCGAGTCTTCGTTTCGGAACCCGCGAGTCCACGGTTGGGGACCCGCGAGTCTTCGTTTCGGGACTCGCGAGTCTTCGGTTCGGGACCCCTGAGTTGGCGTTCGTGCCTGACGGCGTAAGCCACGAAACGCCAACTCACCGGTTCTGAACCGTGGACTCGCGGGTTCCCAACCATGGACTCGCGGGTTCCCAACCATGGACTCGCGGGTTCTGAAGCGTGGACTCGCGGGTTACGGGGCGGGTTGTACTAGTTCTACTAGGACGCCGCCTGTGTCTTTTGGGTGTACGAAGTTGGCTTTGCTGTTTGCGGTGCCGGTGATCGCGTTTTCGTACAGGACGCGCATGCCCTTGGCGCGCAGGATCTTCTCGGCGGCCTCGATGTCCGTTACCCGGTAGGCGACCTGTTGCACGCCTGGGCCCTTGCGGTCGATGAACTTGCCGATCGTCGAGTCCGGGGACAGCGGGGCGAGCAGCTGGACCGCGGAGCCCCTGCCGTCATCGCCGGGAGCGCGCATCATCGCCTCGCGCGTGCCCTGGCCCTCGTTCACCTCGACGTGGTCGAGTTCGAGGCCGAGGGTGTCGCGGTAGAAGGCGATCGCCTCGTCGAGGTCGGGCACGGCGACACCCACATGGTCAATGGCCGTCACAAGGCCCGCCAATCCATCCATCCACAGACCATACGACCCCTGATCGATCCCGTGACCTGCGGTTGTGCGAGTGCTCACACAGCAGAGGCTGCCTTAAGCTACCAACGGGTAAGGTCGAGGACCGACCCGATTTCTTGGAGGCACGCTGTGTCTGGATCCGTCATCGTCGCCGGGGCCCGCACCCCCATCGGCAGGCTGCTCGGCTCCCTCAAGGACTTCACCGGAGCGCAGCTCGGCGGCATCGCCATCAAGGCCGCACTCGAACGTGCGGGGGTCGCCCCCGAGCAGGTCGAGTACACGATCATGGGCCAGGTACTGACCGCGGGCGCGGGCCAGATCCCCGCCCGCCAGGCCGCCGTCGCCGCCGGCATCCCGATGGACGTGCCCGCACTGACCATCAACAAGGTGTGCCTCTCCGGCCTCGACGCGATCGCGCTCGCCGACCAGCTGATCCGCGCGGGCGAGTTCGAGATCGTGGTCGCGGGCGGCCAGGAGTCGATGACGCAGGCGCCGCACCTGCTGCCGAAGTCGCGTTCCGGCTTCAAGTACGGCGACGTCACCATGCTCGACCACATGGCCCACGACGGTCTGTTCTGCGCCTTCGACCAGGTCGCGATGGGTGCCTCCACCGAGAAGCACAACGCCCGCTACGGCGTCACCCGCGAGGCGCAGGACGCGTTCTCCGCCCGCTCCCACCAGCTCGCTGCCGCCGCGATCGCCGGGGGCCGGCTCGCCGACGAGATCGTGCCGGTGACCATCCCACAGCGCAAGGGCGACCCGATCGTGTTCGACACCGACGAGGGCGTGCGTGCCGACACCACCGCCGAGGGCCTCGCCAAGCTGCGTGCCGCGTTCGCGAGCGACGGCACGATCACCGCGGGCTCGGCGTCGCAGATCTCCGACGGCGCGGCCGCGGTCGTCGTGATGAGCAAGGCGAAGGCCGAGGAGCTTGGCCTCGAGTGGCTGGCCGAGATCGGCGCGCACGGCGTGGTCGCGGGCCCGGACGCGAGCCTGCACGAGCAGCCGTCCAACGCGATCAAGGCCGCGCTGGACAAGGCGAAGTTGTCCGCCTCCGACCTGGCTCTCGTGGAGATCAACGAGGCGTTCGCCGCGGTCGGCCTGGTGTCCACCGAGAAGCTCGGCATCAGCGAGGACATCGTCAACGTCGACGGCGGCGCCATCGCGCTCGGTCACCCGATCGGCGCCTCCGGCGCGCGGCTGGTCCTGCACCTGGCGTACGAGTTGAAGCGCCGAGGCGGCGGCCTCGGTGCCGCGGCGCTGTGTGGTGGCGGTGGCCAGGGCGACGCACTGTTGTTGCGTGTCTGAGCGAAGCTTGCGGAGCGAACATCAGTACTGAGGTTGAAGCGCTCGTCGAGCCGGCTCGCGACGGCCAGGCGAGGGCCGTCGCGCGCCTGATCTCGCTCGTCGAGGACGGCAGCCCGGACCTGCGGTCGGTCGCGTCGGCGCTCTCGCCGCTGACCGGCCGGGCCAGGGTGCTGGGACTGACCGGGCCGCCCGGGGTCGGCAAGTCGACGTCCACGTCGATGCTGGTGTCCGCGTTCCGCGCCCGTGACCTGCGGGTCGGCGTGCTGGCGATCGACCCGTCGTCGCCGTTCTCCGGTGGCGCGCTGCTCGGTGACCGCATCCGCATGCACAGCCACACCGTCGACCCCGGTGTGTACATCCGCTCCATGGCGACCCGCGGCGCGCTCGGCGGCCTCGCGACCGCGACCCCCCAGGCGGTGCGCGTGCTGGACGCGGCGGGTTTCGACGTGGTGTTGATCGAGACCGTCGGGGTTGGACAGTCCGAAGTGGATATCGTGGCGCTCGCGGACACCACGGTGGTGCTGCTCGCCCCCGGCATGGGCGACAGCATCCAGGCCGCGAAGGCGGGCATCCTCGAGGTGGCCGACGTGTTCGTGGTCAACAAGGCCGACCGTGATGGCGCCGACCAGACCGTGCGCGATCTCAAGCACGCGATGTCGCTCGGCAGGCGCGAGCTGGGCCCGTCGTGGCGGCAGCCGATCGTGCGCACGGTCGCGTCCGAGGGTGAGGGCGTCGACGAGCTGGTGGCGGCGCTGGACAGCCATCACGAGTGGCTCGTCGCGCACGACGAACTGGCGGTCCGCCGCGTCCACCGGGCGGAGCGGGAGATCGAGGCCATCGCGGTGACCGCGCTCAGGGCCCGGCTGGGCAGCGTGCACGGCGGCGAGGCGCTGTCGCGGCTGGCGAAGCAGGTCGCGGCGGGGGAGACGGACCCGTACGCGGCGGCCGACCAGCTGACCGAAACGCTCTGACCCGGACCTCGCGCGGGCGCGGGCGTAATGGGACTCACCCGATGGTGAGTCGTATCACTAACTCCTCTCTCGATTCTTCGGAGTTCATCTTCGGCTGCGACCATGTGCCCCGCCCCTCACCCGGAAGGCACACATGGTCACGGAACTCGCAGGTCAGGACGCGCAAACCTCGGTCAGCCGACCGACGGAGAGAACCGCGTCCGGCCGCAAGTTCCGCCCTGAGCTGCAGGGTTTACGGGCGCTCGCGGTCGTTCTGGTCATCGTCTACCACGTGTGGCTCGACCGGGTGTCCGGCGGCGTCGACGTGTTCATCATGATCTCCGGCTTCCTGCTCACCGGGCAGCTGACGCGCGCGGTCACAAGGGGACGGATCGAGTTCCGGCCGCTCTGGGGCCGGATGGTCAAGCGGCTCTTCCCGGCCGCGCTCACGGTGCTCGTCGCGGTGATGGCGGTCAGCCTCATCGTGCTGCCGGAGCCGCGCTGGTTCCAGACGATCCGCGAGGTCGTCGCGGCCGCGCTGTACTTCGAGAACTGGCAGCTCGCCGCCGACTCGGTCGACTACTTCGCCCAGAACAACGGCAAGAGTCCCGTCCAGCACTTCTGGTCGCTGTCCATCCAGGGCCAGCTGTTCATCGCGTTGCCGCTGCTGATCGTGCTCGTCGGCTTCCTCGCGCGGCGATTAGGCGGCGGGCTGCGCATCTGGGTCGCCGGCACGCTCGGGGTCGTCGGCGCCGCGTCGCTCGCCTACTCGATCTACCTGACGGCGGTGAACCAGCCGCTGGCGTACTTCAACTCGTTCACCCGCATCTGGGAGTTCGTGCTCGGCGGCCTGCTCGCCCTGTTCGTCGACTCGATCACGCTGCCGCGCCTGGTGCGGGTGGTGCTCGGCTGGCTCGGCGTCGCCGCGCTCGTCAGCTGCGGTCTGCTCCTGCACGTCGGCACCGTCTTCCCCGGCTACGCGGCGCTGTGGCCGACGCTCGCCGCGGCCATGGTGCTGCTCGCGGGCGCCACCGAGAGCCGCGCGGGCGCGGACCGGTTCCTCAGCTCGCGCCCGCTGCGCTACGTCGGCGACATCAGCTACTCGCTCTACCTGTGGCACTGGCCGGTGCTGATCTTCTATCTGGCCTACCGCGACATACCGAGGGTCGGCATCAAGGGCGGCGCCATGATCATCGGCGTGTCGTTCGTGCTGGCCATGCTCACGCACCGGTTCGTGGAGGAACCCGCGCGGACGTCCCGCTACGGCGAGAAGGGCGGCTGGGGCGCCTACAAGTTCGGCATCGTGCTGCTGGTGCCGGTCCTCGCGCTCGCGGGCACCTGGCAGTTCGCCACTGCCAAGCGCGCCGAGTTCGCGTTCACCATCAACGACCCCGACCACCCCGGTGCGGCCGCCCGCTACCCGGGCTTCCGCTACCAGGGCGCGGAGGACGTCGAAGCGGTGCCGCCGCCCGTCGCGATCCCGGATGACTGGGGCTCGTCCGACGGCATGGACTGCGCGGCCGACCCCGGCTACGGGGGCTCCATCTGCACCACCAGGGTCGAGGGCGCCCCGGTCAAGCGCGTGGTGGCGATCGGCGACTCGCACATGCAGCAGTTCCTGCCCGCGCTGCGGCCGATCGCGGAGAAGCGGCACTGGGAGCTGACCTTCTTCCTCAAGGGCGCGTGCCCGTTCTCGACCGACGTGTACATCCCGGAGCCGCAGGACTGCTCCGCCTGGAACACCCTGGCGCACAACAAGATCCTCGACATGAAGCCGGACGCGGTGTTCACGCAGGCGACCAGGGACGCGCGGGTCGGGCTGACCGAGCAGACGCCGTCGGGGTACCTGGCGGAGTGGCAGGCGCTGGTGTCCGCACGGATCCCGGTGGTGGCCGTGCGCGACACGCCCCGGCACGCCTTCGACCCGCCTGCCTGCGCGCAGGTTCACGGGCCGGAGGCGCCGCAGTGCAGCTCGCCGCGGCTGGAGATGTTCTCGCCGACGCCGCCGTGGCTCACGTTGTCGGGCATCCCGGACGGCGTGAAGTTCGTGGACCTCACGGACTACCTGTGCGCCGAGACGACCTGCCCGCCGATCATCGGGAACGTGTGGGTCTACCGCGACTTCAACCACCCCACGGCGACGTACATGCGCACGCTGTCGCCGATCGTCGAGGAACAGCTGCTGACCGCGTTGAAGTGGTGACGGGTTAGCACGAGGTCTTGTAGAAGTACTTCTCGTTCTGGTCCATGGTGTCCTTGGTGATCGCGACCAGGGGCGCCTCGATGTCGCGCTCGACCTCATCGCCCTCGAGCGCGGCGACGGCCTGCCGGACGCCCTCCTTGCCGATGGTGGCCGGGTCCTGGGCGATGAGCGCCTGGAACTCACCGGCGCGCAGTCCGTCCACTTCGGACGGACTGGCGTCGAAGCCGCCCAGGTTCACCGTGCCGAGCGCACCGAGCAGGCCGGGCCGCCGGATCTCCCTGCCAAGGAACAGGTTCGCGGCCGGGTCCAGCTCGGGTGCGACGGCGAGGTCCTGGTAGACGGTCTCGATGCCGAGGCGGCGCGCGGTGGTGGGGGAGTCGAGGCGCACCTCGCCGCCCTCGAACCGGATCGTGCCCGACGAGGGCTGTTCGGCTCCCGCCATGCACTTGACCAGCGTGGACTTCCCCGCGCCGTTGTCCCCGACCAGCGCGACGACCTCACCGGCGTGCACGGTGAACGACGCGCCCCGCAGCGCCTCGACCGACCCGTAGGTCTTGGTCAGGTCGACGGCCTCGAGGATCGGCGTGGTCATGGTGCGGGCGGCAGGCAGCGGACGGCGGCCACGTCACCGTCCAGTGTGGACTCTCCGGCGGCGTGGGGGAGCACGAACGTCGCGCCCTTTCTCAGTGGTATCTCGCCCGCCTTCTCCGTGCGCAGCACGCCGGTGCCGTCGAGTACGACCAGCACGCCGAACGAGGCGTCAAGGGAGGCGCCGGACCGCAGGCGTTCCGCGCGGAAGAACTCCGGCTGCCCGAACAGTTCCGTGATCGCCGAGGGGCTCTCGTCGCGGCGGACCAGCTCGTCGAGCCTGCCCGCCCAGCTTCGCCGGTCCACACAGTCCAGTGCGGCGTCGAAGCCGATGCCGAGGTGCCCGCCCGCCTCGTCGTCGAGGAAGTTCCGCCATTCGAGGGTGACCGACAGATCGGTCGGCTGTTGTAGCTCCACGATGAACACGCCGGCCCCGATCGCGTGTGGCACCCCGGCGGGTACGAAAACCGTGTCGCCCGCGCGGATCGTGACCGGGTTGAGCGCGCCGAGCATGGCGGCCGAGTCCTGTCGGGCTACCCAGCCCGCGACCGTGTCCTCGGACTGCTCCTCGGCGAAGCCGATGTGGACGGTGGACTCCTTTGCCGCACCGACCACGATCCACGCCTCGGTCTTGCCGTAGCGGGAGCCGTAGTTCGCGGCGGCGAACTCGTTGGACGGGTGGCAGTGGACCGGCAGGCGCTGGCCCGCGTCGAGGAGCTTCACGAGCAGGGCGGACTCCGCGCCGAACGCCGCGACGTGCGCGTCGCCGAGCCAGTTCGCCGGGTGCGCGGCGACCGCGTCCCGCAGCAGGTCGCCGCCGGGCAGGGTGGTGAGGCCGGTGGTCTGCTCGCCGTGGAAGGTGGTGCAGGACGCCACCCAGTCCTCCGGGCCGAACTCCTTCGGCGGCTCGTCGCCCCGCAACGCCGCGATGGCCGCGCCGCCGCGGTAGAACCGGGCTGGCTGGTTGGCCGGCAGCCGGACTGGGCGCAGGCCTTGTGCGTCGGTCACGGGGGTACCTCTCCTGATCCACGGGGGGTGAGCCGGACCGGCAGCACGATCCGGCGGGGCGGCGCGTGGTCGCCGTCGAGGCGGGCGAACAGCAGCTCCGCCGCCGCCTTGCCGAGCTCGGCCGGGTCGAGCGAGATCACGGTCACGGGCGGGTCGAGCAGGTCGGCCAGCTCGAAGTCGTCGAACCCGACGAGTGCCGGGCGGTGTGCCGTGCTCGCCAGTACGCGCAACGTCAGCACGGTGATCCGGTTGTTGCCGGTGATCACGGCGGTCGCGCCGGTGCGGTCGAGTGCGGCGGCGACGGTGTCGCGGGTGTGCGGGCCCATGGCGACCATGCGCTCGTCGAACGGGATCCCGGCGCGTGCGCAGCCCTCGCGGAAACCCGCGAGGCGCTCGGTGGCCGTGAAGATCGCGGGTGCGTCGCCGAGGAAGGCGATGCGGGTGTGCCCGTGGGCGGCGAGGTGCGCGACCGCGACCGCAGCCCCCGCGACGTTGTCGACCAGCACGGTGTCCGCGACGACGTCCCCCGGCGGCCGGTCGACGAACACCACCGGCGTGCCGGACGCGATCTCGGGGAGCAGGTAACCGTGGCGCGTGCCGGCGGGGATGACGATCAGCCCGTCAACGCGGCGCGCGCAGAACTCGAGGGAGAGCTCGCGTTCGCGGTCGGGGTCCTCGTCGGAGGAGCCGGTCAGCACCTGACGGCCGTGGCGGCGCGCGACCTCCTCGGCGGCACGGGTGATGCCGGAGTAGAACGGGTTGGCGACGTCCTCGAGGACCAGGCCGATGGTGCCGGTCGAGGACCCCCGGCGCAGGTTCAGCGCCCCGACGTTGCGACGGAACCCTAGGCGCTCGATCGCGGCGAGCACCCGTTCCGCGGTCTCGGTGTGCACACCGGGCTCGGCGTTCACCACCCGCGAGACGGTCTTGATGCTGACCCCGGCCAACCGCGCGACATCACTCATAGTCGCTCGCCGCGGCACCCCACCACGCGCACTAGACAACGTTGTCATGATCCCCCCATTCGACAACGCCCCACAACCCCCTGTCAACCCGACAAGGTTGTCACCACCCCCACCCCCACCCCCACACCCACAAACCCCCGCCCATAACCCGCGAGTCCACGGTTGGGAACCCGCGAGTCCACGGTTCGGAACCTGCG
>NZ_JBARWZ010000291.1:0-35696 GCF_049647105.1 Actinophytocola sp.
GTTCGGGACCGATGAGTTGGCGATTCGCGTTGCGGCCCCGCGGTTCCGAACCGAAGACTCGCGAGTTCCGAACCGAAGACTCGCGAGTTCCGAACCGTGGACTCGCGAGTTCCGAACCGTGGACTCGCGGGTTCCCAACCGTGGACTCGCGGGTTTGGGGGGATGGCTCGGTAGCATGGTGGGGTGGCTACTCGCCGGGAGCAGATACTCGCCGCTGCGGCGGAGCTGTTCGCGCGGCATGGGTTCCACGGGGTGGGCATCGACGAGATCGGTGCCGCCGTCGGGGTTTCCGGGCCCGCGCTCTACCGGCACTTCCGCAGCAAGGACGCGATGCTCGGCGAGATGCTCACCTCCATCAGCGAGGTGCTGCTCGCGGGCGGGCTGGAGCGGCGCGAACGCACGGAGGACCCCGCGAAGCTGCTCGGCGAGCTGATCGGGTTCCACGTGGACTTCGCGCTCGACAACCCGGCGCTGATCACCGTGCAGGAGCGCAACCTCGGCAACCTCACCGACCCGGACCACCGCCGCGTGCGGGCACTGCAGCGCCGCTACGTGGAGGTGTGGGTGAAGGCCGTCCGTGACAACGCCAAGGACATCGACGAGCCGACCGCCCGCGCGGCCGCACACGCGGTGTTCGGCCTGATCAACTCGACCCCGCACAGCCGCCACCTCGGCCGCGACGGGATGGCGACGATGCTGCGCGAGATGGCGGGCGCCGCACTGGTCGGCGCGGCGGGCGAGACCCGCCGCTGACCGCATGCCGCCGGGCCTTGGTAAACGATTTCCCAAGTGGTCCATCCGGGTGACCGCCCGCCACGGCAGCTCGACGTCTCGGTAGGGTTTCGCGTACCGATCAATTCAGACCAAGAGGTGGACGGTGTCACAGCAGACCAACTGGGTTCCGACCTCGGTTGACCTCGAAAAGGCCAGCGCAGCAAGGATGTACGACTACGTGCTCGGCGGCAACCACAACTTCGCCGTCGACCGCGCGCTGGCCGACGAAGTGATCAAGATCCAGCCGGAAGTCAAGCGGTTCGCGATCATGAACAGAGCATTCATGCGCAGGGCTGTGCTGTTCATGGTCGAACAGGGCATCCGGCAGTTCCTCGACCTCGGGTCCGGCATCCCCACCGTCGGCAACGTGCACGAGATCGCCCGCACCGTGGCCCCGGACGCCAAGGTGGTGTACGTCGACAACGAGCACGTCGCGGTCGCGCACAGCCAACTCCTGCTCGAGGGCGACGCGAACACCGTGATGGTGCACGCCGACATCTCGAAGCCCAACCTCGTGCTCACCGACGAGGCGACCAGGCGGGTCCTCGACTTCGACCAGCCGGTCGGGCTGCTGGCGATCACGATCGGTCACTACATGCTCGACAAGCATGACCCGAACAGTGTCTTCGCGACGTACCGCGACGCACTGGCGCCCGGCAGCTACCTCGCCCTCACCCACCTCACCGACGACTTCGACGAGGCCACCAGCGGCCAGATCATCGAGAAGATGAAGGCGTCGCAGAACACCGTCATGCCACGAACCAAGGACGAGATCCTGCCGTTCTTCGGCGACTTCGAACTGGTCGAGCCCGGTCTGGTGAGCACGTCGCAGTGGCGGCCTGAGCTGGAGCCGGACACCGCCGTCAATGACGGTCTGTATGCCGGAGTAGCCCAAAAGGGCTAACACGGTCGAGAGGGTTGGGTGGCGGTGACGTCCGACCCCCGGCACCATCGCATAAGCAACGACCACACAACCATGGACAACCCGCGATGCCCGACCCACGCGTGACAGCGCCGCCGGTGCACCGGCGGAAGGAGCTGGCGCGCGCCTGGACACGGTCCACGACGTCCGCGACGTACATCCCGCGCTCGATCGACGACGTCGAGGTCGTCCTCCTCGAGCTGGTCGACGAGGTCCTGGCGTCCCTCGGCGCCGAGAAGTTCTCCGTGTCGGCGGGCACCCGCATCGGCGCACGGCTCGTCTCCGAGGGCTTCGTCGACCCGCACGCGCTCGCGGCGACGATCAACGTGCTGTCCCACGAGCTGCTCGCCGACCTCACGTCGACCCCGGACACCGAGCTGGCGCGGCGCACGGTCGCACTGCTCGGCGCGATGTCCTCCGGCTACGCGGATGAGCTGCGGGCGTACACGCTCGCCCGGCAGGAAGAGGTCAAACAGGCGCTGTTCAACGCGGTACTGCGCGCGGAACACGACCTGCGGGGCATCGAGAACCGGTTCCACGAGGTGTTCACCTCGTCCGCGACCGGCATCGCGATCACCGACCTCGACGGCATGTGCATCGAGGCCAACCCTGCCCTCGCCGCCATCCTGGCCACCAACCCGGACCGGCTGCCCGGCCGGATGCTGACCGACATCTTCCGCGACGAGGGCGCTGGCGACGTGATGGCGGCCTACCGCCGCATCCTCGACGGCGAGAAGTCGCGCGTGCAGGAGCATCGCAGGCTCCGCAAGGACGATGGCGAGGCCGCCTGGGTCCTGCTCGCGATCTCGATGCTGAAGGACGGGGCGGGTGACCCCGCCTACTTCGTCACGATGGTGCAGGACGTCACCGAGCTGCACCTGCTGCAGGACCGGCTCGGCCACCAGCTGCTGTACGACGCGCTGACCGGCCTCGCGAACCGGCAGTGCTTCCACACGAAGCTGGAGAGCATGCTGGAACGTGCCGACCCACTCGCGACGATCACGTTGTGCTGCCTCAACCTGGACGCGTTCGCGCTGGTGAACAACAGCTTCGGCCACTCCGTCGGCGACCGGCTGCTGCAGGTAGTCAGCCGCAGGCTGGAGGCGGTGGTGTCGGAGGAGAACGCGCTCGTGGCCCGCATCGCGGGCGACGAGTTCGCCGTCCTCATCAAGGACTCGCCGACCACACCGGACCTCGGTGACCTGATCGGCACGCTCACGGAGGAGCTGGCGAACCCGGAGTACATCGACGGGATCGGCGTCGCGGCCGGCGCGAGCGTCGGGGCCGTGCGCAGGCCAGCCGGTGAGGGCAACGCGATCGAGCTCTTCCGCGCCGCGGACACCGCGCTGCGCAAGGCGAAGGCGACCGGGCGCAGGCAGTGGGCCGAGTTCCACGAAGACGAGGACGGTCCGGCCCTCGAGCTCGACCGGCTCGCCGCGTCGCTGCCCTCGGCGTGGGAGGTCGGCGAGCTGACCGTGGACTTCACGCCGGTCGTGCGGCTCTCGGACCGCGAACCCGTTGGCGCGCGGGCGGTCCTGACGTGGAGCGAGGCCGACCACGCGACGTGCCTGCGGCTCGCGGAGCGCACCGGCTGGTCTGTCCACATCGGACCGTTACTGCTGCTGGAGGCGTGCAAGGGGTTCGCGGGCTCGCCTGGTTCGCTGCGGGTGCAGCTGACCCGCAACCAGTCCGGCGATGCCGACCTCGTGGCGGCGGTGCGCACGGCGCTCGAGGAGAGCGGGCTCGCCGCGGGCAGGCTGGAGCTGTCGCTCGACGTCGGCGCCCTGCTCGACGACTTCGCCGACGCGCGGGACAACCTGGAGGTACTCGCCGACATCGGCGTGTGCGTCGGGCTGTGCGGGGTCACCGGAGGGCCGCTCGACCTCGATCTGGTCAGCACCACCGGGGTGCGGTCGGTGACGCTGTCCGGCGCGCTCGGTGCCGGCAGCCCGGTGCTGGCCGAGGAGACCGCGCGCACGGTGCGGATGTTCAACTCGCTCGGCGCGGCCTGCTCGGTGCTCGACGTGCCTGCGCTCGAGTCGGCGGATTGGTGGGCGTCGATCGGGGTAGCCACCGCGCAGGGTGGTGTGTTCGGTGAATCCTGAGTCACGGGTGGTGGTCGCGGCGAGCGCCGCGCTGACCGCGATGCGGTCCGGGGTGGCGGAACCCACGGTCCCCCAGGAGGACGCCAGGGACGTGATGTCGTTGCTGTTCCACGAATGCAGCGCGATGGTGTCGGCACTCGGGAGCGGCGGCACCGCACCGGTGAAGATGCAGGTGTTCGACAACGCGGGCAAAGAGGTGCCGATCGACGAGGCCGACCCGCCGGTCCGCACGGCGGTGCGGGTGCTGCTCGCGGAGGTGCACGGCGACAGCGAGGCCGCGCGGGCGCACATCGAGATCGCGCTGGCCAACGCCGCGCCGGACGAGATGGACATGCTGATGGTCCAGGCGCTGCGGTGGACCATCAGGCTGTCCGACGAGTGCCACAGCCGCGACCTGCCGGTCGCGGCCTGGATCACCGACGCACTCTCCTAGGCGCCCCAGGTCTGACCGACGTCGTCGGGCCCGAGCTTGACGCATCAGGTTTGCAATGCAAACCTATGTGCATCGCAATCACATTGGGGGAATCGCGTTGAACAGCACCTCGGAACTGCTCGCCGACCTGGACACACTGCGCAACCGCACCAGGGAGGACCGGCACGGCTACGCGTTCTCGCTGCTCTTGTTCGGTGTACTGATCCTGGCCACGCCGCTGCTCTACACGCCGGTAGAGGACCCGGCCCCGGACAGCCCGTTCGACCCGAGGATCGCCAGCGGCAACCTGCTCGTCCAGGTCTTCCGCACCACCGCGGGACCGGACCCCGCGCATCCGACGCTCGTCGCCCTGTACTGGCTCTTCGTGCTGGTGGCGGGCTTCGGCGCCACGGCGTGGTGGTACCGGCGGCGCGCCGCGCGGGTCGGCGTCGAGACCGACACCCGCGCCTTCCTCGTCACGGCCGCCGTGGCGTTCGCCGGGTTCATCCTCGGCACGTACGTCTTCTCGCGCTACACCTTGTCGCTGTACGGCGCGTGGCAGGTGAACCTGTCGCTCCTGTTCGGTTCGCTGGCACTCGCGGCGCTCGTGCTGTGGCGGACCCGGCACGTGTTCGGTGTGTTCGTCGCGTCGGTGTGCGGCGCCGTGACGTTCTCGGCGATCGCCGTCTACACCAACAAGGGCTTCTCCGCGCTGCTCGTGATCGCGGGCGGCCTGCTCACGCTGGCCTTGCTGGAGCGGAGCAGGCTGCTCACCGTGGTCAGCGTGCTGTTCACGCTCGCCGCGATCCCGTCGACGGCCATGATCGTCACCTCGATGGTCATCCTCGACCCCGGCATCGTCTTCTACCTGCTGGGCTGGGAGCTCGACGGGTCGACCGCCCGCAACTACGCGCTGCTGCACCTGCTCCTGCCCGCCACCGTGCTCCTCGCGGGCGGCACGGTCGCGGCGGTCAGGTACCGCCGGTGACCGAGCACCCGACCAACGGCCTGAACGACGTCGTCCACCAGCGGCACCGGCTGGGCATCCTGACCATCGCGGCCGAGTCGAAGCGAGTCGAGTTCGGCTACCTCAAGGACGCGCTGGAGCTGACCGGCGGCAATCTGTCCCGCCACCTGACCGTGCTGGTCGACGCCGGGCTGCTCGACATGGAGAAGGGTTACGACGGCAAGCGGCCCAGGACCTGGGTGACCATCACGCAGGCGGGCAGGCGGGCGCTGACCGCCGAGATCGCCGCACTCCGTGCGCTCGTCGAGCGGCACATCGGGTGACGGCCCCCGCATACTTGCTGCCGTGATCACCGTGCAGGGCGTCGTCGACCGGGTCGGGCCGACACTGCTGCACACCCGGTTCGCGGGCAAGGGCGGGCACGTCACCGACGTCGTGATCGCCGAGGCGGGGCGGCGTGATCAGGTCGGTGACGGCGATCTGGTCCTCGGCATCGCCGTGCACGCCAGCAAGGACGCCGCCGAGCTGGTCCGGTACTGCGGCAGCCAGGGCGCGGCGGCGGTGCTGCTCAAGCCGCCACTGCCGGAGCGGGCGGCGGTCCGGTCGGCAGCGCAGACACACGGGACCGCGTTGGTGGAGGTTCATGCCGCCGCCTCCTGGGCGCAGATCGTGTGGCTCTTGCGGTCCGTACTGGACGCGGCCGCGGACGAGTCCGACGACGCGCGGAGCGACCCCGGCCTCGGCGACCTGTTCCGGCTCGCCGACGCGGCCGCCGCCGTGGTCGACGCGCCGGTCACGATCGAGGACGCGAACTCCCGCGTGCTGGCCTACTCCGCGCGGCAGGACCGCACCGACCCGGCCCGCGTGTCGACGATCATGGGCAGGCGGGTGCCGGACGCCGTGCTGGCACGCTTCCGGTCCCGTGGCGTGTTCCGGGAGCTGTCCCGCGGCCGGACCACGATCTTCGTGCCGAGGCAGGCGGATGGCACGCTGCCCCGGCTGATCGTGCCGATCCGGATGGGCGGCGAACTGCTCGGCTCCATGTGGGCGGTCGTGGCGGGGCCGGTGGCCGACGAACGGGCGGCCGCGTTCGCCGACACCGCCCCGGTCGTCGCGCTGCACCTGTTGCGCCGCCGGGCCCGCGAGGACGCCGATCGCCGCCGGTCCGCCGAGCTGGTCCGCATGGTCCTCGAGGGCACCGGCAGTATCCGGCTCGCGGCGGCCGAGCTGGACCTGCCCGACGAGCCACACCGCGTGGTGGCGATGGCCATCCGCACGCCGGACCCGCTGGGCGCCGAGGGCCTGCGGCTCGCACTGTGGGAACGGATCACCGCAGGCGTCGGCAAACGGCCTGCCGTGGCCGAGCTCCGGGACGTCCTGTACGCGGTGGTGCCGGACCGCGATGGCTGGCCCGCGTTGCGCCAGGCACTGGCCGGCGAGGACGAACCGCTGGTCGCGGCCGGTCCGCCGGTGCCGCTGGCCGAGCTGGCCCGGTCGCGGGCGCTGGCCGAGGAGATGCTGAACCTGCTCCGGGCCGGGCTGATCGCGGGCCCCATGGTCAGCCACGAGGACGCGTGGCAGGTCCTGGTGCTGCACCGCTCCGCTACCGGCGCGCTCGGCGCGGGCGCGACGGAGTTCGGCCCGCTCTCGGTGCTGCGGGCACAGGACGAGGCGGCCGGCACGTCCTATGTGGACACGCTGTACGAGTGGCTGCGGCATCCCGGCGACCCGCGTGCGGCGAGCAAGGCGCTGCGGATCCACCCGAACACGCTGCGGTACCGGATGGCCAAGCTGGTCGACCTGGTGGAGGTCGACCTCGACGCCCCGGACACCCGCCTGGCCCTGCTGGTCCAACTGGCGGCCATCCGCTGGGCATGACTGTGCCGGTGGCACTACAGCGAGCCTCAAGTCTGGTTCCAGCGACACGATGACACTTACTTATTGTTATTTCATCGTGGTGGACAACACCCAGTTGGCTCAGTGTCGGGAAGGACTGTCACCCGTGAAGATCGCCGTTCCCCGGGAGATCAAGAACCATGAGTACCGGGTCGCGCTGACCCCGGCAGGCGTGCACGAGCTGACCGCGCACGGGCACGACGTCTTCGTCGAGGCCGGCGCCGGGCTCGGCTCCGCGATCACCGACGAGGAGTACCTCGCCGCGGGCGCGAAGGTCCTGTCCAAGGCCGAGGAGGTGTGGGCCGAGGGCGAGATGGTCATGAAGGTCAAGGAGCCCATCGCCTCCGAGTACCCGCTGCTGCGCCGCGACCAGGTGCTGTTCACCTACCTGCACCTCGCCGCCGACGAGCCGCTGACGAAGGCGCTGATGGCGGCGGGCACGACCGCGATCGCCTACGAGACGGTGCAGACCAGCAACGGCGCCCTGCCGTTGCTCGCGCCGATGTCCGAGGTGGCGGGCAGGCTCGCGCCGCAGGTGGGCGCGTACGCGATGATGAAGCCCTCCGGCGGCCGGGGCGTGCTGCCGGGTGGCGTGCCCGGTGTGACGCCCGCGCGGGTCGTGGTGATCGGCGGCGGTGTCGCGGGCCTCAACGCGGCGACCATCGCGGTCGGCATGGGCGCGGACGTTCAGGTCCTGGACACGAACGTGGACCGGCTGCGTCAGATCGACGCCCAGTTCCAGGGCAGGCTGCGGACCGTCACGTCGAACCGCTACGCCGTCGAGCAGGCCGCGAAGGAGGCGGACCTGGTGATCGGCGCGGTGCTCGTGCCGGGCGCCAGGGCGCCGAAGCTCATCAGCAACGAGCTGGTGGCCGATATGAAGCCGGGCTCCGTGCTCGTCGACATCGCGATCGACCAGGGCGGATGCTTCGCCGACTCGCGCCCCACCACCCACGCGGAGCCGACGTACGAGGTGCACCAGTCGGTCTTCTACTGCGTGGCGAACATGCCCGGCGCGGTGCCGAGGACCTCGACGTACGCGCTGACCAACGTGACGCTGCCGTACGCGACCGCGCTCGCGAACAAGGGCTGGGAAGCCGCGTTGCGCACCGACAAAGCCCTGGCTCTGGGCCTGAACACGCACGCGGGCGCGCTGACGAACGGCCCGGTGGCATCGGCCCACAACCTGGACCACACCGAGTTGACCGAAATAGTCAACTAATCAACACACCCCGGCCGAAAACTGAAAACAGTCCACGCACCCGAAAACGTGTGGATCACAACCGAAAACCGAACACCCTGTCGCATATCGCTGACAGGGTGTTCGCGTTTGCCAACCGAGATCAAAGCCCCGGCAAGGAGGCCATCCCATACCCGCACTTGGCACCCATTACCACGCGTGGCACCTGATCACGCTGGGTGGAGAGCGCCCGCACTGTGGGGGTCCGAACGTTGCCTCTGCGTTAACAAAGGGAAGAGAAGGCGCACCGCGCCGAACAGGAGATCGAGGGCGGCCCGCTCAACCAGCCTGGGGGTCACTGGGAGCGGGCCGCCACGTGCAAGCTTAAAGGCATGGGGTCTAGAACGGTGCAACTGGGGGTCGGTGAGTTTCATTAGTTCCCAAGTCGACACCATGCGTATCCCGAACTCCGTTCACGGCGCGCGGACCAACGGTCACTACCCATACGGGCGACAGGTCACCCGCGAGGAACGCTCGATCGAGTGAGAATGGCGGCAATGGGGTGAAGCGCGCCGAATACCACTTCGGTCCGGCCATTCCCCCGCCGATGTCGGAGGCGTGACTGAACCCCGCTGGTCCGTACGTTGTATCGATCCGTTCGGCCGGGACCGGGCGCTGATGGTGCTGGTCGAAAAGGAACGTGTCGTGCTCGTCCCCCCTCCGGGTGCCGCCGCGGTGCTGTCCGCGCAGCAGGCCAGGGGCCTGGGACTCGCGCTCGACCAGGCCGCCGTCAGCACCGGCGACCAGCCAGATCGTCAGGCCTGGTGAGCGCCGTGTGGCCCGCCAAGGACGACACGCGCCGCGCCGTGCTGGCCAGGCTCGCCGCGCTCGACGACGTGGCCGGGAAGGCCGATTCGCCGACGCTGCTCCCGCTGGCCCGCACGGAGCTCCATCACCTCGCCGACGGCTGGCGCAGGCTCCTGACCGTCCACTGTGCCGAGCCCGACGGCAGCTGCGCGTCGTGCCGCACCGGCATCCGCGCACGTCGATGGCCATGTCCGGTGTGGCGAGCCGCCCATGAACAGCTCATCGGCGAGCGTGTGCAGCACCGGCAGCGCACCCTTTCGCCGCGTAACCGGTTCACCCGTCTGAGCCGCCGATAACCCACAACTCCACCGTTCGACACAACCCGCTGACGCCATGCGGCAAGATGACCCGCACGAAACCCGCAGGCGAGGCAGGAGGACACACGTGTCGGACGGCAGCGGCCGCATCGTGGTGCAAAACCTGAGCAAGAACTTCGGTCAGGTCGCCGCGGTACAGAACCTCAGTTTCCAAGTCGAGCCGGGGTCGGTGACGGGCTTCCTCGGCCCCAACGGCTCCGGCAAGACCACCACGCTTCGCATGCTGCTCGGGCTGGTCACGCCGACGGCGGGCTACGCGACGATCAACGGCCAGCCGTTCAACCGGCTCGGCAACCCCGGCCGCATCGTCGGCGGCGTGCTCGAGGCGCAGGGCTTCCACCCCGGCCGTACCGCGCGGGACCACCTGCGCGTGTACGGGGCCGCGATGGGCGTGCCCGACCAGCGAGCCGACGAGGTGCTGAACCTGGTCGGTCTCGGCGCCGCGGGCAACCGCGCCGCGGGTGGCTTCTCGCTCGGCATGAAGCAGCGCCTCGCGCTGGCCACCGCACTGCTCGGTGACCCGCAGGTGCTGGTGCTCGACGAGCCGGCGAACGGCCTCGACCCCGAGGGCATCGCGTGGCTGCGCACGTTCCTCAAGGCGTTCGCGCAGAGCGGCCGCACGGTGCTGATCTCCAGCCACCTGCTGGCGGAGGTCGAGCAGACGATCGACCAGGTCGTGATCATCAGCCGTGGTCAGACCATGTACTACGGCATGCTCGACGAGCTGCGGAGCGCGCAGCAGAGCCGGGTGATCGTCCAGCCCGCCGACCCGCAGAAGCTCGCGATCGCGCTGCAGGAAGCCAAGATCACCGAGGTCACCCCGACGCCGGACGGCAAGCTCGCCGTGGTCGGCGCGACCGTGCAGCAGATCGGTGACATCGCAGCGCAGGCCGGTGTCGCGCTGTACGGCGTGCAGGAGGAGCGGGCCGACCTCGAACAGCTGTTCTTCGCGCTCACGAGCGGTCAGTTCTCGGCACCAGGCCAGGTCGCACACGGCCAGCTGCCGCCGATCCCACCCGGCTACCAGCAGCAGGGCTACCAGCAGCCAGGCCCCCAGGGTTACCAGCAGACCCCGCCGCAGGGTTACCAGCAGCCTCAGCAGGGCTACCAGACCCCGCCTGGCGGGTGGCAGCAGCAGCAGGGCACACCGCCCGGCGGCTGGCAGCAACCGCAGCAGTACCAGCAGCAGTACCAGCAGCCGCCCCAGCAGGGTTACGCGCCGCCTGCGCAGACCCCGCCGGGCGGATGGCAGCAGCAGCCTCAGCCGGTGCAGCCGCCCCAGCCACCGCAGAACTGGGGTCAGCAGCCGAGCGGACCGCAGCCGGTGCAGGCACCGCCCGCGCCGCCACCGCCCCCACCCAGTGACCAGAACCCGAGCTCCGGCGGCCCGGAAGGAGGCGGCAACTGATGGGCAACCTGATCAAGGCGGAGTTCCGCAAGATCCTCACCACCAAGATGTGGTGGGCGATGATGGTCCCGGCCGTGCTGCTCGCGCTGGGCTGGGCGTGGGGTGTGTCGGCGCTGATCACGTCGATCGTCAGCGACATCTCCGACGTGGACATCATCGAGGAGTTCAACATCTCCTTCGACGACCTGTCCTGGTCGGTGATCGCGCTGACGCGCAGCATGAACATCGCGACGATCTTCCCGATGATCTTCGGCACGCTGGCGCTGGCGAGTGAGCTGTCCCGCCGCACGATCACCACCAGCTTCCTCACCGCGCCCAACCGCGGCACGCTGCTGTCGGCCAAGGCCATCACCTACGTGGTGTGGGGCCTGCTGTACGGCGTGGTGATCGCGCTGGGCGCGAGCATCGGCACCGCGCTCGGCTCGAAGAGCGAGTACCTGCCGGACGCGGGCCAGTGGCTGATGATCGCGTTGTCCGGCATCCTCGGCTGCCTGCTGTGGACACTGCTGGGCCTGGGGGTGGGTGCGCTGTTCGGCTCGCCGGTCGGCGCGCTGGTGGTCCTGCTGATCTACTCGCTGATCGTCGGCCCGATCGGCGACCTGGTCATGACGGGCCTCACCGAGGGTTCCTACCTGGCAGGCTTCCTGCCGAACGGGTCCGCGAACGGGCTCACCGGCGCGACCGCGAGCCAGGTGCTCTCCACACAGGTCATCGATCTCGTCCAGAACGCGGGCGGCACCGTCGACGCCGACGGCCGTGAGGAGTTCGAGCAGGTCGTGCGCGGTATCGCGGGTGCGCCGGGGGCGCTGTCGCTGTGGCTGTCCGGCCTGGTGTTCCTGGTGTGGACCGGCGTCTTCTTCATGCTGGGCATCATGCGCAACCGGACGCGGGACATCACCTGATCGGATGATTCGGACAACGGGATCTGCCATTGGCAGGTCCCGTTGTCGTTGGGCCCCCGGGAGTGTCGGGGGTCGCGCCTAATGTGGGTTTCGTGTCGAAGACTTCCCCTAGCCGGAGCGGCGCGACCCAGCAAGGCTGGATCCGCCGGTTGAGTGCCGCCTGCTGGCGGCACCGTCGGCTGGTCGTGTTCTCCATCGTCTCCTCCGTGATCGGCGTCGGTTTCCAGGCCGCGGGCCCGTTACTGGTCAAGCTCGTCGTGGACGACGCGGTGGCCGGTACGACCGAGCGTCTCGCGTGGCTGATCGCGGCCATGGTGCTGATGGAGCTGTCCACGTTCGCGACCGCGTTCGTGCGCCGCTACCTCGGCGGCCGCCTCGCGCTCGACGTGCAGCACGACCTGCGCCAGCAGGTGTTCTCCGCCGTGCAGCGGCTCGACGGCGCGAAACAGGACACGTTACGCACCGGCCAGGTGGTGTCCCGGTCGATCACCGACCTGCAGGTCGTGCAGGGCATGTTGATGATGGTGCCGCTGTCGATCGGCACGGTGGTGTTCGCGCTGCTCGCGCTGGGCGCGATGCTGTGGCTGTCGCCGTTCCTGACGCTGATCGCGCTGGTGATCACGCCGGTCGTGGCGGTGGTCGCGGTCCGCAGCAGGCGGACGTTGTTCCCCGCGTCCTGGTCCGCGCAGCAACGCGCGGCCGACCTCGCCCAGCACGTCGAGGAGACCGTCACCGGCGTGCGGGTGGTCAAGGGCTTCGGCCAGGAGTCCAGGGAGATCGCGCGGCTGGACAAGGCGGCGCGGACGCTGTTCGGCGAGCGGATGCGCACGGCGAAGCTGACGTCCCGGCCCGCGGCCACGCTCGTCGCCATGCCCGCCGCCGGTCAGGTCGCGGTGCTCGCGCTCGGCGGGTACATGGCGCTGCGTGGTGAGGTCACGCTGGGCACGTTCCTGGCGTTCGCGAGCTACGTCGCGAACCTGGTCGGCCCGACCAGGCTGCTGTCGAGCCTGCTGGTCAACGTGCAGCTGGCGCGGGCGGGCGTCGAGCGGGTGTACGAGCTGATCGACTCGAACCCGACGGTGGTGGACGCGCCGGACGCGGTGGACGTGCCTGGCGGCCCGGTCGACGTGCGGCTTTCCGGCGTGACCTTCGGGTACACGCGCAGCGAGCCGGTACTCGACGGGGTGTCGCTGGAGGTCTCACCTGGCGAGACACTCGCGCTGGTCGGCACGGCGGGGTCCGGGAAGTCGACGGTGTCGCTGCTCTTACCCCGCTTCTACGACGTGCACGATGGCGCGATCTCCGTGGCGGGTGTGGACATCCGGCAGCTGCGGCAGGCGTCGCTGCGGTCGACGGTCGGTGTGGTGTTCGAGGAGGCGTTCCTGTTCTCCGACACCGTGCGGGCCAACATCCGCTACGGCAGACCGGACGCGACCGACGACGAGGTGCGGGCGGCCGCGCGGGCCGCGCAGGCGGACGGGTTCATCACCGACCTGCCCGACGGCTACGACACGGTGGTCGGCGAGCGCGGGCTCACGCTGTCCGGCGGGCAGCGGCAGCGGGTGGCGCTCGCGCGGGCGCTGCTGTCCGACCCTCGGGTGCTGGTGCTGGACGACGCGACGTCGGCGGTCGACACGGCGACCGAGGCCGCGATCCACGACACGCTGCGGTCGGTCACCCGTGACCGCACCACGCTGCTGATCGCGCACCGCAGGTCGACGCTGTCGCTGGCCGACCGGATAGCGGTGCTCCACAAGGGCAAGGTCGTCGACGTCGGCACGAACGACGAGCTGACCGCGCGCTGCGCGCTGTACCGGGCGCTCCTGGCCGGGCCGGGCGAGGAGATCGAGGACGAGACCGGCCGCGACCCGTCGGCCCTGGAGCCCGGCCCGGAGGGCTGGACCCCGGAACTGTGGCCGGCGGAGGTCGAGGAGGAGACCGGCACGCCCAACGCCAGGCAGGTGGCGACGGCCCCGCTCGGCAGGGGCGCGGTCGGCGGCGGCCGCATCGCGGGCGCGCTGAGCGGCACCCCGCCGACACCGGAGTTACTCGAGCGGGTGGCGGCTCTGCCACCCGCGGGGGAGAGCCCGGTGCTGCGCGGCGAGGACCCGACCGCACCCGACCCGGGCTTCCGGTTACGCCGCCTGCTGAAGCCGGTGCGGCTGATGCTGGCGGTGGTGGCGGGCCTGGTGATCACCGACTCGGTGCTGACGATGGCGCTGCCGATGCTGATCCAGCAGGGCGTCGACGATGGCGTGGTCACCGGCAACACGACGGCGCTGTGGGTGGTCACGGCGATCGCGGCGGTGCTGGTGGTGCTGAGCTTCGCCGACAACGCGGTGAACACGGTGCTGACCGCGCGGGTCGGCGAGCGGCTGCTGTACCTGCTGCGGGTGCGCAGCTACGCCCACCTGCAGCGGCTGGGGCTGGACTACTTCGAGCGCGAGATGGCCGGCCGCATCATGACCAGGATGACGACGGACGTTGACGCGCTGTCGACGTTCCTGCAGACCGGGCTGACGAGCGCACTGGCGAGCCTGCTGACGGTCGTCACGATCACGGCCGCGCTGGTGTTCACCGACGCTGGCCTGGCACTGGTCGCGCTGTCGGTGGTGCCGATCCTGGTGGTGGCGACGGTGATCTTCCAGCGCCTGTCGTCGGCCGCGTACTCGCAGGCCCGCGAGCAGGTGAGCGCGGTGAACGCGGACATGCAGGAGAACGTGTCCGGCCTGCGGGTCGCGCAGGCGTTCACGCGAGAGGAGCACTCGGCGAAGGAGTTCGCGGAACGCAGCGACACGTACCGCCGCACGAGGCTGCGAGCACAACGCTACGTAGCGACGTACTTCCCGTTCGTGGCGCTGCTGGCGGGTTTCGCCCAGGCCGCGGTGCTGGTGGTGGGCGCACAACGGGTGGCGGCGGATGACCTGACGATCGGCGTGCTGCTGGCCTTCATGCTGTACCTGAACCTGTTCTTCTCCCCTGTGCAGCAACTGTCGAACGTCTTCGACGGCTACCAGCAGGCGAGGGTGGGTCTGCGCCGCATAGCGGACCTGCTGCGCACGCGGAGTTCGGTGGAACCACCGACGGCCCCGACACCCGTGCCCGCGAAGCTGACGGGCGAGGTGGAACTGAGGAACGTCTCGTTCTGCTATCCGGGCACCACCCGCCCGGCGGTGACGGACCTGAACCTGACGGTCACTCCCGGCGAGACGGTGGCGCTGGTGGGCGCGACAGGCGCTGGCAAGTCCACAGTGGTCAAGCTGATAGCCCGCTTCTACGACCCGACGGACGGCGAGGTCCTGGTGGACGGGGTGAACCTACGCGACTACGACCCGTCGGAGTTCCGCCGCAGGCTGGGCGTGGTCCCGCAGGAAGCCCACCTGTTCACCGGCGACGTGGCAAGCAACGTCGGCTACGGCGTGGCTGCCGACGGCGTGAACGGCGACAGGGCCGCGATCGAGACGGCGGTGCGCAACGTGGGTGCCCTCCCCATGATCGCGGACCTGCCGGCAGGCTTCCGCCAACAGGTTGGCGAGCGAGGCCAGGGCCTGTCCGCAGGCCAACGCCAACTGATAGCCCTGGCAAGAGCAGAACTGGTCAACCCGGACGTCCTGCTGCTGGACGAGGCGACAGCGGCACTGGACCCGGCAACGGAATCGGTGGTCCTGGCGGCGAGCGAACACCTCACCCGCCCGAGAACCACCTTCGTGGTGGCCCACCGCCTTGCGACAGCGGCCCGAGCAGACCGCATAGTCGTCCTGTCCGGCGGCCGCGTGGCAGAGCAGGGCAACCACGAAGAGCTACTGGCCAAGCGAGGTCTGTACGCCGCCCTGTGGCACCACGGCACGGCGGATGACGGCGTGACCGGGCTGGAGGCGGTGACAAGCTGACACATCCACCCACAGCTCACATGTGAACGACCATTCACCGATGCAAGGCGACCGTCGGCCGATCCGTGTGCGACCTCCGACGCTCACCTCCCACGCTCAAGGAGTGGCACCTGAGGGATTCACCACAGTCGTTCGGCCCGAACGGGACGAACCCGGCGGGCGTTTGGCGGGCGGACCGGGTGCGGACCCGCTGGGAGACAATGCGAGTATCAGCGGGAGCGGCACCTGGGGGCGGTCTTCGATCACCTATGTGACCTGCGGTCCTTCTACCGAGTCGGCACCACGCCACTCGCTTGGGGGACTAGCCTTGGTGTGCAAGTCCGTACCACTAACAGATCGAGATAGATAGAGGCGAGTGCCTGCCGTGTCCAGCAGCAGCCCTGCGTCGCAGTTCGGCCCCAATGAGTGGCTCGTAGAGGAGATGTACGAGCAGTTCCTCGCTGACCCGTCGTCAGTGGACTCAGCGTGGCATGACTTCTTCGCCGACTACAAGCCGACACAGCGCGTGGCGAACAAGGCCGCGGGCGACACGAAGAGCAACACCGGGACGGCGACGGTGGCCAAGACCACAAAGCCGACACCCACCACCAAGACCGCACCCCCGGCGCCCGCGAAGCCCGAGTCCACGAACGGACAGGCCGCGTCGAAGCCGGAGCCGAAGCCGGAGCCGAAGCCCTCGGCGAAGCCAGAGCCGAAACCCGCCGCCGCGAAGGCCACGGCCAAGCCCGCCGAGACGAAGCCGGCTTCGAAGCCCGCCAAGTCCGAGGGTGAGGACGTCAAGCAGCTGCGTGGCGCCGCGGCCGCGATCGCGAAGAACATGGACAGCTCGCTGAGTATCCCGACCGCGACGAGTGTGCGCGCGGTGCCCGCGAAGCTGCTGTTCGACAACCGCATCGTGATCAACAACCACCTGAAGCGCACGCGCGGCGGGAAGGTCTCGTTCACGCACCTGATCGGTTACGCGATCATCCGTGCGCTGGCCGACTTCCCGAACATGAACCGCTTCTACACCCAGGTCAACGACAAGCCGGCGGTCGGCACCCCTGAGCACGTCAACCTGGGCCTGGCGATCGACCTGCCCGGCAAGGACGGTTCCCGCAACCTCGTGGTCGCATCGATCAAGAACTGCGAAGGCATGACCTTCACGCGGTTCTGGCAGGCCTACGAGGAGATGATCCGCAAGGCCCGCAACGGCGCGCTCACCGTGGAGGACTTCTCCGGCACCACGATCTCGCTGACCAACCCGGGCACCATCGGCACCAACCACTCGATGCCGAGGTTCCCACCCGGGCAGGGCGCGATCATCGGCGTCGGCGCCATGGAGTACCCGGCGCAGTACCAGGGCACGAGCGAGAAGGCCCTGGTCCAGCTGGGCGTCAGCAAGATCATCACGCTGACCTCCACCTACGACCACCGCATCATCCAGGGCGCCGAGTCCGGCGAGTTCCTGCGCCGCGTGCACCAGCTGCTGCTCGGCGAGGACGGCTTCTACGACGACATCTTCACGTCGCTGCGGCTGCCGTACGAGCCGGTGCGCTGGGTCGAGGACATCCCAGAGGGTGAGATCGACAAGACCACCCGGGTGATCGGCCTCATCGACACCTACCGCACGCGCGGTCACCTGATGTCCGACGTGGACCCGCTGAACTACCGCCAGCGCAAGCACGAGGACCTCGACATCCTGTCCCACGGCCTCACGCTGTGGGACCTGGACCGCGAGTTCCCCGTCGGCGGCTTCGCGAGCAAGAACCGCATGAAGCTGCGTGACGTGCTCGGCGTGCTGCGGGACAGCTACTGCCGCACGGTCGGCGTCGAGTACACCTACATCCTCGACCCGTCCGAGCGCCGCTGGATCCAGGAGCGCGTCGAGATCAAGCACGAGAAGCCGCCGCAGGCCGTGCAGAAGTACATCCTGTCGAAGCTGAACGCGGCCGAGGCCTTCGAGACGTTCCTGCAGACCAAGTACGTCGGCCAGAAGCGGTTCTCGCTGGAGGGCGGCGAGTCGGTCATCGCGCTGCTCGACACGATCCTCGACAAGGCCGCCGAGTACGAGCTGGACGAGGTCGTCATCGGCATGCCGCACCGCGGCCGCCTGAACGTGCTCGCCAACATCGTCGGCAAGCCGATCTCGCAGATCTTCCAGGAGTTCGAGGGCAACCTCGACCCCGGCCAGGCGCACGGCTCCGGCGACGTGAAGTACCACCTCGGCGCCGAGGGCAAGTACTTCCGCATGTTCGGCGACGGCGAGACCAAGGTGACGCTGACGGCGAACCCGTCGCACCTCGAGACGGTCGACCCGGTGCTGGAAGGCATCGTCCGCGCCAAGCAGGACCTGCTCGACAAGGGCTCCGACGGCGGCTTCACCGTGCTGCCGGTCGCGCTGCACGGTGACGCGGCGTTCGCGGGCCAGGGCGTGGTGGCCGAAACGCTGAACCTGGCGCTGCTGCGCGGCTACCGCACCGGCGGCACCGTGCACGTCATCATCAACAACCAGGTCGGCTTCACGACCGCGCCGGAGCACTCGCGTTCGTCGCAGTACGCGACCGACGTGGCGAAGATGATCCAGGCGCCGGTGTTCCACGTGAACGGCGACGACCCCGAGGCGTGCTACTGGGTCGCACAGCTGGCGATGGACTACCGCCAGGCGTTCAACAAGGACGTCGTGATCGACATGGTCTGCTACCGGCGCCGCGGCCACAACGAGGGCGACGACCCCTCGATGACGCAGCCCGCGATGTACGACATCATCGACACGAAGCGCAGCGTGCGGAAGACCTACACCGAGGCGCTGATCGGCCGGGGCGACATCTCCGTCGACGAGGCGGAGAAGGCATTACGGGACTTCTCCAGCCAGCTGGAGCACGTCTTCAACGAGGTGCGTGAGCTGGAGAAGCACCCGGTGGCGCCGAGCCCGTCGGTCGAGTCGGAGCAGCAGATCCCCGCGAAGCTGTCGACGGCGATCTCCGCCAAGGTGCTGGAGCGGATCGCGGACGCGCACATCCAGCTCCCAGAGGGCTTCACGCCGCACCCGCGCGTCAAGCCGGTGCTGGAGCGGCGCGCGAAGATGGCCCGCGAGGGCGGCATCGACTGGGCGTTCGCGGAGCTCGTGGCGTTCGGCTCGCTGAACATCGAGGGCCACATGGTGCGGCTCGCCGGCCAGGACTCGCGGCGCGGCACGTTCGTGCAGCGGCACGCGGTGATCGTGGACCGCAAGTCCGGCAAGGAGTACGTGCCGCTGCAGAACCTCGCCGAGGACCAGGGCCGGTTCCTGGCCTACGACTCCGCGCTGTCGGAGTACGCGGCCGTGGGCTTCGAGTACGGCTACTCGGTGGCGAACCCGGACGCGCTGGTGCTGTGGGAGGCGCAGTTCGGTGACTTCGTGAACGGCGCCCAGTCGGTGATCGACGAGTACATCTCGTCGAGCGAGGCCAAGTGGGGCCAGCGGTCCGATGTGGTGATGCTGCTGCCGCACGGCCACGAGGGCCAGGGCCCTGACCACACGTCGGGCCGGATCGAGCGCTGGCTACAGCTGTGCGCGGAGGGTTCGATGACCGTGGCGGTCCCGTCGACGCCCGCGAACTACTTCCACCTGCTGCGCCGCCACGCGCTGGACGGTGTGCAGCGGCCGCTGGTGGTGTTCACGCCGAAGTCGATGCTGCGCAACAAGGCGGCCGTGTCGAGCGTCGCGGACTTCACCGAGGAGGCCCGGTTCAACTCGGTCATCGACGACCCGGCTGGCCCGGACCCGGAGAAGGTCACGAAGCTGCTGCTGGTGTCGGGCAAGCTGTACTACGAGCTGGCCCACGAACGCGACGGCCGCGGCGCGGACGACGTCGCGATCGTGCGGCTCGAGCAGCTGTACCCGGTGCCGGTGAAGCGGCTCGGCGCGATCTTCGAGAAGTACCCGAACGTGGAGGAGATCCGCTGGGTGCAGGAGGAGCCGGCCAACCAGGGTTCGTGGCCGTTCTACGGGCTGCACCTGCGCGAGCTGTACCCGGACCTGCCGCGCCTGGTGCGGGTGTCCCGCCGGGTGATGGCCGCGCCGTCCGCCGGTTCGGGCAAGGTGCACGAGGTGGAGCAGCGGGAGATCATCGAGAAGGCGTTCAGCTGAGCGATGTACTTCACCGACCGGGGCCTGGAGGAGCTGGAGGAACGACGGGGCGAGGAGGAGGTCACGCTGGCCTGGCTGGCCGCGAAGCTGCGTGACTTCGTCGACGCGAACCCGGAGTTCGAGACCGCGGTAGAACGCCTGGCGACCTACCTGGCAAGAGACGACGAAGACGACGAGTGACAGACCGAAGCGCCCCCGGCCTCATCGCCGGGGGCGCTTCGGCCTGTCCGGCAACCCCCGACCTCGCCCGCACGTCTCCCGATCATGGACAACCTCGACCACCCGCGAGCCGACCAGGACCTCCTCGACTTCGCCGTTGACCTGGCCCGGCGCGCGGGCGCCCTGGCAGCCGAACGGTTCTTCGCCGACGACACGCGTTCGTCGCGCAAACCCGACGGCACCGAGGTCACCGAAACCGATCTGGCCGTCGAGGAGCTGATCCGCGAAGCGCTGGCCAAACACGTCCCCGGCGACGAGATCTACGGCGAGGAAGCAGGCACGACACCGGGCACCTCCGGCCGCCGCTGGATCATCGACCCCATCGACGGCACCTACTACTTCACCCGCCGGATTCCGCTCTTCTCCACGATGCTGGCCTTCGAGGACGAGCACGGCCCGGCCA
The DNA here is from genome assembly GCF_049647105.1 of Actinophytocola sp. Classification (GTDB taxonomy): domain Bacteria; phylum Actinomycetota; class Actinomycetes; order Mycobacteriales; family Pseudonocardiaceae; genus Actinophytocola. Next base: position 20,374 of record NZ_JBARWZ010000291.1, read on the forward strand.
TCGGCGTCATCCACGAGCCGATCGCCCGGAAGACGATCTTCGCGGGGCGCGGGCTCGGCTGCTGGCGGGCCGCGGGCTCGGCGGCCGTCCGCACCCGGGTCGGCGACCGGACGCGCCTGCGGGGTGCCCGGACCGCCATCGGCAATCCGGGCACCTGGTCGGAGGACCTGCTCTCCGCCCTCCACCGGCAGATCTTCATCGACCCGAGCGGCGATGTGCCCGGCCTGGTCACCGGCCAGGTGGACGCGGTGGTCGTCGCCGGGTTCCCGATGGGCTACGAGGACCTGGCGCCGCTGCCGGTCATCGTGGCGGAAGCGGGTGGCCGCGTCACCGATCTCACCGGCGCCCCGGTGCTGACCGGTGACGGCACCTTCCTCGCCACCAACGGCGTGCTGCACGACGAGTACCTCGCGTTGGTGCGCGATCTCCCGCAAGGTCGTGACTGGCGCGCACTCGCCGGGATCTGACTACCAGGCGTACGCCTCCGGCGCGGGCTTCGAGCCGTTCGGGCCCGGCGCCGGGAACAACTCGTCGAGCCTGGCGAGCGTGTCATCGTCGAGCTTGAGGTCCACGGCGCGCAGCGACCCGTCGAGCTGGTCGACGGTCCGGGGGCCGATGATCGGCGCGGTCACGCCCTCCTGGTGCAGCAGCCACGCGATTCCCAGGTCGGCGGGGTCGGCGCCCAGGTCCGAGGACAGCTTCTCGTAGTCCTCGATGCGGTCGCGGTGCTTGTCCAGCGCGTCCGCCGACCGGCCAGAGGTGGACCGGGACGCCCCGCCCTCGCGTTGTTTGCGCAGCACACCACCCAGCAGCCCACCGTGCAGCGGCGACCACGGGATCACACCGATGCCGTAGTGCCGTGCCGAGGGCAGCACCTCCAACTCGACCCAGCGCGTCATCAGATTGTAGATCGACTGCTCGCTGACCAGGCCGAGGAAGTGCCGGTCGCGCGCCGCCTCCTGCGCCTGCGCCAGGTGCCAGCCCGCGAAGTTCGACGACCCGAAGTACAGCACCTTCCCCTGCTGCCGCAGCACGGAGAAGGCCTCCCAGATCTCGTCCCACGGCGTGTTCCGGTCGACGTGGTGCATCTGGTAAAGGTCCAGGTAGTCCGTCTGCAGCCTGCGCAGCGACTCGTCCGCCGCGCGGCGGATGTTCAGCGCGGACAGGCGGTTCTCGTTGGGCCAGTCCCCCATCGAGCCGTACAGCTTCGTCGCCAGCACGGTCTTCTCGCGCCTGCCGCCGCCCTTCGCGAACCACCGGCCGATGATGTGCTCGGTGATCCCCTCCCCTTGCTGCCAGCCGTATACGTTGGCAGTGTCGAAGAAGTTGATGCCGTGCTCGTGCGCGCGATCCATAATCGCGTGACTGTCCTCTTCGGACGTCTCGGGACCGAAGTTCATGGTGCCGAGCACGAGCCGGGACACGGAGAGGCCACTACGGCCGAGCTGTGTGTACTCCATGAAAACCAACCTACGCCCGGAGTTACTCCAGATGCACAACCAGCCGTACCTGCACGATCTCGTCACCGCGGTCACCGCGCCCGCCACCGTGCTCTCGTCGCCGGACGGCCAGCTCCGGCGCGACGGCGCGCAGGGCTGGCTGGTGGCCGACGTGCGGCACCTCGCCGAGCTGACCGTCACCGTCGACGGCCGCGAGCCGGTCGCGCTCGGGCACCGGCAGGATGGCCCGGCCGGCCTGCGGTTCGTCGCCGCCGCCCGGCACCTCGGCGACGAGATCACCGAGCCGACCGTGCGGGTCGAGCGCCACCGGCACACCGGCCCCGGCACGCTGCGCGAAACGGTCGAGTTGGTCAACGACTCGCGCCGGGAGGTCTCGACGACGGTGAGCATGCGCCTGGTCGCCGACCTCGCGCCGGTCCTGGCGTTCCGCAACGGGGAGCGACCGGCGGCGGTGCCGCCACGGACGTCGGCCGACGGGGTCAGCGAGTGGGTGGACGGCGGCCGCGTCACCGTCGCGACCACGGACCGGTCCCCCGACCACGTCGAACTGACCGACCACGCCCGCCTCGACTGGCACCTGACCCTGCCGCCCCGCACCCGCGCGACCTGGACGGTGACCTTCACCGCCGACTCCGCGAGCGACGACGCCGTGTTCACCGCACCCCGCGACCGCGCCGTCACCACCACGCTGACCAGTGCGAACGACGAGCTGACCGCACTGTTCCGCACCGGCGTCGACGACCTGAGCCACCTGCTACTGGCCGACGCGGCCGCGCGGGACGACCTGTTCGCCGCGGCGGGCGCGCCCTGGTACCTGACGCTGTTCGGCCGCGACTCGCTGTGGACGGCCCGGTTCGCGCTGCCGTTCGGCACCGGCCTTGCGATGGGCACGCTGCGCACGCTCGCCCGCAGGCAGGGCACGAGGCACGACCAGGAGACCGAGGAGGAGCCGGGCAAGATCGCCCACGAGATCCGCCGCGTTCCGTCCGGTGTGGACAGTGGCGTCGGCCTGCCGCCGTGCTACTACGGGACAATCGACGCGACCCCGCTGTGGATCTCGCTGATGCACGACGCGTGGCAGTGGGGCGCGGACGTCGCGGAGCTGCTCACCCCGCTGCGCCGCGCGCTGGACTGGGTGTTGTCCCACGACGACTTCCTGTCCTATCGCGACCAGCTGGGCCGCGGCCTCGCCAACCAGGGCTGGAAGGACTCGCCGGACTCCATTCAGGACAGTGCGGGCAACCTCGCGGCGGCCCCGGTGGCACTGTCGGAGGCGCAGGCGTACGCACACCGCGCTGCGCTGGACGCGGCCGCGCTGCTCGACGCGTACGGGCAGCCCGGCGCGGCCGACGCCAGGGCGTGGGCCGCGACCATGAACTCCCGTTTCCGGGCGGCGTTCTGGGTACGCGACGAGGACGGCGCGTTCCCCGCGCTGGCGCTGGACGCGCACGGCAGGCCGGTCGACGCGCTGGCGTCCAACATGGGGCACCTGCTGGGTTGCGGGCTGCTGACCGAGGAGGAGTCCGCGCTGGTCGCGGCCCGGCTGGGCAGCGGGCGGCTGGACAGCGGCCACGGGTTGCGGACGTTCGACGGCAGGCACCCGTACTTCAACCCGGTCGGCTACCACACGGGCACGGTGTGGCCGCACGACACGGCGATCGCGGTCGACGGACTGGCACGCGATGGCCACGCGGACGTGGCGGCGGCGCTGGCGGCCGGGGTGGTACGCGCGGGTACGCGGTTCGGGCACCGGCTGCCGGAGCTGTACGGCGGGTGGGCGGCCGAGGACGGGCCGTTGCTGGACTACCCGTCGACCTGCCGGCCGCAGGCGTGGTCGGCGGCGTCGGTGCTGGTGTTCGTGCGGGCGGCACTGGGCCTGGCACCGGACCGGAGCACCGGCACCCTGACGGTGCGCCCCTCCTCGGCGTTCGCGTCGTGGTTCCCGATGGTGATCGACGGCGTCGAGATGGCTGGCCGGCGGCTGCGTGTCGAGGTCGACGCGACCGGCGCGGCGACCGTCTCCGGCTGAGCACCGTGGAGAATGCACGCATGGCCGACGATGACGACGACCGGGACTGGATTCCCCTGGACCAGAACCCCCACGCCGACGACAAACGCGACGTGCTCGACCCGGCGGGCGAGGAGGTGCGGTACAAGCGCCTGATCCTGATCGGTCTCGGCATCGGCCTGGTCGCGGTGGCGCTGGTCATCTGGCTGGTGTGACGACTCGCAGGCGCCATGCCGTTACCGCCGCCCACCCGTAACATGGGACCTCGCGGCCGGAGGCAACGCCAGCCTGGGAGGACACCATGTCCAACGACGACCCGCAGCACGATCCCGTCATCTTCGGCGAGGACCCGTTCACCCACGAACGGCCGCCCATCGAGGGCGACCAGCCGACCTACCGGCCGCCGACCAGGTGGCCGTTCATCATCACGATCCTGATCCTCGTCGTGGTCCTCGTCGGCGCCGTGGGGTTCTTCGTGTTCTAGTGCCGAACCCCGGCCCGCCACACCGCCCAGGTCAGCGGCACCCCCGGCCGGTAAGCCAGATGCGTCACCGACGGCGCGTCCAGCACCTGCACGTCCGCACGCGCACCCGCGCGCAGCACCCCGACGTCGTCGCGCCGCAGCGCCCGCGCGCCGCCCAACGTCGCCGCACGGACGGCCTCCTCGACCGACATCCGCATCTGCAGCACCGCCGTCGCCACGCAGAACGCCATCGACGACGTGTACGACGAGCCCGGGTTGCAGTTCGTCGCCAGCGCCACCGTCGCCCCGGCCGCCAGCAGCGCCCGCGCGCCGGGCAGCGGTTGCCTGGTCGACAGGTCGCACGCGGGCAGCAGGGTCGCCACGGTGTCCGACTGCGCGAGTGCATCCACATCGGACCTGGTCAGGTACGTGCAGTGGTCGACGCTCGCGGCGCCCATCTCCACCGCCAGGCGAACCCCGGGGCCGTAGCCCAGCTGGTTCCCGTGCACCCGCAGGCCAAGCCCCCTGGCGGCCGCGGCGGTCAGCACGGCACGCGACTCGTCCTCGTCGAACGCGCCCGTCTCGCAGAACACGTCCGCCCACCGCACGTGCGGCGCCACCGCGTCGAGCATCTCGCCGGTCACCAGGCCGACGTAGTCCGCTGTCGACATGTCGGCGGGCACCAGGTGCGCGCCGAGGAAGGTGACCTCGTCGACCTCGGCCGCGGCGAGGCGTGCCGAACGCAGCTCGTCGGCCACCGTCAGGCCGTAACCGGTCTTGGTCTCGACACACGTCGTGCCCTGCGCCACCGCCTCCGCGACGTGCTTGCGCAGCACCTGCCGCAAGACGTCGTCGGACGCGGCACGGGTGGCCGCCACGGTCACCGCGATCCCGCCCGCCGTGTACGGCTGACCGGCCATCCGCGCGGCGAACTCGGCCGTGCGATCGCCTGCGAACACGAGGTGTGTGTGGCTGTCGACCCAGCCCGGCAGCACCGCGCGGCCCTCGACGTCGACCCGTTCGTCCGCGTCCGGCGCCCCGGCCGCCGGACCGGCCCACGCGATCCGGTCACCGTCGAGCACCAGCGCGGCGTCCGTCAGCGCGGGCCCGTCGTTGGTGGTCAGCTCACCGATACCAGTGATGAGCACACTCCGCGCCCGATGGTTCGCTTCGCTCACGTCCACAGCTCCTCGATCGCCTCGGACAGCAACCTGCCCACGTCGCCGAGCCGTGCGTGGTGCCCGTCCTCGGCGACGACCACGCCGTTCGACACCACCGTGTGCACGTCGGACGCGGTCGCCGCGTACAGGACCTGGTCCGGGCGGCTGCCCGCCGTGCGGACGCTGTCGAGCCGCACGGCCACCAGGTCAGCGGGCGCGCCGGTACCGATCGTCCCCGCGTCCGGCCAGCCCAGTGCCGCGTTGCCCGCCGTGGTCAGCGCCCCCACCAGCTCCTCCGGCGCGAACCGGCCCCGTTGCCCGGTGCGCAACCGCTCGCCGTGCTCCAGCGCGCGGGCCTCGGCCAGCGGGTCAACCACCGCGTGCTGGTCACTGCCCAGCGACAGCGGCGCACCCGCGTCGACCAGCTCGCGGGCCGGGCCGATGCCGTCGGCGAGGTCCGCCTCGGTGGTCGGGCAGAAGCACACGGCGGTGCGCGACGACCCGAGTGCCGCGATGTCCCGGTCGGACAGGTGGGTCGCGTGCACGGCGGTCGTCGACGGGCCCAGCGCGCCGGACTCGGCCAGCAACGCGACCGGTGACATGCCGTACGCGGCCTGGCAGGCCTCGTTCTCGGCCGGTTGCTCGGACACGTGCACGTGCAGCGGCCATCCCTCCACAGTGGACGCAACATCGGCGATCGCCGCCCGTGGCACGGCACGCACCGAGTGGATGGCGGCCCCTCGGATGAACCGGAGGTCGGCCATCGGGCGCGCCCGCTCCGCCCACGCCTCGACACTGCCGTCGGAAAACCGTTGTTGCTCAGGCAAGAGCGGGGTGTCGATGCCGCCGGTCAGGTACAGGGTGTCGAGCAGCGTCATCCTGATCCCGGCCGCGGCCGCGGCCTCCCGCAGTGCCGCGCCCATCGCGTTCGGCTCCGCATAGCGGCCACCGCCCGGCGGGTGGTGCAGGTAGTGGAACTCGCCGACGACGGTCACGCCCGCGACGGCCATCTCCGCGTACACGGCGGTCGCGAGCTTCAGGTAGCCGTCCGGGTCGAGCCGCGACGCCAGCCGGTACATGCCCTGCCGCCACGTCCAGAAGGTGCCGCCGCCGGCGTGGGTGCGGCCCCGCAGGGCGCGGTGGAACGCGTGCGAGTGCGCGTTGGCGAACCCGGGGAAGACGACGCCGCGCAACACGTGCGCACCGGCGGGCGGCGTGCCGGACCGCTCGGTCACCGACGTGACCACGCCGTCGGCGACCTCGACCAGCGCGCCGGGGACGAGCGTGGACCCCAGCCATGCGTACTCGCACCAGTATGTCGTCATCCGGCGAGCTGTCCGAGCACGGTGGCGAGCGCGGTCACCCCGGCCTCGCAGTCCGCCGGTTCCGCGAACTCCTCCGGCGCGTGCGACACGCCGGTCGGGTTGCGCACGAACAACATCGCGGTCGGCACGTGCGCGGCGAGCACCCCGGCGTCGTGCCCGGCGCCGGTCGGCAGCGCGGGCACCCCGCCAAGCGCCGCCGACACCGTCTTCCTCAGCCCGGCGTCGAACACCACCGTGTCGCCGTAGGACTCCTCGACGACGGTCAGCTCACAGTTCTCCCGCGCGGCCGCATCCGTGGCCATGTCGCGAATCCGCTCGACCACCCCGCGCGTGTTCGCGTCGTCGGCCGCCCGTGCGTCGAGCCACACGTCCACAGTGGACGCGATGACGTTCGTGCCGCCCGGGTTCGGCACGATCCTGCCGACCGTGGCCCGCGCGTCGTCCACTTCGGACGCGGCGATCCTGGCCGCCAGCACCATCTCCGCCGCGGGCACCATCGGGTCGCGGCGGTCGCCGAGCAGGGTGGCGCCCGCGTGGTTGCCCTCACCGGTGAAGCTGAACCGCCACCGGCCGTGGGCGAGGATCGAGTCGGCGACCGCCACCGGGGCACCGAGGTCGATCAGGCCGCGGCCCTGCTCGACGTGCAGCTCGACGAACGTACCGATGGCGGCGAGGGCCTCGTCGTCGCGGCCGACGCGGGCCGGGTCGAGCCCGGCCTCGGCCGCCGCCTCGGCGAACGTCACGCCGTCCTGGTCGTGCAGGTGCCGTGCGACGTCCGGGTCGATCGCGCCGGACAGCAGCCGCGAACCCAGGCACGGCACGCCGAACCGGCCGCCCTCCTCCTCGGCGAACACGACGATCGCGATTGCCTTGTCGGGCGCGAAGCCGTTGTCCCGCAACGTATCCACGGCCGCGAGCGCGGAGACAACGCCGAGCGGGCCGTCGAACGCGCCGCCGCCGGGCACCGAGTCGAGATGGCTGCCGGTCACGATCGCGCCGGGACCAGGTTCGCCCCACCACGCCCACAGGTTGCCGTTGCGGTCGCAGCGCACGGCGAGATCGCGGCGCTGCGCCTGTTCGACGAACCACTCACGCAGCTCGCGTTCCGCCGGGTCGAACACGTGCCTGCGGTAGCCGCCCCGTTTCGGGTCGCGGCCGACGCCGTCGATCGCGGCGAGCAGACCAGTGGCGGTCGTGGTCCCGCTCATGGCATCGGCACGGTCACGCCGCGCTCGACGGCGACGTGGCGGGCCTCGTCGTAGCCAGCGTCGACGTGGCGGATGACGCCCATGCCAGGGTCGTTGGTCAGCACACGGGCGATCTTCTCACCGGCGAGCGGGGTGCCGTCGGCCACCGTCACCTGACCGGCGTGGATGGACCGGCCGATGCCGACGCCGCCGCCGTGGTGGATCGACACCCAGCTGGCCCCCGACGCGGTGTTGACCATGGCGTTGAGCAGCGGCCAGTCGGCGATCGCGTCGGAACCGTCGGCCATCGCCTCGGTCTCGCGGTACGGGGAGGCGACCGAGCCGCAGTCGAGGTGGTCGCGGCCGATCACGACCGGCGCGGACAGCTCGCCGCTCGCGACCATCTCGTTGAACCGCACGCCCGCGAGGTGCCGCTCGCCGTAGCCGAGCCAGCAGATCCGGGCAGGCAGCCCTTGGAACGCAACCCTTTCCCCTGCCATGCGGATCCAGCGGGCGAGGGACTCCTTCTCCGGGAACAGTTCCAGGATCGCGCGGTCGGTCGCGGCGATGTCGGCCGGGTCGCCGGACAGCGCCGCCCACCGGAACGGGCCCATGCCCTCGCAGAACATCGGCCGGATGTAGGCGGGCACGAAGCCGGGGAAGTCGAACGCGCGGTCGCAGCCGCCGAGCTTGGCCTCGCCGCGGATGGAGTTGCCGTAGTCGAACACCTCGGCACCCGCGTCCATGAAGCCGACCATGGCGTCGACGTGCTCTGCCATCGAGTCGCGGGCGCGGTCGGTGAACTCGTCCGGCTTCCTGGCGGCGTAGTCGGACCAGTCGTCGAGCCCGATGCCCTTCGGCAGGTAGGCGAGCGGGTCGTGCGCGGAGGTCTGGTCGGTGACGATGTCGATCTCGACGCCCCGGCGCAGCAGCTCGGGCACGACCTCGGCCGCGTTGCCGATGACGCCGACGGACAGCGCGCGGCCGTCCTTCCTGGCGGCCTCGACGCGGCGCACCGCGTCGTCCAGGTCGTCGGCCACCTCGTCGAGGTAGCGGGTCTCGACGCGGCGGTGCGCGCGGGCCGGGTCGACCTCGACGCACAGCGCGACGCCGTCGTTCATCGTGATGGCAAGCGGTTGCGCGCCACCCATGCCACCGAGCCCGGCGGTCAGGGTGATCGTCCCCTTGAGACTGCCGCCGAACCGCTTGCGTGCGATGGCGGCGAACGTCTCGTAGGTGCCCTGCAGGATGCCCTGGGTGCCGATGTAAATCCACGAGCCCGCGGTCATCTGGCCGTACATCGTCAGCCCCAGCGACTCGAGGCGCCGGAACTCCGGCCACGTCGCCCAGTCGCCGACGAGGTTCGAGTTCGCGATCAGCACCCTCGGCGCCCACTCGTGCGTGCGCATCACGCCGACCGGTTTCCCGGACTGGACCAGGAGGGTCTCGTCGTCGCGCAGTGCGGTCAGCTCACGGGTGATGGCCTCGAAACTGTTCCAGTCGCGGGCGGCCTTGCCGGTGCCGCCGTAGACGACGAGGTCGTCGGGCCGCTCGGCCACCTCGGGATCGAGGTTGTTGTGGAACATCCGCAGCGCGGCCTCGGTCTGCCAGCTGCGTGCGGTCAGCGTGGTCCCCCGCGCGGCGCGTACGGGTCGTGGTGAAGCGGTCACGGTAGGTCTCCCGATCGGATGAGTGCCTCGGCGGCGGCGATGTCCGGGGCGAGATGGCGGTCCGGGCCGGGCCCGGGGACGGACCGGCGTAACGCCGCGACGGCCTTCGCGGTGGCGGGCGCGGGGGTGAGCGGGGCCCGCAGGTCGAGCGCGCGGGCGGCGGTGAGCAGCTCGATGGCGAGCACGGTGGTGAGCCCGTCGATCGACTTGCGGAGCTTGCGCGCGGCGGACCAGCCCATCGAGACGTGGTCCTCCTGCATCGCCGACGACGGGATCGAGTCGACCGACGCGGGCACCGCCAGCCGCTTCATCTCCGACACGATCGCGGCCTGCGTGTACTGGGCGATCATGTGACCGGAGTCGACACCGGGATCGTCGGCGAGGAACGGCGGCAGGCCGTGGCTGCGGTTCGCGTCGAGCATCCGGTCGGTGCGCCGCTCGGCCATGCCTGCGACGTCCGCGGCCGGGATCGCGAGGAAGTCCAGCGGGTAGGCGACGGGCGCGCCGTGGAAGTTGCCGTTGGACTCGACCCGCCCGTCGGGGAGCACGACGGGGTTGTCGATGGCGGCGGCCAGCTCCCGGTCGGCCACGGTCTCGACGTAGGCGACGGTGTCGCGGGCTGCGCCGTGGACCTGTGGCGCACAGCGCAGCGAGTAGGCGTCCTGTACGCGGTTGCAGTGCGGACCGCGGTGGCTGTCCATGATCGCCGAGCCATGGAGCAGCGCGGTCATGCGCGCGGCGGAGTGCGCCTGGCCCGGGTGCGGGCGCAGCGCCTGCAGCTCGGGCGCGAACACGCGGTCGGTGCCGAGCAGTGCCTCGACACTCATGGCGGCGGTCAGGTCGGCGATGTCGAGGAGCCGGTGCAGGTCGGCCAGCGCGAGCACCAGCATGCCGAGCATGCCGTCGGTGCCGTTGATGAGCGCGAGACCCTCCTTCTCGGCCAGTTCGAGCGGGGCGATCCCGGCCTCGTAGAGCGCGTCCTTGGCGGGGTGGACGGCACCGTCGACGGTCACCTCGCCCTCACCCATCAGCGCGAGCGCGACGGCGGAGAGCGGCGCGAGGTCCCCAGAGCAGCCGAGTGAGCCATACTCGTGGACGATGGGCGTGATCCCCGCGTTGAGCAGGCCGCACAGCGCCTCGACCACCTCGGGGCGGACCCCGGTGCGCCCGGTGGCGAGGGTCCTGAGGCGCAGCAGCATCAGCCCGCGCACCACCTCGGCCTCGACCGGATCACCAGCACCGGCGGCGTGCGACCGGATCAGCGACCGCTGCAGAGCGGCGCGCCGGTCCAACGGGATGTGCCGGGTGGCGAGCGCACCGAACCCGGTGGACACGCCGTAGGTGGGGGTGACGGCCTCGGCAAGACGTTCGACGTGCGCACGGGTCTTGGTCACCTCGGCGAGCGCACTGTCGCCGACCTCGACCGGCGCGTGACCCCGCACCACGGCGACCACCTGTTCGCGGGTGAGCGCCCCGCCATCGATCACGACCATGGGCCCCATCCCACCGCGCCCAGCCGGTTCGCACGACCCGAGGCCGGCGATCGGAGTCTGGTATCCCAGACACATGACGGATGTGCCTGCCCTGCGCCGCGGCCTGGCGGTACTGCGCCTGCTGGCGGGCCGAGCGGGCCCGGTAACGGCCGGTTATGTGGCCCGCGAGCTGGGACTACCCAGGTCGACGACGTACCACCTGCTGACCGAACTGACGGCGGCCGGGTTCGTGACACACCTGCCGGAGGACCGCCGGTACGGGCTGGGGCTTGCCGCGTTCGAGCTGGGCTCGGCGTACCTGCGGCACGACCCACTCGAGCGACTGGCAAGGCCCGTGCTGCACGCGCTGATCGGCCGGACCGGGCACGTGGCGCAGCTGGGGGTGCTGCACGGAAGGGAGGCGCTGTACCTGCTGCGGGAACAGCCCGTTCTCCATGCGACCGTGGTGACGGATGTCGGGGTGCGGCTACCGGCGCACCTGCCCGCGTCCGGCCGGGCGATGCTGGGCGCGCTGCCCGCGGCGCAGGTCCGGGCCCTGTTCCCGGGGCGTTCGGCGTTCGTGGACCGGACGGGTCGTGGTCCGCGCGACCTGCCGTCGCTGCGCAGGGCGCTGACCGCGGCGCGGCAGCGCGGCTGGACGGTGGAGGACGGCTACGTGACGCCGGGCTTCGCGTCGGTGGCGGCCCCGGTCCTGGACCACAGCGGCCACCCGATCGCGGCGATCTCGACCACATTCCGCCACGAGTGCGAGCTGGAGTGCGGCGAGACCTGGCCCGGCCTGGCGGCGGAAACCCGCCGGGCGGCAGAGGAACTGACAGCTCGCATCGGCGGCCAGGCCACAACGCGCTGACGGGTCCCTCCGAGACGGTGAACGTCTCGAAGGGACCCCTTCAGCGCATGGGTTCTACAGGCCGATCTCGCCCAGCCACTCCTTGGCGACATCCGCGTACTCCGGCTTGTCCGGAGCGTTCAACCGAGCGTTCAACTCGAGCAGCGTCTCGGTGTCGAGCTTCGCCGAGACGGCGTTCAGCGCATCCTTGACCGTGTCGGACGCCTTGTCCTTGTTGATCAACGGCACCACGTTCTGCGCGGCGAAGTTGTTCTTCGGGTCCTCCAGCACCACCAGGTCGTTCGCCTCGATGGCGGCGTCCGTTGTGAAGATGTCGGCGGCCTGCACGGTGCCGTCCAGCAGCGCCTTCGTGGTGATGGCGCCCGGCTCAAGCGCGCTGAAGCTCTTGAACGTGCAGTTGTAGGTCTCCTTGATGCCCGGGATGCCATCCGCGCGCTCCTGGATCTCCGGCGGCCCGCCGAAGACGGTCTCACCGCAGTGCGGCACCAGGTCCTCGATGGACTTCAGGTTCCACTTCTCCGCCGTCTCCTTGGTGACGACGACCGCGTCCTTGTCCTCCGCCTCGGCCTTCTCCAGCACGATCAGGTTGGCGGGCAGCGCCTTGGGCAGCGCCGCGTACACCTCCTCGGCCTCGACCTCCGGGGCCGTCTTGTTGAAGAACTGCAGCAGCACGCCCGTGTACTCGGGGATCAGGTCGATCGACCCGTCCTTGAGCCCGTCCATGTACTTCTCGCGGCTGCCGAGGTCGTGCTGCCGCTGGACCGTGACGCCCTTGGCCTCGAGGGCCTGGGCGTAGATCTCGCCGAGCAGCTGGCTCTCCGGGAAGTTCGCCGAGCCGACCGTGATCGTGTCGCCGGATCCGCCCGACGGCTCCTCCTCGGCCAGTGGGTCGGAACTGCCGCACGCGGAAACGGCCAGCGTCGCCGCCAGGGCCGTCGCCACACCGGCGATAACGCGCTTCATCCTCAATGTCTCCTCACGTGGACTTCTCTACCAAATCAAGGGTCGGCCTGCGCCAGGTGCGCGCGGTGCTCCTCCTCGTCGCAGCGTGGCGCAGACCCGGCGAGACCGCCACCCGCTGCACGACCTCGAGCACACCCTCCACCACCAGCGCGAGCACGGCGATGACGATGGCGCCCGCCGCCATCTGCGGGTAGCCGTTGGGTGAGCCAGCGCCCGAGTTGTTGCCGTCGATCACGAACCGGCCCAGCCCGCCGAGTCCGACGTAGGCCGCGATCGTGGCGGTCGCGATCACCTGCAGCGTCGCGGAGCGGATGCCGCCGAGGATCAGCGGGAGCGCGTTGGGCAGCTCCACCTTCCACAGCACCGTCGATCCGCGCATGCCCATGCCACGGGCGGCATCGACGACCGCACCGTCGACGTTGCGGATGCCGGCGTAGGTACCCGCGAGGATCGGCGGCAGCGCCAGGATCACCAGCGAGATCACCACCGGCAGCAGGCCGACGTAGGTCAGCAGCACCAGCAGCGTCAGCAGGCCCAGCTCGGGCAGCGCGCGCAGGCCGTTGGACAGGCCGGCGACGACGAACGTGCCGCGGCCGGTGTGGCCGATGAGCGCGCCGATCGGCACCGCGATCACAACCGCGATCAGCACGGTCAGCGCCGTGTACCCGAGGTGCTCCATGAGCCGGGCCGGGATGCCGGTCGGCCCGGTCCAGTGGTCCGGGTCGAACAACCAGTTCAATGCCGAGTTCACTTGGCCGCCCCCTGCCGCACGCGCGTCCACGGCGTGATGACCTTGCCCACCAACAGCAACAGCACGTCGATGATCAGCGCGATCACGAGGATCAGCGCGATCGCGACGACCATCTCGACCGCGTTGTTGCGCCGGAAGCCTTCTGTGATCAGGCTGCCGAGCCCGCCGATGCCGATCAGCGCGCCGACCGCGGTCAGGCTCATCGCGGACACCGCCGCGACCCGCAGACCCGCCACGATCACCGGGATCGCGAGCGGCAGCTCGACGGCAAGGAACCGTTTGACGGGGCGGAAACCGATGGCGGTCGCGGCCGCGGTGACCTCACCCGGCACGGCCAGCAGCGCGTCGGTGACCGAGCGGACCAGCAGCGCGACCGTGTAGATGGCGAGCGGTATCTGGACGTTCAGCGGGTCGATGATCTTCGTGCCGATGATCAGCGGCACCAGCGTGATCAGCGCCAACGACGGGATCGTGTACAGCACGCCGGCGAGTGGCACCACCACCAGCCGCACGGCGGGCCAGCGGCTCGCGGCCCAGCCGAGCGGGATCGAGATGATCAGGCCCGCCAGGACCGGGAGCAGCGCCAGGTACAGGTGCTCGCCGGTGGCCTCGGCGATCTTGTCGACGTTGCGCGGTAGCCATGGCCACGGCCAGTCGACGTTCACGCCGGCACCTCACCGGTCCGGCGCGCCTCGGCGAGCGCGTTGAGCACGGCGGCCGCCTCGACACTGCCCGCGACCGCGCCGTCCTTGTCGACGGCGATACCCAGTCCGGCAGGCGAGCTGAGCGCGGCGTCGAGCGCGTTGCGCAGTGATCCCGCGGTACCCGCTGCCCCGTCCACTTCGTACAGTGAGCCACCGGAGACGAGACCGTCCGCGGTCACGGTGTCCGATGTGGACGGACAGTCGAGCCAGCCGAGCGGCCGGTTCTGCTCGTCCACGACGACGACCCAGCCTGGCTCCTCGGCCTTCCCGCCGACCCGCACGGTGGCGACCGGGCCGATCGGCACCCCGGTCGCGGTGAGGAAGCCGAGCGCGCGGTAGCCGCGGTCGCGGCCGACGAACGAGGACACGAAGTCGTCGGCGGGCTTCGCGAGCAGCTCCGACGGCGTCGCGTACTGCGCGAGCTTGCCGCCGACGCGGAACACCGCGACCCGGTCGCCGAGCTTGATGGCCTCGTCGATGTCGTGGGTGACGAACACGATCGTCTTGTCCAGCTCGGACTGCAGGCGCAACAGCTGCTGCTGGAGATCGTCGCGGACGATCGGGTCGACCGCGGAGAACGGCTCGTCCATCAGCAGGACCGGCGGGTCGGCGGCGAGCGCGCGGGCCACCCCGACCCGCTGCTGCTGACCGCCGGAGAGCTGCACCGGGTACCGCTTGCCCATCCCGGCGGGCAGGCCGACCAGCTCCATCAGTTCCGCCGCGCGGGCACGCGCCTCGCGCTTGCTCTTGCCGGTCAGCAGCGGCACGGTCGCGATGTTGTCGAGGACCGTGCGGTGCGGGAACAGTCCCGCGTGCTGGATGACGTAACCGATGCCGCGCCGCAGCAACGACGGGTCCGACTCGCGAATGTCCTTGCCGTCCAACAGGATCGTGCCGCCGGTCGGGTCGATCATCCGGTTGATCATGCGCAACGAGGTCGTCTTGCCACAGCCGGACGGCCCAACGAACACCGTGATCTTCCCCGCGTCGACGACCAGGTCGAGGCCGTCGACCGCGACCGTGCCATCCGGGTACTTCTTGGTCACGGCCTGGAACTCGATCACTGCCCCGAGACTCCTCAGGTCGAGACGGCCACCGTCAGGCCGTAGATCGCTAGACCCTAGCCCGATCCAGAAACAACGGCAGGCCATCCCACAATCCGACTAGACCATCCACCCCACCAACACTCCCCCATCCAGCCCAGCGTAACCAGATCGTCACCATCCCCACCCACCCAAACCCCCACCAAACCCCGCGAGTCCACGGTTCAGAACCCGCGAGTCCACGGT
>NZ_JBARWZ010000292.1:0-11813 GCF_049647105.1 Actinophytocola sp.
GCGACCCCCTGACCAGCCACGACACCACCACCTAGTGACACGCCCCGTCACCGGGCAAACAGTCGTTCCCGCAGCTCAACCACTGTTTTCACCGACCAGTCAGCAACCTGATCTGTGGAACGCAGGCAGAACGTAGCGAGAGATTCGTGTGTTCATCACGGTCAACTCGTGCATCAGCAGCCCATCCCGGTGCGCGGCATCGTCGGGTGGCGGTACGGGAATCACCACGACCTACCGGCTGCCCATGTCCACGCGAGGACATACCCACGAATTGACCTGTCGACGGTCATCTCAATGCTCCCTTTCCTGTCACCACCAGCGGATACAGCCGATCTGCGGTTCGCTATCGCCAGGCAGACGCGGTCGTGTAAGACTGAAATCAACCCTGTCATCATCCCGACAGACGGGGAACGACGTAGGGACGCCACGGTGGCGTCACATATGTGCCGTAATCGAGAGGACGCGGAATGAACTGGCGAGACGGAAGCGGGCCTTCGACGCGAACGGTCCTCGAACAGAAGATCCGGGAACGGCGGCTCAGCCTTCGCGAGTTCGTCGAGTTCGTCGAGACGTTCGCCCGCGAACACAACGAACCGGGCACCTTGAGCTTTCGGCATCTCCAACGGCTCGTAGCAGGACGCCAACCAGATGGCGCACCTCTCGGGCCACTGCGACCGGCGACGGCACGCCTGCTCGAACGAGTCTTCGAGATGAGCATCGACGAGCTGCTAACGCCACCGGCGACGGAGCAGACGCTCCGAATCGGCGCTCACCACCTCAACCAGCCATATCCGTTGACGGTTGCCATCGCTGTGGTCACCAGAGGGCCGGAGGTGCTGGTGGTGTGCCGGAGGAGCACGGACGATTCCGGCATCACCTGGCAGTTCCCAGCGGGCATGGTAAAACCGAGAACAGAGCCGCATCACGTCGCGATTCGAGAAACTCTGCGAGAAACCGGAGTGCATTGTTCGGTTTCCCGATCACTCGGCCGTCGAGTTCACCCCGTCACGAACGTAATTTGCGAGTATTGGCTGTGCGACTACGTAGCTGGCGACGCTACCAATATCGATGCGGACGAGAACATCAGCGTCACATGGATCAGCAAGGACAAGTTGCCCAGAATAATCCCGAGCGACCAGGTCTTCCCGCCGGTGTTGCAAGTGCTCGAACTAGCCGTGCTCTGACGGTTTCATTGCACGCTTGGGCAGCCGGGATCCGAGGATCTCGGCAGCCTTTCGGTCTGCCGCTGCCACCCAGGCGGCATAGACGCGAAGGGTTGTCGCCCCTCCCCCGCCATGGCCGAGCCGACCAGCAACGGTGCGGAGGTCCACGCCAGCCGTCAGCAGTTCCGTGGCCGAGAAGTGGCGGAGAGCGTGAATGTGCGTGTCGATACCCAGCTTCTCCGCCATGCGCTTGTACCTACGCGAGATCGCGTCTGGCGAATACGGTTGTGTGGCGTCCTTTGGGCTCCCATACGTCCGCGTTACCGTGTCGAACTTGCGGTCGCTCATGAAGACGTACATGTCGTCGGTCAACTCAACGTCGACCTTCGCCAACTCGTCTCGCGCCCATGCCTTGTGCGCGCGGAGCAGGGCGACGGTCTCGGAGTCGAGCGCCACCCGTCGCATCTGGTGGGTCTTCGTGCTCTTGACCTTGCCTTTGCCGTTGACCTCGACGTAGCTGGCCCGGATCTCGACGACCTCTTCGTCCAACTTGACGTTGAACCACCGCAGGCCAGCTACCTCGGCGCGCCGCATGCCGGTGGTCATGACGAGCCACACGAGCATGCCCCAGTCCTCGCCCAACTCGAACGCGCGCTCAGCGATTCGAGCTGCGTCAGCGGGTGATGGCGGATCGGGTTGAGGCGGTGTCTGCTTCGGACGCTTCGCCAGTTTTGCGGGGTTGGAGTCGATCCAATCCCACCGAGCCGCGGCGTCGAGAGCGCTGCTGATTATCGAGTGGATCTGACGCACCGTCGATGCGGCCATCGGATCGCATTCATGCACAACGCAATTGGCCTCGGTGCAGTCGTGTTCGCCGTCTTTCTTGTGTTTCTCAATGTACGGAGTGCCATCACAACGGGCGCGACACCGACGCAGTTCGGAGTACAGGCTCTCCAGGTCGCGAGTGCCCAGTTTCTTTACAGCTACATGCCCCAGCGCCGGTTTGATGACCCGGTTGATGTAGCCGCGGTATCCATGCCGCGTGGTCTCTTCGAGATCAGCCTTGCTGAACCACTCGTCAATCGCATAGCTGAAGTTGACCGAAGTCGACGCGTTGCGCTGCTTGAGCACCTCGGCAAGGAATTCCGTGCGCTTGTTCCGCGCCTTCTTCCAGGCCGCGTCGTCATTGCCACGGATCGTTTCCCGCTTGTATGTTCGGCGGCCGGTCACGGGGTCCTGCCCGGCATAGACCACCACGCGGAGGTTGCCTCCGCGCTCCTCGATACGGCCTTGCTGGCGGCCGTCTGGGCGCACGCTAGCCATGCGTCTCAGTGTACTCGCACCCTGAGACGCACCCAATGATCAAGTTGTCGCATGCCCTCCCAGCTATCCAGCCTGGTCAGGCCGTGTGGGGCGGGTGGGGCTCGAACCCACGGCCAAGGGATTATGAGTCCCCTGCTCTAACCGACTGAGCTACCGCCCCCAGTACGGTGTTCGGCAAGGTTACTTGCTGTCGCAAGAGAGCCACCCGTCGACCTCGCTCAGTAGTGTGGTTTCAGCTCGTCAGGGCCGCGCAGGCTCGGATGCCGCCCGCGGCGACGGCGGCCAGCTCGACGTCCGTGATGCCGTGGCGGCCGGCCAGCTCGAGGAGCTGGCCGGCCGCATCGCACCCGTCAGGTGCGGATGGAGCCGCCCCTTCGGCAGCCCCCACGGATCACGACTGGGTGTAGGCAGGATCACGCCGCCCGTTGTTCTGGGCGGTCGCGTTGTGCCGGTTCCCGAGACCGGTCTTCTCGCCGACCTTCGCGCGGGCGACACCCGCGGCGCCCTGCACAGCCGGGTGGTCGGCGATCTTGCGGTAGGTGCGCATGATCTGGTCGTATCGGCCACGGCCGGCCTTCGCGCCCAGCACGTACCCGACCGCGGCGCCCAGGATGAACGCCTTCATGTGTCCTCGCCTCCCATGGCTCGACCTGCTGATTCACCTCCATCTTCCCCTACCCGCGCCACGAACGCCGGGTGGCGGGAACCCACGTTCCAGGCATGCGCTAGAGTTACCACCTGCCGGACGGGGTCCGGCGGTCGATCCTCCATAGCTCAATTGGCAGAGCATTCGACTGTTAATCGAAGGGTTGCTGGTTCGAGTCCAGCTGGAGGAGCTTCGCCCCAGGTCACGCACCTGGGGCTTTCGTTTGCTGGCATGTCGCGTCCCGGTTGGAGGAACGCCCACCCCAGGTCTCGTACCTGGGGTTTGCTTGTCCGCGCAGCCCCCTTGACCACTGCGCCACCTGGAGGATTTGTGCCGTTCTCCTGAACCTTCCGCGCGCGCGAGTCGTTATCCGAGGTGAGCGACCGAGGAGGGCGGACCATGCTCGTACTCGACTACTCGGCAGGCAAGCCCGGTGCCGCGGCGATCAGACGAGCCGGCTACGGTGGAGCGCTGCGGTACATCGGGTTCCCATCCCGCGTGAAGTGCACCGATGCGGGAGAGCTTGCCGACTTCACCAGACATGGCATCGGCATGGCGCTGGTGTACGAGGATCACACCGAGGACTGGCTCGGCGGGTTCGGCCAGGGCCGGGAGTCCGGGGCCCGCGCACGCGACCACGCCAACCAGATCGGCTTCCCCGCCGACCGTCCCATCTACATGGCCGTCGACCGGGACGTGGTCACCGGCGGCGAGTTCAACACCATGGTTGAGTACATGCGTGGCGCAACCCAGTCACTCGGTGGCGTCGGGTTGACCGGCGTCTACGGCGAGTACGACGTCTGCGTCCGCGCGCAGCAGGCGGGGGTCGCGCGCTGGTTCTGGCAGTGCCGCGCGTGGTCCGGCACCCCGCCGAAGCTGTTCCCCGGGAGGCATCTGTACCAGCGGGTTGGCACCGTCGCGGTCGGCGGGATCAACTGCGACATCAACGACGTGCTCCAGCCGGACTGGGGCCAGCACACGGAGGACGATGTGGCTGCCAGCGACGTGTTCAACTACCGGATCAAGCGGCAGGGCTCCAGCCTCGGCGGCGAGACCACCCTCGGCGCGGTGGTCGCCAACATGGACCGCGCATGGGAGATGCAGACCGCCAGGGACCAGGCGATCCTGGCCGCGATCGCCGCCGACAAGGGCCTCACGCCGGAGGAACTGAACGGCCTGATCGACCAGGCGGTCGCCACGCACCGGCCCAGCCCCCAGGAGATCGCCGCCGCTCAGCGCGAGCTCATCGAGGCGGCCGTGCGCGAGGTCATGCCCGAGGAACAGGCCGACCGGATCATCGAGAAGATCGAGGAGAAGCTCAACAGCGAGAAGGCGTAGCCGTCAGGCGGAGGACGTCCATCGCGGCCTGCGACAGCACGGCACGCATCTCCTCCTCGGTGAACTCGCCGTCGTCCTGGTAGGTCGCCGAGGACAGGACCGCGCCGAGTACCTCCATCGCGGCGACCGCGCGCAGCCGGTCCGCCGACGTCGGTGACGGACCGGCGAGCCACGCGACGAGCCGTTTCCCGAGGTCCACCATGTCGTCCCACAGCGTGCCGAGCACCACGGCCACACCCGCGGCGTCCCGCTGGAAGATGCCGGCGACCGAGCGGTTGCGCAGGAACACGTCGAGACACTGGTCCACCACCTGCCGCACGGTGTCGGGGGTGTGCTCCAGCCGGGCCGTGTCGTCGACGATCCTCCGCCAGCCCGTGATCACCGGGTCCACCACCGCCAGCAACAGCGACTGTTTCGACGAGTAGTGGTAGTACAGCGAGGCCTTCGTCAGCCCGACCCGTTCGGCGATCTCCCGCAGGCTTGTCTTCTCGAAACCCTTGTCCGAGAACAGCTCCAGGGCAACCGCACGAATCGTGTCGCGGGTGTCCCCGTCCATCCGCGCTCCTCCTCAGCAGTTTCTCAGCCTGCACACGTTAGCGTTCGCCCGGCTGAGACCCTCACACGATCATACCTACCGGGCGGCAGGTAGACTCGTCGCGCGCCTGAGAGGGCGGCATCTCACAGGGGAGGAAAGATGTTCGAACGACTGGGGAGACTTGTCGTACACAACCCGTGGAAGGTTGTTCGAGCATAGCTTGTGACCTGCCCTAAGGCCCCAAACGTGGGGCTGAGATGGGGCAGACTTCGTGAACATCTACAAGCGATCCCTGCGCAGGCGTCTCGCTGACGCCGCCGCGGTCGCCATCCTCTTCCCACCCCTGTACGTCCTCGCTGTCCTGATGGATCGGGATGACCGTCGGCACGGGGTGACCCGATGACCGCCGAGGCGACCACCCACATCCGCTGTCGTCCCCGTCCGTCACGCGGAAACCAGTTCTACCTCGACCGCTCGGCGAGCGGCTCAGAGAAGACGCTGTGCAGTGCACGTCCGACCGACCAGGACATGTCGTGGGCTGAGACTCGCTGGGCCAAGAACCGAGACTTCGTGAGCTGCTCGGCGTGCGTCGAGGAGCGAGTCTCGCAAGGCGTGGCCGGTGACCGGAAGGCGGCCACCCGATGAGCGGCGTCGTGAACGAGCGCATCCAGGCGGTGCGTTCGCAGGTGCTGTCGGTCGTCGGCCAGGTCGGCGGCGAACTGCTCAACCTCGACATCCGCGCGCACGACGGGATCGTGTGCACCGAGCTCGACCGTGACGCGGCCCGCGCGCTGCGGGACGCGTTGACCGCGTTCCTCACCCCTGTGGTCCCGGTTGTCGACGACGACCTCACCGAGCAGGTGCGTGCCGAGCTGCGGGCGAAAGGCAGGCCGCACGCGGCGGGGATGTTGCGGAACCTGCGGGACGACCTGACCGCAGGGCAGTGCATCGCGTTCGTCAAGCAGCTCGCCGACGCGGTGAAGGCGGGTGTCCGATGAGCGCCACCGAGATCCGAGCCCTCCTCGAACGACAGCACCAACGCGCCGGCGGAGCGACGCGCGAGGAGCGGCGTGCGGCATTCATCGCCGAACAGCGAGTCGCGCACCCGACGCTCAGCGACAGCTACTGGGAGCAGCAGGAGGAGCGTCAGCGCCTGCAGTGGCAGCTCGACGACCTGGGGTCGGGGGTCGCTCACCTGATCGGCCAGTACGGCTACCACGTTGAGCGGGACCCCGGTGACGAGCGTCTGGCCGCTCTGGTCGAGGCGCTGCGGGAACTGTCGCGGAGCGTGTTCGGTTCCCGTGAGGGGGCGGACCGATGACCCGCGAGAAGCACCCCGAGCGGATCAAGCGGGAGCAGGCCCGGGAGGAAGCGCTGGCGGCGTCGGAGAACCGGCAGCGGGCGGAGATGGACCAGATCGCGGCCGACGACGCGGAGCGGTTGAACGCTGAGCGCAACAGCGGGGGTGGACAGTGATGAGCGGCGCCACCTACACGTTCCGCTACATCGAGGCCCCAATCTACTGGCAGCCGCTGCCGGACGACCCGCCTGCCGTGTTCCTGGCCGGGGGGATCACCAACTGCGAACGCTGGCACGACGACGCCCTCGTCGAGTTGCGCGGCACCGGTGTGGACATGGTGGTCCTCAACCCGAACCGCCGCAACTTCCCGATCAACGACCCGGACGCCGGGGAGGAGCAGGTGTGGTGGGAGCAGGACCACCTGCTCCGGCCGGAGACGGTCACGCTGATGTGGTTCCCCGAGTCGGACGCAAGTTTGACGACGCAGCCGATCGCGCAGTTCGAGTTCGGGCAGTGCCTCAACCCGGCCACCCTCGCCGCTGGTCGGCGGGTGGTGGTGGGTGCGGACCCCGGCTATCCGAGGGTGCGGGACGTCGAGTTGATGATGAAGTACCACCGGCCCGGGCAGCCCGTGTACAGCACCCTCCCGGAGCTGGTGGCGGCGGTCGCCGCCGAGGTTCGTGCCGCCGCCGAGGTCGGGCCATCGTGGCAGGACCTGCGGGCCGGGCGCCCGTTCTGGGTCGGCCTTGACGGTCACGGCGACATGTGGCTGTGGACCGGGGATCCGGAGCGTCCGATGCCGGTCGCGGCGCGGCACCAGCTCGACGACATGGACCCGATCCTGTGGCCGTTGATCACGGACCGGTTGGCTCCCACCCACCTGGAAGGAGACAGCCAGTGAGTGACCAGTTGTCCGACGCCCAGAACTCCGGGTTCGACCCGTACGCCCATGCCGCCGCCAAGCGCGCGGCCAGGGAGTTCCGCGAGGTGGCGCAGGTAGCCGTCGAGACCGACGTGTTCACCCGCTTCGTCACTCCCGTCGCGGAGGCCATCGCCGCCGCTGAGAAGGCGATCGGACTGCCAACCAATTCGGCCGCCGCCGACCACGCAGACCTTGCGTTGGCTGCTCTGTCGGTGTTGGCCCCGGAGATCGCGCATCGTGACGCCGCGCTGGCCCGGCTGCGTGACCACCTGCTCGCCGAGGCCGACCGGCTCGACCGCGAGCCCTGGTCGCCGTACCGGGCGTCCGAGTCCGTCGCCCGCACCCTGCGGAAGATCGTCGAGGAGACCCGGTGAGCGACCTGTTGCCTGTCCAGGAACCCGAACCGACCGACGCCGGGATGTGGTACCGCGTCGACTACCACGCAGACTCGCCGCTGATCACCGCCGCGCTCTGCAAGGTCGACAAGCATCCGACGCTGCTCGGTGACGTGTTCGTTGAGGCGATCGCCCGGGTCGTGTTCGACGACGGCCGTAAGACTGATCTGTGCCGGGCGCACCTCGACATGCTGTTCGACCACGCCGACGACCAGCCCACCTTGGAGCCCGCGCGTGTCCGCTGGTTCGCGCCGATCCGGGAGCGGGTGTCGTCTTGACCGGGTCTTCTCAGGTACAGGACAACGAGTTCCCGGTGCACAAGATCACGCTGAACCTGTGCGAGCCGTGCATCAACGGCGTCGGCGAGGAGTGCCACACCCCGGGTTGCGACCTGTGGTTGCACGCCGTCGACATGCCGATCCTCGCCGCCCAAGAGCAAGTCCAGGACGAACCCAGCGCGGTTGAGACCGTTGCCAGTCACCTCGCCGCCAGCGCTGTCGCGGACGCGATCGAGGGTGGCCTGGTGTCGTGGGGCGACTTCCCCGAGATCGGACAGTACGACTGGGACGCCGTGACCACGCGGATGCGGGACCTGGTCGCGCCTCTTCTGACGGATCGGGAGCGCTTCACGTCCGCTTACCAGGTGCTCGCTAACCGGGCCAACAAGGAGGCGGACCGTGGCTGACCGGGACATCCCCGAAGAGACAGTGGAGAAGGCGGCACGCGAACTGTTCGGCGGCCCGCACCACCGAGTCAGGGCTGACGGAGGCGAGTACACGGTCACGTGGGACGAGTCCGAGGAGGCGGGCCCGTTCGGCCGTGCTGTCTACCGAGGCCAGGCCAGGCGCGTCCTGTCCGCTGCTTTGGCTGGACGCACAGTGGTCGACACCCGGCCAGACGACCTCGACCCCGAGGCGCTGAACGCCGTCGCGAACGCGGTCCACGACCACTACGGGTTCGTCCGTCTCGACGTGCGCTACGAGGCGGCGGCAGCTGCGATCCGCATCGTCGAGGCGTGGCAGGCGACGCCGATCCCGGGCGCTTCTGGTTCTGGGGTGGGTGACCAGCCATGAACGGGGTCACGCAAACGATCCTCGCTGGGACACCCGGACGGCAGGGCAACTGCTTGCAGGCGGCGGTCGCGACGATCCTCAACCTGCCGCTCGACGACGTGCCGCACTTCGTCGAGCTCGACGAGTCCTGGTCCGAAGCGCTCGCCGCGTTCGCCACCCGGCACGGCTACGCCACTGTCTGGACAGACGGCTACCACCCCGCACCCCACCTCGGGTTGGCATTCGGACCCACCATCCGCGACGCCGACATCGTGCACGCCATCGCCGTCCACGGCCAGGACTACTGGGACCCTCACCCCTCACGTGCGGGACTCACCTCGGTCACCACGTATGTGGCGTGGCAACCCCTCGCCGGTCTTCGAGCGGGTGACCAGTGATGGCCCGCCGCCTGCTCTGGCGCCGCGAACCGTGGACGTTGCGCGAGCACTTCGGCATCACCGCTGGTCTCGCGTTCCTCACCGCCTTCCCCTACGTGTGGGCACTCGCCTAACCCCCTGACCCTTTTGGAGTACCAGCATGAACACCGTTCCCGCGATGCGTCCTGCCCACTACCAGCCCCGACGCCGGCCACGCCCGCTGATGACCGGGTTCTCCGTCACAGCGCTCGTCCTCGGCTGCGTCGCCCTCGCCTTCTCCCCCGTCCCCATCGTCAACAACCTCGGGTTCTTCTGCGGTGTCCTCGGCATCATCTTCGGATTAATCGCAACCATCCGGGCACGCAGGTGGATGCCCGTGTTCGGCATCGCCACCGCCACGCTCGGCATCGTCATCACCCTCGTCCTGCAGGCGAAGTGGGCACGCGAGCTCGACGAGATTCAGCGGGACCTCGACCAGTTCCAACACCACCGGCTGGCTGCTGACCGCAACATCTGAGAGGTCAGGTGCGACATGGAGGTCATGCTCACGCGCACACGACTCACCCTGGCAGGGATCGCCGCAGCCGCGGTGTTGGTGACCGGATGCTCAACCAACGACAACACCGCCGCGGCGCCACCGTCCTCGAGGTCGACGTCGACGACATCCGAAACCAGCGCCGCGGCCGCGAACACCACCACGACCGACGCGTGCCGCAGCCTCGCCGACGACCAGAACCTCAAGAAGTTTTGGGCCGACCTCGCTAACCAGGGCGCCACGACCGGCGCTCAGGGAATGCTGGCCGGGATGGCGGTGATGCGACTCGGGAAGTACACGCCCGACCCCGACCTGGACCCGGCTGTGGCTGACGCGATGGAGTCTGCGGTGACCGCTGTGGGCGACATGAACGTTGAGCGGGCGGCCGGCGCCGAGTTCGACGTCGAGCGGTTCCGGGACGCCATCACGCCGGTTGTCGCTGCCTGCCAGGACGCTGGCGTGGACATGGCTGTCGAGTAGGTGGACGCAGCAGTGCGCCCCCAGAACCGGACAGGTTCTGGGGGCGCAGTCGTTCTGGTGTCAGCGGGACAGGTGGTCGTCTCGCACAGCGGCGATCAACGACTGCCACGGCAGCTCAAGGCGAGGGCCGCCCGGGTTCTTGCTGTCGCGGATGGCGCCGCAAGATCCCAGTTCCACACATGCCCCCTCGTTCTGGCTTCGCGTTGACTTCCGCCAACGCTCATCGTGCTGAGGTACGGTCATCCAGTCGTCTCCAAGCTGCTGTTCGGGATGGCATCGGCGATGAGCCTGGCCGTGGCAGGTGGGCTCATCGCTTCCCGGCGGAGAGTTTCCGCCGCGCCCTGGTAGGCGGCAACGTCCGCCTCGTCGACGAGGAACGCGCCGGACCGGTAGTGCTCGAGGTACACGGCGGGTGGCATGTCGGCGAACTCGTAGAGGATGAACGCGCCCGGGTGTCCCGGGGTCCAGTCGCCGCTGAGGTCCAGCACCTGGATTGTGATGTTGTCCAGACCGATGACGGTCCCGACGTGTGACAGTTGATCGGCCATGACGGTGGCGCCGCCGATCTTGCCCTGTACAGCGGGCAGCCCGACGACTGCGGTCAATTCGACAGGCTTGGCCCGGGTGAGTGCGTCGCGACGGGCGATCCGCATCATCACTCGTGCCTCGGCTTCGATGTCGGTGAGGTCGCCGCTGCGTGCGATGACTGCGCGGGCGTAGTCGCTGGACTGGAGCAGCCCGGGCCAGACGAGTGGACCCCATTCGAAGATCCGCACGGCGTACCGCTCGACCTCGAGGACGGACGCGAGTTGTGGGTTGATGCCGGGCGGGCCGGACACCATCCAGTCGGCGTCGGCGGCGCGGGCGATGGACAGGACCCGGTCGCGTTCGTCGCCGGTGACGTTGATGCACACGAGGACGCTGGCGGTGTCGGCTTCGCTGGGGGCAGGCCAGTCGTCGGACATCCACCGGATGACCTTGGTGTGGGACACGTTGAGTTGGGTAGCGACTTCGCGGCGGGACATGCCGGAGTCCTCGAGGGCGCTGCGGAGAGCGGCCTTGAGTGATCGAGCGCGCCAGCTGATGGTCGCCATGAGCACACCCTAACTGAGAGCCGTCACTGGGAGACACGAGGAATTAGTCACGGGTTCGCCTTGCGTGATTGGAGCATTCCACTGATACTGGAGCGCACGAGGCCGGATGGCGTGTTCCGGTAAAGGCTACACCCAGGGAGATGTCGAATGGCCGACGAGTGGACGTCCGAGCAGCCGTGCAAAGACGGCGCTGGGAGAACCCGCGCGTCGACCGTGTTCATCACCGAGGACAACCGGATCGGCGTTCTCAATCCCCCGCCTGGCGTCGCCACCTACAGCATCGCTGAGGCGCAGGCGTTACAGCAGAGACTCTGGAGCGCGGTGCTTGTGGCCAAAAACCGGGGCGCCGAGTAATGCCTTCCTGGCTGCTTCCTTGGCTGTACGTCGCCGCCGCGTTCGTCGTGCTCGGCGGACTGGTGTGGCTGGGTACAAGGAGGCAGCCATGACCCTGCCCATGTGGATCGTGATCGTCGGGGGGCTGATGCTCGTCGTGCGGATGGTGCTTCATCCTCCGCGTCCGCGTGTCCGGCACTGCCGGCGCCGCAACAGGCGGTGGCTGAAGAAGATGCGCCAGCAGCGGGCACTTGAACTTCGGGACAGCCGTGTCGCCCCCTGGCGTCCCGAAGTGGGCAGCGCAACTCCCCCTCGCGCGC